>JBFEJR010000004.1:0-95439 GCA_041553075.1 Woeseiaceae bacterium | reverse complement strand
TTGTGCTCTTCACGAGAAACGACGCTCGGCACGATCAGGATGGCGCTGCGCTTCTCGTCGATCCACTTCCGGCCGAATTCGCGGGATTCGGAGCCATCCGGCCGGTCCCAGCCATCGAGCGAGTCCTTGGTGACGACTTCGTAGCTTGTCCCGGCCGGGATCCGGATCTCGATGAAGTGCTGGTTCGGCGGGAGAATGCCGTTGTAGTGCACGAGCTTTTCGAGCATCGCGGTGCCGTAATGCTCGCTGGTGTAGATGACGTCCTGGCCTTTCGCGTGCCAGCGGCCCTCGTGGCGCCTGGCGCCCTCCTCGCTGTAGATCGGGAATCGCCCATCGGGGTCCCCGATGCGCCACACGACCCGTGGCTCTGACAGCGTGCGTACAGCCATTACACGGCAACGCTTGCCTCGGCCCGGTCGAGCAGCTTGAGTACGAGGTCGGCACCCGCCGTGGACTCACGGGCAACACTGAGGGGTGAGCGCCCGCCAAGCAACGGGTGATCGCGCATCAGGAACATCGATGCCGATTCCCGGTCGTCGTGGTAATGCCTGAGCGTCTCGGAGAACACCTTGGACAACGCGAAAACCTTCTCGCTTTGATCCCGGCTGAGCGGTTTCTTCTTGTCCTTGATCCGGTAATAGGTGGTCTTCGGGATCACGTCATAAACACTGACGCTCATCTCGTTGGGGTCGATCCTGTGGACGATCCTGCGTACCGCCGAAACCGGCAGACCCGACTCCACCTTGCGAACGAGCTTCAGGTCGTTCATGTCCTGCCACTTCCTCAGGCCCATGAACTGGGCGATGCGGCTCGCTTCTGACTTTGGCGCGACTTGAGACATCCTGGCTCCTCGGTGTTCCATCTGGGACTAATTATAGTCTCATCTGGGACAATTACAAGTAAGTGGTCAGCACCCCGATCATCCGGGCCTGGCCGCTCGCGCCCGCCACAGCAGGAACAACGCGGGTATCACGATCAGCGTGAGCACCGTGGCGCTCACCATGCCGCCCACCATGGGCGCAGCGATCCGCCGCATTACCTCCGAGCCCGTGCCGCCGCCGAGCATGATGGGCAGCAGGCCGGCAATGATCGCCGCGACCGTCATCATGATGGGCCGCACGCGCAGCACCGCGCCGTCGATAACGGCCTGGCGCACGTCATCGAGGGTCAGGGCGCGTCCCTCGGCCGCCGCCCTGCCCTTGTGCCGCTGCATGGCCTGGTTGAGGTACACGAGCATCACGACCCCGATTTCGACCGCGACACCGGCCAACGCGATGAACCCGACGCCGACCGCGACGGACAGGTCGTAACCCAGCCAGTACAGCAGCCAGAGCCCGCCGATCAGCGCCATCGGCAGGGTACCGATGATGATGGCCACCTCCGCGAAGCGCCGGAAGTTGAGGTACAGGAGCAGCACGATAATCGCGAGGGTCAGGGGTCCGACGACCGACAGCCGTTCCTTGGCCCGCACCATGTACTCGTACTGGCCCGACCAGGCGAGCGAATACCCGGCCGGCAGCTCCACGGATTCGGCAACAACACGCTGGGCTTCGGCAACGTAGGAGCCGAGATCCCGGCCCTTGATGTCGACGTAGCTCCAGCCGTTCAGCCTGGCGTTCTCGCTCTTGATGACGGGCGGTCCGTCGACGACCGCGACATCGGCCACGTCCGCGAGCGCGATGCGTGCCCCGGAAGGCGTGACGATGGGCAGCAGCCGCAACTGCTGCACCGAGTCCCGCACGCGCTGGGGGTAACGCAGGTTTACGGGGTAGCGTTCGAGGCCTTCGACCGTTTGCGTCACGTTCATTCCGCCAACTGCGGACATCACGATTTCCTGGACGTCCGAGATGTTGAGGCCGTAGCGCGAGGCGCGCGCGCGATCGATATCGACATCCACGTAGCGCCCCCCGGCGACTCGCTCGGAGTACACCGATGCCGTGCCCTCGACGTCGGCCAGCACGCGCTCCAGGTCCTGCCCGATCCGCTCGATGACCTCGAGATCCGGTCCGGCCACCTTGATGCCGACCGGCGTCTTGATGCCGGTCGCCAGCATGTCGATGCGCGTCTTGATCGGCATGACCCAGGCGTTGGTCAGGCCCGGGTACTGCACCACGCGATCGAGTTCGGCACGCAAATCCTCGGGCGTCATTCCAGCGCGCCACTGGTCGCGCGGATGCAGCTGGATCACGGTTTCGATCATGGTCAGCGGCGCCGGGTCGGTCGCGGTCTCTGCGCGGCCGATCTTGCCGAATACCTGTTTGACTTCGGGCACCTGGCGGATCAGGCGGTCCGTGTGCTGCAGCATCTCCCGGGCCTTGTCGACGGAGACGCCGGGGTAAGTGGTCGGCATGTACATGAGATCGCCCTCGTCGAGCGGCGGCATGAACTCGGAGCCGAGCCGCGTGGCCGGCCATAGCCCGACGACCAGGACCAGCGCTGCGAGCACCAGGGTGCCGCGCGGAAAACGCAGCACCGCGTTGATCACCGGCCGGTACGCCGCGATCAGCACGCGGTTGATCGGGTTGCGGTCCTCGGGCGTGACGCGGCCGCGAATGAAGTAGCCCATCAGGACCGGCACCAGCGTGATCGAGAGCCCTGCCGCCGCGGCCATGGCGTAGGTCTTGGTGAAAGCCAGCGGCGCGAACAGCCGCCCTTCCTGTGCCTCGAGCGTGAACACGGGCAGGAAACTCAGCGTGATGATGAGCAGCGAGAAGAACAGCGGCGGGCCGACCTCGGTCGCGGCCTCGCTCACGATGCGCCAGCGGTTCTCCTCGGTGAGGGGCTCCTTCTCGATGTGTTTGTGGACGTTCTCGATCATGACGATCGCGCCGTCAACCATGGCCCCGATGGCAATCGCGATGCCGCCGAGCGACATGATGTTGGCGTTGATGCCCTGCATCTTCATCACGATGAAGGCCGCCAGGATGCCCACCGGCAGGCTGAGAATGACCACCATCGACGAACGCAGGTGAAACAGGAACACGGCGCACACCAGCGCGACGACGAGGAACTCCTCGATCAGTTTGCGCTGCAGCGTGTCCACCGCGCGGTGAATGAGGTCGGATCGGTCGTAGGTCGGAACGACTTCAACGCCATCCGGCAGGCCGCTCGCCAGTTCCGCGAGACGTTGCTTGACGCCGTCGATCGTGGCGAGGGCGTTTTCGCCCCAGCGCATGATGACGACGCCGCCTACGACTTCGCCCTCGCCGTCGAGGTCGGCGATGCCGCGGCGCATCTGCGGCCCGATCCGGATCTCGGCCACGTTAGACAGCAGCAGCGGCGTCCCCTGCGCGTTCATGCCCAGCGGGATGTTGGCGAGGTCCTCGATGCCCTGGATGTAGCCCGTCGCCCGGACCATGTACTCGGCTTCGCCCATCTCGATGACCGAGCCGCCGGTTTCCTGGTTGCCCGACCGGATCGCGGACTTGATCCGCGCCAGCGGGATACCGAAGGCCCGCAGCTTGTCGGGATCCACGACGACCTGGTACTGGCGCACCATGCCACCGATCGTCGCCACCTCGGCCACGCCGGGGACGGTCTGCAACTCGTACTTGAGGAACCAGTCCTGCAGGCTCCGCAATTGAGCCAGGTCGTGCTGCCCGGTGCGATCGACCAGCGCGTACTCGAACACCCAGCCGACGCCGGTGGCATCCGGCCCGAGCGCGGGCCGCGCGTTGTCCGGCAGCTTGCCGGTCGCCTGGCTCAGGTACTCGAGGACGCGCGACCGAGCCCAGTAAAGATCGGTGCCATCCTCGAAGATGACGTACACGTAGGAATCGCCGAAAAACGAATACCCGCGCACGGTCACGGCCTTGGGCACCGACAGCATCGCGGTGGTCAGCGGATACGTGACCTGGTCTTCCACGACCTGCGGCGCCTGGCCCGGGAACGAGGTCTTGATGATGACCTGCACGTCAGACAGGTCGGGAAGCGCGTCGACCGGCGTCTGGCGCAGCGAGTAGATGCCCCACGCGGTGACCAGCGTGGTCAGCAACAGGACCAGGAAACGATTCCGGATCGACCAGCGGATCAGCCCGGCGATCATGACCCGTCCTCACCGCCGTGCATGCGCGCCAGGGCACTCTCGATATTCGATTCCGAATCGAGCAGGAACTGGCCCGAGACGACGATCGTCTCGCCGGCCTCGAGACCGCTACGAATCGCGATGCGATCCCCGGATTCGATTCCCAGGCGCACGGGCCGCGCCCGGAAACGGCCATCGCCCAACGCAACCACCACGCGATCCATGCGGCCGCCGCGAATGACCGCCTCTTTCGGCACGTTGACGACGCTGCCGAAGCCCTCTGCCTCGATGGTGACGCGCGAGAACATGTTCGGCCGCAGCAGCTCGCCCGCGTTGTCGAAACGCAGCCGCACCTTCAGCGTTCGCGTTTTGGGGTCGAGCTCGGGGTACACGTAGTCGACGGTTCCCGTGAACGTCCTGCCCGGCAGGTAGTCGAGTTCGACGACGGCCTGTTGGCCAGGCCTGACCCAGGCGGCCTGTCGTTCGAAAACTTCCGCGATGACCCAGACGCGGTCGAGCCTGGCCACCGACATGATCTCGGTCGCGGGCGTGACGAAGATACCTTCGCGAACCCCCAGGTACGCAATCACGCCGTCGGACTCGGCGTACACGCGCACGCGCTGGCTGGCGGTCCGTTCTTTCTCCAGCCGGGCAATCTCGGCGGGTCCTACGCCGAGCGCCGCGAGCCGCTCACGCGAGGCCTTCAAAAGAAGCGTGTTGCCGCTGCGCAGGGCGGTCAGGAATTCCTCCTGCGCATTGACGAGCGTCGGCGAATACAGCTCGAACAGCAGCTGGCCTTTCTCGACCGCATCACCGGTCGCCGTGGGCAGCAGCCGTTCGATCCAGCCCTCGACGCGGGTGTGCACATGCTGCACGGTTTGTTCGTCGTAGGTGACGTAGCCCACCGTCTCGATGCGCCGCATCAGGACGCTCTTCTCGGCGATCGCGGTCCGCACGCCGAGATTGTTGATCACGGTCGGGTCGATCCTGACGACACCGGGCTGGCTGTCGACTTCGTCGGCGTAGACCGGCACGAGGTCCATGCCCATCGGCGACTTGCCGGGCTCGTCCCGGCGGAAGTTCGGGTCCATCGGTGCAACCCAGTAGAGTACTTCGCGATCGGCCGTGCTGCCGTCTGCCGCGGGTTCTCCGTGGCTGCCCGGGAAGTTCCGGCCGGCAAGAAAGGCAACGACGAGAGCCGCGGCAACGGCGGCCGCGATGGCAAGGGTCCTGTTCATGGTGCGAGTCCTCCGAGGTTGGCGAGCACGGCGTAGGCCTGCGCCCGGTCTACCTGCAGACGAATGTGTTCGATGCGGGTGTTGAGATGGCTGATGTAGGCGCGCATGACGTCGGCAAAGTCGCCGGCATCGCTCTGGTAAGCCAGCATTGCGGCCTCGGCCTGGTCACGCGCCTGGTTCAGGATGCGCGAGTCGTACAGCTCGAGGCGGCGTGTCAGCTCGTGCCACTCCGCGTATGCCGTGTCGAGCTGGCGCATGAGCTCGCGTTCGAGCTGCAGCCGTGCGGCCCGCGCGGCACTGCGCTCGTGCAGCGCCGCCGTCAGGCTCGCGTCCACGGATCGACTGCGAAAGAACGGCAAGCCGACCGTGACGCCGATCGTCACGAAGTCCGAGCGGGGCTCACCGTTTGCCAGCCTGCCCTCCCGGTAGCCATAGCCGACGTCGAGCGCCCACTCCGGCTTGGAGCGTTCATCGGCGATCCTGACCCCGGCAGCGCTCGCCTCGACCTGCGCTTTCGCGGCCCGCAGTGCCGGGTGCTGCATCAGCCCCTGCTGCAGTGCCGCTTGCGGCGGCACCGAATCCCAACCGGGGAAATTCGACGCCACGGGCCGCCGTGCAGCCTCGCCGATCCATTCGGCCAGCGACGACTCGGTGCGAGCCCGGCGCCGCTCGATGTCGATCAGCCGGTCGTCGAGGCGGCTGAGTTCGAGCTCGGCCCGCAGCACGTCCTGCTGGGTCTTGCGACCGACCGAGTACATCGAGCGCGTGATCTCGGCGAGGTCGGCAAAGAACGGCCGCGATTCCCCGATCAGCGCAGCCGAGCGCTGCAGAAAATACAGCTCGAGCCACGCGCTCCGGGTTGCGGTCCGCACGCTGCGCGCGCGCGCCGCGGCACTCTCGCTCATCTCGTCGGCGAGCAACCCGAACCTGTCGTGGCCCAGCGCGCGCGTCTTGCCGGCCGGGAACGCCTGCCGGTAACCGACCGTGATCTGCGTCATGGCCTCGGTCGAGAAGCCGCCCGCTTCGATGGGAAAATTGTTGAGGCCGACGCGCAGCATGGGGTCGGGTAAGGCCGCGGCGACGACGGCCCGCTCCTCGAGCGCCGCGGCGCGGGCCTCGAGCGCCAGCCGGCCGGGCTCCGCCGCCAGCGCGAGGTCTTCGGCCTCCGCCAGCGTCAGCGGCGTGTCCGGGCGCGCCTCTGCAACGCTCGCCAGCAAGGTCATCATTGCCAGCGCCTGCAGGGCCGTTGCGATCCGGTAACGAATCGATCGAGAGGTCTCGGGGCAATGCCCGAAAAAATGAAACATGAGAAAGCTCCTACGTGAAAACCGGGTGAATCAGGCGGTCTGCACGCAGGGGCTTATTTCAGATAGACGCAGTTCAGAACGTGAAGCGGGACGCGTCCCCAGGATGGTCGCGGCGGTCCGGTGGCTTTACTGCCGTCCCGGCGAGGCGTGACGTCGCCATCGGAACCCGGCACGGTCGGTGGCAGCGCTGCGGGCGGGTCGTCCAGATCGCTATCGGCCAGCCGCACGCTGACGATACGCTCGCCAAGATCGCAGCAATCGGCCTGCATCGAGGCGCAGTCACCGGCTGCGGTCGAGGCGCCCTCGCCCGAGCCGTGATGGCGGTGGGCGGTCTCCCCCATCGCCTCGATCTCCGTCGGGCAATGCGGGCAGTCGTGCTCCGCTGCCGCGGCCACGGCGCAGGGCTGCAGCGCCAGGCTGACCCACACGGTCGCGAACAGGCCGATCACCTTGCCGGTGACCGTTGTTGCACGCCGCTTGTGAGTGCCTGTTGCCATGATCTCGCTTGTTCCCAAGGCGCGCCCTGACGCCCACAGACCCCCGATAATAGCAATTACTGACCCCCGAAACCCGATCCCGTTCAAGAATTTGGGCAATCGTAGTAATACTTATGTTCGCCGTGCCGGGCATCGACTAACGTCTGCAGCGTACGGCCACTCGGGCGCACCGGCGCGCGAGGGATGAAATGCCACGACAGTCCTCGTGGTGTTTTCGGCTCCCGATCGACACCACGAGCGACCTCCTTAACGCGGACTATTCGTGGAGGTGCACCCATGCAGAAACGCTCCTGGGCAGAGCCCTACAAGATCAAGGCCGTTGAGCTCCTGAAGATGACGACCCGCGAGCAGCGCGAGGACGCCATTCGCGAGGCCGGCTACAACACGTTCCTGCTGCGTTCCGAGGACGTGTACATCGACCTGCTGACGGATTCGGGCTGCGGCGCCATGAGCGACCGGCAGTGGGCCGGCCTGATGCGCGGCGACGAGGCCTATGCCGGCAGCGCGAACTTCTATCACCTGCGCGACACGGTCGAGGCGTACTACTCGTACAAGTACACGGTGCCGACCCACCAGGGCCGCGGCGCCGAGAACATCCTCAGCCAGCTGCTGATCAAGGAAGGCGACTTCGTCCCGGGCAACATGTACTTCACGACCACGCGCCTGCACCAGGAACTGGCCGGAGGCACCTTCGTCGACGTCATCATCGACGAAGCGCACGACGCCGAGTCGACCCACCCGTTCAAGGGCAACGTGGATTTCGACAAGCTCGATGCGCTGGTCGACCGGGTCGGCGCCGAGCGCATTCCCTACGTGTGCATCGCCACCTGCGTGAACATGGCGGGCGGCCAGCCCATTTCGCTGGCCAACCTGAAGGCGCTGCGGGCCTGGTGTGACCGGCACGGCATCACGCTCGTGCACGACATGACGCGCGTGGCCGAAAATGCCTATTTCATCCAGCAGCGCGAGAGCGGTTACGGGGCGAAGACCGTCCGGGACATCGTCTACGAGATCTGCGACCTGACCGACATCGCGACGATGTCGTCCAAGAAAGACGCCATGGTCAATATCGGCGGCTTTCTCGCGATGAACGATGCCGACCTGTACGAACGCGCCTGCGCGCTGGTCGTGGTCTACGAGGGCCTGCATACCTACGGCGGCATGGCGGGACGCGACATGGAGGCGCTCGCCATCGGCATCACCGAAAGCGTCGACGACGCCCACATGCACGCGCGCGTCGGCCAGGTCGAGTACCTCGGCAACAAGCTGCTCGACCACGACGTTCCCATCGTGACGCCGATCGGCGGCCATGCGGTGTTTCTCGATGCGCACCGGATCCTGCCGCATATTCCGCAGGAGCAGTTTCCGGCCCAGGCGCTGGCCGCAGCGCTCTATACCGAGTCGGGGGTACGCTCGATGGAGCGCGGCATCGTGTCGGCCGGCCGCGATGCTGCGACCGGCGAGAACCACAAGCCGAAGCTGGAGCTCGTGCGCCTGACGATTCCGCGGCGCGTCTACACCCAGGCGCACATGGACGTCACGGCCGAGGCCGTGCTCGAGATTGCAGCGCAGGCGGATGCCATACGCGGACTGAAGTTCGCTTACGAGCCGAAGATGCTGCGCTTCTTCCAGGCACGCTTCGAGCCCGTCTGAGCCGGGCCCGTGGCGACGGCAGTCCCTGTCAGGTCAGCCAGCCGAAGATACCGCCGGTCAGGACCGCGTAGATCAACGCATCGAGGAAATTCTTCGCGGTCATCGACCAGCTGCGGCCGAACCAGATGCTTTCCTGGATGTACGCCATCCCGTACGCGAGAAACGCGGTCGTTCCGGCAATCCGGAATACGGCCAGGTACTCGGCACCGGCTGACAGGCTGCGGCTGACGACGTAGGCGCAAAAAACCGCGACGAGCAGGTTGTAGAGAAGCATCAGCAGCAACTTGCCGCCCATCTGCGGCTCGCCGGAGGGAATGACGGTGATATAAGCCTGTGGCCCGTCGATCAGCTTCTGCTTGACGTCGGGGTCTTTGAATTGCTCGCGGTCCGCAATATTGGGCACCGTGTAGTGCCCCGGGTCGGTGCTGGCGAGCGCAGCCCTCACGCGTTCCTCGTCGGGGGTCTTGCTCCAGTCGTTGCGGTGCCACGGCATCGCCATCCAGATGATCGAGCCCGCGATGAAGACGACGACAGCCGATACCACGATCGGCAGCCAGAGTGAGATGATGGTCATTGCCCTACCCCCTTGTTGTTTTTTCTTAGATATAGCAGAAATGTATCGGGTATGCTTTCGCGATGGTTATCAGGAACTTACCACTCGCGACCGCGCTCGCGCCGATCATCGGCATCAATCTCGCCTACTGGCTCGGCGTCGATAACGGCACCCTGCCCTCGTGCATCCCCTATCTCGACGGCTGCACGTCGATCAGCTCGACGGGGCGCTACCCGCCCGGCGACCGCCTGTTTCGCGCCGTCATGCTGCCCCAGGCCGTGCTGCTGGCCCTCACCTGGCATTTCACCGTGCTATGGCTCAAGGCGTTGCGGCCGAACGTCCGCGCTGCGACGACGATCCTGGTATCGGGCCTCCTCGGCGCGCTGGCGCTGATCATCTACGTGTCCTACCTTGCCAGTAACGATCCGTTCTACCAGATCATGCGTCGCTACGGCATCTACCTGTATTTCATCGGCACCGTCGTCGCCCAGATCGCCGTTACCGCGTCGCTCGGGGAGTCACGCCTGCGCACGCTGATGGGGTGGCTGCTCCTCATGCCCTTCGTTCTCGGTATCTACAATTTCGTGCAGAAAGCGCTGATCGACGACCTCAACAGCGTCGAGAATCGCATCGAGTGGATCGTATCCCTGCTGATGCAGCTCTGGTTCATCGCGCTGTTCGTCGCCTGGCGGCGGACGCGCTTCGAGATCGCCGCGCGCACCGGCTAGCACCCGCTCGTTAGCGGGTGGCAAAGACCCGTTGCGGCCCGTTGGACCGGCCCGTCGAGAAATCGATGCCGAGGGCCGCGTACGGGGCGGCGCAGGACGATTCGAGCGGACCCGACGAACAGGCCGTCGACAGGCCGTCGGCGAGATCCGTGCCGTCCAGGAGCGCGCCGAGGTCGATGGCGACGGCATGCGTGCCGGGTACGAAATCCGGCAGGAACACCTCGATCCTGTTGGGAAACCGGCAGCCGCTCATGTAGCCGATCGTGCCCTCGCAGCCCGTGCTGCCGCCATGCAGCCGGAACCCGTCGTCCCGGGTGCGGACGCCGGCGCGCAGGAACCGGTAGCCCGCGCGCCGCGGCCAGTACATGTCGGGCTCGTCGAGCGGCGGCCCCGCCAGTGACGGGTCTTCGTGATTGAGCCGGAACGGGACCCCCACCGTGAACCGCAGGCCCCGGTAGTCGCCGGCACGCGCCACGCCGATCAGGCGGTCGAATACCTGGCCGGTGCCCTCGCTGCAGGATCCGCTGCCCTGCTCCAGGTCGATGAACGCGACGGCATCGTTCTGCCACGCGAACTCCGTGGCGAAGCGCAGGTCATGCGCGCGGCCCTGTTCGTCGATCAGTTGCGGGTCGCTGACGTAGAAACGCAGGTCGGTCAGCGCAATCCCGTCGCTGTCACAGCTCAGGGCCCGGCCTTGCCAGGTCGCTACAAAGGGAATTTCGACGCCGAGATCCCACTGGCTGCAGGACACGCTGCCGGCTACAGCGCACAGCGCGAGCAGAAAGCGCACGGCGTCAGGTCGCCGCGCTGCTCACGTCGACGGAGCCGTCCTCGTTGGCCGACTCGCCGTCATCCTTGTCGGGGGCGAGTGAATAATCGAGGATCCCGGTCGCAATCATGTCGGTCGATGCCTGGGCCACCGACAGCTCGGTCTCGACTTCGCGGATTTTCGCCTCGGCATGGACGTTCTCGGTCGCCCGCTCGGCCAGCTCCGCGCGCAGTTCGCGGGTCTTGAGCACGGACTCCTTGAGATCGGACTGGACCCGGGCCAGCTTTTCCTGCTGCTCGGTAATCACCGAATCGCGGCGCTCGAGGCCGACCGTGGTTTGCTTGAGCTCCTCCCCGAGGCGCTCGATTTCGTTGTGAGACCGTTCGGAGTTGCCGAGCGCGATGCGCAGTTCGGCCTCCAGTTCACGAATACGGTCGTCGCGCGGGTCGCGCTGGTGCGCCCTGCGCCGGGCCCCGAGCCGCGCCGCGATCGCCGACAGCAGCCAGCCCAGCAGGAAGGCGCCGGCCGAATAAAGGATCAACTCGCTGGGGAGCTCTACAAACATCGTTCAATGATGTTCGGGATTGGCGCCCCGGAAAAGGACCAAGTTCTCAATATGAAACCCCCACCGTGTGCCTGGGTGACCATAGTGGGTTCGGGCGGAAATGGCAACAACTGGTGAAAAAACTTATATAAACAATATTTTATAATGTTTACTTAATGTGTTGTCTTATTATCGTCTGCACCAGTAGCGTACCGATTGCTGCTCGAGGAAGTGCTCGGCGTCATCGCCCTGGAGGATCGCGAGGGTGCTGAGCATGCCGGCCTGTGTGCAGGTGTCGGCAGCCACGGTAACCGATGCCGGTGCCCCCGCCACCGGCCAGCCGGTGCCCGGATCGAGGATATGGCTGTAGCGAACGCCGTCCTTCTCGAGGAATCGACGGGCGTCCCCGCTCGTGGCAATGCCGCCCTGGCGCAGATCGATCAACCGCTCGGGGGATTCGGGCCGCGGCCCCTCCACCGCGACGCGCCATGCCGGTCGCCGGCCCGGCGGTCCCGTGACCGCGAGGTCGCCGCCGCAATTAATCAGTCCCGGTGCCGCGCAGGCCGAGCGGAGTACGCCGATGCAGCGATCCACGGCGTATTCCTTGCCGATGCCCCCGAGGTCGATCTCCATGCCGGTGGCCAGCGTGAGCCAGGGGTCGGCCCAGCGGACCCGCTCCCAACCCACCTTCTCCAGGACGGCCGCGACGGCCCCCGGCTCGGGAACCCGGTCGCTGCCGTCGAACGTCCAGACCTCGCGCAGGACGCCCGAGGTAATGTCGAACTTGCCGGCGCTGAGACCATGCAGCGTGTCCGCGAAATCGACCAGGCGCGCCGTCTCCGGGTCGAGTTCCACGGGTTCGCCGCCCGACCGATTGATGCGCGCGACGATGTTGCCTTCGAGGTAGCGGCTGTACTTGTCCTCGATACGCCATGCCTCTGCCGCGACGGCCGCCGCCACGTCGCGCGCGGCGGCCTCGGAATCGAGTTCGAGCAAAACCTCGCAAGGGCTGCCCATGGCACCGAAATGCCCGGCCCAGCCCCCGTCGATGGGCGCGACGCTGACTTGTCTAGCGCGCGAACCGATAGCTGAACTGCACGATCACGGCATTGAGGTCCGGGTAGTTGTCCCTCTGCGCCTGGTTGCCGATGAGCTGTTCCCCCGGCACGCTGCCCGATTGCGTGTACCACTCGAGGCGAATGCTCATGTCGTTGTCGTTGCGCGTCTTCCAGCCGAACTTCAGGCCGGCGGTCAGCGCGTCGAACTCACCGAGCCGGTAATCGGACGATGCGAACGCGGGCAGGGGTTGCGACGAGTCGAGGCTCAGTCGATAGAAATCCGCCGCGGTCTGCGTGTAGTACCGCACATGCGGCTCCAGGTAACGATTGCCACCCAGTGGCCAGCGGTACCGCAAGTCCATCGTGTGCGAGTCGATCTCCCAGTCATCGGTCATGTAACGATACGATGCGTCGAGAACCTTACCCCCGAGGTTGAGCTTGGCCTGGGTGTAGAGCCCGTGCTGGGTGCGCTCGTCGGGCCGGGCCTCGAAGCGGTACTCGTGCGACGGCCCGCCCGGGACCGCGGCGCGCTCGAGCGTGTCGCCCGTAACGGGATCGACGAGGCTCAATAGCTTGTAGGGGTTGTTCAGGTACCCCTGCGAGTTGCTGTAGGAGTAGTTCGCCTGGATCACCAGGTTCGGGTTGATGACCTGCGACACGCCAAGGACGAAGTCGATGATGTCCTTGTCCCGGTCCCCTTCCCGGTTCGAGATGTTGCCGGTCTCCAGCATCGGCGTAAACGGCACGGGCGCGCCGCCAACCGGCTCGATGCTGTCCGTCGCGAATGCAACGCCCACCGATACAGTCGTATTTCGCTGGTTGAAGTCGTGCGCGTAGCGCGCGTTTATCCCGGTATGCAGGTAGTCGTACTCTTTCGAGGCGCTCGCCCCGAAATCCACGAGCCCGCGCTCGCCGAGCGGCTGCTGCCAGTTGGCGGACAGCGCCACGCGCGTGTCCTTGAACGTGTCGTCGAGCGGCAATTCGCCAGCCGGTACCGTGTAGCTGCCGCTGCCCGATGGACGCGTGTAAGTCTGCGGTGCATCCAGGCGAATGGTGCCATTCGGCGACGCGCCGGTCAGCGTGTCGACGGTCAGTCCCAGGGTCAGGAAGCGATCATCGGCGAAGCGGCGCGTCGACAGCGACTTGAAACTCAGGTCCTGCACGCGGTCGCCGTCTTCGCCGTAATAGAGGAGCGAGGTGTTGAAATCCCAGTTCGGGTCCTCCTGGGCGTCGACGGGTGTCACCGCGGCCGTGCCGAGCAGTGCGCAGGTGGCTGACGCGAGCGCCGCCGACACCGGCCGCTCGTTCGATTTCTTCGTACGCTTGCTCATATCAGTTGCACCCGCAGCCGCCGCCGCCGAAACCGCGGCCACCGCTCGTGGCTTCCTTGCTGAAATAGATGTGATCGTCCGTAGCGGCCTCGAGCGGATCGGCCACGAGCTGCATGTCCTCCCGGGCCAGCACGTCGCGCTCCCAGGGCTGTACGCCCAGTGACGAACAGCCTGACACGAGGGCCAGCAGGACCAGGCCGGTAGCGACTTTTCTCATTGAGTATCTCCCAATGCGCTGACGAGGATCGCCTCGTACTCGTCCTGGCGCATGACTTTGAATCCGAGGTGGCGCGCGACGATCTCTCCGTCGCGCCCGATGACGTAGGAACTCGGCATGGCCTCGACGCCGAACTCCTGGGCCAGGGTCGCGTCGGTGTCGAAATGGATTTCGAACTCGGCCGGCACATCCGCCAGGAAGCGCTGCGCATCGGCCCGGTTCCGGTCCAGGTTGACGCCGATAACGACGAGGCCGTCGTCCGCGTACTCGGCCTGCATGCGGTTCATCCAGGGGAACGAGCGCCGACACGGCACGCACCAGGAGGCCCAGAAATCGATCACCACGACCTTGCCGCGGTATTGCGCCAGGTCGAGGTCCGCCGCGTGCGCGACGCCCACCTGCAGCGCCCCGAGGACCAGGGCCAGCACGATGGAAGTGAGTCTTGCAGTTGTCATTCAGAGCATCCCTGCCAGGAAACGAATCAGAGTTCCAATACCCCGTGAGATGCGGGTCAGCGCGGAATCCTTCGCAAGATGGCCAGAACTTCGCCGGGAAAGTCCGTGAACAGGCCGTCGACCGTGACGTCGCGCACGAAAAAGCGCACCAGTTCCTCGAACGAGTCGAAACCGGCGGGCAATGCGTCGCTGCGAAACGTGTAGGGATGCACGACCAGTCCCTCGGCGTGGGCCAGCTCGACGAGCTCCAGGGCCGCCACGCCCCCGGCTGCGCCCCGGGCGGCGTATAGCTGGTTGACCCAGGGGCCGATCCCGTCGACCGTGCGCGCGAGTTCCGTGATGCCGGCGGCAGTTTGCATCGCCGCGAATGCCGTCGGCTCCGGATCCCAGTCGTCTTCACCGATCAGCTGCACCAGTTTCAGCCCGGCCCCGAGTTCGTGACGGATGCGCTGCAGCTCGTGCGCATCGAAGCACTGCAAGTACGCAGGTGCATCGTGCGTGCTGTAGCCGTGATCGTCGAGCGCCCGCAGGACCCGTTTCGAGATGTCCACCCCTTCGCGCCGATGCCAGGCCGGCGACTTGATCTCCGGGTAGATGCCGACCTCACGGCCCGTTTGCTCTTGCAGGGTCGCGACCAGGGCCAGTTCCCGCTCGAACGTGTGCACGCGGAACTGGGCGCCTGCGTAAGCCGTGCGCCCGGGAAATACCTGCTTGCCCGCCGCGTCCGTGCGCTCGTGCACGGTCAGGGTGAGGATCTCGTCGAGGTCGAAGTCCCGTACGTAGAAACGCCCGTCCTCGCGGGCCCGGCCGGGGAACTTCACGGCGACGTCGGTCACGCGATCGAGATGAATGTCGTGCAGGACGACGAGCCGGTCATCGCGGGTCGCGACGAGGTCCTGTTCGAGGTAGTCGGCGCCCATCGCGAAAGCCAGCGCCTTGGCCTGGATCGTGTGCTCCGGCAAGTGCCCGGACGCGCCACGATGAGCGATGATGACAGGGCGCATAAGTTACTGTAGGTATCCCTTGTAACTCATTGATTATTTTTCTATTGGTCCGTTCTCATCCCAACCCGGGAAATCGAGGACCTCCCAGCGCGCCGTGTCTTCGCCGCGCGCCTGCCGCTTCAGGGCATCGACCATCTCGCGGTCGTTCCACTCGATGTGCTCGGCGCAACGCGCCACCAGTGCCTCGGGCGTCTCGTGCAGCCCGCCGAACGGCCGGATGACGATCATGCCGATGCCGTTGGCATCGGCCACGTCCATCATGTAGTTGACCTGCTCCGGATTCTGCTCCCAGGCCGACGGCAGGACGAACACGGCCTCCGCCTGCTTGATCTGCCGAATCAGCTCGTCCTTGACTTCCTGCGGGCCGCCGGCGCCGGGCAGGTTCCCGGGCTCGCTGACGTTCAGGTAATAGAACCGTTCGACGCTTTCGAGGAATTCGAATACGCGCAAATAGTCGTCGGATTCATGGAAATTGTGGGTAGCGAACACGCGGATAGGGTTACTTTCCGACACCTCAGACTCCTTGCCGCCGGGGGGTCC
The DNA here is from genome assembly GCA_041553075.1 of Woeseiaceae bacterium. Lineage (GTDB taxonomy): Bacteria > Pseudomonadota > Gammaproteobacteria > Steroidobacterales > Woeseiaceae > UBA1847. Next base: position 79,521 of record JBFEJR010000004.1, on the reverse strand, counting down.
TGGCACTAGTGTAGCCAATTCCAGGACGCCTCGCGCGGTCCTCTTTCCGTAATCAGGGCCTTTCTGTATCGTAGCGCCGCATGCGGCTTCTTTTATACAACATCCGATACGCGGTCGGCGGCGGTGCCAGCATGCGCATGCCGCTCCCCGGTGCGGGTTACGTCTTCGGAAACCAGGCCGTGCTTCCCGAGATCACCACCTTCATCAAGTCCGTCGACCCCGACGTCGTCGGCCTGATCGAGGTCGACACCGGGTCGATTCGCAGCCGCAACGTAAACCAGGCCGAGAAGATCGCTTCCGAACTCGGCATGAACACCTCCTACGAAACCAAGTACGGGGAGCGCTCGATCAACCAGATCCTGCCGATCGTGCGCAAACAGGGCAACGCCTTCATGGCCGCGCCGCGCGTTCACGGGGAACGCTTCCATTATTTCGATACCGGGATCAAGCGCCTGATCATCGAACTGGAGATGGACGACTTCGCTATTTTCCTCGTCCACCTGTCGCTCAAGTATCGCCATCGCCACCTGCAGTTGCGGCACCTCTACGACCTGATCGAGGCAACCGAGAAACCCGTGGTCGTGGCCGGCGATTTCAACACCTTCTGGGGCGAAAACGAGATCTACCTGTTCCGCAAGGCCGCGGGCCTGAGGTCGGCGAACGTCGACGGCATGCCCACCTACCCGAGCCGTGCACCTCGCAAGGAGCTCGACTTCATCCTGTACCAGGACGGCATCCGGGTAACCCAGTTCGATGTCCTGGATGTGCGTTTCTCGGACCACCTACCGCTCGTGTGTGACTTCGAGCTCGCCTGACAAAAGAGAACACCATGGCTGAAAACTGGAAACTGGAAACGGACGATGCCGGCATCGCCTGGCTGTGCCTGGACAAGGCCGATGCAAAGGCCAATGTCCTGTCATCGGCCGTCATCGAGGAACTCAACGGCCTCCTCGACGGGCTGACCGCGAACCCGCCAACGGGGCTCGTGATGTACTCGGGAAAACCCGGCGGCTTCATCATGGGCGCCGATATCAACGAGTTCGGCGATTTCAAGTCCGCCGACGAGGTGGCGCGCCTCGGCAAACTCGGGCAGGCCGTGTTCCTGCGCATCCGGGCGCTGCCCTGCCCCACGGTCGCCGCCATCAACGGCGTGTGCCTCGGCGGCGGCCTCGAGATTGCGATGATGTTCGACTATCGCATCGGCCCGGACAGCGACAGCCGGGTATTCGGCCTGCCGGAAGTGAAGCTCGGCCTGCACCCGGGTTTTGGCGGCACCGTGCGGGCGGTGCAGCTCTGCGGCGTGCGCGCCGGCATGCAGCTGATGCTGACGGGCAACCCGGTGGATCCGCGCAAGGCAAAGCGCATCGGGCTCATCGACCGTATTGCAGACGACAAGCAATGGCGCGACGTGGCGCGCGAGCTGATCTCGCGACGGCCGCCGCAGTCCCGGGCACCGCTGCTCGATCGCGTCATGGGGCTGGCTCCCTTGCGCCCGCTCGTGCGCAACATGCTGATCAAGCAGGTCGCGCGCAAGGCGCGCAAAGAGCATTACCCCGCGCCCTACGCCATGATCGACCTGTGGGCCCGACACGGCGCTTCCTCGAGCACGGGTTACGACGCGGAGGCGGAGAGCTTCGGCCGGGTCATGATGACGGACACGGCGCGCAACCTGATCCGCGTGTTCTTCCTGCAGGGCAAGCTCAAGAAACAGGGCAACAAGACCGAGACGAAGATCGAGCACGTACACGTGGTCGGGGCCGGCGTCATGGGTGGCGATATTGCCGCCTGGTGCGCGCTGCGCGGTCATACCGTGACGCTCCAGGACCGCGAGCAAAAGTACATCGACCCGGCGCTCGAGCGCGCTCGCAAGCTGTTCACGAAAAAAGTCCGTAACGACGAGAAACGCGCGGCCACGACGGCACGCCTGCAGGCAGACGTCGCCGGCGACGGCGTGGCGCGGGCCGACCTGCTCATCGAGGCGATATTCGAGAACCTCGAAGCCAAGCAGAGCCTGTATCGCGACTTGCAGGCCCGGATGAAGCCCGGCGCACTGCTGGCCACGAACACGTCGAGCATTCGTCTCGAGGAGCTGCGGACCGTGCTCGATGCGCCGCAGCGTTTCATCGGCCTGCATTTCTTCAACCCGGTCGCGATGCTGCCGCTGGTCGAAGTCATCCGTTGCGACGATACCGACCAGGACGCGATGGATGTCGGCTTCGCGTTCACCAAGGGAATTGGCAAGCTGCCCCTCGAGTGCAGGAGTTCCCCCGGTTTCGTCGTCAATCGCATTCTTGCGCCCTACATGGGCGAGGCGATGGCGCTGGCGCACGAGGGCGTGCCGCTGGTGCAGATCGACCGCGCGGCCGAGGCTTTCGGCATGCCGATGGGACCCATCGAGCTGGCCGACAGCGTCGGGCTCGACATTGCCCAGCACGTGGCGGGCATCCTCACCACGGCCTCGGACCGGGAGGTGCCGGACAATGACCTCGCGGCGCTGGTCGACGCGGGCAAGCTCGGGCGCAAGACCGGCGAAGGGTACTACCGCTGGGAGGACGGCAAGGCGGTCAAGCCGCCGGCCGGCGATGCAGCGGTGCCCGGCGACATCGAGGACCGGCTGATCCTGCCGATGGTGAATGAAGCCGTGGCCTGCCTGGCCGAGCGGGTCGTGGCCGAGGCCGACCTGCTGGATGCCGGTGTCATCTTTGGCACGGGTTTTGCCCCGTTCCGCGGCGGGCCGATCAACTACGCGCGTGAGCGTGGGATCGACGACACCCGGGCCGCGCTGGAGTCGCTCGCGGAGCGCCATGGCAACCGCTTTGCACCGCACGCGGGCTGGTCGGATTTGTGACGTCCGTCACACTGAACTGGCCGGGGCCGCAGAAACTGTGCGGTGTTTCACGATGCGCGCGACTCGTGGTACCGGAAGTCGTTGAATTGAAGGTAGAATGGCCGTCCAACCTGACATAAGTATCAAGAGCGAATGTCTGTTTCTTACAGGATGACACATGGCAAGTGAGCAGGTAAGCACGGAGCTGCTCAGGGGCTTTTCTCCGCTTGACGGCCTGAAGCGTGACAACCTTGCCGCACTGGCGCGCAAGGTGCAGGTTCGCGAGTTGTCGCCTGGCCAGTTGCTGTTCAAGGAAGGCGACACCGAGAAGCGGACCATTTATATCGTCTCGGGAATCCTGGAACTCGTGGACCAGACCAAGGTGGTCGGCAAGGTCGAGGGCGGGACCGAACAGGCGCGCAACCCGGTGGCGCCGGTGTTCCCCCGCCGCGTAACCGCGAAGGCACGCGATCGTGTCCGCTTCATTTCGATCGACAGCGACCTGCTCGACGTGATGTTGACCTGGGACCAGACCGGCACGTACGAAGTGTCGGAACTGCGCGGCAAGTCGGACCAGGGCGGCGAAGACTGGATGACGATGCTGCTGCAGACGAAAGCATTCCACAAGATTCCGCCGGCCAATATCCAGGCGATCTTCATGCGCATGCAGCAGATCAACTATCGCGCCGGCGACGTCATTCTCAAGCAAGGTGCCGAAGGCGACTATTTCTACGTGCTGATTCGCGGCACCGCGGTGGTCACGCGAGAAACGCCGCTCAGCAAGGAAGGCATCAAGCTCGCCGAACTCAAGATCGGCGACACGTTCGGCGAGGAGGCCCTGATCTCCGAGGCCAAGCGCAACGCCACGGTAACCATGCAGACCGATGGCGCGGTGATGCGGCTCGGCAAGGAGGACTTCAAGAAGCTCCTCAACGAGCCGATGCTCGACTGGGTCACGCCGACGCAGGCCGATGAGATCATCCGTTCGGGCGGGGTATGGCTCGACGTGCGGCTACCGAGCGAATTCGAGAATCAGCATCTCGAGGGTGCCATCAATATCCCGCTGTACTTTATCCGGCTGAAGATCTCGACGCTCGACAAGACCAAGAAATACATCGTGTGTTGCGATACCGGGCGGCGGAGTTCGGCCGGGGCCTACATCCTGAGCGAGCGCGGTTTCCAGGCGTACGTGTTGCAGGGCGGCATTAACACCCAGATCGCCTGAGCGGCCGCAGCCGCCGGCTTACATCGTGTGCGTGGGCTTGTCCCCACCGAGGGCGCCGGCGAGATAGGTCTCGATCTTTTTCTGCGTATTGCCCTGGTCCTGGTCGGAGAACTGCACCCCGATACCGGCCGTACGCTTGCCCTGCGCACCCTTCGGCGTCATCCAGATGACGGTGCCGGCCACCGGGATCTTCTCCTCCTCGCCCATCAGGTTGAGGAGCATGAACACTTCGTCCCCGAGACGATACGAGCTGTTGGTCGGGATGAACAGGCCGCCGTTGACGACAAACGGCATGTACGCGAGGTACAGGGCGCTCTTGTCCTTGATCGTGAGTGTCAGCAGTCCCGGTTTGCTCATGGTGCAATTTCCTGTGCGTGTCAGCGTCCAGCCAGCATCGAGTTCATGCCGTCCGTCAGGCCATCCTGCAGGCAGTGCTGCAAGCCCTCGGCCCAATCGATCAGCAGCCCTTCCAGCGTCAACTGCACGTTGAACGAGCCCCTGGGCTGCCCTCGCAGCCCGTTGATTATGTCTAGATAACAGAACAGGTTACGCCTGTCCATGCGCCGCAGCACAGATTCGTCGATCGCGAGCCCGGGCGCGCTCTCACGCCCTGCACAAGCGCACAGGATCGCCAGTTTCACCTGTTGCGCCAGCCAGTTGAGCACCATCCGGGGCTCCAGTTTCGACCAACGCGCGGCCACTTCCACGGCCGAGCCACCGGACCGGCCCAGCGCGTTGAGGTCGCGCGCCAGGACCGTCGTGGTCTCGAGTTGCGCCAGCGCCTCGATGGCGGCGAGCGGCGCTCCCCCCGCAACCCGCAGCGCCTCCTGCCAGGCCGCGCCGGGCTGCAGGCGATCGAGCCATGCCCGCGCCGCCGCCTCCGCCGGTGGGGCCATGTCGATCCGCTGGCAGCGGCTGAAGATGGTCGCGGGCAACTTCCCTACCCGGTCGATGACCAGCACCAGCAGCGCGTCGCCCGGCGGCTCTTCGAGGGTCTTCAGCAGGCTGTTCGCCGCGTTCATGGTCATGGCGTTGGCGGGCTCGATGACGGCGACCTTTTCGCCGCCTTCGTAGCTGGTCAGGTTGAGGACGTCGACGAGCTCGCGGATCTGCTCGATACCGATCGCCTCCTTGTCTTCGAGAGGCCGGATCCAGTGCAGGTCCGGATGCTCGGGCAAGGTATCCACGTATTCCGGCAAGGGGCCGGACTTGCCCCCGAGGGTACGCAGCGCCAGCCAGCGCGCCGCGGCGCGCTTGCCGACCCCGACTGGCCCCGCCAGCAGGACGGCGTGCGGCACGCGGCCGCGCCCGACACGCTCGAGCCAGCTATCTGCAAAGGATTGTAGCCAGTCTATTTCCATTAAAAACAGTTTCTTATAAAGCGTTTTTCAAGTGTTTTAGCGTTTTAGAGACGATCCAACAACGCCACGACGTCGGCTTTTACGGCCTCGATCGCCCGGGTCGTATCCACGACCACGAAGCGATCCGGCTCGCGCCGGGCCAGGTCGAGGTAACACGCCCGCACGCGCTCGAAGAAATCGTGCTGTTCCTGCTCGATCCGGTCCGGTTTGCTGCGCCGGCCCGCCCGCGCCATGCCCACCTCGACAGGCGCATCCAGCAGGATGGTCAGGTCGGGCCGGGTATCCCCGTGCACCCAGTCGGCGATCCGGTCGATGGTCTCCATGGGGATGCCGCGGCCGCCCCCCTGGTAGGCGCGCGTCGAGTCGGTGAAACGATCGCAGACCACCCAGGTGCCCGCCGCCAGCGCGGGCTTGATGACGTTGTTCACGTTGAACGAGCGCGCCGCGAACATCAGCAGCAACTCGGCAATGGGCGGTACCGGCTCGTCTCCGCGGTTCATCAGGATATCCCGGATATCCTCGGCAAACGGCGTGCCGCCCGGCTCACGCGTCGTGAGCACCGTGTGGCCGGCGGCCTCGATACGCTCGACGAGCGCCGCGATGTTGGTCGACTTGCCAACGCCCTCGATCCCTTCCACGGTGATGAACTTGCCGCGCGACACGTCAGCGCCCCTGCCTGCGACGTTCACGCAGCCGCCGCAGGTACTCGCCGACCGCGGCGTCGTGCTCGGCCTTGGTCACCGAGAACTTGTGACTGCCATCGCCGAGACCCGTGGCAACGAAAAACAGCTCGTCGCCGGCGGCCGGGTGGAGGACGGCGTGGATCGCCGCCCTGCCCGGCATCGCGATCGGGGTCGGCGGCAGGCCGGCGCGCGTGTAGGTGTTGTAGGGGGTATCGGTTTGCAGGTCCTTGCGCGTCAGGTTGCCGTTGAAGTCCGGCCCGATGCCGTAGATGACGGTCGGATCGGTTTGCAGGCGCATGCCTTTGTCGAGACGCCGGGCAAACACGCCGGCGATGCGCGGACGTTCCGCGGCCAGCGCCGTTTCCTTTTCGACGATGGACGCGAGCACCAGGGCTTCGTAGGGCGTGGCGACCGGGGTCTCGGCGCCGCGCGCCTGCCACTCCTGCTCGAGGACCTCGCCCATCAGCGTGTAGGCCTGCGCCAGCAGCGCCCGATCGGTCGTGCCGCGCGGGAAATGGTAGGTCTCCGGGAGAAACAGCCCTTCCGGGTGCGTGACCGTGGCGCCGAGCTCCCCGAGCAAGGCGGGCCAGTCCTCCGCGGTCATCGTGGCCGCGACGGCCTCGTGGGCCTGCAATGCCGCCAGCAGGTCGCGGTGATGCCAGCCTTCCACGATCGTGAACGAGTACAGGCGAACGTCGCCGCTGGTGAACTGTTCCAGCAGGCCTTTCGGCGTGGTGCCGCTCTCGATCAGGTATTCGCCGGCTTGCACGTTCAGTGCCTTGCCGCTGAGGCGCGCATACAGGCGGTACCAGAAATCGTTGCCGATGATGTCCTTTGCGGCCAGGTCGCGCGCGACGGCCGTGAAGGAGCTGCCCGGCCGGATCTCGAACAGGGTGCCGTTACCGGGCACATTGACCGGCGCCGTGAGAAAGCGATCGAGTTGCCACGCCACCCCGCCGGCGGCGGCGCCAAGCAGTAACAGGGCAGCAACGAGGGCAAGAAAGAGTCTGTTCATGGGCGACGCTCATAGATACCACGAGCGGCCGGGCAACGCATCACCTGGTTCGTGACGCGATCAGTCGATGGCCCGCAGAATCAGGCTGCCGTTGGTGCCGCCGAAGCCGAACGAGTTGGACAGCACGGTGCGCACCCTGGCATCGCGCGCCTCGTTGGGCGTGTAGTCGAGGTCGCATTCGGGATCCTGGTTGTCGAGGTTGATCGTGGGCGGTATGACCTGGTGCCTGATCGCCATGACCCCGAAAATCGCCTCGACGACACCCGCCGCGCCGAGCAGGTGGCCCGTGGTCGACTTGGTCGAACTGATCATGACCTTGTGGGCGTGATCGCCGAGCGCATTCTTGATGCCGTTGGTCTCGCCGATATCGCCCGCCGGCGTCGACGTGCCGTGCGTATTGACGTAATCGATCTCGGTCGGTTCGATGCCGGCATCCCGGATCGCGGCAACCATGCACTTGCGCGCGCCCTCGCCATCGGCGGGCGGCAACGTTATGTGGTAGGCATCGGAACTCATGCCGAAACCGATCAGCTCGGCATAGACTTGCGCGCCACGGGCCCTGGCGTGCTCGTATTCCTCGAGCACCACGGTGCCCGCCCCGTTGCTCATCACGAAGCCGTCGCGATCGACGTCGTAGGGTCGACTGGCCGCGTGCGGGTCGTCATTGCGGGTCGACATTGCCCGGGCCGCGCAGAACCCGGCCATGGCGAGCGGGGTCGTCGAGTGCTCGCCACCCCCGGCGAGCATGACGTCGGCATCGCCGTGCTCGATGCTGCGGGCTGCCAGGCCGATGCAGTGCGTCGAGGTCGCACAGGCCGTCACGATGGAGATGTTCGGGCCGGTGATGTGTTCCATGATGCTGACCTGCCCGGAAGCCATGTTGATGATGCTGCCCGGGATGAAGAACGGCGACACCTTGCGCACGCCGCCTTCGAGCATCTTGTTGTGGTTGTCCTCGATGGTCTTGATCCCGCCAATGCCGGCACCGAGGGCCACGCCGATGCGGTGTCCGTTCTCGGGTGTGATCTCGAGGCCCGCATCGCGGATCGCATTGACCGCCGCGCCAACGCTGTAGTGGATGAAGGGATCGTTCTTGCGCTGGTCCTTCTTCGGCAGGTAGGCGTCCACGTCGAAGCCCTTGACGAGGCCCGCAATGCGCGTCGGGAAGCTGCTGGTGTCGAACTCGGTGACCAGTTCGATGCCGGAGTTGCCGTCGCGAACGTTCTTCCAGGCTTCGTCCAGGGTGCTGCCGACCGGCGAGACGATGCCCATACCGGTGATTACAACGCGCCGCTTAGTCAAGGATCTTTCCGTGTGGTGACGGCAGGACTGCCGTGCTAAAGGGGAAGCAGGGGGCGCTGCCGGAGCGCCCCGCCCTGCTTGTTAACCGTCGCTCTGGCGCGCGGTTACGAAATCGATGGCCTGCTGTACCGTGGTGATCTTCTCGGCATCCTCGTCGGGGATTTCGGTTTCGAACTCCTCCTCGAGGGCCATCACCAGCTCGACCGTGTCGAGCGAGTCGGCACCCAGATCCTCGACAAAAGAAGCATCGTTCGTCACCTCGTCTTCTTTCACGCCGAGTTGCTCCGCGACAATGCTCTTAACCTGTTCTTCGATACTGCTCATAGTGGTTGCTTCTCCTGAGAAGACACAAATTCGCGTATATCGCTCAGCGACCCTACGCCTCAAAAACCGCTCGATTTATCCCTAAGCCATTGATTTTCCAAGGGCCTCCCCGAGCGTGGGGGGCCATTGTATGCCATACGAATCGTCCAATCTACAGCTTTTAGGCCATCACCATGCCGCCGTTGACATGCAGCGTCTCGCCCGTGACGTAACCGCCCGCGGCCGAGGCCAGGAACACGACCGCGTCCGCGATATCCGCCCCGTCGCCGAAGCGGCCGAGCGGCACCTGTGAAAGCAGCGCCTCCCGGTTTTCGGCCGGGAGTTCCCGCGTCATGTCCGTGTCGATGAAACCCGGCGCCACGACGTTCACGGTGATACCCCGGGACCCGATTTCCCTGGCCAGGGATTTCGAGAAACCGATCATGCCGGCCTTGGCCGCCGCGTAATTCGCCTGCCCCGGGTTGCCCATGACCGCGACCACCGAGGCGATGTTGATAATCCGCCCCTTCTTCGCCTTCATCATGCCGCGCAGGCAGGCCTTGCAGACGCTGTAGATCCCCGAGAGGTTGGTCGCCAGCACGTCGTCCCATTCCTCCTGCTTCATGCGCATCAGGAGATTGTCCCGCGTGATGCCGGCATTGTTGACGAGGATGGTGGGATTGCCCTCGTGGTCCTGCAGGTCCTTGATGGCCGCCGCGACCGAGGCGGCGTCCGCCACGTCGAGGACGATGCCGCGCCCGGCCTTGCCGAGGGCCGTCGATATGGCCGTCGCGCCGCCCTCGCTGGTTGCCGTGCCGACAACCGTGGCGCCGGCGGCGGCCAGTGCCGCGGCAATCGCCGCACCGATACCGCGGGAGGCACCCGTGACGAGTGCGATTTCGCCCTCGAGGGCGCGTGCATCAAAGACCTGGCTCATGGATTTTCCTTGGCTGTTACGGGCCCGTTGCCGGAACGGCGCATTATATCGGGGCGGCAGGCGTTCCTCCACGACTGACCGGCAATGCGCCGAGGAGACCGCCGACGGCGCCATAAAGGTGCGCATTGACGATGACGTTGCCCCCGGCGCTTTCGGCCGATCCCGGCAGCGGCCCGACAAGCTGCTCCCAGGCAAGCTTCGCGACGACACAGGCGGCCAGCACCAGCGCCTCGCGGTCACGTGCGAGCACCCCGGGCAGCAAACCGGCTACCAGCAGGCCGTGCAGCACCCCGGACAGCCCGACGTACCATTCGAGCTGCGGGTCCAGCAGCCAGAAACCCGCGTCGATGACCGCCACGCTGAGCCCGGCGATCAGCAGCCAGCGCCAGCAGGCGTACGCGCCGCCGACCACCCACGCGACGACTGCCAGGCCCGCCAGGTTGAGCAGCAGGTGGGACCAGCCGAGGTGCACGAGGTGGCCGCTCAAGAGGCGCCACCAGTCCCCTGCCCCGATGGCTGTGCGGTCCCAGGCGAGCAGCCCGCGCACCTCGCCGCCGCCGCTTTCGAGCAAAACGGCGACCACGGCGAGTGCCGCAACGCCGCCCCAGCAGCGCCGCCAGTCAACGGCATTGTGACCATGACGTAACCCCATGTTTGATATACTCGCGTTTACATCATCACGCAGTCAATTTGGCGGTCCGATTCAATCTGCGGGCCGCGTGGAGCAACAACCAGTGAAGGACTATCGTCGCTTGTCCGCCGGCGCTGCGCGCCAGGCGGGTTTTACGCTGATCGAGATCATGGTCGTCGTGATCATCATCGGCATCCTCGCGGCCATCGTGGCACCCAACGTGATCGGCCGGGTCGACGATGCGCAGATCACCAAGGCCAAGGCCGAGATCAACAACATCGAGAACGCGCTCAAGTTCTACCGGCTCGACAACTTCGCCTACCCGACCACCGAGCAGGGACTCGAAGCCCTGGTGTCGCAGCCGAACGACCCCAACATCCGCAACTGGAAGCCGGGCGGTTACCTGGATCGACTGCCGCGGGATCCCTGGGGCAACCCCTACCAGTACCTGAACCCAGGCAACAATGGCGAGATCGATATCTACACGCTGGGCCGCGACGGCCGTCCGGGAGGCGAAGGCCTCGATGCGGATATCGGGAACTGGGATCCCCAGTAACACGGGATACGGGGCTGCCCGCCCTGCGATACCGATGCGCCCTGTAACCCGCGGCTTCACACTGATCGAGATCCTGGTCGTGATCGTCATCGTCGCGACGATCGTGTCCATTGCGGTGCTGTCGGTCAACGTCGGCGGCGAGGATGCCGAACTCGACACCGAACGCCGGCGCCTCGCGAGCCTGATCGAGATGGTGCAGGACGAGGCCGTGATGCAGGGGCGTGAGTTCGGCATCGAGGTCATGTCCTCGTCGTACCGCTTCGTCGAGTTCGATCCGCTGACCCGGCAGTGGGCGGAGATCATCGGTGACGACCTTTACCGCCTGCGTCGCCTGCCCGAGGGGCTCGAATTCGAACTGTTCATCGACGATCGGCGGATCGAACTCGCGCCGAACCCGAAGGAGCTGTCGGAACCCGACGAATCCCGACGACCCGGCGCGGATCCCTACATTCCCCACCTGTTCGTCTTCGCCAGCGGCGAAGCAACGGTATTCGAGCTGCACGTGTGGCGGCGCCAGACGGATCAGCGGCTGGTGTTGCGGGGAGACGTCCTGGGCGAACTGGAGTTCGGGAACGATGACGAGGCCTGAGCGCGGTTTCACCCTGATCGAGGTCATGGTCGCGCTCGCGATCGTCGCCTTCGCGCTGACCGCCATCGCCGCGTCGATGAACCAGATGATCGATGCCGCCGGCGCGATGCGCGAGCGCACCTATGCGAGCTGGATCGCACAGAACAAGATCGCCGAGATGCGGCTCGCCAACGTGTTGCCCGAGGTCAGTACCACGAGCGGCGACATCGATTACGGCAACGCGGGCTGGACCTGGCGCGCAGTCGTGTCCGAGACCGGCGTGGAGAACTTCGTGCGCGTCGATGTCTCGGTCTCGCACTCGAACAGCGACTACGTGATTCGAACCGTAACCGGCTTCATCGGCGCGCCCGTCGCGCCGGGAGTCGCCAACCAGCTGTGGGCAGCAGAGATCGTCGGAGGGCCGACGCGATGAAGCGCCAGCACGCGTTTACGCTGATCGAAGTGCTCGTGGCGCTGGCCTTGTTCGGCGTGTTGTCGGCCCTCGCCTACATGACGCTGGGCCAGACCCTGAGCAACTCGGACATGCTGACCGAGCGCATGAACCGCATGCAGGCGATCCAGCGAACCGTCAATTACCTGTCCAGCGAGCTGTTGCAGGCCGCGCCGCGCGCCATCCGCGCGGACCTCGGCGAGGCACAGCCGGCGTTGCGCTCGAGCTTTGCCTCGGAGTTTGCGCTGGAACTGACCCACAACGGCTGGCCGAATTCGGCGGGCGTGCAGCGCAGCACGCAGCAGCGCACCGCCTACCGCATCGAGGACGAGGAACTCGTACGCTATCACTGGAACGTGCTGGACCGCACCGTGAACAACATCCCGGTCGTCACGGTGCTGCTCGACGATATCGAGAGCCTGACGTTTCGCTTCCTGCTCAGCAACGGTGACTGGTCCGACCAGTGGCCGCCCGTGGCCGCCGGCGCCGCTGCCAACAGCAACACGCTGCCCCGTGCCGTGGAGATCACGCTCGTCCTTCCCGACGAAGGCGAGCTGACGCGACTCGTCGAGGTTTTCCCGTGAGGCGCGCTCGCGGGGTCGCGCTGATCACAGCGCTGCTGATCACGGCGCTTGCCGGCTCGGTGGCAACCAACCTCGCGTGGGACAATGCCCTCGATGTGCGGCGCACGATGGTCCTGCTGTACCGGGACCAGGCCGTGCAGGTGGCGGTCGGCTCGGAAGGCTGGGTGCGCACGATCCTGCGCGACGATCTCGCCAGTTCCGCCAGCGATCACCTCGACGAGATCTGGGCCACCGAGATACCGGCGCTGCCGATCGACTCCGAGGCTGTCCAGGGCCAGATCTGGGGCGGCATCGAGGACCTGCAGGGGCGCTTCAACGTCAACAACCTGATTGGATCCGACGGCCAGGTTGACGAGGCCGCCCTCGAGCAGTTCGAGCGCCTGCTCGCCGCGCTCGACCTCGACCCGCGACTGGCCGGCGCTACTGCCGACTGGCTCGACCCGGACCAGGAGGAGACGATACCCGACGGCGCCGAGGATCCGCTGTACTCGGCGCTGACCCCGGCGTACCGCACCGCCAACCAGCGCATTTCGAACATCACGGAACTCGCCGCGGTCGACGGCATGGACCGGGTCAGCTTCGAGATCCTGCTGCCGCACATCGCCGCGCTGCCGGGCCGCACCGCCGTCAACGTCAACACGGCGACAATCCCGGTCCTGCAGTCGCTCGGCCCCAATATCACGCTGGGCGATGCCGAGGGACTCGTTTCCGCGCGCGAGGACGGCGGTTTCATCGACTACAGCGACATCTTCGCGCCGCTCGTGGATCCCGATCTCGTGCAGTGGATTGCCGACAGCTCGAGCTTTTTCCAATTGAAGGCGGTCGTGCAGATTGATACGGTTCGCGTTAGCCTGTTCACGCTGTTGCATCGCAACAGCCAGACAGGCGACGTTACGCCTATCCTCCGCAGCCTGGGAACGATCTGACATGGCAGAGTTCGTCGTCATACGCCTCGGACACGCACCGCACGAGCAGGTCGAATGGATTGTCGCGGACGACGCCGGCACGCGCCGCAGCCCGCCGGCTGCCGGCACGCTCGCCGAAGCGTCCGCGGGCATCCAGGGTCGGCCGGTCATCGTGCTCGTGCCCGCAACCGAAGCGCTGACGACGGCCGTCAAGCTGCCGATCCGCGGCACCTCGAAATTGCTTGCCGCCCTGCCCTATGCCCTCGAGGAGCAGGTCGCTGCCGATGTCGAAACCCTGCATTTCGCCGCCGGGGAGCGCCGCGATTCGGGCGCGCGCCCGGTTGCGGCCATTACCCGGGCGACGCTCGATGACTGGCTGGCCGTGCTTGGCGAGGCCGGCATCCAGCCGTGGAAAATAATCCCCGAGAACTACGGCCTCGCCCGGATACCGGGCACGATGTCCGTACTGATCGACGGCGATCTGGTGTTTTTCAACGACGGCGAGGATCTCGAGTTCGTTCTGCAGGGGGCCAACCCGAGCGACGCCCTGGTCGCGGCGGGCCGCCTCAAGGACCGGGCCGAGGACGACGCCGTGCCCGAGCCGTCGGGACATCTCGTCGTGTATTGCGATGCGGCCGACGAGGAACGCCTGTCGCACGACTGGATCGCGCTGCGGCACGAATTGCACAGCGTCGATATCAACCTGCTGCCCGACGGCGCGCTGCCCCGCCTGGCGGTCACGGTGGCCAGCGGCCGCGGTGTCAACCTGCTGCAGGGCCGTTACGGCCCGAAGGCGGACTACGGCTCCTGGCTGCGGCCGTGGAGCCGTGCCGCGATGTTGCTCGGCACGCTGGTCGTCCTGCTGTTCGCCGCCAAGGGCGCCGATTACTGGCGCCTCTCCCAGGAGGAAGCGGCCCTGCAGGCGCAGTTCACGCAGGCCTGGCAACAGATTCGGCCGGGCAACGGCGAGCCGGTGATGGACCCGGTCGGCGCGGTCAACTCCATCAAGCGCAGCCTCGGGGGCACCGCGGCCACACCGGTGTTCCTTGCCTCGCTCAGCGAACTCAGTGCCGCGATGGCGCAGAACGAGGCCGCACGCATCGAAGCGATCAGCTACCGCGCCGGCGTCATCGACGTGCGCGTCACGACACCCGACGTGGAGACGGTGGGCAACATCCAGAAGGCCATCATCGCCTCGGGGCAGTTTGCGGCCTCGATCCAGTCCACCGATCGCGTCGCGGATCGCATCAACAGCCGTATCCAGATACGGGAGGCAGGCTCATGAAGGACTGGTTCGCCGGCCTCGAAACACGGGAACAGGCGTTTGTCGCCGGTGGCGCCGCCGTTGTCGTCATCGCGTTGCTCTACGCGCTCGCGTGGGCGCCCCTCGCGCGGCACCACGCACAGCTCGAGACCAGCGTAGGCAACTGGGAGCGATCCCTGGCGGAGCTCGGCCCGCTGCGGGCACTGATGGCATCGGCATCGCCCGGCAATGGCGGGCAGCGGGCTGCCAACAGCCAGCAGGCACCGATCATCATCGTCGACCAGACACTGCGCAGCCGCGGCCTCGAGCAATTCCGGCGCCGCAGTCAACCCACGACGAGCAACGGCGTGCGCGTCGAATTCGAAGGCGTCGCATTCGACGAGCTCGTGGTCTGGCTCGGTGACCTGAGCGACCAGTACGGCATGCATGTGCAGGCGGGCAGCCTGTCCGCGGTGACGCAGGTCGGCCCGGGACGCGTGAATGCGTCGCTGACGCTGGAGCGCGCGCTTTGATCCGACGCAAGCGAGGGCTGTTCCTGGTCGCGTTGCTCACGGTCGTCATCGGCCTCGTGATGCTGTTCCCCGCGCGCGTCGCGTACCGCCTGGCATCGCCGCCGCACGTCGCGATGAGCGGCTTCGCCGGCACCGTGTGGCGCGGCAGCGCGCGGGAATTCTCGACCAACGGCGTGTACCTGCGTGACCTCGAGTGGCGCATCAAGCCGCTGGGGCTGCTCACCGGCAAGGCGGTCTACGCGATCTCGGGTTCCTCGATCAGCGGCTTTCTGCGCAGCGACGTCGCGATCAGCGCGGCCGGCACCGTGACCCTGCGCGACCTGCAGGCGGCACTGCCGCTGCAGATGTTCGAGCGGGCCGTCGGCGTCGCGGGTCTGCGGGGCAATGCGAGTGCCCAGTTCGAGAAACTGCAGCTCGCAAATGGACGCCCCGTGGCGATGGACGGCACGTTCGAGGTATCCGGCCTCGTGGTCCCGCTGCTGGGACAGGCATCGCTCGGCGGCTATCGCGCCGAGTTCTTCACCCAGAACAACGGGATCGTGGCCAGCGTCGAGGATACCGACGGCGTCGTGGACCTCGCGGGCAGCCTGCAGCTCAACGCGGACAAGAGCTACACGTTCCTCGGCCAGGTCGTCGCCAAGCCCGATACGCCTGACAACCTGCGGCAACAATTGCAGTTCCTGCCGAAGACGGATCGGCCCGGGCAACACGAACTGCGTCTCGACGGGTCCTACTGAACCTCCACGAACTGCTGCAGTAGCGGGAAATACAGTGCGCAGCGCGGGCGCGTGCCCGTGTACGCCGCGTAGATCTTCGCGTACTTGCGCAGCTGGGGCGTGTAGCGCGTGATCTCCGCGTCGAGGAACCCCTGCAGGTTGCCACCCTCGTGCGTGCTGGTCTTGTAGTCGATGATCCAGTGCTCCCCGTCGTCGATGCGTACGCGGTCGATGATGACCGCTTCGATCTCGCCGTCGTACAGCCCCGTCAGCGCGAGCTCGGCCTGCCCGTCCCCGTCGAGCACCCAGCGTCCCCGTGGGTCGTCGAGGATGCCGTCGAGCGCGGCCGACACGCGCGTCGCGATGCCGGCGTGCAGCGCGTCGTCAATGCCCATTTCCCGCAGCCAGCGGCGAGTCAGCGCGGCGCGCAGCGCCGGATCGGCCGGGTCGCCGACGATTCGTCCTTCGGCCAGCACCTGCAACCAGCGATGCACGACCGTGCCGGCAATGCGGGCGCCGGTGCCGACCCAGTAGTACTCGACCTGTTCCTCCTGCGGCGCGGCGTCCTCCGTCGGTGTTTTCTCGCCTGGCAGCGGCTCGATGGCGGGCGCCGACCAGGGCGATTCGAACCGCCGCAGTACGGGCGCGATAAATGCCTCCCTGTCCTGGTTGTCGGCGACAAGATCCGGGGCGAAGGCCGCCTCGAAGTGTTCTTCGACGGCGGGCCACAGCATGCGCAGCAAGCTCTGTTTTTCCGGCGGTTTGCAGCCCTCGGGCGAGGCCGGTGCATGACCCAGCAGGTGCAGCGACTTGCGTGCGCGGGTACAGGCAACGTACAGCAGCCGCCCCCGCTCGTACCGGTCCTTGGCCGCCTCCGCCTGCTCGATGTAGCGGTGCACGGGATCGTTGTCGACCTCGACCCGGGGGCCGACCGGGCTGATGATCTTGCGTTCCGCCCCGTGCTCGTCGGGCAGGTCGAACCACGACAACACGCTGCGCCCGCTGCTGCCCGGCCGGCGACCCAGGCCGTACAACAGCACGTGCTCGAACTCGAGGCCCTTGGCCTTGTGCATGGTCATGATCTGCAGCCGGGCGCTGCCGCTGGCCGATACGCGCTCGAGATCGAGCAGCGTCTCGAGCGCTGCAACGTCGTCGAGGGACCCCGTGCGTTCGTGCTTCGCGAGCACGTCGAAATACCGGTAGACGTTGTCGACGGCGGCGCCATTCGCCAGCAATGCGGGCCCGCCCAGGGCCAGCCAGCAATCCTCGACCAGGTCGCGCAGCGTTTGGGAACGGCGCGGCGCCTGCAGGCGATCGAGCACGGGCAACAAGCGCTCGACGGCCGCTCGCCCTGACTTCGACAACGCGGCCAGCCGCGCCGGGTCGCGCAGCAGCTCGGGCACGGTCGCGTAGCGCTCGCCCTGCACCAGCACGTGCAGGTCGGTCCAGTCCAGGCCGGCCCAGGGCGCCCGCAACAGGCCCAGCCAGGCCACCCGGTCACCCGGATGCACGGCAGCCCGCGTGAGCGCCAGGACCTCGATGATCTCGGGCAGGTCCGTCAGCTTGTCGATGTCGATGGACTGGTAGTCGATACCCGCCAGGCGCAGCTGGGATACCAGTTGCGGCAGGTGGTTGCGCCCGCTCACCAGAACGGCCATCGTGTCCTGCGGATGCGCGGCCAGGGTCTCGGCGATCACCCGGCAGCCGATGCGCGCCTCGTTCTCCTGGTCGGCGCCGAACACCGGGTGAACCTCGCAGCGCCCGATGCCGGCCTGCGCGGCCACCGACACGGCCTCGGCATAGGAAATGGCGCCGCTGCCCGCGTCGTCGCGCGCGGCGAGGATGCCCGGAAACACCTGGTTGAACCAGTCCACCAGCCGCTCACCCGAGCGGAAGTTGCGCCGCAGCACCAACGGCTCGAGCTGTACGTCGCCGATACCGTGCTCGCGAGCCAGCAGGAACTGGCCGACTTCCGCATTACGAAATCGATAGATCGACTGCATGGGGTCCCCGACGCAGAACAGCGTTCGCCCGTCGCCGTGTTCCCAGCCGCCCGTCAACGCCTCGAGCATGCGGTACTGGGCGCTGGAGGTATCCTGCATCTCGTCGATCAACAGGTGGCTGACCTGGTAATCGAGCAACAAGGCGACGTCACCCGGGTCCTCGGCACTGCCGAGTGCCGCCCCGGCATTTATCGCGATCTCGACATGATCGGCCACACCGCGTGCCGCGAACAGGCTCCGCAGTTCGCCGCTCGCCAGCGGCAGCAGGCGGAACAGGGCAAGCAGCACCTGCCATTGTTCGTCGCTGTAGCGCGTCGCCGGCAGGCTGCGCACGCCGTGCAGGACGTCGGCCAGCTGCTCGTCGTCCGCCAGTTCTTCGAGCACTGCCAGCATCGCGCCTTTCTGCTGCTTGCCCTCGGGCGGAAACCCGACGAGCTTGGTCACCGTCTTGCGGACCGTCCCGGTACCCGTCAGCAACAGTTCGGCGATACCGATCCATTGCACCGTGGCGCCGGGCTCTGCCGGGGGCAGCTTCGACAGCCCGGCCAGCGCCGCGACCGGGTGCCCGGCCTTCCCGTCGGCCCGCAGGTTGGCGGCGGCATAGTCGAAGATGCCCTCCAGTTCGGGGATCAGCGCCGCGGGCAACAGCGAGCGCGCCAGCTCGAGGTGTGCCCGCACCACGACCTCGAGGTTCCCTTCGAGCACGCGGCGCAGCGCGGCGGCCTCCCCGGGCGTCAGCTCGCCGCTGCCGGTGAATGGCAGCCACTGATCACGCGTGCTGAGCATGCGCGCCAGGTAGGAGACGTAGGTCGAGGTGTTATTGTCGAGATGCTCGAGCACCTCGACCGCGGCATCGCGATAGTCCCCGCTCGTGGTCAGGTAATCGAGTGTCGCCTCGGCGGCCTCGCGATGCAGGGCGGCCAGCTCGGCGTCGGTAACGATCGGTATGCCGCTGGTACTCCCGGGTGCCGTGAGCGGCCGCGTGCGCGTGATCGACCGGTTGAGCGCATCGAGCGTCTGGATCCGCAGCCGGCGGGGATTCGCCAGCAGGTCCCAGCCGCGTGCCTCGCTGCGCGCCAGCACGGCGGCGGCGAACTCGGCGGTAAGCTGTTCGTGCGGGGCCTCGGGCATCACGCCCTGGCCCGCGCCGTGCAGGGCGCCGAGAACCCGGTACTGCATCTCGGCCGACGCCTTGCGCGTAAACGTGATCGCGATGACCTCCTCGGGATCATCGACCGTCGCCAGCAGCCGCAGGTAACGCTGGATCAGGAGTTCGGTTTTTCCCGAGCCGGCAGGCGCCTGGACGATGAAGGAGCGCGTAACGTCGAGCGCCCGGTCGCGTGCGTCCTGGTCGTCCTGCTGCAGGCGCTCGTCATCACGCATTGCGCAATTCCGTGAAGCGTGACAGCAGGTTCAGGGGCCGCGCATCCGCGACCGCCTGCCGTCCATTGATGCGCACGTCGCCCGCGGCGATCTCCGCGCAAGCCGTGCGCACGGCGTATTTCCACGACTCGAGTTGCGCGGGCCACTCGTCCGCGGCCGTGAACCCTGCCCCGGCACCGCTGAAGCCGACGACGCGTGAGTCGATATTGGCCAGGGCCAGGGCGCCGACCGCTTCCTCCAGTGCGCAGGCATAAGCGACCAGCTGGATTTCGCGAGGCTTGCCCTGGCCGTCGAGAAACTTCTTTTCCGCCCCGGTCTTGTAGTCGATGACGAGAAGGTGACCGTCCGCAAGGCGATCGATTCGGTCGATTCGTAATTCGAGCAGGACGCGTGCCTCGCGCAACTCGAGCGTGCGCTCGACCGCGGCAACCTCGAACGCCTCGCGCTCCCGGTCGATGGCCAGGAACTCACCGAGCAGGCCGCCGATGCGCACCTGTTCCATCGCGAGACGCTGCAGCAGGACCGCGTCCGCATTGCGCCGGTGCCGCGCACAGGCGGCCTCGACAGCACGGCCGATCCGCTCCGGCAGGTCGGTCCAGCCGCGCAGGTCGTCCCGGGACGGCAGCTCGAGGTAGAGCCGATGCAGCGCGTCATGAACGAGATTGCCACGCAGCAGCGGCGGCAGCCCCCGGGCCTGCTCTTCGATTGGACGCGCGGCGAGCCGGCCACCCGCAAACGCCGCCAGCGGATCGTTGAGCTGGTTCTGCAGCGTGCCGGCGCCCCCGGTGAGTCGCTCTTCCGTAACGATCGCCGGCACCCGGTCCTCGGCTGCGCGAAGCACGGCGCTGCCCGGCAGCGTCGCGGCGAACCAGCCCGGGTCGGGCGGCGCAACCGCTTCCTGCACGTTCAGCAGTGCCAGCAGTTCGCTCGGCGACTGCTCCGCGTCATCCTCGTGGCTCGCGTAACTGCAAACGATTTCCGGCGCCGCGGTACCCAGTTGACGCAGCAGGCCGCGCGCGTAGGCCAGCGTGTCGGCAGGCGTGGCATCGGGCATGCCGTGCGCCTCCTGCAGGCGGCGGGCAACCAGCACGGACGGATTCGGCGGCGGTGGCCACCGCGATGCCGTCAGGCCGGTCAGCCACACGGCATCGAATTGCAGGCCGGCCGCCTCGAGCGGACCCAGGAGATGAACGCGCGTCGCATCGGATTCGGGCTGGAATACGGCCTCGGCCGCCATGCTCTCGAGCTGGGCGAGCGCACCCTGGAGCGAGAGCCGGGGACTGACCAGGTCCATGCGGGCAAGGTCGTTGAGCAGATCGCGCCAGCGATTGACGAGCTGGAAATCAGCGCTGTCGAGCGGCTCCTCGCCGGGCCAGCCCGCGGCTTCGAGGAGTTGATCGAACAGGACGGCCCACGTTGCAGGCGGAGCGCTCGCCGGCACGTCATGCCGGGCCTTGCTCAACGCGGCCACGCGCCGCAGCCAGTCTGCCGCGTCCGCCGCTTCCTCCTTGCCCTGCAGCGCCGCCGTCACCATGGCCGGTGACCAGTCGCGGTCCGGCAGCCCGCGCACCCGCAATTCGAGCCGCGCCCGCCCCGCACAGGGCGCCTGCCCCAGCAGCGGCGAGCGCAGCAGGTGGCCCACCTCGTGCGACCGCAGCGCGTGCCCCAGCCAGCGCAGCCACAGCAGCGCGACGCCCACCGCAGGGTAATTCGAAAGCCTGCGGCCGTACGACACGTTCAGGGCCTTCGCCGCCACCCCGCCCGCCAGCCGGTACCCGGGTACCAGGCCTTCGCGAACCAGGCGCGCCGCGCGCTCTGCATCCTGCTCCAGCCCGGCGACCACGATCGCGATGCGCGCGGCCGGCGCGGCAGCGAGCTGCGCGCGTGCCCAGGCGCCTGCGGCCCGCAATTCGGCATCCGCGTTTTCGTAACTGCAAAGGACCGCCGCGCCGCGACCGATGCCGGGCGGCGCGTCGCTCACCTCGCAGCCCAGGTCAACCAGGCACTCACGAATACGCCGTACCGCGGGGCGGTCGCGGTCGAAGCCCGCGAACGTGACACGGCCCTCGATCCGAATGCGTCCGAGCGCCAGGAGTTCGGTGACGTGTCCGGCCAGGCCGGCATCATCGATCCAGCCGTTGTGCTCGAGTATTCCGAGGTAACGCCCGGCCGCCGCCGCAAACGACCTGTGATCCGAATTCTGCGCATGGAGGGCAACGTCGCGGATGCCCACGTTCCAGTCGGCCAGTCTCTGCCAGGTATCGCGGGCAAGACGCACGAGGTGCCCGATGCCGACGGCGTCGTTACCGATTTCCCGGCGCAGGGCGCGATCCCACAGGTGCGTGCTCTGGAAGCGGTTGATGCGGGTGGGCGCTGCTTCCTGGCCCTGCGCGTCCCCGTGCAGCGCATCGAGCCAATCGACCCACGCCAGGATCCGCGGGCTGCGCCAGGCGAGCTTGCCGGCGTCGAGCTGCTGCCGTGCATGCGCCTGTCCCAGTACGCGGGCGAGGCGCCGGTTTGCCGTGACGACGGTGGCGTCATCCGCAACGGCTTCGGGCAACCAGTCGTACATCTCAGGCGTATTGCGAGAGGCAGTCGTCGATCCGATCGAACACCACGTTGAGGGCGTCCGTGTCGGGCAGCGTCGTGACGCGGAAATGATCGGTGTACACGGTGTTGAAGCTGCTGCCCGGCGCCACGAGCACGTGGTATTTCTCGAGCAGTTCCAGCGCGAACGCCTGGTCGTCGAGGATCCCGTCAAAGCGCGGATGCAGGCGAACGAACGCGTACATCGCGCCCCGCGGTGCCTGCACGCTCAGGAAGTCGCTCGCGGCAACGCGATCGACGATGGTCTGCCGTGACTGGTACAGCCTGCCGCCGGGCTGCACCAGGTCGCCGATGCTCTGGAAACCGCCGAGCGCGGTCTGAACCGCCCATTGCCCCGGCACATTGCTGCACAGACGCAGCGCGGCGAGCAACTCCATGGCCTGGATGTAGTTCACCGCCCGATCCAGGTCGCCGCTGAACACGCACCAGCCGACGCGATACCCGCACGCGCGATACACCTTGGACAGGCCGGAATAGGTCAGGCACACGGTATCGTCGACCAGCGTGGCCATCGGGATGAACTCGGCGTCGTCATAGACCATCTGGTCGTAGATCTCGTCGGACAGCACCACCAGGTTGTGCCTTGCGGCGAGTGCCGCAATGCCCTCGAGCGTCGCGCGATCGTATACGGCGCCACTCGGGTTGTTGGGATTGATGACGACAATGGCGCGCGTGCGCGGCGTCACGAGCCCGGCAAGTTCCTCCGGGTCCGGGACGAACGCGTTATCGCGCCGGCAGCGATAGTGCACGGCGCTGCCACCGTTGAGCGTAACGGCGGCACTCCACAGCGGATAGTCGGGGCTCGGCACCAGGACCTCGTCACCCGGATTGAGCAGCGCGCGCAACGACAGGTCGATCAGCTCGCTGACCCCGTTGCCGATGAACACCTCGTCGGCCGAGACGCCGAGGATGCCGCGGTTCTGTTGCTGCATGACGACCGCTTCGCGGGCCGGGAAGATCCCCTTCTGGTGGCAATACGCCTCGGCCTGGGCGAGGTTCTCGATCATGGCAAGGCGCATGGTCTCCGGGGTTCTAAACCCGAACAGGCCGGGATTGCCGATGTTCAGCGAGATGATCTCGTAGCCGCGTTTTTCGAGTTCAAAGGCGCGATTCGCAAGCTGCCCCCGGATCTCGTAGCGCACGTCGCGGAGCGCCGCGCTGGTCTCTATGTGCTGGTCCATGTCGGTTTGTCGTACGGTGATCGGAACTAGATCGCCGCCTCGTTCCGGAGCGCGTCGACCTGCTGCGCAGAGTACCCTAACCACTCCCCCAATACCTCTTCCGTGTGTTCGCCGAGCAGGGGCGGCGCGCGCTCGATGACCGCCGGCGTACGCGCGAAGGCGACCGGGTTGGCTACCAGTGAAACGGTTTCCCCGGCACCGTTCGGGATGTCCCTGACCAGCCGGCGTTCGCGGGCGAAATCGTTTGTCAGCACTTCCCCGATGTCGTTGATCGGCCCCGCCGGCACGCCGCGCCTGCCGAACTCGCGCAGCCAGAAGGCCGTGGGCCGCTTCTCCAGCTCCGCGGCGATGATCGCGACCAGTTCGCCGCGATTCGCGATCCGCGCATCGTTGCTCGCAAAGCGCCGGTCCGCCGCGAGGTCGGCGAGGCCGATACAATCCATGCACGCCTCGAACTGCCGATCGTTGCCCACGGCCAGCATGAAATCGCCGTCACTGCCGGGAAAAGCCTGGTAAGGAACGAGGTTCGGATGCGCGGTCCCCATGCGCGCGGGAACCTCGCCGCCGACCAGGAAGTTCATCGCCTGGTTGGCGAGCCAGGCAACCTGGCTGTCGTAGAGCGGCACGTCGATCCATTGCCCCTGCCCGCTATCGTCGCGCTCGTGCAAGGCGGCCAGGATCGCGCTGACCGCGTACATGCCGGCCATGATATCGGCGATCGCGACACCGACTTTCTGCGGTCCTCCGCCCTGCGCATCCGCCGGTCCGGTAATGCTCATCAGCCCGGCGGATGCCTGGATCATCGCGTCGTAGCCGGGCTCGCCGGCGCGGCTGCCGGATTGCCCGAACGCCGATATCGAGCAGACGATGAGACGCGGGTTGGCCCGCATCAGCTCGTCCGGGTCGAGCCCGAAGCGGCGCAGCGTGCCGACCTTGAAGTTTTCGATGACGACGTCCGCCTCGAGTGCCAGGGCACGCACGACGTCGCGCCCGCCCGGCGTCCGCAGGTCCGCCGTCACGGATCGCTTGTTGCGGTTGGTGGACAGGAAGTAGGCCGACTCGGTGCCGAGCCACGGCGGACCCCAGCGGCGCGTGTCGTCGCCGCAGCCCGGGCGCTCGACCTTGATGACGTCGGCCCCGTAATCGCCGAGCAGCTGCGCCGCCCAGGGGCCGGCCAGGACGCGGCTGAGATCGAGGACCTTGAGGCCTGCAAGCGCGGAGTTCATGGCGTGCACAGAGTACCGGATTCACCCGCAGAATAAACCCGGCGCGGCGTACCGGGCCGCGGCGCGGCAGGCGGGCAATAAAAACCCGGCCAACCCAGAGGGCTGGCCGGGTGGGTCCGCACGGAGATTGCGGATCGCGTGACCCGAACGCCGCGAGATTACTCGCCTGCGTCCGGGTCCAGCTCTTCGATGTCGGCGCCCTCGACTTCCTGGGGCGCCGGCACACGTTCGATTTCAGGCTCTTTCAAACCAAACTGGATCAGCAGGCTGTCTTCTTCTTCGGGCGTCAGGCGGCGAATCGATGCGATGCGCACGCCGCCGCCCAGCCCCTGGTCTTCGTAAACGACCTTGCCAAACCCGGAGCAGATGCTGCCGGTCGCCGAGTCCACGAACCCGATGGCCCAGGCGCTGCGCAGCCCGTAGGCCCGTCGTTGCAGCGCCACGTGGTATTTCCTGCGTGCCGACACATCGACGATGAGGTTTTGCTCATCCAGTACCCTGTATCCTCGGATAGTTGACTGCTGGATGCAATCGCCGCGCCGGCTGCCGCCCTCGCCGGCTGCATCGCCGGTTCCAGCGCAACCTACTAAAATACTCAAAGTAAGCGCTATAAAACACTGTTTTAAAAGCAATTTTATAACCTCGCTTTGTGTTGTTTCAACGCCACAGAGCGTCCATGCAGGGAGCCCCGGGCGTACGGTATTAGACTGTCCCGAGGCATTAAGTTTACGCCAATTCCGCAGCCTCCCGAGGGCTCCTCAGGGATCCCCCAGGGCCACCGGCCGGGCCTCGTCCCGCACCCATTCACTCCACGAACCGACGTACAGGCGCGGCTCCGGGAATCCCGCCTCCACGCCCGAGATGGCGAGGTGGCAGGCCGTCACGCCCGAGCCGCACATGACGCTCCAGTCGCCGTGCCGATCGCCGTCGAGCGCGTCGCGCAGGCGCCGGGCACGCTCATCGAGGGGCCGCCAGGTCCCGTCGGCGTTCACGAAATCGGCGAATGGCAGGTTCCTGGACCCCGGGATGTGCCCGGCTACCGGGTCGATCGGCTCGTGCTCACCGCGAAAGCGTGCCGCGTCCCGCGCATCGAGCAGGCGCAGGCGATCCACGCGGTCCTGCGCCGCCTCGATCTCGGCGGTCGTCAGGACCATCCCTGGCCGCACAGAGCCACGGAACGCGCGCGCCGGTAGCGAGACCTCGCCCCTTTCCAGCGGCAGCCCCAGCGCGCGCCAGCGCGCCAGGCCGCCGTCGAGCAGCCTTACTGCGTCGTGCCCGAGCCATCGCAGCAGCCACCACGCCCGGGCCGCCACGGCCCCGTTCGCGTCGTCATACACGACGACGACCGTGTCGTTGCCGATGCCGAGCTCGCCCAGCCGTGCGGACAGGCGTGCGGCGTCGGGCAGCGGGTGCCGCCCGGTGTCGGGTAGCACCGGGCCGGCCAGGTCCCGATCGAGATCCAGGAACACACTGCCGGGTATATGCGCCGACAGGTAGCGGCGGCGGCCCGCGTCCGGGTCGCCGAGATCGAAACGGCAATCCGCCACGATCCAGTCGCTGGCATCCAGGCGTTCGGCAAGGGCGTCGGCCGCAATCAGGATATTTCTTTCGGTCATCGGGCATCCGGCTCGCGACTTCGGTCTGTTGGCACTTGTACACCCTGTTGCAGTCTTGGACAATAGCAGCCCCGCGGGCGCGACCCGCACCCTCCAGTGATTCCCGGGAGTTTGAAAGTGGACAAGATTATTGTCGGCCTGAAGCGCGTCGTGGACTACAACGTGCGCGTCCAGGTCAAGAGCGACGGTACCGGTGTCGAAACCGACGGCGTGAAGATGAGCATCAACCCGTTCGACGAGGTCGCGCTCGAAGAAGCGCTCCGCATCAAGGAAAGCGGCGGTGCCAACGAGGTCATTGCCGTATCCATCGGGACCGGCGAGGCCCAGCAGCAGCTGCGTACCGGCCTCGCGATGGGCGCCGACCGCGCCATCCTCGTCCTGGCCGATGACGCCATCGACCCACTCAGCGTGGCGCGCGTGTTCAAGGCCCTGGCCGAGAAGGAAGGCGCCGGCCTCGTGCTGCTCGGCAAACAGGCGATCGATGGCGACAACAACCAGATTCCACAAATGCTCGCGGCGCTCTGGGGGCGCCCGCAGGCGACCTTCGCTTCCAAGATCGCGATCGATGGCGATACGGCACGCGTCACGCGCGAAGTCGACGCCGGCCTCGAAACGATCGAGGTGGATCTGCCCGCCGTGGTTTCGACCGACCTGCGCCTCAACGAGCCGCGCTACGTGAAGCTGCCCGACATCATGAAGGCGAAGAAGAAACCGCTCGATGAAATTCAGCTGGCCGATCTCGGTATCGAACCGGGTCCGGCCATTAAGGAACTCACCTACGCGCCGCCCGAAGCTCGCCAGCGTGGCGTTACCGTGGACGACGTGGCGGGGCTGGTTGCCGCGCTCAAAGACAAGGGGCTCGTATAATGGCCAAAGTACTCATCGTTGCCGAACATGACGGTTCGGTCCTCAATCCCAGTGTTGCCAAGTGTGTTGCCTGCGCCGCCGCGATCGACGGTGCCGCGATCGACGTGCTGGTGCTGGCCTCGGATGCCGGCGCGGTGGCTGCCGAGGCGTCACGAATTGCGTCGGTCAGCCGTGTCCTGACCGTCGAGCGCGCGGAAAACGAGCATGCCGTGGCAGCCATACTCGCGCCGCAGGTCGTTGCCGTCGCCGCCGACTACACGCACGTGTTCGGACCCTCGACGACATTCGGCAAAGACTTGATGCCGCGCGTTGCGGCGCTTCTGGGCGTCAACCAGGTCAGTGACATCATGAGCGTTGAAGGAAGCCACACGTTCAAGCGGCCCGTGTACGCGGGCAACGCGATCGTGACGGTCGAGGCACCGGCCGACGCCAAGGTCGTCGCCACGGTGCGCGTCGCCTCCTGGAAGACAGCCGGAGACGGCAACGAGGCACCGATCGAGGCCGTGGCCGCCGCAGCCGAGGTACCCTCACACACACGCTTCGTCGAACTGGCCGCCGCCGCCACCGACCGGCCCGACCTGCAGACCGCCGGCAAGGTCGTCGCGGGCGGCCGTGCATTCGGCAGCGCCGAGGGCTTCGACCTGCTGTACCAGCTCGCGGACGCGCTCGGGGCCGGGGTCGGCGCATCGCGCGCCGCCGTGGATGCGGGTTTCTGTGCCAATGACATGCAGGTCGGACAGACCGGCAAGATCATCGCGCCGGAACTCTACATCGCGATTGGTATTTCCGGAGCGATCCAGCACATGACGGGCATCAAGGATGCGGGCACGATCGTCGCGATCAACAAGGACGACGAAGCGCCGATTTTCGAGGCCGCGGACATCGGGCTCGTCGGCGACCTGTTCCAGATCGTTCCGGAACTGACGAAGGCACTGAGCTAAGACCTAGAGCGCGGCCAGGATCTTCTCGGCTTTCGTCACCTCGAAGCAGGCGGGTTCCTCGACCGCGCGGTGCACGACGATGCCGTCATCCACGATCAGGACGAAACGCTGGCCGCGGGTCCCGAGCCCTATCTTGCTGCCATCGAGCAGCAGGCCCAGCTTGCGCGTGTAGTCGGCGTTGCCGTCGGCGAGCATCAGGATCTTGTCGCCGACTCCCAGCTGCCGACCCCAGGCCGACATCACGTAGACGTCGTTGACCGCCATGCAGGCGATCCTGTCCACCCCCTTCGCAAGGATCTCGTCGGCCTGTGACACCAGGCCCGGCAGGTGGTGCATCGAGCAGGTTGGCGTGAAAGCGCCCGGGACCGACACGAGGACTACCTTGTTGCCGTCAAACAGCCGGCCGGCCGACAGCGTCGCCGGGGTACCGTTCTCCATCACGGCGAACGACCCATCCGGCATGCGATCACCGACCGATATAGGCATGAGTTCGGACGATCCCTAGTAGTCGTTTTCTGCGACGTGCACGACCAGTCCGTCGAGTTCGTCGCCGACCTCGAGCTGGCAGGTAAGCCGGCTGTTGTCTTTGCGCTCAAATGCCGCGTCGAGCATGCTGTCTTCCATGTCGTCCATGGGAGGCAGCTTGTCCAGCCAGGCCTCGTCGATGTAGCTGTGGCAGGTCGCGCACGCGCACGCGCCACCGCATTCGGCAACGATACCGGGGATGTTGTTATTGATGGCCCCTTCCATGACCGAGTAGCCGTTCTCGACTTCGACTTCGTGGCGGACGCCGTCGGGCGTGATGTAGACGATCGTTGGCATTAACGAACTTCCGGTGACTCCAAAAGGCTGGCAAGAATAAGGGCGTTGACCATAACGGTCAACGCCCCAGGGTCCATCGGGACAACGGTCTGGTCAGGCGCGCGATGATTCCAGGCGCTTGGCCTCCAGCTGCTCGCGCTTCTTGCGGGCTGCTTCCTCGGCGAGACGAATCTGGCGATTACGCTCGAGTTCCGCCTCGATAACCCGGATCCACTGGTTCGCCGTGCGTTGCGAGCGAGGCACCTTGGCCGCGTTGCGGAACGCGGTCGTGGCGTCGTCGTAGCGCCGCAGGTTGTACAGGCACATGCCCAGAGAAATCTGTGCGTTGTCGGGATTCTTGAGCCCGCCCTTGCGCACAGCCGTGGTGGCGGATTTCACGCATTCGCCGTACTCACCGATATTCAGGTAGGAGTTCGCGAGCCTCAGGTCCAGCTCACCGTCACTCGAAAGCCTGGCGGCCGCCTGGAGCGCGGGAATGGCCTTCTTGTCTTCCATCGAGAGCTGCCAGGCCTGCGACAGCAGGCGGTAGTTCTTCTCGTTCTTGGGCACGATCCCGGCGTCCATCTTTTCCTGTAGCAGCGTTGCGGCCTTGTAGGGTACTTCGGCCTGCAGGTAGAGCTGCGCCATGGTCACGAACTCGGTGTCTTTCTCCAGCATGCCCTGCGTGTGCGCGGCATCGTAGGCGTAGATCAGCTTCTCGTCTTCGCCGAGCTCGGTGAACGCACCGGCCAGCGATTTCCAGTAGCGCGCCTTGGGCCAGCTCTGCAGCAGGATCTTCTGGATGTCACGGACCTTGCGATAGTCCTCCTGCTGGAAATACGCGAAGTTAAGCAGGTTCCACCAGTCTTCCTTGACGGGCTTGTCTCGCTCCCGCGCCACCTTCATCGCCGTTTCGATCGGGTTGATCATCTCCTTGTAGCGATTCAGGTTGTACAGGATCTGGGCCCTGAGGATGTACTGCTCGGGAGCCGGGTTCGGTTCCATCGTGAACCACCGGTCGAGCGTCGACAGTGCCTTGGGATACTGCTCCTCCATCATGTACAGCTGGGCAACGGTCAGCGTCACCTGTTTCGCGAGCTGCGGCTCCAGCGTCGGAATGCGCAGCAGCTTTTCGAAGGTACGCAGCGCGTTGGTGACATCGTCCATGTTGTAATAGACGAAGCCGATGTAATTGAGAACGTTGGCCTGCTCGTACTCGGTCAGCTTGTCCGGGTTGTAGAGGCGATTCAAGGTATCGAGCGCCCCGCGGTAATCCTTGGCGTCCACCATCTCCTGGGCTTTCTGGATACGCTCGTAGACCTCCTTGCTGACGGCCTGCGCCTGCTTGGTCTTGGTATCGTCGTCCTTGTCGGCCTCGCCGCTGCCCTGGGCCGCGGCCGTGCCGAACGCCAGCAGCCCCGCGAGCACCGCGAGACTTGCCCGAGCTGCAAAACCGCGTTTCATCGTCATCAGCGTCATCGCATCACTCCTCGAGCATGAACGAGATACGGGTCTTCACGCCGGGTACATCGACCGGCACGCCATCGACGACCCTTGGTTTGTACTTGAACTTGAGCACGGCGCGGATGGCTGCGCGCTCGAACAGCTTGCTCGTCGACTGCAGCACGATCGGGTCCCTGACCGTGCCGGCGGTCGTTACCGTGAATTCCAGGTCAACGAATCCTTCGAGGCCGCGCGACAACGCGCGCGCCGGGTAAACCGGGGCCACGCGGACGATCGGCAGGTAATCGCCCTCCGCGATGTTCATCCCTCCGGGTCCGCCGATATCGCCGGCCGACTGCACCTGGGGCGGCGCGATATTGATCTTGGGCGCGTCCGGGTTGATGTTGTCCATGTCCTGCGGCGGCGTCTCTGGCGGTGTCTCGGGCGGCTTGGGCGGCTTCTCCGGGACGACGTCCTCGACGTTGAGGTTCTCGTTGCGCTTGACCCGCACGAACTCGAGCTTGTGCCGCTCACGCGGATCGGTCAGCGCCTGTTTACCCGTCACGATCAGGAGTTGCATGATGAACAGCAAGCTGATCGTGACGATCGAGCCGACAACGATGGAAATAATATAACGACCCATTGGTCCTGTACTCCTCAGCGGTCACGCCGCTGCGCTTGTCTCCCGCCTATGCAGTTCTGAGACAGGTAAACGTGGCCACGGTTCCTACTGGATATCCGAGGCAATTGCCACGTTGGTTACGCCGGCGGCTTTCGCCGCTTCCATCACGATCACCAGGGTTTCGTGCGTCGAGCCCTCGTCGGCCTGGATGACGATCGATCCTTTCGGATTCTCGGCATGTAGACGTTCGATGATACTGCGAACGATGCGCGGATCGCGTTGCTCGCGATCGATCCAGATCTCGTTGTTGGCACTGATCGCTATCAGGATGGCCGCATCTTCCTGCGGATCCGCCGTGAATGCGTCCGGCCGCTCGACCTGGATGCCCGCTTCCTTGATGAACGTGGCCGTTACGATGAAGAAGATGAGCATGATGAACACGACGTCGAGCATCGGCGTCAGGTTGATCTCATTCTCTTCTTCTTCGACGGCCATTGAGCCTCGTCTCTTTCTCATGTCTTAAGCCCCGAAAATTCCGCCTACCGCGTATCCGCGATCGAAATGCTGTAGACGCCTGCCTGGCGCGAAGCATCCATCACCTCGACGAGCATCTTGTTGGTCGAACTCTTGTGCGCCTGGATCACAACCGAACCCTCCGGGTTCTCCGCGTGCATGCGCTCGATATTGGCGCGCACCGCCCGCGGATCGATCAGGCGACGATCGATCCAGATCTCGTCGTTGGCGTTGATCATCACGAGGATGTTGGAATCCTCGGGTTTGCTTTGCGTCATGGGCGCGTCCGGACGGTTGACGTCCAGGCCGGCCTCCTTGATAAACGATGCCGTCACGATGAAGAAGATGAGCATGATGAACACGACGTCGAGCATCGGCGTCAGGTTGATCTCGTTTTCTTCCTCTTCGAAGTGGATATCGTCCAGATGATGTCTCATGGCGATAGCCCCCTAGTGATCCATCGTCAACGAGTCCTCGAGGAACTCGACTTCGTGAGCCGCCCTGCGCGTCAGCAGGGTTACGAGCAGCACGCCGGACAGTGCTCCGACCATCCCCGCCATGGTGGGAACCGTGGCCTGGGACACGCCGGCCGCCATGGCGCGAACGTTGCCCGAACCCGAGACCGCCATGACCTGGAACACGCTGATCATGCCGGTTACGGTACCGAGCAGGCCCAGCAGGGGACACAGCGCCACCAGTGTCTGGATCAGGCTGATTCCCCTGTTGGTCGATTCCGAGAACCGCGAAATAAGCAGCTCCCGGATCTGTTTTGCATTCCACGACTGGCGTTCCGGGCGCGACTCCCACTGATCGTAGATCTCGCGCGACATCTGCTTCATCGAGGTGCGGAAGAACAAGATCCGCTCGATGATGATGACCCACATCAGGAAGATCGTGACCGCGATGACCCGGAGAACCGGGCCACCGAGGTTCATGAAGTCACGAATGGCTTCGAGTACATCAGCAAGCCAAAGCATGGCGACTCCTTAACGTTAGTGAGTCTGCTCGGAATGCTGCGCAACCAGGCCAGCACTCTGCGACTGAAGGATGTTGACGATCTTGCGGCTCTTGCCACTCACAACCGTGTGCAGCAGGACCATCGGAATGGCAACAACCAGACCCAGTACCGTCGTCATCAGGGCCTGCGAGATACCGCCTGCCATCATCTTCGGGTCGCCTGCACCGTACAGCGTGATGACCTGGAAGGTCTTGATCATGCCGGTAACGGTACCGAGCAGTCCCATGAGCGGTGCCACCGCGGCCGTTACCTTGATGAACAGCAGGCCCTTGGTGAGGGCAGGCATTTCCTTGAGCGCCGCCTCGGACAACTTGAGCTCGACCGTTTCGGTATCGGCGCCACGGTTCGACTCGTAGGCAGCCAGGACACGGCCCAGCGGGTTGTCGGTGCTCGCCGTGTCACGCTTGAGCTGGGCATTGACCTTGCGGTCGGCCGAGGACAGCGCGAACCAGCGCAAGATGGCGATCAGCAGGCCGATGATGCCGAGAGCGATGATGCAGTAACCGACGATGCCGCCCTGCTCGATGCGATCTCTGAGCGTCGGCGATTCGACCAGCAGCGCGAGAATTCCGCCGCGCGTCACGTCGATGCCGAAGTCAACGATCTCGCCCGGATCTGCGCTCACCAGGTTGCTCGTGGTGCCGAGATAACGACCGTCCGGCTGGCGCTGCAGCTCGGTGATTTCGCCGTTGTCGTATTCGAGATACCCTTCCTCGGAAATCAGGTTGAACGAACCGACGCGAATGACTTCCGTCTCTTCCTGGCCGCCGTCCGCCATGGTCACGAGGTGATTGAAGCGTACGACCTTGCCGGACTCGACGATTTCCTGCTGCAACAGGTGCCAGAGTCGCTCGATTTCCTCGATCTCGGGGATGTTGCTGGCGCCGGCCAGCTTGCCGCCGAGTTCGACCAGGAACTCGCCGCGATCCGGATACTGCACGTTGGTCAGGGAAGCAGCGAAGCGTCCCTGCGTGTCACCGGCGACGGTCTGCAGCACGCCCAGGAGCTCCTTCAGGGCACCCATGCGCTCGTTGAGCGCCTGGCGGGCCGTGATGATGCGCTGCTGGTTCTGCTCGAAATCGTTCTCGAGCTGCTGCGACACGTTTTCCTCGCGCGTGCGCTCGGCGCGCGCCTGGTTGAGCAGCGACTGCTGCTGGTTACGTGCCTGGGCGAATGCGGCTTCGCGCTGGCGCGCCTCGCGCGAATCGCGGGCCTGGCCCTGTTCGATCAGCCGCAGCAGCTCCGCCATCGAAGCGGCGCCCTTTTCGTCTGATTGTGCGTGGGCAGAAGCAAATCCGAGACTCAGCAGTCCGGCGGCAATAATGAGTGTAATGCGTTTCATTGATCAGGCCTCCGGTGCGGCAACGGGTACGATGATGAGTTCCGGAGCGATCAGCTGGCGCGCCATGCGCAGGCCCTTGCGAACCTCGTTGCGCGCCGAGTTATCGATCTCCCACTCGCGGGTCTTGTTGTTCCAGCGACCCGTGATCGCGGTGTCATCGGACTGGAAGTAAAGGCCGATGCGACCGACACGCAGCATGTTGAACGAGCGCGTCGCGCCGTCGATGGTCAGCGACTCGGTGTAGAAGTCGACCGACGTGCCGTAATCGTTCTCGATCTGGTACGCCTCCATCACCTTGCGGAATTTCTCGGCCACCGTGACGTCGGAGCGTTCCATGATGTCCTTCAGGTTGGCCATCCGGTCAGCGCGTTCTTCCATGAGGAACGGAATGTCGAGCGCTACCGACTGCTCGAGGCCATCGATCATGCGTTCCATCAACGGGAAAATCTGGCGGTTGATGACGTCGACGCGATCCATCGACAGGGAGATGTCCTCGAGCGTTGCCGTCTGGCCTTCAACCTGTGCCCGCATCAGGCGGTTGTAGACCTTGAGGCCGTCGATTTCCTTGTTTATAGACCGGTACTGGTCTTCGAGGGAACGGGTACCTTCAACAATGTTGTTGATTCGTTCCTGCGATTGTTGAGCCAGGTTCAACCGACGCTGATCGGCCTGCAAAACCTGATCGACGGTCTGGGCGAAAACGCCGCCGGAAACCATCATTGCCCCAACCGCGATGAATGCGGAGGCAAGACGCCGACTGCTGCTATTGCACCGTTTCATGAACGCTCCTTAAAGGTCGTTGTTGTACTGATAATTTATGGAGAGGGATGCAACGTATTGTTGAATACATGCACAAATGAGAACCGGTGACACGGACAGTGCCTCCAATTGCGCACGCGGCCCTCTCCACCTACGCCGCGCGGCGTTGAATATGATTATTGTCGGAACCTCGTCTCTCGCTTTTCTTCGGCCTTCCCGGTGTTGCCGGTCTTCCCCGCCTGGTGTCCTTTTCGTTGTACAGGTCCCCTGCTTCTTGAGCGCAAGAATAACACATGCTTCGCGATTCACCAGTCCCGAGGCCGACATAACGCGCTTGCACGAAGCGTGCCGTGGGGACCGCCTGGAGCGTTGCAACGCGATGCGTGTTCGACGTGTCGACAACGACGATCGACAGGGTCGCAGTACGGGTTATCGGATCGTATTGCTGAGTTGCTTATACAAGGTCACCGTCGATGAGCGCAGCCAAGCGTAAATGCTTTGTAATTATGCGCTTAAAGCGCATTGTTAATGCACCGTGTTTAGTAACACTCGCAACCATGCAGGAAATGGTTGACATCGATTCGGCCTTACAACATGATGCGCCGCTATGGATTCGCTGCGCGTAACGCTGTCGCTCGAACTGCTTCTTCTGCGGAGGCAGAGCGGGTAGCGCGTATCCATCCGAAGGACATCGCAAGCCCCGCATCCGCAAAGGATAGTGGGGCTTTTTTATGATCAACGCTCAAGTAACGGGTATCACGATGCAAATGTATTTGGAAGCGGACGTCGACACGTCCATTCTCGCGGACGAAAAGATCGCAATCCTCGGCTACGGCAGCCAGGGGCGCGCCCACGCACTGAACCTCAAGGACTCGGGGTTCAACGTCGTGGTCGGGCTGCGGCGCGACGGCGCGAGCTGGCCCAAAGCCGAGGCCGACGGTTTGGCCGTGGCGGAACCGACCGAGGCGGTCAAGGGTGCGGCGGTGGTCATGTTCCTGACGCCCGACATGGTACAGAAGTCGCTTTACCACGCGGTGGTCGATGCGATCGAGGACGGGGCGTTGCTGCTCTTTGCCCACGGCTTTGCGATTCATTACGAGCAGGTCGATCCGCGTGCCGATCTGGACGTCGCCCTGATCGCGCCCAAAGGGCCCGGTGGCCTCGTCCGCCGCCAGTATGAAGAGGGCCACGGCGTGCCCTGCCTCGTCGCGGTGCACCAGGACGCGACCGGGCAGGCGCTGCAGAAAGCGCTGGCCTATGCCGCCGGCATCGGCGGCGCCCGTGCCGGGGTCATCGAAACGACCTTCGCCGAGGAGACCGAGACCGACTTGTTCGGCGAACAGGCGGTGCTGTGCGGCGGCGCGACCGAGCTGATCGTCGCTGGCTTCGAAACCCTCGTCGAGGCCGGCTACCAGCCGGAGGTCGCTTATTACGAGGTGATGCACGAACTCAAGCTGATCGTGGACCTGCTGCACGAAGGCGGGCTCGCCAAGATGCACAAGTTCATCAGCGATACCGCGGCCTGGGGTGACATGGTGTCGGGCCCGCGCGTCGTCAACGAATCGTCGCGGGCGGCCATGAAGGACGTCCTCACGGACATCCAGGACGGCACGTTCGCACGCAACTGGATCGCCGAGAACGATAACGGCATGCCCGAGTTCAAGGCGAAGATGCAGGCGGACCTGGAACACCCGATCGAGGAAGTGGGCCGTAACCTGCGCGGCCGCATGGACTGGCTGACCGAGTAACGCGCGCAGGAACCACCGCAACCGGAGACCGACCGATGTCTGACAACAGGATTCGCATTTTCGACACGACGCTGCGCGACGGGGAACAGGCCCCCGGCTGCAGCATGACGCTCAAAGAGAAACTCCGTGTCGCGAAGGCGCTTTCCGAACTCCGGGTCGACATCATCGAGGCCGGTTTCCCGGCAGCGTCTCCCGGCGACTTCGAATCGGTCAAGGCGATCGCCGACCGCAACTTCGGGCCGACCATCTGCGGTTTGGCGCGGTGTAACGCGGGTGACATCGAGAAGGTCTACGAAGCGGTCAAGGGCGCCGACCGCCACCGCATCCACGTATTCGTCGCCACGAGTGCGATCCATCGCGAGCACAAGCTCAAGATGGCGAAAGAGGAAATCATCAAGACCGCGGTCGGCGCGATCCGGATGGCGCGCGAACTCGTGGACGACGTCGAGTTTTCGCCCGAGGACGCTTCGCGCACCGAACTGGCTTACCTGGCCGAGGTCGTAAGCGCCGCGATCGAAGCCGGCGCCACCACGGTCAATATCCCGGACACGGTCGGCTATACGGTACCTGCCGAGTTCGATCGGCTGTTCCGCTATCTCCGCGAGCACGTCCCGCACATTGACGACATCACGCTGTCGGTGCACTGCCACAACGACCTGGGTATGGCGGTGGCCAACAGCCTGGCGGCCGTCAACGCGGGCGCCCGGCAGATCGAGTGCACGATCAACGGCATCGGCGAGCGCGCGGGGAACTGTTCACTCGAAGAGGCGGTGATGGCGATCAAGACGCGCGCCGAGTTCTTCGGCCTCGAGACCGGCATCGATACGACCCGCCTCTACCCGACCTCGCGGCTGGTTTCGAGCATCACGGGCATGCATCCGCCGCGGAACAAGGCGATCGTCGGCGAGAACGCGTTCGCCCACGAAGCCGGAATCCACCAGCACGGCATGCTGCAGCACGCCTCGACCTACGAGATCATGCGGCCCGAGGATGTGGGCATCTCGAAATCCAACCTGGTCCTCGGCAAGCACAGCGGCCGCCATGCGTTCCGGGACCGCCTCGTCGAACTCGGCTTCGAACTCGACGAGTTCGAGACGAACCGCGCGTTCCGGGATTTCAAGAAACTCGCCGACAAGAAGAAAGACATCTACGACGGCGACCTCGAAGCGATCGTAATGAATGCCGGCGGCGCCTCGTCAGGACCGTGGACGCTGAAAACCCTCGAGGTCCAGACGCATACCGACCAGCCCGCCACGGCGGCGATCACGCTGCTCGACGAGAACGGCAATGAAGTCGTCGAATCGGCGCATGGCGACGGACCGGTGGCGGCCGCGTTCCAGGCCCTCGAACAGGCCACCGGCGTGGCCCTCACGCTGCGGAATTTCGAGCTGCACAGCGCGTCCATCGGCGAAGATGCGCAGGGCGAGGTAACCGTCACGGCCGAATACGACGGACAGAGCTTCCGCGGGCATGGCACGAGTGTCGACATCGTCGAGGCCGGGACCTACGCGTGCCTCGAAGTGATGAACCGGATTCTGCGACGCGAGCAGCGCGGCGCCATGGACGCGGGCCACGACGACACGCGCGCGACCATCTAGACTCGGAAGCGGGATATTGAGCACTCCACGGACGCTGTTCGAAAAAGTTTGGGCGGATCATGTCGTCGTCGCGGAGACGGACGACACGCCGGCCGTCATCTACATCGACCTGCACATCATTCACGAGG
Organism: Woeseiaceae bacterium; assembly: GCA_041553075.1. GTDB lineage: Bacteria > Pseudomonadota > Gammaproteobacteria > Steroidobacterales > Woeseiaceae > UBA1847. The sequence goes on along the minus strand of JBFEJR010000004.1, from coordinate 41,885 downwards.
TAACGACGCCCCAGGCGTTCTCGCTGCTGCGCGAACAAGGCCTGCCCGTGCGGCGGCCCGACCTGGTCCTGGCAACGCTCGATCACTCGACCCCGACCACACCGGTCAGCAGCTTCAAGGACCTGCTCGTCGCCGGCGAAGGCGCCGCGAGGCAGGTGCGCCAGATGGAACAGAATTGCCGCGAGTTCGGCATCGAGCTGCTCGGCTTCGGCAGCGGCAGGCGCGGGATCGTGCACGTCATCGGCCCTGAGCTCGGCGCGACCCAGCCGGGCAAGACGATTGTCTGCGGCGACAGTCACACGAGCACCCACGGCGCATTCGGCGCCCTCGCCTTCGGTATCGGCACGACTGAAGTCGGGCACGTGCTGGCAACGCAATGCCTGCTGCAGAGAAAGCCGAAGACGCTGGCTGTGAACGTGGACGGTTCGCTGCCCGCCGGGGTCACGGCCAAGGACGTGATACTCGCGGTCATCGGCCGGATCGGCGTAGACGGCGGTACCGGGCACGTCATCGAGTACCGCGGCGGGGCCATCAGGGCCCTCGACATGGAAGCACGCATGACGATCTGCAACATGTCGATCGAGGGCGGCGCCCGCGCCGGCATGATCGCGCCCGACGACGTGACCTTCGAGTACCTCGAGGGACGCGAACGGGCACCGCGAGGCGCGGACTGGGACATGGCCCTCGCCCGCTGGCGCAGCCTGTTCTCGGACGACGCCGCGACCTTCGACCGCAGCGTCGATATCGATGCTGCCTCGCTGGTACCGATGGTGACGTTCGGCACCAATCCCGGCATGGTCGTCGGCATCGACGAACCGGTCCCGGCAGGTTCCGATCCCAGCTTTCGCAAGGCCCTCGACTACATGCAGGTCGAGACCGGCAAGCCGATGTCGGCCAATGCGGTCGACGTCGTGTTCGTCGGCAGCTGCACCAACGGCCGCATTTCCGATATCGAGGAAGCGGCGCGCATTCTCGAGGGGCGCAAGGTTGCTCCCGGTGTCAGGATGCTGGTCGTGCCCGGATCCGAGCAGGTGAAGGCCGAAGCCGAAGCCCGCGGCCTCGACCGGATCGTGGTCGCGGCCGGCGCGGAATGGCGCGAAGCCGGCTGCTCCATGTGCCTCGGCATGAACGGCGACATCGCACAACCGGGCCAGCTGTGCGTGAGCACCAGCAACCGCAATTTCGAGGGCCGCCAGGGCATCGGGGCGCGCACGGTCCTCGCCAGTCCCGCGACCGCGGCCGCCTCCGCCATTGCGGGACGCGTGGCCGATCCGAGGGAGTACGTATGAAACCCGTGACCCGCATCGCCTCGAAAACCGTGGTGCTCGCCACCCGGGATGTCGACACGGACCAGATCATGCCGGCGCGCTTTTTGACGACGACCTCCCGCGAAGGCCTCGGCGACAAGGTGTTTTTCGACCTGAGGTTCGACGGCGCGGGCGCGCCGCGCAAGGATTTCGTATTGAACCGCCCGGAGGCCGCCGGCTGTTCGGTCCTGGTGGCCGGCAGGAACTTCGGCTGCGGTTCGTCCCGCGAACACGCGCCCTGGGGCCTGCTCGATTACGGTTTCGAGGCCGTGATCTCGTCGGAGCTTGCCGATATTTTTCGCAACAACGCGCTCAAGAACGGGCTCGTGGCAATCGTCGTCGACGAGGAAACGCACGACTGGTTGCTCGATAACCCGGGTGCGGACGTCGTCATTGATGTCGAGAACACGACGCTGACCTTGCCGGACGAGCGCACCGTCGAATTCGAGCTGGACGGGTTTGCCCGTTATTGCCTGGTCGAGGGCACCGACCAGCTCGGTTTCCTGCAGCGGCAGCTGGACGCCATCGAACGATTCGAGGAGATTCGCCCATGGAAGCCATGATTGCCGTGTTGCCCGGTGACGGGATCGGGCCCGAAGTGATGGCCGCCGCGCGCCGCTTGCTCGAGGTCGTCGCCGAACGCTACGGGCACACGTTCGAGTGCCACGAGGAGTTGATCGGCGGCGCGGCCATCGACGCGACGGGCAAGCCGTTGCCGCAGCAGACCATCGATCGCTGCGCATCGGCCGATGCGGTCTTGCTGGGTGCCGTGGGTGGCCCGAAGTGGTCGGACCCGAATGCCGAGGTGCGCCCGGAACAGGGACTCCTCGGGCTGCGCTCCGCCCTTGGCGTGTACGCCAATATCCGCCCGGTGCGCATCTACGAGGAACTCGCAGACGCCTCCCCGCTCAAGGCGTCGAAGTTGCAGGGAGTGGACCTGCTGGTCATCCGCGAGCTGACTGGCGGCATCTATTTCGGCGAAAAGACGCGCACCGCGACGACCGCAACCGACGTCTGCACCTACAGTGTCGCGGAAGTGGAACGTATCGTGCGGGTCGCCGCGCGCCTCGCGGCACAGCGGCGTGGCAAGCTGTGCTCCGTCGACAAGGCCAACGTACTGGAAACCTCGCGCCTGTGGCGCGACGTGACCAACCGCCTGATGGCCGCCGAGTTTCCCGAGATCGAACTGGAGACGCTGCTCGTCGACGCGGCCGCCATGCACCTGCTGAGCCGCCCGGCGGACTTCGACGTCATCGTGACCGAGAACATGTTCGGCGACATCCTGACGGACGAAGCATCGATGCTGGCCGGTTCGCTCGGGATGCTGCCGTCAGCGTCGCTGGGCGACGCCACTGCCGGCCTGTACGAGCCCATCCACGGCTCGGCGCCCGATATCGCCGGCCGCGGCCTCGCGAACCCCTGCGCGATGATGGCGAGCGTGGCCATGATGCTGCGTCACAGCCTCGGGCTCGAAGATGAAGCATCCGCCGTGGAAGCTGCGATCGCCGCAGCGATCGCCTCCGGCGCGAGAACCGCGGATATCGCTACCGCGGGCGAGACCCCCGTTTCCACGTCGGCCATGGCGGCCGCGGTCATTCGCGGCCTGAACTGACCGCGCGCAGTGCCGCACCCGTTTTCCGGGCGCGGCGAAAATCGACGATCATTGCGCCGAGCGCCTCCGTCTCGATCAGGAACCCGTCGTGGCCGTGCGGGCAATCGAGCACCTCGTAGCGGGCATTGGGAAGGTGCTCCGCGAGGAAACGCTGCTCGGCCGGCGGATACAGCACATCGGAGCTGACCGAGACCACGAGCGCGGGCTGCGCGATGGCACGGAGCACGTCCTCGTAGTTTCCCCGGCCGCGCGCCAGGTCGTGGCTGTGCATCGCGTGCGTCAGGGCCACGTAGGCATTCGCGTCGAAACGCTCGTTGATCTTCTCGCCCTGGTGCCGCAGGTACGACTGGGCCTGGTACAGCCCGTCCTCGCGCTGCTCGCGCGCAAACCGCTGCTCGAAACTGTCCCAACTGCGATAAGTGCACACCGCCATCATGCGCGCCGCGGCGAGTCCCTTTGCGGGCGGCGCCTCGTCGCTGTAATAACCGTCGCGCCAATTGGGATCCGCCGCGATCGCCGCGCGCTGGGCCTCGCTGATGCCGATGCACCAGGCGGAATGCCGCCCGCCGACACCGATCGGCACGATGCTGCCGACGCGCTCGGGATACAGGAGCGCCCACTCGAGCGCCTGCATCCCGCCGAGCGACGGCCCAGTGACGAGTTCGACGAAACTAACGCCGAGCGCATCCAGCAGCACGCGCTGCAGGTGCACCATGTCGCGCACCGTGATGCGGGGGAAGTCCGCGCGATATCGCTTCCCGGTGGCCGGGTTTCGGTTGGCGGGGCCCGTGGTGCCATAACAGCTGCCGAGGATGTTGGCGCAGATGACGTAGTCGCGGGCCGGGTCGAAGGTCTTGCCGGGGCCGATGATGTGCGGCCACCAGGCCTCGACGTCCGCGGAGCCCGTCAGCGCATGGCAAATGAGGATGGCGTGCTCGGCACCGTTGGCCGGGTCGCCCCAGGTACGGTACGCGATCTCGACGTCCCTGAGCGCTGCGCCGCTCTCGAGTTCGAAGTCCCCGGGCACCTGCAGGAAGCGCGTGTCCGCGGCGATCTGGGCCCTGAGGTAATCCGGCAGGCTCATGCGGACTTCAACAGCGGCCGGTTGCCACGGCCGCAAGCTGGGGCGCACTGCCCGCGACTGCGAGTGCCCCGAGGAGGTCCTCGACCAAATCGTCGGCGCTCTCGAGGCCCACCGACAGCCGGATGAGCGCGGGCGTCACGCCCGCCGCGGCCTTGCGCTCCTCCGCGACCGGCGCATGCGTCATCGAAGCCGGGTGACACACCAGGCTCTCGACGCCGCCAAGTGACTCCGCCAGCGAAAAATAGCGCAGGTTCTCGACGAAGGCGCGCACTGCCGCCTCGCCCCCGTCGATTTCGAAACTCACCATGCCGCCGAATCCGCGCTGCTGCCGGCAGGCCAGCGCGTGGCCCTCGTGCCCGGCAAGTCCCGGGTAATACACGCGGGTAACGTTCGGCTGTTCGCACAGCACGCTGGCGACCAGGCTCGCGCTCTCCTCGTGCTGCCGGATGCGCGGGTGCAGCGTGCGGATCCCGCGCAGCGTCATGAAACTGTCGAACGGGGCGCCCGTGATGCCGATGACGTTGGCCCAGTAGGCGCACTGTTCGGCCAGCTCGTCGGTCGCGGCGATGACCGCTCCGCCCACGACGTCGCTGTGACCGTTGATGTACTTCGTGGTCGAGTGAATGACGAGGTCTGCGCCGAAATCGATCGGGTTCTGCAGCGCCGGCGACAGGAAGGTATTGTCGACCGCGAACAACGCCCCGCAGGATGCGGCGATCCCGGCTATCGCGGCGAGATCCGCGATGCGCAGCACCGGGTTCGACGGCGACTCGGTGAGGATGATCTTCGGCCGGGTCGCCTCACAGACGGCGCGCAGCGCCGCGAGATCGGTCTGGTCGACGAACTCGACGGCAAACAGCCCCTTGAGCGACTGCTGCTCGAACAAGCGGTAAGTGCCGCCGTAGCAGTCGTGCGGCGCAACGATGGTGTCGCCCGGCCGCAGGAACTGGGTCAGCAGGGTGAGCGCGCCCATACCCGATGCGGTCACGACGGCGCCTGCCCCGCCCTCGAGCTCGGAGAGCGCATCGGCCAGCGCATCGCGCGTGGGGTTGCCCGATCGGGTGTAGTCGTATTGCCTGGGCTGACCGAAACCGGCAAAGGTGTAGTTCGAGGACAGGTGCAACGGCGGCACGACCGCGCCATGCTGGGCGTCCGATTCGATGGACGCACGTACGGCGCTGGTGGCTTTGTTCACTGAGGATGTCATTGTCGGTCTCCGCATTCCGGTTCCAGTTCGTCTCATCGGAACCCTGCGAAGCCGCAAGGGAGGGGTGTTCTGCCCATCACCGAAGTGGTGCTGCAGCAACCCTCATCTCTCGATGTCCATTGGACATCGCAGGAGTTGGCACCTTTTCAGGATGGTTAGTCCTGAAGGTTGCCCCGGTGTCGTCGGGCCTATCCCTCGACCGGTCTCGATGAGTGGCACCCAGTGTAGGTGCCTCGCGAGAGCCGCGTCAAGTGACTGAATCCATTTAATTAATTTCGAGTGCAACCAAAAACGCCGCCCGCCAGGGCCAGCGCATCGGCCAGGCCCTCGATCAGGTCCCGGGTTCCGGTGCCAGGGCGGCTGCGACGCGCTCCTTGTACACGCGGTGACAATCGAAGCACCCCTGGACCATGCGCTGGTAGCTTGCAACCGCCGCGTCATGATCCAATGCGCCGGCAGCGGCGCTGACTTCCAGTGACAAGTCATGTACCAGCGTATCGAGCTGCTTGAACGCGGCCATCTCCGGCCCGAGAGCCGCAGCCACGCGCTGCACCTGCCCAGGGGCGATCTTGGGGTGCTCAGCGATCGAGTTGGCGCCCTTGATGACCCTCTCGAAGTCATTCGTCAGCAGTCCGTCGGAAATCTCCACCATGTCATTGCGCAGCCCCTGCATGATCTCTTTCAGCGACAGCGCATCGCCGCTCATCGCGATCATGGGTGCCAGCGCCAGTACCAGGCCCGCTAGCTGAACGAGTCGTTTTATGTGCATTCATCGATCTCCCTGATCAAAACGTTGGCTGCTTCGTGTCGGTAGGAGAAATTATAGCGCGAGCCATGCGATTGTCGCCTTACGGCCATTCGCGGACGCTAGTTCTGCGTTCCTTTATCTTGCTTCTTTAAAGCTTTCACCTGTTTTACATGCTTGGCAAAAGCACGGTCCTGGGATCTCTTCTCAGCAAGTGAAGCACTATTGCGTTCATTCTCGCGCAACAACTTCAGGTAGTTACGTAAGCGACGCGTTTCTATGTCGCCATTTTCGACCGCATTGCGAACTGCACAACCCGGCTCGGCCCCATGACGACAATCCGAGAATCGACATTTCGACGCCACGGCCTCAATGTCATTAAACACGCTCGCCAATGCCGTATCCACATCGGCTACCTTCAACTCTCTGATGCCCGGAACGTCGATCAACAGTCCACCGCCGGGAAGTCGATGTAGCGCACGGTGACTCGTTGTATGGCGCCCCTTCTTATCGTCCCCTCGAACCTCATTTGTAGCGGCAATTCTCGTTCCTGCTAATGTGTTGAGAAGCGTGGACTTGCCAACCCCTGATGAACCCACCAACGCGATAGTGCTGCCAGGCTCGATCCAGGCCATCACACCGTCAATTGTGTTTCTATCCAAGGCATTGATCGACTCGACGTGCACACCCGGCTGGACACCGCGTGCACGCTCCGCATAGGAATCAGGATCGTCCGACAAGTCGATCTTTGTGATCACGACTACCGGTATGACGCCCGCCTCTGTTGCTAAGGTGAGGTACCGTTCAAGCCGCGATTCCTTGAATTCCTCATTACACGATGTCACGACAAAAAGGACATCGATATTTGCCGCGATAAGCTGTATTTCAGTCTTATCACCGGCTGCAACGCGACGAAATACGCTTTTTCGATCAAGAACCCGCTCGACCCTCGAACATTGATCATCGAGCACTACCCAATCTCCGACTGTCGGCCTGTCTGCGGGAGCGGCGTTGTGCCAGGACGAAGTGAGCTGGATCAACCGCTCCCCAGATCCATCTATGACGGTGATCAGTGATCGTTGAACCTCTACTACCCGCCCGACACGACCGTGCTCGATTTCGTCGAGAGAGGTCTGCTGCGCGAAAAACGGAACAAACCCGAAGTCCTGGAGTGAGGCGTTCATTGACGGCATTTCAACATGGATTCAGTTATGAAGCAGCGAGGAACGGGATCAACGGGCACCAACATTTGAGCGATGCTCCACACAGCGGACTGGTCTACGGCCGCCTCGCCGAGCGGAGGTATTTCAGAAAGGCGAATTGACTCTGAAAGTAACCCTGGTGCTTTGGGTATGGGTCCTCAGCATCGGCTACCCGCTTATCGTAAAAAATGTGCGCTACGGGTAACGGCAGTTCGGCATCTGATGTAAACATCGGCCTGGGAATCGAGACCAATCTCGGCAGGAATGGGGAGGCGAAAACCACTAGCGCTGGTTGCCCGCACGTCACGCATTTCCCTCGCTGAATATTCGGTGGCAGTTTGTACGTGTCGAAGCTGACGACTTCGGCCGGCGGCAGCGCCACATGTTCGGCCCGGTGAACAAGGGCATCTGCAAAAGGGGCGCCGCTGAATCGCTGGCAGATCGTACAGTGACAGAGGATGCGGAATAGCGGCAAACCAACCGTCTGAAAACTGGTGGCTCCACACGAACATGTACATTCCACGGGGTTCATGGTCTAAGGACGCTCGGCAATCGGATTCCCCTGCCCGTAGACACGGTCAACAAGGCCCCAGTACCGTGGATCTTCCCGCAAGGCTTCGAAGTCCGGCCGGAAAGCGATATAAGTCGTCTCGAACGAACCGTATTCCACAGCTCTGTCGAGCCAAAGCAGCGCTTCGTCAACCGCCCCGACCCTCGCAAAGGTCTCGCCAATCAGGAAGGGATCCACGTACGACGTCTGCGCACGGTCAACGAGGGCTTCCGCCATGGCGTGCATGGCGCCGCTCGGTCCGGCAGCATCGAACCCTTGCTCGAGCGCCGCCAGCAGCGCAGTGTCCCCACGATAAATCAGTTCCCGACGATGGGCTTCGAGCGCTTTGCCTCGATCCTCTTGGGCCCAGTAAATCCGGGCGAGTAGCGAGTGCATCAAAAACCCGGGAACCCGCGCTTCTGCTGCCCAAGCTGCGGAGACGGCCTCTTCATATCGGCGCGCAATGAAAAGATGGAACGGTAGCACTCGGTTGTGCATGACGCTGTACGGGCCAATCAACAACAACTCGCGCGCTCTGCTGACGCTCTCCTCCATGCGGCCGTCCAGCATCAGGCAATCGGCATTGCCATGCAATGCATAGGGAGCCGACGGGTTCAGTCGCAGTGCCTCATCGAATGATTCGCAAGCGCCGTCGAGATCCCCGGTCCATAAGCGAACCCATCCAAGGGTGGAGTGGCCAATATAAAATTGGTTATCCGCTGTGATCGCCTGCAGCGCAGCGACACGAGCCTTCTCAATGGATTCGCGCGGCGGCGCAAAACCCTGCAATGCGTGCATCGCGTGTGCCACCGCCAGGTTGCCCCAGGCAAGTGCGAAACCCGGTTCGATATTTACTGCCTCTCGAAACTGCTCAATCGCGAAGCGGATTCCATCCGACGTGAATCGATCCATATGCATGAGACCCATGGCATAGGCCTCGACAGCACGCGGATCGACCGGTCCGGAAGATCCATGGTCCGGCATCCGGGAGCCCGGCGGCGCCGGCGCGGAGACAATCTCTGTGCCGATGGCCCTCGCCACGTCAGATATAAGGTCGAACACGTAAGACCTTTCTCTCGCATACCGCTCCGCCCACAGATGCTCGTCACTTCGACCGTGAATCAGCTGGATGCTGACTTCGATCTCGCTACCGTCCCGCAACAGGCTGCCCTCGACCAGGGCATCCACCCCGAGTTCCTTCGCGATAGCCGTAGCGGGTAGCTGGCTGTCCCGGTATCGTTTTGTCGACTGCCGAGACGTCACGCGCAAATCGCGAATCTGCGATAGCTCCGTGATCAGAATGTCCTGCAATCCGTCTACGTAGTAGTCCTGCTCCGGGTCGCCGGTCAGGTTGCTCAGCGGTAGCACGGCAACGGAACCGATTTTTTCCCTTTGCTGAGTGTCATTCCAGGGCGCGCGCACCCAAAAGACGGCCAGCGAGCCTAAAACAACCGTCACAGCGACGCCCACCAACAGACCGCGGCGCAATGCGGTCGTACGTGGCGGCGCGAGACGGTCCGGGAGATCGCTCTCCTCGACCTTAGCGATGAAGCGGTAGCCCTGTGAATGCACGGTCTCCAGGTAGCGCGGAGCGGCGGAGTCATCATCGAGCGCCTTGCGCAGCCGGGCAGCCGCCTTGCTGAGCGCGGATTCGCTGATCACCGTGTCGCCCCACACCGTGTCCATGAGTTCCTGGCGCGTGACAAGCCGATCGCGGTGGGAAACCAGGTGAATGAGGAGCTTTAGGACGATCGGCTCGACGTGGACCTCATCGCCGTTCTTGCAAAGCTTCCACGTGTCCGGATCTACGAGGAAGTCGTCGAAACGGTAAATATGATGCTCGCCCACGATCTATCTGCCGACAGAAGCGGATATGGTTCTGAGTATTCCATCGTGCCTGGCGGCGAACAATACGTAGAAATCAGGCCGCAAAATTACCTGGTGCCTGTTTGTCCCGGTATCGTCAAGACTCCGTCAAGTTCTCGTCAAGCGTTGTTACGGCAGCCTTAATACGCTTTCCCTGTGCCTCAGCAAACTGCTCAGTCAACAGAGGAGGACAGCATGAAGACTCTACTTATTCTGATAGCAAGCTTGTTTGCCCTTACGGCCCAGGCGCAAACTGTGTTCGAGCATTTCACGGTGGAAGACCAGTGGTTGCCTCTCGAGATGCCGGGCGGGATATTAGTTCCAAATATCATCGTGCCCGGTGAATTTGTCTGCACGGGCGGCGGCGAGCCCGTTGCTCCGATCGGGTGTGAAGGTGGCAATGGAATTCACATCCGTGACGCTCAAGGAGTGAGTTGCCTGACCGAGCCGGCGACGCTTGACCCTCGACTTGAAGGCATGGCCTGGTGGACCCTCGCCGCCAACTGGGATTCCGTCAACACCGGCCCTGTCTCGGGAATCTGGCGTATTGTTCCGGGCGATTGCATCGACATGGCCCTGATCATGAATCCGGAAACCTATTGGGACGATGTCTATACCTATTGGGAAGGCACCTACACCGGCAAACGTGAATTAGTGCCGGACCCGGAAGCCCCGTTTCATGTCAAGTGGGTCTCGACATTGAAATTTGTGGGCCAGGGCATGGGCGACCTTGCGGGACAAAAAATGAAGGCAGTCGAAACCATCACGACCTACTATCCGAGTCCCGCGCCAGGGGAGTTCTTCGGCATTGCCGAACCCGAAGGCATTCTTGATGTCACCATCAAGACGAAATACTGAGGTTGGTTCGAGGAACGCCGAGAACATCCGGCGTTCTTCTCTCTCCCTGAAGCGGATGTTCAGCGTCGAAAGTTCGAATGTCCGCTTCGGGCCAGCCATCACCAGCCCCTGATTTATCAGTGCCTGGGCGGCTGGAGACGGCCAATACCGGTCGGAAATAAACGGTGCGCCTGTGTCAGGCGCGGCCACTAGCTATTCTTGATATGGTCGGAACTAATCACCATTCTCGCAAAGACAATAAACAGCGCTACTCCAATCGAGTAGTACGACCAAGCCACAACGTGCCCAAGCAAAGGAACCGGTTCAATGGAGCCCGCCACGAAAAGGATGGGCATTACCACTGCCGTGACGACAATCCAGCCACCGAGTAGCTTCAGGGCTAGTTTTCTTTTCGAGCCCCAAAAGCAGCACCATAATCCGAGAATAGCGTTGCCGATCAAAGAAACCACGGCAGCCAGCGACGCCAACGCTTCCATCGAAACTCCAAAAAAAGCCTAGTCTGCAACGGCCGCTTGGAATGACAAGCCGTCATAATACTTCAGTTTTCTCGAGCGGCTGCTTTGCGATGTAAAGCAGCCCCTCAAATGGCTTTCTGGCGAGCGTCTCAGAACGGCTAGAGACGGACAATGCAGCAAGCCTAGTCAGTGACCGCTTTTAAACTACGGTCTCCGCTCAACTCTCGGAGCGAATTCGAGATAGATTCAAATCGCTTTCCCTCTCCATCGATCGATAACCGGCCAAGTTCATCATTCACTATCGCAATTGTGGTCGGGTGGGCGGCGGGGCTGTACGACTTCCACCAGGCGTGAGAGTAAAAAGTCGCAAAGAAGATTCGAACATTAACTCGAAGGATCTCTTCGTAAGTGCTCTCAAACAAGTCCAAGTCGACCAGCATCCGAGCAAGCTCCATTTGGTCCATCACTACCGAGTAGTACCCATCCAGCCGAACCTTCTCAACCAGCGTTAGATTCCCAGGATCTTCTATGGCCTTCGCATAAATCTCCGCGAAAGAAGGATCTTGCCGAGAGCGATCCAGCTCCTGCCAGTTGGTCATGAATTGTGTGGTCAGCTCCCCATTTGCGACGGCAGCGCCTTGGCGCAATTCAAAAGCCACAACAATCAGGCCAATGATTACCGCAACATGTCCAACAACACTAAGCCATTTATCGAGCCTTTCCTTATCCACGTAATTACGCTCCGCCTTTCAAATGCTATGAGATAAATCCGTAGGGAGAGAGCGGACCATATGTATCGATCAGTCTACGTCCGCTTTGAGTCAGAAACAGAAATTATAGCCCAAACCAGGTGACCGTCGCCTTCCGGCAAGAAGCGGTCATTCAAGCCACAAAGAAAAGTGTGAATGACTAGATAGTTGCAATCACCGGAGGTGCCCGTTCCGGTTTCTGCAACCTGTGGCCCTAAACGCAGCGGCTAGCTGCATTATTACGTCGATTGTGGATAACCTATGAATCGCCGCTATCCACCAGACCAGATTTCAACAGCTATCCGATGACCAGATCAGCGAACCACTTGGATGTAGCTGAGGCAAACGAAATAACTAAGAATGCGACGACGAACCACGCAAACCTCTTGCTTTTGTTGCGAGGATCGTCGTCGCCCTCAGTCTTGCGAAAGTACTTAAGACCGGGAAGCCCCACGAGCATTACGAAGAAACATATGTAGAGAATTCTAACGGCTACATGCGCATAAAACTCCATCGGACTACATACCTCGCTAATTGACCATCGGAGAACAGCTACCGCTCAATGAACCCGCCGATTGGATCGCTCGGCGGTTCGGGGACTGCGAACCCAGGCACTACGCCCACCGCATAGTACTTCGACTCTAGAACCTAGCCTATCTCGATGGGCGATGCGTTTATTACGGCCGTTCCTGACGAAGTATCTGACAGCTCATTGATAGTTAGAGTAATAATATCCCAAGTTTGCTGTACGAACAGGTCGAATTCTGGGTCTTCGCCTGGGTAATTCGGTACGGGAACACGTGGGCATTCATTCACAACGCAGAATGGTGATCCTTGCATGATCATCCACTGAATTTCCATTTGCAGTTCGAACATCGCGTCTTCAAATGCTTCCTCTGCCGCATCGGCTCCGTTGTTGCAAAGCGCTTCTGACGAGATATTGACGCCTGCACCAAGAGTCCCTCCTACGAACAATCCATAAGGAGTTGGATTATTCCCCACAGCAATACCCACGATCGCGAGATTCAGACCGTCAGAAATCATGTCGCAACCTATTTCGGACCAGTCAGCATCTTGCGCCGACGCGCGGGGCTTATCGCGATTAGCGCGATTGCCAGAGCTACTACTAGTGATTTTTGCATTGGTTTTTTCCTGTGTTAAAGGAGATTCAATGCTTCAGTTACGTTTCCCCGGTTGCCACATCCAAATCTCGGCAATTTGCCCAGTTTCTCGATCTATACGATTCAATGAGGGCCGATTCTGCGGTAAAGCGGCCGTTCGCCTGTGCGGAGTATCTAGAGACCGAATTAAGCCGACAGTCGATTCTGCGCGTTCTGCTGCTCGCCAGAGTGAACGTTAGAAGTACGCTGACAGTCGGTCGGGCTCTGTGCATCGACTCCGGTCTTTCTCTGAACGTCTGGTTTCACCGGAAGCCGTCATTCAGACCGAGGAAAATGGGGGTGACTGGACGGCTGCTATCGGCCAATTCCAGCCGTTCGATTTCCAAGCTAGACGTCGTTTGAAGGCTTCTTTTTTCGCCCTTCTATCGTCGCGAGAATACTAGCCGCCTTGTTGGCGATTTCGTCGATGCTCGTTTGCTGGTACCCGAGCGAATGGGCTGTACCAAGCACTTGTGTCGCGGCGTCGCGGTCGCCTCGCAACTCCCTGATCAGCGCCATGTTGTAGTATGGGATGGGGTACTGATCGTCGATTTGAATCGCTCGCGCCAGCCTTTCTTCCGCCTGATTCAGATTCCCTTCCCGAATCAGGACAGCGCCGATATTGTTTTGCGTCATGGCTTCAACGTCGCGGGTATAGAAGCCCCAGACGAACCAAATCAAATGCTTAAGCGCAGGATTCTCGCGAAGGCTGGTTAGGAACTTCTCAAATTCTTTGATGGCGTCGGCGTTCCAGCCGGAATCCATCATCTTTCGGCCAGTGTAGAAATCTCTCCAAAAATGTCCGTTGATTCTGCCGGGGATCAGAAACAATAGAGCCAAAAGGACAGCCGCTGTCGGCGAGAAATTGCTGGTCCTCAAGATGGCCAGCGCGACCGCGATCAACGCGGCGACGGCGACGCCATAGAGGATTTTCAATCGTGTCGGGCGCGTCATTCTGGGGCGTTTTTCTTAGTTGCTCGCTGCTTCGCGATTAAGTGTTTATTGAAAATCCGAATGGCGGCAACGGGTCATATTCAGACCCCAATAATACCCCGAAAGCAGTCGCTCGAGCGGCGGGTATTGAGGGCATAGCGGACCTCGCCATTTGCGGAAAGTAGCTGCTCGTGAGCGGCAAGTTGCGGCGACACCAACCAGGAAATGACGGAGTCAATGTGTCCGGTTCACAGGGCCCTTGCATTGTCCGGCAGGTTGTTTTAGTGTAATAGCACGTTATTACATTGACACAACGATGAAACCGAATCGCAACGATAGCGAACGCCAGCAGGCGCGCGCCGAGGACGCGCTGTTCGAGGCCGTCATCAGCCTCGAATCCCTGGCCGAATGCCGGAATTTCTTCAAGGACCTGTGCACCCCCGCGGAGCTTCAGGCCCTGGTCGACCGCTGGCAGGTGGTAGCGTACCTGCAGCAGGGCCTGCCCTACCGCAAGATTCATGACCTGACGGGTGTCAGCGTGACCACGATCGGTCGCGTCGCCCGTTTCCTGACCGACGGCCACGGCGGCTACCAGGCCGCCATCGAGCGGACCCGACACTCTCACTGAGGATTCACTGATGGAACCAGCGGAGCAGCGCATCAAGATTGCGGTGCAGAAGACCGGCCGCCTGACCGACCACTCGATCGACTTGCTCGAGCGCTGCGGTCTCAAGGTGACCAAGAGCAAGGACCAGCTGATCTGCTACGGCGAGAACATGCCGATCGATCTGTTGCTGGTGCGCGATGACGACATCCCCGGCCTGGTCAGCGACGACGTCTGCGATCTCGGCATCGTCGGGCTCAACGTGGTCGAGGAGAAACGCCTGGGACTTGAGGCCGAGGGAAATCCGGCACGCTTCAAGCAGGTCTACGAACTTGATTTCGGGCACTGCCGACTCTCGATCGCGGCCCCCGACGAGGTCGAATACGATGGGCTAAGCTCTCTTAAAAACAAAAGGATAGCAACAAGTTATGTTGGTATTTTAAACCATTTTCTTGAGAAAAACGGGATTCAGGCCGAGCCGGTTTTCTTCTCCGGGGCGGTCGAGATCGCGCCCAAGCTCGGCCGCGCCGAGTTTATCTGCGATCTCGTCTCCTCCGGTGGCACCCTGAGCGCCAACGGCTTGCGGGAATGCGAGGTGCTGATGCAGAGCGAGGCGGTCGTCATCCAGACCGAAAAACCGCTGGGTGACGAAAGACAGGCGCTGGTCGACAAGATCCTGCAGCGGCTGGACGGGGTACTCCAGGTACGCGAGAGCAAGTACATCATGCTCCACGCCCCCAAGTCCGCCCTGGCGGAGATCCGCGACCTGCTGCCGGGTTCGGAAGCTCCGACGGTGCTGCGCCTCGATGGCACCGACGACAAGGTGGCGGTGCATGCCGTGTGCCCCGAGAACGTGTTCTGGGAGACGCTCGAGAACCTGAAGGCCGCGGGCGCCAGTTCCCTGCTCGTGCTGCCCGTAGAGAAGATGCTCGCCTGATGACGATCCTGACGCATGACTGGAACGACCTGGACGACGCCGCTCGCGACACCCTGCTCCGCCGTCCTGCCGTGACCGACGACCGGGGCATTCGCGACGGCACGGCCGGGATCATCGACGACGTCCGCCGGCACGGGGACGAGGCGCTGTCCCGGCTGACCGCACAGTATGACCGGGCCGACGTGGCCTCCCTGCGCGTGACCGCCGCCGAGATCGAGGCGGCCGAACGCGCGTTGTCCGGTAAAGAGCTCGACGCGATCGCCACGGCCATCGACAATGTCCGGCGCTTTCACGAGGCCCAGCTGCCGGTTCCGATCCGGGTGGAAACCATGCCAGGCGTTGTCTGCGAACGCGTCAGCCATGCGATCGAGGCAGTCGGCCTGTACGTTCCGGCGGGCACCGCGCCACTGCCCTCCGCGGCCATCATGCTTGCTGTGCCGGCCGCCATCGCAGGCTGCCCGACCAGGGTGCTGTGCACGCCGCCACGTCCCGACGGCTCTGCCGACCCCGCGGTCCTGGTCGCCGCGACACGCGCCGGCGTTGCGACGATCTTCAAGGTGGGCGGCGCACAGGCCATCGCCGCGATGGCGTATGGCACCGAGTCCGTGCCGCGCGTCAACAAGATCTTCGGTCCGGGCAATGCGTGGGTGACCTGCGCCAAGGCGCTCGTCAGCGCCGACCCCGAGGGTGCTGCCATCGACATGCCGGCCGGCCCGTCCGAGGTCCTGGTCATTGCCGATGACGACGCCGCGGCGGAATTCGTCGCTGCGGACCTCCTGGCCCAGGCCGAACACGGCACCGACTCGCAGGTCGTCCTCGTGACGACGTCTGCCGCGCTGGCCAACAGGATCCCCGGCGAACTCGAGGCGCAGCTCGCCAGCCTGTCACGGGCAGCGATCGCGCGCGCCGCACTGGACAACTCGCGCATCCTCGTCGTCGATGACCTCGACGCGGCGGTCGCGGTCAGCAACCGCTATGCCCCGGAACACCTGATCCTGCAGGTCGCGGAACCGCGCAGTCTGCTGCCGGCACTGCGCAATGCCGGCTCCATTTTCGTCGGCCAGTGGACGCCGGAGTCGGTCGGCGATTATTGCAGCGGCACCAACCACGTGTTGCCCACTTACGGATTCGCGACGACCTACAGCGGCCTCGGCGTGGATCATTTCATGCGCCACATGACTATCCAGGAACTCTCGCGCAGCGGGCTCGAAAACCTCGGCGACGCGGTCGTGACGCTGGCGGGACTCGAGGGTCTCGACGCGCACGCAGCCGCCGTATCGCGGCGCCTGGAGCGCGACTCATGAGCATCGTCGAACTGGCGCGCCCGGAGATCCGTGCCCTGCGTGCCTATGAAGCCGCGGAACAGGTCGACGACACGATCCGGCTGAACGCCAACGAGGCGCCGCGTGCCAGCGCGGTCGGCAACTTCCGGCGTCCGCTCAACCGCTACCCCGAGGTGCGTCCGCAGAAACTGCAGCAAGCGCTGGCCGAGCGTTTCGGCTGCCGCAGCGAGCAGCTGCTCGTAACGCGCGGCTCCAGCGAGGCCATCGACCTCGTGATTCGCGCGTTCTGCCGGGCCGGCAAGGATGCGGTGCTCGTCACCACGCCGTCTTTTTCGATGTACCGGCACTACGCCGAGGTCCAGGGTGCACGGCTGATCGAGGTCCCGACCAGCGCCGAACAGGACTTCGCAATCGACGTGCAGGCCGTCCTCGCCGCCTGCGATGACGACACGCGCCTGGTTTTCCTGTGCTCGCCGAACAACCCGACCGGGACGACGCTGCCGCTGGCCGACCTGGAAACCCTGCTGCGCGAGCGCGGCAACCGGTCTGCCATCGTCGTCGACGAAGCCTACGTCGAGTTCGGCGGCAACCCCTCCACTACCGCGCTGCTCGACCGGTACGAGAACCTGCTGGTGCTGCGGACCCTGTCGAAAGCGCTGGGCTTTGCGGGCGCGCGCTGCGGCGCCGTGGCGGGTCCGCCGCCGGTCATCGCGATGCTCGGCGCCGTGCAGGCGCCCTACGCGCTCGCCACGCCGGTCGTCGAGTGCGTCGAGGATGCGCTGCAGGCGGACCAGCTCGAGGCGGCAGAGGATGCCGTGGCGGAGATCATCGCCGAGCGGGAGCGCATGGCCGGTCGGCTCCAGGGCCTCGATGGGGTGATCAAGGTCTGGCCGTCCGATGCGAACTTCCTGCTCGTCCGCTGCAGGGATGCGCGGCAGGTCATGCGACATTGCGCCGAGCGGGGCCTCCTGCTGCGGCACTTCGCAGGCGATCTCGATGACTGCATCCGCATCACGATCGGCACACCCGCGGAGAACGACACCCTGCTCGGGGCACTCGCAACCCTCCAAACGGACGCGCAACCATGAGCGACAAGATCCTGTTCATCGACCGCGACGGTACGCTGATCCACGAGCCCGAGGACTTCCAGGTCGACCGGCTCGACAAGGTCCGGTTCGTCGACGCGGTGATCCCTTCGCTGCTCGAGCTGCAACGGCACGGATTCCGTTTCGTCATGGTCAGCAACCAGGACGGGCTCGGCACCCCGGCTTTCCCGCAGGAGCATTTCGACGCGCCCCATGCGCTCGTCATGCACGTCCTCGAGACCCAGGGAATCACCTTCGACGAGGTGTTCATCTGCCCGCACCTGCCCGCCGACAACTGCGGCTGCAGGAAGCCGCGAACGGGTCTGCTGACGCGCTTCCTGGCCGCGAACCACCTCGATCTCGACGCCTCGGCCGTCATCGGCGACCGCGAATCCGACATGGAACTGGCCGAACGGATCGGCGTCCAGGGACTGCGCGTCAACTGCACCCATGACGATGCGCTGACCTGGCCGCAGATCGTCGAGCGGCTGTGCTATTCGGAGCGCACGGCCCGCGTGGAACGGAACACCAACGAGACCCGCATCCGGGTCGCCGTGAATCTCGACAGGGGCACCACCGTGTCCGTGTCGACCGGCATCGGGTTTTTCGATCACATGCTGGAGCAGATTGCGCGGCACGGCGGGTTCGGGCTGCATGTGCTTTGCGAGGGCGACCTCGAAATCGACGAGCACCACACGGTCGAGGACGTGGCGATCTGCCTGGGCACTGCCCTGCGCCAGGCCCTCGGCAACAAGTACGGTATCGGGCGCTACGGCTTCCTGCTGCCGATGGACGAGAGCCAGGCGCGCGTCTCACTCGACCTCTCGGGCCGCTTCGCCTTCAGTTTTTCTGCAGACTTTCCGCGCGACGCCGTGGGCGAGCTTGCCACGGAGATGGTCGAACACTTCTTCCGATCGCTGGCCGAGTCGCTCGGGGCTGCACTGCATGTCGAAGTCCGGGGCGAGAATACCCACCACATGGTCGAGGCGTGCTTCAAGGCGGTCGGCCGGACGCTGCGGCAAGCGATGCGGCGTGAGGGTACGGAGCTGCCCTCCACCAAGGGAACGCTATGACGCGCGTGGCCATCGTCGACAGCGGCGGTGCGAACATCGCCTCGCTGCTGTACGCGTTCGAGCGGCTCGGCGTCACGGCACAACTGACGACCGACAGCGCCACCATCTGCGCGGCGGAGCGCGTCGTGCTCCCCGGCGTCGGCGCGGCGCGCGACGCGATGGAGCGGCTCCGGGGCGCCGGTCTCGTCGACACGATCCGGGGCCTGCAACAGCCCGTGCTCGGCATTTGCCTCGGCATGCAGCTCCTGTGTGACGCCTCCGAGGAAGAAGACGTCGAATGCCTCGGTATCCTGCCGGGCATCGCGCGCAGGCTGCACGTCGGGCCCGACTGCCCGGTACCGAACATGGGCTGGTGCGCGACCCACCTGCAGGGAACGCACCCCGTACTTTCCGGCATAAAAGACGGCAGCTGGTTCTACTATATTCACAGCTACGCGGTCCCGGTGTCGGACGTCACTCTGGCAACGGCCCGCCATACCGACGACTTTTCAGCAATGGCCTGCAAAGACAATTTCCTGGCCGCGCAGTTTCACCCGGAGCGCTCGTCGCAAGCAGGCGCCCGGCTTCTGCAGAACTTCCTGGAGTGGCAGTTATGAAGATCATCCCTGCAATCGACCTCAGACGAGGGAGGTGCGTACGCCTCCTCAAGGGCGACTTTGACAAGGAAACCGAGTATTCCTCGAACCCGATCGAGATCGGCAGGCAGTTCTCCCAGCTCGATGTCCGCGACCTGCACATCGTGGATCTTGACGGGGCGCTGACCGGCAAGCAGCAGAATCGTGACATCGTGGCCGACCTGGTGCGCGACTCCGGGCTCGATGTGCAGGTCGGCGGCGGCATTCGCTCGCGCGACGACGTGGCCGACTGGCTCGCCAAGGGCGTAACGCGCTGCGTCGTAGGCAGCCTCGCGGTTCGCGAACCCGAGCTGGTCATGTCGTGGCTCAGCGAGTTCGGGCCGGATGCGATCGTCGTGGCGCTCGATGTACGGCTCGAGGCCGGCGGACGCCCGATGTTGACGACGCAGGGCTGGACCGAAGAATCGGACGTATCCCTGTGGGAATGCCTCGACGGGTACGGGAACGCCGGCATCGGACACCTGCTGTGCACCGACGTGCTGCGCGACGGCACCTTCACGGGGCCGAATTTCGATCTTTACGCGGAGATTCTCAATCGCTACCCGTCGATCCAGCTGCAGTCTTCCGGGGGCGTGCGAAACATCCACGATCTCGAGCTGCTGCGCGAACTCGGCGTACCGGCCGCGATCACCGGTAAAGCGCTGCTGGACGGCAAGATCACCGCGGAGGAGGTCCGGTCATTCCGGCGAAGCGAATAATCCCGTGCCTCGACGTTCGTGACGGGGTGGTCGTCAAGGGCGTGCAGTTTCGCAATCATCGCGTGGTCGGGGACATCCTGGAACTGGCCGCGCGGTACTCCGACGAGGGTGCCGACGAGCTGGTCTTCTATGACATCACGGCGAGTCCGGACGAGCGCACGGTGGACCGCAGCTGGGTCAGCAATGTCGCCCGCGTCATCAATATCCCGTTCTGCGTGGCCGGCGGCATCAAGTCACTGGCCGACGCCGAGGACGTCCTGAACAAGGGCGCCGACAAGATCTCGATCAACTCGCCGGCGCTGGCCAATCCCGACCTGATCGGCGAGCTGGCCAGGCGTTTCGGTTCGCAGTGCGTGGTCATCGGCATCGACAGCCGCGCCGAATCGGGCGACTGGTCGGTCTACCAGTACACGGGCGACCCCGAGAAGACGACGGCCGCACAGCGCCGTACGCTCGATTGGGTCAGCGAGGTACAGCGGCGCGGCGCGGGTGAAATCGTGCTGAACTGCATGAACCAGGACGGTGTTCGCCAGGGCTATGACGTTACCCAGCTGGCCGCCGTACGGGCCGTCTGCGACGTGCCCCTGATCGCATCGGGCGGCGCCGGGGAGGCATCGCATTTCCTGGACGTGTTTGCAAAAGCCCAGGTCGACGGCGCGCTGGCGGCCAGCGTCTTTCACAGCGGCGAATTGCCCATCGACGAGCTCAAGCGCTTCCTGGCCGACCGTGGCGTCGACATCCGCACCTGAGGTATTGCCGTGATCAATCCCGACATCAGTTTTATTGCCGAACTCGAGACCATCGTGCGCCGACGCCTGGAGGCCGACAGCGAAGCGAGCTACACGGCACGTCTCGCGGCTTCGGGTACCCGCAGGGTCGCGCAGAAGGTCGGTGAAGAAGCCGTCGAAGTCGCGCTCGCAGCCACGTCCGGGACGCAGCAGGAGACCATCGACGAGGCCGCCGACCTGGTCTACCACCTGATCGTCCTCCTCAACGAGCGCGGTTTGAGCCTGGAGGACGTGTCACGGCGTCTCGCGGCGCGGCACGCTCCGGACTAGTCCCTGGCGGCGGCGCGGGGAGGCCCCGCGATCGACCCGCCGAACCCGCTGCCCCCCCTAACCTGCCGCTTGCTCCAGCGCGCGCTGGTTCGCCGGGCGCGCCGCGCAGCGGTCGGCGTAAGCGTCGAGGTGGTCGGTTTCGGGCAGCATGCCGAACATGCGCAGGAAGATAGCGCTCGAACCGAGCATCACGTCGGCGGCCGTGAACTGCTCGCCGAGTATCCACTCCCGGTCGCGCAGCGCCGCGTCCCAGGTATCGATCATCAGGTCGAAATCGCCCCAGCCGCTGCGGCTGCGGTTCGGTTCCACGTCGTTGAATTTCTCCGACATTGCGGGTTCGACGACCGCCGGCGTGTACAAGGTCCAGTAGAGGTAACTGCCGCGCTGCGGATCATCGGGCGCGGGCGCCAGGGAGCCCATCGCGTAACGGTCGGCGAGGTACAGGCAGATGGCTGCCGACTCTGCCATCCGGACGTCCCCGTCCACGAGCGCGGGCACCTTCCCCATCGGGCTGGCGGCGGCAAAGTCGGGATCGTCCATGCGCGCGGAACTCGCGAGGTCCACGCGGACCATCTCGTACTCGACACCGGTTTCCTCCAGCATCCAGATACCGCGCTGTGCGCGCGTCTGTGGCGCCCAGTAAAGCTTCATATCACGATCTCCTCTGCAGGCTCGCGCAGGTTGTAGTGCGAACTCATGACGTAGCCGTAAGCCCCGGCATTGGCGATCAGGATAACATCGCCCTCCCGGGACGGCGGCAACAGGCGATCGCTGCCGAGCCGGTCACCCGTCTCGCAGACCGGCCCGACGACCGTGACCGTCTCGCTCGGTGTCTCGTCGGCCCGGCTGAGGTTGACGATTTCGTGGTAGGCGCCATACAGGGCCGGCCGAATCAAGGAGTTCATCCCGGTGCCGACGCCGACATAACGCATGTCGCGCTTGCCCTTGGTCTGCGTCACGTGGGTCAGCAGCACACCGGCCCGGGCAACGATGTAGCGCCCCGGCTCCAGCCATAGCCGGTACTGCGGGTAGGCTGCCTTGATGTCGGCAAGCGTCGCATCGAGCGCCCCGAGGTCGAGCGGCTTGTCGCCGGGTTTCTCCGGCACCCCGAGGCCGCCGCCGAGGTCGATCGCCTCGACCTGCGGAAACTGCGCCGCGACCTGGACCAGTTCGTCGGCTACCGAACGCCAATTGTCGGGTTCCAGGATGCCGCTGCCCGAATGTGCGTGGATTCCGACCACTTCGGCGCCGGCCGCGGCGACCAGGCGCTGCAGTTCCCCGACTTCGAATCGCGGCACGCCGAACTTCGAATGCGCGCCGGCCGTCTTCACGTGATCGTGATGACCCCGGCCCTTGCCCGGGTCGATACGGACGAACAGCCGGCGACCGCGGAACAGCTCCGGCCAGGCCTGCAGCGGATAGAGATTGTCGAGCGTGACCTGCAGGCCACGCTCGAAGCCCCAGGCGTACTCGTCACGCGGCGCGAAGTTGGGGGTAAACAGGATGCGCCCATGATCGAGACCGGGGATGACCTGCTCCAGCCGTTCCACCTCTCCGGGCGATACGCACTCGAAGTCGACGCCGGCCTGGTCGATGGCCCGCAGTATGTCCCTGTTGGAATTCGCCTTGACCGCGTACAGGACGCGATCCACGTTCTTGAGCGCGACGAGATGCGCGGCGGTGTCGATCACGCTGTCGCGATCGTAGACATAGGCATTCGGCGTGCTTTCTGCGAGCTTCAGCAAGGCCGCACGCTTTTTCATCCACCAGGTATCCGCCGCGCGCGCCAGTGGCTCGTCGCCCGCGAACAGCCGCTCCCAGCTCGGCCCGAATGTGGCGGCCGCACCGGTCTTGCGTATCAGGGACGCGTGCAGCTTGCCGACCAGCCGCGGACCCTGGCGCTTGTCGACCACGAAACTCAGGTTCAGGTCATTGGCGGCCTGGGACATCAGGTGAATGCGCTCTTCCTCGAATACCGCGAAGGCCGGTGCCAGGCGCGGCAGGATCGTGCGGATCTTGCGCCCGACGAGGCTGATCGCCGCGCAGTCGGCGATGATGCTGACGTGGCAGAGTTTCTCGAGATCCCGCACCAGGCCTCTTTCGACCTCGGGCGGCAGCAGCCCGTTGCTCGTATCGACCGACACCGTGACGCTGGTTTCCGACGTGGAGACGAGGTCGACCGACACGCCATGATTCGCAAACACCGCGAACGCGGACGCCAGGAATCCGGCCTCGTGCCACATGCCGACCGTCGTCATCGAAACGAGCGTCAGGCCCTCGCGAATGCAGATGCCCTTCACCTGCGGCTCGGTTTCCTCGGTAAGCGCCGAGATCACTGTCCCGCTGATTTCCGGGTTCACGGTGCTCCGGATGAACATCGGGATGCCGTAATCCCGGGCCGGCGAAATACAGCGCGGGTGCAACACCGAGCTGCCCGCCGAGGCCAGTTCCTGCGCTTCGTCGTAATGGAGCGCGACGAGCAGGCGGGCCGACGGCACCACCTTGGGGTTGGCCGAGAACATCCCCGGCACGTCGGTCCAGATCTCGAGCCTGCGCGCCTGCAGGCGGGCTGCCAGGTAGGCCGCGGACGTGTCGGACCCGCCGCGCCCCAACAGGACGGTCTCGCCCGATTCGTTGCTCGCGATGAACCCTTGCGTCAGCACCACGCCGCCGAGCGCCGCGAGCTTCTCCTGCAGCTCCGTGTCGGGCGAGTAGTCGCAGGTCGCCGCCAGGTAGCCTGCCGCGGTTCCGGCACCGGGGAGTTCCTGGCTGGTCAACAGCTCGCGCGCGTCGGCCCAGTGCGTTGGGATGCCCTTGCTCGCGAGGAAAGCCGCGCCGAGGGCGGTGGCCATCAGCTCGCCGAGCGCCATGACGCGGACCCGTACGCGCACGCTCACTTCCTTGACGAGGCGCACCCCGGCGACGAGCTGGTCGAGTTCATGGAGGTGTTCGCCCAGCAGCCCGGTCCCATCGAGGCCGAGATCCGCAGCGAGCGCGAGATGCTGTTCGCGAATGCGCGCCAGGTGGGGGCCCGGATCACCCGCGAGCGCGAGATCCAGGACCGTGACCAGCGCGTTGGAGACGCCCCCGAGTGCCGAGTGCACGACCACCGGGCGCAGGCCCTGGTCGATCCGGGCCTGAACCAGCGCCGCTATCGTCTCCCAGCGCTCGGCCGTCGCAACGCTGGTGCCGCCGAACTTCATGACGACCCACGACGAGCCGGCGATCGCCGCGGGCGCGCCGAGCGCCTCGCAATCGTCGAAAGAAGCCTCAGTCAGGTGCGTTTCCATGCATCTCCCCGACCGGACACCGCCAAAAAAAAACCCGCTGGGAAGGCCCCGCGGGTTCGTTGGCTATGTCCGGACTTTATTACTAGCCGGTACAGTCGCCATGCGCACCCACGCGC
Source organism: Woeseiaceae bacterium (assembly GCA_041553075.1). Lineage (GTDB taxonomy): Bacteria > Pseudomonadota > Gammaproteobacteria > Steroidobacterales > Woeseiaceae > UBA1847. Next base: position 17,378 of record JBFEJR010000004.1, on the reverse strand, counting down.
CTCTGGCGCGCCATTTGTTTTGTGTGTTTGTTCCTATCGAGTGCATCGATAAGTTGGCACATCACGTGGGTGTCGGAAACGAACATAATCGGAGTAAATCGGACCTTGACACCGAGGTCAAGTTATCCGCGCCGCTAATCCCAGGCCGGCGGGATCGTAACGGCCCCTTCCGAGGCCGACGACACCTCGTTGCGGTACTTCGCGAGCACCCCGGTGCGGATCGCGGACGGCGGTCGCTTCCAGGACTGGCGGCGCCGCTCGAACTCAGCCGCGCTGACATCGGCGTTGATCTCCATGGTTTCCGCATCGATGACAATGCGGTCGCCGTCCTGCAACAACGCGATCGGCCCGCCCACCGCGGCCTCCGGCGATACGTGACCGACGACGAAGCCGTGGCTGCCGCCGGAGAACCGGCCGTCCGTGATCAGGGCGACGTCCTTGCCGAGCCCCTTGCCCATGATTGCGCCTGTCGGACTCAGCATTTCCCGCATGCCGGGCGCGCCTTTCGGACCCTCGTAACGAATCACGACGACATCGCCCGCCACCACCGCGCCGTCGAGAATCGCCTGCAGCGCATCCTCCTCGGAAGGAAACACGCGCGCCGTGCCTTCGAAGTGCAACCCCTCCTTGCCCGTGATCTTGGCCACGGCACCCTCGGGCGCCACGTTGCCGTAGAGGACTGCCAGGTGGCTGTCCGGCTTGATCGGGTCGTCGAAGCTGCGCACGATGTCCTGGCCCGGCGGATAGTCGTCGACCCCGGCGAGGTTCTCCGCCAGGGTCTTGCCCGTGACGGTCAGGCAATCGCCGTGCAACAGCCCCTGGTCCAGCATGCGCTTCATCAGGGGCTGGATGCCGCCGATCTCGATCAGCTCCGACATCAGGTAGCGGCCGCTCGGCTTTACGTCGGCCAGCACCGGCACGCGCTTGCCGATCTCGGTGAAGTCGTCGAGCGCCAGGCTCACGCCGGCCTCGCGGGCGATCGCCAGCAGGTGCAGCACGGCATTGGTCGAGCCGCCAAGCGCAATGACGACCGCGATTGCGTTCTCGAATGCCTCGCGCGTCATGATATCGAGCGGCTTGATGTCCTCGCGGATCAGGTTAACCACGGCCTCGCCGGCACGATGGCAGTCGCCAACCTTCTGCGCGGACACGGCCTCTTGTGCGGAACTGTTGGCAAGACTCATGCCCAGCGCCTCGATCGCCGAGGCCATCGTGTTGGCCGTGTACATGCCACCGCAGGCGCCCGGCCCCGGGATCGCCGTCTGCTCGACCTCGAGCAGCTCTGCGTCGTTGATCTTGCCGCCCGAGTGCGCGCCCACCGCCTCGAACACGGACACGATGTCGCGCCGTTCAGCCCCCGGCTTGATCGTGCCGCCGTATACAAAGACCGCGGGCCGGTTGAGCCGCGCCATCGCCATGACGCAGCCGGGCATGTTCTTGTCACAACCGCCGATGGCGACGACGCCGTCAAAGCCCTCGGCTCCGACAACCGCCTCGATCGAGTCCGCGATGATCTCGCGTGACACGAGCGAGTAGCGCATCCCGGGCGTGCCCATCGAGATGCCGTCCGAAACGCTGATGGTATTGAAGATAACCGCCTTGGCGCCGGCTTCGTCGGATCCCCTCGCCGCTTCGTCGGCGAGCCCGTCGATGTGCATGTTGCACGGCGTCACCATGCTCCAGGTGGAGGCGATGCCGACCTGGGGACGCCCGAAATCGGCTTCGGTGAAACCGACCGCACGCAGCATCGCGCGACTCGGAGCCTGCTCGACCCCGTCGACGACGACGCTCGAGTAGCGTCGGAGCTTCTTGTCACTCATAGGTGTACCGCTCTGGAACTCTTGTACATGCCTCTGGGGCAGGAGCGGCAGTCTAGCAATATTTGGCAAGTGCGAACACGCGTGTGCCCTGGCTCGCTATTCGTCGTCGCGAATCATCACCGCGATATTGGGCGATACGTCGATCGGCTGCGTGTTCGTGTCGACCCTGAGCTTGATGACGAACGCTTCATCGCCCTCGGCGTACGCATCCTGCACCAGCGGAACCAGGATCCGCGCCAGTCCCTCACCGGGGCCGAAAGTCACGGTCCGCTCACCGGGCGCGAAGTAATCCTCGCCCTCGGTAGCGGTCAGGTCCTCGACCGAGAATTCGATAACTATCGAGCTCGCATCCGGGTTGTAGCGGGTTACGTCGACCTGGACAGCCGTGTCCGCTTCGTCCACCGACACCTGGCTCGTGGCGAAGCCGAGCGTGTTGGGCGGCAGGCCCGCCTCGAATGCACGCCGGTCATCGTCCTCGATTCTTACGTCGAGGCGCGCGAGTTCCCTGTCGGGAACGTCATTCGGCCGCAGGCGCAGGGTCGACTGCTGGTCCGCTTCGCGCCGCGGGTCGGACGCGGTACGCAACGTGATCCTCGCCCGCTGCTGGCCGGGCTGAAATGCCACCAGCCCGGCGTTCGACAGCGCGTACTGGCCCGTATTCCACGGCGAAGTACCGCCGGCAAAACCGATTTCCTCGAGGCGCAGCGCCAGTGCCTGGTCCGGGTCGCCATCGCGAATGAAATCGACAACGACGGGATCCGCGTCCTCACGCAACACGATCCGCGTGGGCTCGCCGGCTGGGCCCGCGACCGGGACCCGCACGATGACGTCGGCGGGCGGCAACCGCGAGAAGTCGATCGCGGGCGGCGTACTGGCCGCGTCCTCCTCCGCCGCTTCCGCGACCGGGTCAAGATCGTCGACGGACGACTCCTCGATGACGGGCTCGGCAACGGGCTCGGCAACGACGGGCTCCGCGGCGACCGGCGTCTCCGGGGGGGCGGACTCACCGGTCTCGCCGGACGCGGACGCATCATCGATCAGTGGCTGGCTTGCACTGATGGGATCCTCGACGAATTCCTCGATCACGGTGTCGGGTGCCGCGATCTCGACCAGGGTTTCGGACCCGCGGAACTCCGCAAGCCATTGGTCGAGCAGGCCCATCTGGTTCGCCCCGATCCCGGCGAGCCCGAGCACCACCACAACGATCGCGATCCACTTGCCCGGCGAACCGCCATCGTCCTCGGCCGTGAACCGCTCGGGCGGCTCGATACTGATGGTCTCGCCGACCTCCTCGCCGAGTGCGTCGACGAACTCGCGCACCGACCCGAAGCGCATGACGCGCGCATAGGACAGCGACTTCTTGAGTGCCTGCCACTGGGTGTCCGACAGGCCCTGCGGACGCTGCGGCTGCATTCCGGCCGCGGAAGCTTCCGCGGCATTGCGTGGACCGAAAACCCGGTAGCCGGCGACCAGCCGGTACAGCAGGCATCCGAGCGAAAACACGTCATCGGTCGCGACCGGATCTTCGCCGCCGAGAACCTGCAGGCTCGAGTACGCCGGTGTAATGGCCCCCAGGACCCCGGGATCGAACTCGTTCTGGGCCTGTTTCTGGCGCACCCGCGCGACCCCGAAGTCGAATAGCTTGGCGTCGCCGTTGGGCAGGATCATGATGTTGCCGGGCTTCACGTCCGCGTGGACGATGCCGCAGCGATGCGCGTAGTCGAGCGCTTCGCCCACCTGCCGGACGATGCGCAATGCCGCGTTCTTGTCGATGGCGCGCGCATCGGGCGAATCGAGGATCTCCGCCAGCGAACGCCCTTCCATCCATTCGAGAACCAGGAAGTACAGGTCGTCGTCCCGATCGAGGTCGATGAAGCGCACGATGTTGGGATGTACCAGGCAGCGCGTCTTCGTCGCCTCCTGCTGCAGCGCGCGCAGTGCGTGTCCGTCCTCGGCCAGCGCCGGCGACAGGATCTTGATTGCGACGTTTTTCTGTTCCGAACCGGCCTCGGCCAGGCGCCGGTCGAGAGCCTTGTAGACGACCCCCATGCTGCCGCCGGAGACCTTCTGCTGCAGCAGGAAGCGATCCCGCAGGATCGATCCGACCTGCACGCGCGCTTCGGCGTCATTGACCGGCAGAATGTCGTGCGGCAGCACGGTCGTTGCCCCGAAAGAATCTTCGCTCTCGCTCGCCGCGGCAGGCTCGGCCGCGGGCGGCCGCGGATTGACGACCGAGGCGGTCGGGCTGGTGGGAACGTTCTCGGTTACGAAGCGGTCCAGCATCGACTTGACGAGCTGGAAGGTCTCTTTACGCAGATCGCCGGACTCGAGACGTTCCTGCAGTACACGCCGGATCTCGGCTTCGCTGTTATCGCCGGACGACAGCAGCGTGCCGATACCTCGCTGGATATCGGCCAGCATGTCGACGTCGCCCGACATCGACTGCAGGCGGTCATCGAAGGCCGCCAGCTGTTCCGCCAGCACGTCGCGCGATTTTTCGGACTCTGCGCTCATATGTAAAAACGAATTCTAGCGGGATTTGCAATACGCAAACCGGAACTGGTCGTCAAAAAACCTTGCCCGGATTGAGGATATTGGCGGGATCCAGCGATTTCTTCAGCAATTTCATCAGTTCGAGCTCGGCCCCGCCGCGATAGGCCGCCAGGTGAGCTTTCTTGGCCTGTCCGACGCCGTGCTCGGCACTGAAACTCCCGCCCAGCCCGTCCACCAGGTCATACAGCGCACGGGTGATGCGCTCGCCCTCGGCCAGCCACACGTCGTCCGGGAGGTCTCGCGGCAGTACCACGTTGTAGTGCAGGTTGCCGTCACCGACGTGCCCGAAGGCGATGAGTTCGAGGTCGGGTCGCAGGCTCGAAAGCAGTGCGTCGCCGCGCTCGAGAAACGTCTGCATGTTCGACAGCGGCACCGAGATGTCGTGCTTGAGTGCCTTGCCTTCCTGCCGTTCGGCCTCCGCCACCGAGTGCCGCAGCCGCCAGAAGCGCTCGGCCTCGGCGGCATTCTTGGCGATGATGGCATCGAGAATGCGCCCCTCCCCGGCTTCCTGCACCAGGGCCTGTTCGAGCTGTTCGTGCGTCTTCCCGGCGGCCGTTTCCACCAGCACGTACCACGGATACGCGTCCGCGAACGGCAACGATGCGCCGGGAATGTGCCTCGCCAGGATTTCGAAAACGCGGTGCGAGATCAGTTCGAACGACTCGATACGATCCTGCAACCGCGACTTCAGGCTGGCCAGGACGGTCACTGCCGCCGCTGCCGAATCGAGGCCCAGCAGGGCCGTGGACAGCGGGCCCGGGTCCGGGAACAGCCGCAACGTCGCAGCCGTGATGATCCCGAGCGTGCCTTCGCTGCCGATGAACAGCTGCTTGAGATCGTAGCCCGCCGTGTCCTTGCGCAGGGCGCGCAACAGGTCGAGGGTCGTCCCGTCGGCAAGCACCACCTCGAGGCCCAGCACCAGCGCCCGCGCAGTGCCGTAGCGGCCGACATTGATCCCGCCGGCATTGGTCGCAATATTGCCGCCGATCTGGCAGGTCCCCTCCGCGCTCAGGCTCAGCGGAAAAAACCGGCCCGCAGACCGTGCTGCGTCCTGCGCGGCCGCCAGCGTGCAGCCCGCCTCGACTTCCATGGAAAAGTTCTCTGCATCCACGCCACGTATGCGATGCATGCGGCGTAAGCCGAGGATGACCTGCCGGCCCGACTGGTCGGGTATCGCGCCGCCGCACAGCCCCGTGTTGCCGCCCTGCGGCACCAGCGCCACGCCGGCTTCGTGGCAGGCCGCAACGACCGCGGATACTTCTGCCGTCGACGCCGGGCACACCATGGCCGGGGTGCGTCCCGTGTAGACACCGCGCCACTCGACCAGGTGCGGCTGCAGCGCCTCGGGGTCGACGATGCACGCCTGCGGGCCGACGATCTCGCGCAGCTTGTCAATCAATGCCGTCATCGAAAACCGCCTGTGATTCGAAGGTGTTCCAGTCGATGTTGCTGCCGCACATGACGAGCACCACGCGCTTGCCCCGCAGGCTGTCGCGCAGCGGCCACAGCAACGCGGCACTGCTTGCCGCACAGGCCGGTTCGACCGCGATGCGCATGGCCCGGAACAGGAATCCCATGGTCCGGCGCAGCTGGTCGTCGTTCACCCGTACGAGCCGGTCCGTGTTGGCGGCCGTCAGTGCATAGGAGTACGGCAGCGCGAACGGCGCGCCGAGGCTGTCCGCAATGGTCGTTACGCGGTCGATTCCCTGCGGCGTCCCGTGCTCGAAGCTGCGATGCATGGTATCTGCGCCCTCGGGCTCCACGCCGATGACCTCGCAGCCGGGCCGCAGCTGCTTCACCGCATTCGCAACCCCGGCGATCAGCCCGCCGCCACCGACGGGAACGATCAGGGCATCGAAGTCACTCACCTGCTCACAGATCTCGAGGCCCAGCGTGCCGGTGCCGCACGCCACCTCGGGTCCCTCGAACGGATGCACGAAGTAGCGCCCCTCGTCGCGCTGGATCGCTTCCGCAACCGCGAATGCCTCGTGCACGTCATCGGCGAGGACTACCTCGGCGCCGTACGCGCGAGCGCTGTCGATGCGTGACGGGTTGGCGGTCCGGGTCATGACCACCTTGGCGGACGTGCCGAGCACACTGGCCGCGAACGCGGTCGCTATGGCGTGATTTCCCGCGCTAACGGCCGTGACGCCCGCCGCGAGTTGCGCGGGTGACAGGCTGCGCAGCGTCGCGAGCGCACCGCGGGCCTTGAAGGTGCCCGTGCGCTGCAGGAACTCGAGCTTGGCGCAGATTTCGGTCGCGCCGCCGACTACCGCCTCGATGGCCGCGCAGCGTACAATGGGCGTGCGCACGGTATCCGCGCTGAGCGCCTCGCGCAGCGCGCGAATCTCGCTGATGCCTGGACCTGTGAACGTCATGTCTTATGTAAAATGCGGGGCCTGCCGTTAGTGCTTGCGCTGCATGGCGGAGTTGATTAATTTGGCACTTGCGAACTGTGGCAGAGAATCCACGTTCGCGAAAGTCGCTGCGGGCCATAACATGGAACTAGACGATCTGTCGCAATCGGGGATTCGACGAATAGCTGACTATTCGCCGTACCTCGATCAATTGGCGGGTCTGGCCCAGCAAATGGGCCTGCGCCAGCGCAGCAACCTCACCCATCTCGAAACGGTCCTGCGCAGCCACTGGTCGCTGGGCGAAAACAGTATCCTGAGCTGGTCGCAACTCGATCGGAGCGTGTTGATCCTGGTCGTCCCCCATTACGCGATTGCCGAGTACACGTCCGCCACTTCCGGTGATTCGCCCCCGCGCGTTTCGCCGCGTTTCATCACCGAACTCATCTCGGGCGACCGGCAGCTCACCATCTCGCAGATGCAGAAGGTGGCGCGCCTTCTCGATATCGAACCGATCAACATTCCGCTGCGCGAACCGCTGACGGGTTCCGAGGTGGAAACCAAGATCATCGAAAAGATGATCCGCAAGTACGGCATCAACTACGTGCCGAGCCGGGCGGTAACCCTGTTCGATATCGTCAGCTTCGGCCTGCTTACGCCGTTCGAGCAGATGACGCAGCTGAACAGCCTCGCCTACTCGCTCAATTCGGCCCACGCAAAGATGCTCGAGCAGGACGTGAACATCGACTTTGCACGTTCATCCAGCGGCGACGGCTTCTATATCTGGAACCGCGACGACGGGCTCGAGGCCAGCGTCAATCTGTACCACTTCATGCACATCGTGCTCGCCGACAACGCGATTGCCCGCAGCAAGGCATCGACCAAGGCGGTCCCTCGCCTGCGCGCGTGCTTCCACGTCGGCAGTTGCTACGAGTTTCACCAGGCCGAGGGGCTGAATCCGACCACCCACGATTTCATCGTCGGCGATGTCACGATCGAACTGGCTCGCATGATAGATGCCGCGCTGCCCGGGCAGATACTGGTCGGCGATTTCATGACCGACATCGAGTCGCATACCGATACCGGCACCCTGCGCGTCGAGCCGAACGTCGACGCGGTTACATTCCTGGAGCGCGCCCAGGGCAACCTCTCGCAACTGAGCGGCATGGTGCTGTCGGGCGAGAAAGTCACCGCCATCAAGTGCTACCTGACCGGTGAGCACATGGGGGCCGGCCAGTTCAATATCAGGCGGCTGACCATCCGCGACAAGCACGGGCTGTCCCGCGTCGCGTTCAACGCCAAGGTGAACATCTACAGGGAAATGGCCCAGCCGATTCTCCTGGGTATCCAGGACAAGAAATTGCCGATAGCCGAAAGGGCCTGAGTACGAAACATGATGCAACGCAGCCTGGCCGATCGCGCCGGCAATATCGGGGCATTTGCGCTGGCAATCCTCGTCAACATCCTCTCCAACGCCTTACCCATCAACGGCCAGAGCATGCCGGAGATCTCGGCCAAGTACCCGTCCCTGTTCACGCCGGCCGGTTTCACGTTTTCGATCTGGGGCGTGATCTACCTGGCGCTGCTCGTGTTCGTCGTCTGGCAGGCATTGCCGGGCCAGCGCGACAACGCGCTGGTTGCGCGCATTTCTCCGTGGTTCAAGGTCAACTGCGTCGCCAACGCATCGTGGCTGGTCGCCTGGCACTACGACCAGCTGGTGCTCGCCATGATCCTGATGCTCGTGATCCTGGTGACGCTCGTGCAGATCTATCGCATGCTGGTCGTCGCCGTCGACGCGGTGCCACCGCTGCAGCACTTGACGCTGTACCTGCCGTTCAGCCTGTATACCGGGTGGATCAGCGTGGCCACCATCGCCAACGCGAGCATCATTCAGAATGCCCGCGGGTGGGATGATGCATTCATCGGCGCGGTGCACTGGGCCCTGCTCAAGCTTGCCGTGGCGGGTGCAGTCGGCGCGACCATGGTGTTGCGATTCCGTGACATTGCGTTTGCCCTCGCCATTGCCTGGGCCGCCTTCGGTATTTCCGTAATGCAGTCCGGGTCGCCCGCGGTTTCGGGGGCGGCCGGTATGCTGTCATTATTGATTCTGATTCTGATTACCCGGGACGGCGCGCTGCGGCTGTTTCGCACCTAGACCGAGAGGAACCAACATGTCGAACGAGGGTTATCACGAACCGATCGAAGAACTCACGGACGCAACGCGTGACATGCACCGCGCTATCGTATCCCTGATGGAAGAACTCGAGGCCGTCGACTGGTACAACCAGCGCGTCGATGCCTGCAAAGACAAGGAATTGAAAGCGATTCTCGCGCACAACCGCGACGAAGAAAAAGAACATGCCGCCATGGTGCTCGAGTGGATCCGTCGCCAGGACCCGCGCTTCGACAAGGAACTCAGGGACTACCTGTTCACCGACCAGCCGATCGCACACGACTAAAAGATAAGGGACAGTTGACTTATCTCCGTCGTGTCTTCGGCGTCGCGCACGCGTGAAGCTGTGACCGAGATAAGTCAACTGTCCCTTAATTGGTGGTGAATGGTCGGGGCGGGGAGATTCGAACTCCCGACCCCCACAACCCCATTGTGGTGCGCTACCAGGCTGCGCTACGCCCCGACCGTGTGCTGCAGGGCGGCCATGATAACCGCCATGCAGGTCATTGGAAAGCTCGGAATACTAGCGTCGCAGAATCTTAAGAACTTGTTCAAGTTCCATTCGTATCTGCTTGATAATCTGTTGACTTTGCGTGACGTCGGACTTTGCATCGTCGCCGGTGAGGCGCTGGCGCGCGCCCCCGATCGTGAAGCCCTCGTCGTACAGCAGGCTGCGGATCTGGCGAATGATCAGGACGTCCTGGCGCTGGTAATAGCGGCGATTGCCCCGGCGCTTGACGGGCTTCAGTTGCGGGAACTCCTGCTCCCAATACCTGAGGACGTGCGGCTTGACGGCGCACAGGTCGCTAACCTCACCTATCGTGAAGTATCGCTTCCCAGGAATTGGAGGTAGTTCGTCGTTATTCCCCGGTTCCAGCATATGCTTCCACTCGGGCTTTTAGTTTTTGTCCCGGACGAAACGTCACGACGCGACGAGCGCTAATCGGAATTTCCTCTCCCGTCTTGGGGTTCCTGCCCGGCCGTTCTTTCTTGTCCCGTAGATCGAAATTCCCGAAACCGGAAAGTTTGACCTGCTCCCCAACTGCGAGCGATGCACGCAGTTCCTCAAAATACATATCGACCAATTCGCGAGCTTCTCGTTTGTTCAGGCCCAGCTCATTGAACAACGACTCGGCCATGTCTGCTTTTGTCAGTGACATCGGGAATCAGTCTCTCAAGTACGCGGCGAATTTCTTTTCTAGTACGGCAGTTGCGGCCGCCATTACAGTGTCCGCATCATCGTCAGTAAGGGTGCGTGATGTTTCCTGCAAAATCAAGCCTATTGCAACGCTTTTTCGCCCTGCTTCTATTTTCTCGCCCTGGTAAATGTCAAAAATTCTGACACCGCGTATCAGGTCCGGCGCACTCGATGCGACCGCCTCGACAAGGTCCGCTGCGGTCACCGACTCAGGTACGACGACCGCGATGTCGCGGCGAATTGCCGGGAACCGGGAAACGGCTTTCGCCTCGGGCGCTGCGGACGCGAGCGCCTGCTCGGCGTCGAGCTCGAAAAGGTACACACCACGTTTGAAGTCGTAGTCTCTTGCGAGGCGCGGGTGCAGTTTGCCCATGACGCCGATCACGCGATCGCCGCGCAGGATTTCCGCCGCCTGCCCCGGTTGCAGCGCCGGGTGCTCGGTCGCCGCGAAGCGCCACTCGGCGCGGTCGCTGGCCAGCGATAGTACCGCTTCGACGTCCGCCTTTATGTCGAAAAAATCAACGCTTTCCGACCTTACGTCCCATTGTTCCGGCATCACCGGCCCGGTGGCCAGCCCCGCCAGCCGCACGGTCTCGGTGTGCTCATCCAGCGTCCCGTGATAGGAACGGCTGGCTTCGAACAGGCGAACGCGATCCTGCTGCCGGGCCACGTTCGCCGCAGCCGCCGCCACCATGCCTGGCCACAACGAGGCACGCATGACCGCGAGCTCCGACGAGATCGGATTACTCAGGACGAGCGACGATTCGCTGCCGCTGAACTTTGCGTTTGCTGCCGCATCGATAAAACTGTACGTCACGACTTCCTGGTAGTCGCGCGCGATCAGCGTCGCCCCGGCGCGTTCCATTTCGATGCGCGACTCCGTCACGGTCTCGAGCGGCGCAGTCGCCGACAACGTCGTTTCGGGAATCGAATCGTAGCCGTGCAGGCGCGCAACCTCCTCGATCAGATCCACCTCGTAGGCCATATCGAAGCGATGGCTCGGCGCGGTGACTTGCCAACCACCCTCGATCTTTTCGACCGGCATCTGCAGACGGGTGAGAATGCGCACGATCTCGGCATCGTCGATATCGAGACCCAGCAGGTGCGTGATGCGGCTCTTGCGCAACACGATTTCCGTACCGGAAGGCAGGTATTTTTCGGCCGTATCGTCGACCAGTGGCCCGGCCTTACCGCCGGCGATGGCGAGCAGTAACTCGGTCGCCCGCTCGATTGCGCGTGCCTGCCCTTCCGGGTCCACGCCACGCTCGAAACGCAGCGACGCGTCGGTGTGCATGCCATACGCCCGCGCCCGGCCGGCCATGAAATCCGGCGGCCAGAAGGCGGCCTCGAAAAAGACGTCCGTCGTGCGGTCTGTCACCGCCGTGCCGAGCCCGCCCATGATGCCCGCAATGCCGATGACCCCGCTGTCATCGGTGATGACCAGCGTGTCGTCCTGGAGCTCGACCTCGTTCTCGTCGAGCAGCACGAGGCGCTCGCCCGCGCGCGCGAGCCGGGGCCGAATCGGCCCCTGCAACAGGCCGGCATCGTATGCATGCAATGGCTGCCCGAGCTCCAGCATCACGTAATTGGTGACGTCGACGACCGGCGAAATCGACCGCAGACCGGCCCGGCGCAGCCTCTCGACCATCCAGATCGGCGATCGCGCCCCGGAATCGATCCCCCTGACGAGTCGCCCGGCAAATCGCGGACAGCCGGCAGGTTCGACGAGTTCCACGGGGTGAGTGTCGTCGATCGACGGCGCCACCGGCGGGACCGTTGCGTCCTTCAGTGCGGCGCCCGTCAGTGCCGCGAGGTCGCGCGCCAGCCCCAGGATGCTGAAGCAGTCGCCGCGGTTCGGCGTCAGGTCGACATCGATGACCGCGTCCGGAAGGCCGAGAAATTCGCTTAGCGGCGTGCCGGCCACAACCTCGTCCGGCAGTTCCATGATGCCGTCCGCGTCGTCGCCCAGGCCGAGCTCGACAGCCGAGCACAGCATGCCATTGGAAACGACGCCGCGGATTTTCGCCCGGCGCAGCTTCAAGCCATCGGGCAGCGTAACGCCCGGCCTGGCGAGCGGCGTCTTTAGCCCCACCCGAACATTCGGCGCACCGCACACGATATCGAGCAACTCGTCGCCGCCAGCGGAGACTTTGCACACGCTGAGCTTGTCGGCACCGGGGTGCCGGCCGCACTCGACGACCTCGCCGACGACGACGTCCTCGAGCCCCTGCCCTTCGACGACCAGGCTATCGACTTCATGGCCCAGCATCGTCAGTTGATGAGCAAGTTCCTCGGTTGCCAGGTCGGGATCGACCCACTCGCGTAGCCAGGATTCTGCGATCTTCATCGTGCTTACCTGAATTGCCGCAGGAAGCGCAGGTCGTTCTCGAAGAACGTGCGCAGGTCGGTCACGCCGTAGCGCAGCATCGCCAGGCGCTCGACGCCCATGCCGAAGGCATATCCGGTGTAACGCTCGGAATCGACCCCGGCCGCTTCGAGTACGTTGGGGTGAACCATGCCGCAGCCGAGTACCTCGATCCACTTGTCGCCGCCCCACGACACGTCCATTTCGGCCGACGGCTCCGTGAACGGGAAGTAGCTGGGGCGAAACCGCAACGTCGCCTCGCGCTCGAAAAACGCCTCGATGAACTGGTGCAGGACCGCCTTCAGGTGCGCGAAGCTCACGTTCTCATCGACGACCAGTCCCTCCACCTGGTGAAACATGGGGGTATGGGTCTGGTCGGAGTCGCAGCGGTAGACGCGTCCCGGCGCGATGATCCTGATGGGCGCGCCCTCGGTTACCATCGAGCGAATCTGCACCGGCGACGTGTGCGTGCGCAGCAGCTTGCCGCCCGGAAAATAGAACGTGTCGTGCATGGCGCGCGCCGGGTGATTCTCCGGAATGTTGAGCGCCGTGAAATTATGGAACTCGTCCTCGATTTCGGGTCCCGAGCGAACGCCGAACCCGGCGTGGCGAAAAATCTTCTCGATGCGCAGCATGGCGCGCGTGACCGGGTGATACCCGCCGATCGAACTGCCCCGTCCCGGCAGCGTGACATCCACCGCGTCGGCGGCGAGCTTTGCCTCCAGCGCGGCCGTCTCGAGTGCCTGGCGCCGCTCATTGAGGCGCTGTTGCACTGCCTGCTTGGCCTGGTTGATCTCCTGGCCCGCCGCCGCACGTTCTTCTGCCGGCAACTGCCCCAGCGTCTTGAGGCGGGCCGTGATCTCGCCTTTCTTGCCGAGAAACGCGACCCGGACCGCGTCCAGCGCGGCAAGATCAGTGGCTGCGTCGATCTCGGCGGCAGCCTTGGAGATGAGGTCGCTCAGGGCAGTCATGGCTGGCAGGTCAGGCCGGCCGGAGCGAGTCCGGCCGGCTCAGGAGACCTCAGTTTGCAGCTTGCTGCTCGAGACCGGCCTTCGCGGCTGCTGCGATCGCGCCGAAACCCTCGGGATCGTGCACGGCGATGTCCGCGAGCACCTTGCGGTCAACCTCGATCTCGGCCTTGTGCAGGCCGTTGATCAGGCGGCTGTAGGACAGCCCGTGCAACCGCGCCGCGGCATTGATACGCGTGATCCATAGCTGGCGGAACTGGCGTTTGCGTTGCCGGCGATCGCGGTACGCGTACTGGCCGGCCTTGATGACGGCCTGCTTGGCCGTCTTGTAAAGTTTGCTGCGGGCGCCGTAATAGCCTTTCGCTTTCGAGAGGACTTTCTTATGACGCGCCTTGGCAGTGACGCCACGTTTAACTCGTGCCATTTCTCAATCTCCTCTTAGCTGTAGGGAAGCATGCGCTTGACGGCCTTTTGATCGGCCTCCGCGATCTGCAGGGTCTTGCCCAGCTGACGCTTACGCTTGGACTTCTTCTTGGTAAGGATGTGATTGAGATGGGACTGCGAGCGCTTGAAGCCGCCCTTGCCCGTCCGACGGAAGCGCTTGGCCGCGCCCCGGTTGGTTTTCATTTTCGACATTGTCTTTCCTTTTAGCCTGGCAACGAACCCGGGGGCCGCGGCAGGCGGATTAATGGCTGGTTCAGGGGCAAGCCCCTTCCCACAGGCCGTTACTCACTTTTTCTTCGGTCCCAGTACCATGACCATTTGCCGCCCTTCCATCTGCGGCATCTGTTCGACAGAACCGTATTCTTCGAGGTCCTCGCGGACCCGCGCCAGGAGTTTCGCACCGAGTTCCTTGTGCGCCATCTCCCGGCCCCTGAATCTCAGGGTGACCTTCGTCTTGTCACCGCTCTCGAGAAACTGCACGAGTTTCCTGAGCTTGATCTGGTAATCGCCTTCGTCCGTTCCCGGGCGAAACTTGATTTCCTTGACGTGAACCTGTTTTTGCTTACGTTTCGCAGACTGGTTTTTCTTGTTCAGCTCGAACAAGTGCTTGCCAAAATCCATGATGCGACAGACGGGCGGGTCCGCCATGGGGGACACCTCGACGAGATCCAGTCCCTCGTCGACGGCCATCCGGATCGCCTCGGCGATGCCCATGACCCCTGCCTGTTCGCCGTCCGAGCGGATTACCCGCACTTCCGATGCATCGATTTCATCATTGCGCCTGACGCGCTTAGTAACTGCGATACCCAAACCCTCCAGTAAATCAACATCTTACCCCATCCGGCGCGACGCTTTCCTGGCGCTGCAGGACGGGGAACGCGATTCTAATAAGGTCGCGCGCTGGAAACAACCTCGGATACCCGAAAATTTCAAAAAAATCAGGTGTTTTCCGGGAGAGGTGGTGGGCGATGCGGGTTTCGAACCTGCGACCTCCACGATGTCAACGTGGCGCTCTACCCCTGAGCTAATCGCCCAAACTCCCGAGGGGACGCGTAAGATACTCAAGCGCCGCGCCAACCGCAAGACGTATCGCGTGCCGTCGGCGCATCCTGTCCGGGTGCTATTCTCAGGCCCTCATACCGCTGCAACCACCGGAGTCGCAATGATCAGGACCAGTGCCCGCAACCTCCTCCTCCTGCTGACCGTTGCCGCTTGCAGCGCCGCCGCCGACGACTCGTCCATAGCGGAGTTCATCGAGGCCAGCGGTGTCCGCGAAAGCAACCAGCCGATTCGCACGCATCCGGGCTGGGAGCCCGGATCGACCATTGTCGTTCGCGCGATGCCGGGTGCCACCGACAGCCTTGCCGAGACCTTCCCCGGCGCCCGCATCATTACCGTGGCCAGCCTCGATGAGGCCCGGTCGCACGCCCCGGAAGCCCACGCCCTGGTCGGGTTCTGTGACGCCGGGCTGGTCGCTGCCGCCGACCGACTCGTGTGGGTCCAGGTGTACTCGTCCGGCGTCGAACGGTGCCTCGCTGCCGGCAAGATCGCGGCTGGGCAGGTGCTCCTGACCAACATGCAGAAGATGTCGTCGGCGACCATCGGCGAGCATGCCATCGCCATGATGCTGAGCCTGACGCGCGGCCTTGCCGGGTTCGCCAGGGCGATGCCCGAAGGCGCCTGGCGCAGAGACCTGGCGCGCAGCGGCGGCATGCTGTCCGTCGACGGCAAGACCATGCTGGTCGTCGGGCTCGGCGGCATCGGCCGACAGGTCGCGAGCCGCGCGCACGCCCTCGGCATGCGCGTTATCGCCACCCGCAACAGCTCGCGCGAGGGACCTGCGTACGTCGACTACGTCGGCCTGGCCGACGAGTTGCACGCACTGGCCGCGCAGGCCGACGTCATCGTGAACGCCCTGCCGCTTACCGGCACGACCGAAGGACTGTTCGACAAGGCGTTCTTTGGCAGCGTCAAGGAAGGCGCGTGGTTCATCAACGTGGGACGGGGCAAGACGGTCGTCACCGATGATCTGTATGCGGCGCTCGAGTCCGGTCGTATCGCGGGCGCGGGCCTCGACGTGACCGATCCCGAGCCGCTGCCCCAAGGGCATCCCCTGTGGCAGCTGCCCAATGTCATCATCACGCCGCATGTCGCGGGCTTCGGCGGCAGCCGCCGCTGGCACGCAATGCTCGTCAGGGAAAACATCCGGCGCTATCTCGCGGGCGATGCGCTGCTGAACACGGTCGACCCGCAGCGCGGGTACTGACTAGACCACTTCGCTGTCAGGCAAGCCGAGCGCGCTGTTGCGCAGCAGCTGGATTTCGTCCCGCAATTTCGCCGCCTCCTCGAACTCGAGATCGCGGGCGTGCCGCAGCATCTGCTTCTCGAGCTTGGCTGCCTTTTTCATGAGCTGCTCCGGCGACAGGACCTCGTAAACGCTCCGCTTGTCGGCCGCGCTGCGACGCGGGCCTTTCGGCGCCGGGTACGCTGCTTCCATGACGTCGGCCACGTGCTTGACGATGGTGGCCGGGGTGATGCCGTGCCGCTCGTTATGGCTGACCTGCTTCTCGCGGCGCCGGTTGGTTTCGTCGATTGCCCGCCGCATCGATCCCGTTACGCGGTCGGCGTAGAGAATCGCCGTCCCGTGCAGGTTGCGCGCCGCGCGGCCGATGGTCTGGATCAGCGACCGCTCCGATCGCAGGAAGCCCTCCTTGTCCGCGTCCAGGATCGCGACGAGCGACACCTCGGGCATGTCGAGGCCCTCGCGCAACAGGTTGATGCCAACCAGCACGTCGAACGCGCCGAGCCGCAAGTCGCGAATGATCTCGGTCCGCTCGACGGTACCGATGTCGGAGTGCAGGTAGCGCACGGCGACTCCGTGCTCGCGCAGGTAGTCCGTCAGGTCCTCGGCCATGCGCTTGGTCAGCGTCGTCACGAGCACCCGCTCCCGTTCGGCAACGCGCCGCCCGATTTCCGACAGCAGGTCGTCGACCTGGGATTTCGCGGGCCGTACCTCGACCTGCGGATCGACGAGACCGGTCGGGCGCACGACCTGCTCGACCGTGTTGTCCGAGTGTTCTTTCTCGTAGTCTCCCGGCGTTGCGGACACGTAGACCGTTTGCGGCGACAGCCGTTCGAACTCGTCAAACCGCAGCGGACGGTTGTCGAGCGCCGACGGCAGGCGAAAGCCGAACTCGACCAGCGTCTCCTTGCGCGACCGGTCGCCTTTGTACATGGCGCCGAGCTGCGGCACCGTCACGTGGCTTTCGTCGATGATCAGGATCGCGTCGTCGGGCACGTAGTCGAACAGGCAGGGCGGCGGCTCGCCCGGGTCGCGCCCTGACAGGTAGCGCGAGTAATTCTCGATGCCGGAGCAGTACCCGAGCTCCCTGATCATCTCGAGATCAAATAAGGTTCTTTGCTCAAGCCTCTGAGCTTCCAGCAGTTTTTCATGCTTTCTGAGGTACTCCAGGCGGTCCTTCAGTTCGACCTTGATCTCCTCG
>JBFEJR010000003.1:0-121139 GCA_041553075.1 Woeseiaceae bacterium | reverse complement strand
CGGCGTTGCTGCGTGACGCGAATGTTGACGACGGCGGGGGAGGCGGACTCCACCAATGGCGCCAGGCTGGTAACCGCCTGGCCACCGACGGACGTCGGCAATGCTGCGTGCGCGCCGTAAGACAGAAACGCCAGCAACAGGCTGGTCCAGAATAGTCGGTGCTTGGGAATCATAGAATGCCTCGAGGATGCGGTTGTCCTAATAGGATGCGATTGAGGAGCATAGGTTCACCTGCCTGAATCGGCAATGAATTATAGGCCCTCTGCCAACAGATGCCCGTACGCGACGCAGGGTCGCGTACGGGCGCCGGATCGCTTGCGGTTCAGGCCGCTTCGACGGTGATGCGACGCGCCTGTACCTCGGCGGCCTTCGGGATCACGACTTCCAGGATGCCGTCGGCGCACTTGGCGCTGATGCGCTCGGCGTCGGCGGACTCCGGGAGCGTGAAGCGTCTCAGGAAACGTCCCGTGGCGCGCTCGATGCGCTGCGCCCCGGACTCGGCGTCCGTGGCGATCGCGTGACGCTCACCGGCAATGCTCAGTACGCCGTTGTCCATCGAGACGTCGATGTCTTCGGGGCGCACGCCCGGTACGTCGGCGCGCAGGATGAAGCGGTCTTTTTCCTCGACGATATCGACCGCGGGCGACCAGTCGGCAACGGCACTCTGCTCGTCATCCGAGCGGTGCCGGCCGCCGACGAGGCGGTCGAGATCGCGGTGCAACAGATCCAGGTAGTTCCAGGGCTCGAAACGTGCGATGTTCATGGTTTGCTCCTCCGGCAAAATGTGTCGTCGGAGGCTAAGGTTGGGTCTTGGGAAAGCATTTCAAGAGCCCGATTTTGCAAAAAAAGTTGCCACAACATGTTGTGTTTTTCGTATTTTCCGAAAGTGCCATTTTTTTTCGCCTATTTTTAAAGTACTTAGTTGCAAAGCCTTAATAAGTTATTGTTTTAGAAGGCAAAAACCTAATGAAGAAAATTGCACCAAACCCTTGACAGTAGGGGCCTACGGGCATAATCTAGGCACACATCGACACAACATCTTGTGTCCGATTCAGAAGAGAACAGAGGCCGGAAACGGCACTCGTGGCGCGCTCTCTGGCCGTCGGCGAGAGGAGTCTTTTGCTCTCTGCATTGAGCGAGTCACAAGATACGAATTGGGGCGTCCTGCGAGGGAGCACAGGGGAGAATCAGGACCTATGAAGTCTGCCGTCAATCTGGATTCACAAGCGGTCACGGACATCGAATTTCAACCTGCATCACTGGACATCTGGGATGCCAAGTATCGGCTGGCGGCCAAAGACGGCACCCGGATCGATGCGTCGATCGACGACACCTACAAGCGCGTCGCGGCCGCGCTGGCCAACGTCGAAGTCGAGTCGAAGCGGGAGCACTACTTCAAGGAATTCGTGTGGGCGCTGCGCTCGGGGGCCATCCCGGCGGGCCGCATTATGTCAAACGCGGGCGCCCGGGAGCACAAGCCGGCAACCTCGACGATCAACTGCACGGTCTCGGGCACGGTCGGCGACTCGATGGACAATATCCTCAACAAGGTGCACGAGGCCGGGCTGACACTGAAGGCCGGTTGCGGCATCGGCTACGAATTCTCGACGCTGCGTCCCAAGGGTGCCTACGTGACCGGTGCAGGCGCCTACACCTCGGGCCCGCTGTCGTTCATGGATATCTACGACAAGATGTGTTTCACGGTCTCGTCGGCCGGCGGTCGCCGTGGTGCGCAGATGGGTACCTTCGACGTCGGTCATCCCGACGTCATCGAGTTCATTCGCGCCAAGCGCGAGGACGGCCGCCTGCGCCAGTTCAACCTGTCGCTGCTGGTCACCGATGAGTTCATGCAGGCCGTCATCAACGGGGAAGACTGGAAGCTCGCCTTCCCGGTGACGCCGAAGGAAGTCGACGATGACGGGCTCGATATCCTGGACAGCAGCCAGTTCGTCTGGCGCGACTGGCCGGAAGCGGGCAATTACGTACAGAACGCCGAAGGGCTGGTTGCCTGCAAGGTGTACAAGACCCTCCCGGCGCGCCGCGTCTGGGACATCATCATGGCCTCGACCTACGATTTCGCGGAGCCGGGCTTCGTGCTGATCGACAAGGTCAACGAAATGAACAACAACTGGTTCTGCGAGACGATTCGCGCGACCAATCCCTGCGGCGAACAGCCATTGCCGCCGTACGGTTCGTGCCTGCTCGGTTCCGTCAACCTGACCCGGTTCGTCGAAAAGCCGTTTACGGACAAGGCGAAATTCGACTGGGAGACGTTCCGCAAGGTCGTCAAGGTGTTCACCCGGATGCTCGACAACGTGGTCGAGATCAATGGCCTGCCGCTGCCGCAGCAACGCAATGAAATCCAGCGCAAGCGGCGTCACGGCATGGGCTTTCTGGGGCTGGGATCGACGATCACGATGCTGCGCATGACGTACGGCGACCCCGATGCCGTGGCGTTCACCGAGGAAGTCGCGAAGCAGCTGGCGCTCGCCGGGTGGGAGGAAGGCCTCGAGCTGGCGCGGGAGAAAGGTCCCGCCCCGATCATGACCGAGACGTTCGAAGTCACAGAGGAAATGCTGCGGCGGCGTCCCGAGATGCGGGCGGACGGCTACCAGGCCGGCGACAAGGTCCCGGGCCGTATTCTGCACGCGAAGTACAGCCGTTACATGCAGCGCGTGGCTGCCGAGAACCCCGAACTCGTCGAGCAACTGGCCGAGACCGGTGCGCGCTTCACACACCACAGCTCGATCGCGCCCACCGGCACGATCTCGCTGTCGCTCGCCAACAATGCCTCGAACGGCATCGAGCCGAGCTTTGCGCATCACTACTTCCGCAACGTCATTCGGCAGGGCAAGAAGACGAAGGAAAAGGTCGACGTATTCTCGTTCGAGCTGCTGGCGTACCGCGGCCTGGTCGATGCGGATGCCATGCCGCCGGGGCAGGGCGCAGACGGCGATGCGACGAGCCTGCCGGCTTACTTCGTCACGGCCGACGAAATTACGCCGAAGCAGCACGTCGACATCCAGGCGGCGGCACAAAAGTGGGTCGACTCGTCGATTTCCAAGACCGCCAACGTGCCGACGGACTACCCCTACGACGACTTCAAGGACATCTACCTGTACGCCTACCGGCAGGGCCTCAAGGGTTGCACGACGTTCCGCTTCAACCCCGAGGCGTTCCAGGGCGTGCTCGTCAAAGAGAAGGATCTCAAGAACACGACCTATACGTTCACCCTGGAAGATGGCTCGACGGTCGATCTCAAGGGTGACGAGGAGATCGAATACGACGGCGAGATCCATACCGCCGCTAACCTCTTCGATGCGCTTAAAGAAGGCTATTACGGAAAGTTTTAAATGATCAAGATTGAGAAGAAGATCGTCGGCTACGCCGTCGAGCAACCGAAGGAAGGCAAGGAAGAAACGCGCCGCGACTTCAAGCGTGAAGGCGGTGGCGATCGTGCCGAAGTCATTCGCATGCACGAGAAGCTCGAGCGTCCGGAGATGCTCGTGGGGTCGACCTACAAGGTGAAGACGCCGGTCTCCGATCACGCGATGTACGTGACCGTCAACGACATCGTGCTCAACGAGGGCACCGAGCACGAGAAGCGCCGGCCCTTCGAGATTTTCATCAACTCGAAGAACCTCGACCACTACCAGTGGATCGTGGCGCTGACGCGCATCATCTCTGCCGTCTTCCGCAAGGGCGGTGACGTGACGTTCCTCGTCGAGGAACTCAAAGCCGTATTCGACCCGCGTGGTGGCTACTGGCAGCCGGGTGGCAAGTACATGCCGTCAATCATCGCGGAACTCGGACACATCGTCGAGAAGCACCTGATCGCGATCGGCATGATGCCCGAGCCCGGGCTGGACGAGCATCAGAAGAAGCTCATCGAGCAGAAGCGTGCGGAGTTCGAAGCGTCGCAGAAGCAGACCGACGCGTTCTCGGAAAGCGAGTACCCGGAAGGCGCGCAGCTGTGCGCCAAGTGCAACACGACCGCCGTCATCATGATGGACGGCTGCATGACCTGCCTGAGCTGCGGCGACAGCAAGTGCGGTTGAGCGGCAACGAGTCCGGCAAACGCTTCGCTATGCCGATTCGACAGCCGCTTCGTTGACCCACTTGGGCCTGTCGAGGGCCGGCCGCCGAGCGAATGACATGATGAGTGCGCCCATCAGGCAGACGACGCCGGCGATGATAAACGGCATCATCCAGACACCCGGCTGCAGCGAACCCTGTGCCGTGTCTTTGAAGTAACCCGCGAGCAACGGCCCGGCCAGGCCCGCTATGCCGTAGGCTGTGAAGATCCAGCCGTAGTTGCTGCCGACGCTCTTGTTGCCGAAGTAATCCGCCGTGATGGCCGGGAACAGGGCGAAGCTGCCGCCGTAGTTGAAGCCAATCAGGGCCGCGGCGAAGATAAACCCGAAGACCATGCCGACGCTGATGAACACATGGTAGGTCGCAAGCATGGTCAACCCCTGCAAGACCGACATCAGGATGATCGTGTTCTTGCGGCCCAGCTTGTCGGAGATGCTGCCCCAGGCGATGCGGCCCAGGCCGTTGAAGATCGCGTACCAGGCCATGGCCGTGCCCGTAATCGCGCCGGCGTCTGCAACCCCGTGGTATGCGAGGGCGTCGATGCCGAACAGCTTGATGCAGTAGATGACCATCAGGCCGGCGATACCGGCAAACATGAAGGTCGTCCACAGCATGTAGAACTGAGGGGTACGCAGCATGTCCCGCGCGCGGTATTCGACCGCGCCGTGATCGCCTCTCGCCTCGCTCGGCGGCGTCCAGCCCGCCGGCGCGTAGCCTTCGGGCGGATTGACCATGACGATGCTGCCCAGCAACACCAGCACGAAGAACGTGACACCGTAGATGACGAACACGCTTTGCACGCCGGGCAGGCCGAAGACGCTCGTCGTGTTGAGCAGGCCGCCGAACCAGGAACCGGCCATCTTGACCCAGATCGTGGCGCCGAAGCCGAAGCCCGCGACCGCGAGGCCCGTAATCAGGCCTTTCCTGTCCGGGAACCACTTGACGCATACCGCGATCGGGACGACATAGGCAAGGCCGATACCCGTGCCGCTGACGAGGCCGATCGAGAGCAGTTGTACCCAGAAAGACTCACCGAAAAAACCGCCGATGATATAGCCGAGACCCAGCAGCAGGCCGCCCGTGACCGACAGCGCGCGCGGCCCCGTCCTGGGCAGGATGCGGCCGGCCAACACCATGACGATGGCGAAGGTGGCGAGGCTCGAGGAAAACACCCACGCAGCCTGGCTTGCGCTGAACGCATAGGGTCCTGCGGCATCGGTCAATCGTGCGGTAAAGACCGACCATGCGTAAATGGCACCCAGCGCCAGCTGAATCAGGATGGCGCCCGCAACGACGAGTTTGCGATCGGGCGTAAGCCGGGGTTGTGTCATGGAGGTCTCCGCTACTTGGAAATGCGCACGAACGGCGCGAGGGGATGTTCCTATTAACGGGACCGAATATCCGTACGGAGCTTTACTTATTGTCGTTTCGGCCGGCCGACGGCGGTGCCGCTTCGCAATCTCGTTTGGCCTGCGAACTGACGATGCTACGCGGGGGAGGGGCGCGTCAGGATGAACATGGCCGAGGCACTCAGGACCACGACCTGGCACGCCACGAGCCACATCGGCGCATCGAGCAGCCAGGTGATGACGGGGGTTGCGCAGATGACGATGATCGCCGTCCGCTTCGCCTTGCGGTCGATGCTGCCGTCGCGGTGCCAGTTGTTGATCAGCGGCCCGAAGGTCCGGTGCTCCCGCAGCCAGTTATCGAGCCGCGCGGAAGATCGGGCGAACGCGAACGCGGCGAGCAGCAGGAACGGCGTCGTCGGCAACAGCGGCAGCACGACGCCGACGGCGCCGACGCCGACAGCTGCCAGGCCCGCCACTAACCAGACGAATCGTGTGTTGACGCTCACCCGCGAAGTTCACCACACCGCGCGCTGCGCTGGCAAGTCCGGCCACTGATGCAGCGCCGGGTAGCGGCCATGCCGCCAGAGCACATAAGATAGCCGGACACCGGTTGGAGCCCATGCCATGATCAGGTTACTCAGCGGCGCCCTGGCGTCACTCCTCGCGATGTCGTCCGTTGCGCAGGACTTCAGGGATTCGTTCGTTGCCGTCACACCCGGCAATTTCGACAGCGGTGGTGCCGTCAGCCGCCAGTTTCACCTCAACGCGGAATCCTATCTGGCGATGGCGACCATAGCGCGCCTCGCCGATACCCGGGAACTCGAACAGGCTTTCAGCCAGCCCCTGGCAGATCGAATCGTCACGCACAGTGGCGGCGAGACGAGCTTTGCCGATTATGTCGCCGCCGACCCGTTGCTCGATGGCGTCGTCGTCCTGCACCAAGGGACGCTCGTGTTCGAGGCCTACCCGAACATGCATCCGTGGCAGCGACACTTCGCCTGGTCGGTTACCAAGGTGGTGACGTCTACTGCCCTTGCGGTGCTGGTCGAGAAGGGGCTGGTCGACATGGGCGCGCCGGTCGGCGATTACGTTCCGTCCTTGCGGGGCAGCGCCTGGGCCGACATCGAACTGCGACACGTCGCCAACATGGCCTCGGGCATCGACTGTCTCGACAGCGACGGGTACCAGGATACGTCCACCTGCGTCTACCGGATGGAGGAATCGCTGGGCATCACGGCACCCACGGGGCGGGCGCTGGACTTCATCGAACTCCTGCAGGGAATGCAGGCGCACGGGGAGGCGGGAACAGAGAACGAATACGTCTCCGCCAACACCAACGTGCTGGTACTCGTGATCGAGGCGGTGACCGGCAAGCCCTTTGCCACGGTCCTGCAGGAACTCTTGTGGAAACCGATCGGTGCGGAGGCCGATGCGCTGATAGCCGTCAGCCGGGCGGGGTACGCCTATGGCTCGGGCGGGCTGCACGCCAGGCTAAGGGACGTCGCGCGTTTCGGACAGATCTACACCGAGCCCGGACTGCTCGGCGTGCTCTCCCGGACCACCGTGCACGCGATCCGGAACGACGGCGTAGTGCCGGCCGCCGACACGCTGCAGAGCCTGGAGACGAGTCTCGGTAACGACCTGCCCGTGCGCACCGGCTGGCAATGGGATGCGACCTGGGCGGATGGTGCCCTGTACAAGAGCGGCTACCTGGGCCAGGGCCTCTACGTGGATCCCGACCGGTCCCTGGTCATCGCCTGGTTCGGCACCGGGCTCGATTTCGACAGGCGCAGCAACGAGATGCTGACGATCAGTCGGCAGATCTCACGTTCGGGCCTGTTCGATCCGGCTGTCGCGGCGCGTGCCGGTGTGCCGCGGTAGTCGCGGCCTGCCCAAAGCCATGAGCGCGGCCTCAAACGCCCACGCGGATCATGTAAGATTCCGCGTGTGACTATCTCGATACCAGAATTTTCGCGCGCGCGCGTGGTCGTGGCCGGCGACGTCATGCTCGATCGCTACCTGTTCGGCTCCACGGGGCGGATATCGCCCGAGGCGCCGGTGCCTGTCGTGCACGTGCAGGAAACCGACGATCGCCCGGGCGGCGCGGCCAACGTCGCGGTCAACCTCGCGGCGCTCGGCGTGAGCACGAGCCTCGTCGGCGTAGTCGGCCAGGACGATGCGGCGCGCACGCTGACGGCCATCCTCGAGAAAAGCGGGATCGAATGTGCGTTTGCGGCCGCCGCGGACCGGCCGACGATCACCAAGACGCGCGTGCAGAGCCGCGGCCAGCAGCTGATTCGACTCGACGAGGAAAAGACCGCGGCGATGCCGGGCGACGCGGTGGCCGGCGCACTCGCAAGAACGCTCGCGGGTGCCGGCGCCGTCGTGCTCTCCGACTATGGCAAAGGCGCACTCTCCGAGGTCCGGGCGATGATCGCGGCGTGCCGCGCGGCCGGCATCGCCGTGCTCGTGGACCCGAAGGGGACCGACTTCAGCAAGTACCGCGGGGCGACGCTGATCACCCCGAACCAGGGCGAATTCGAGGCCGTGGCGGGCAGGGCGGAGTCCGACGAGGACCTCGTGGCACGCGCCCGGGCCATGATGAACGATCTCGAGCTCGACGCACTGCTCGTCACCCGCAGCGAGAAAGGCATGCTGCTGGTCGAGGCGGATAGCGAGCCCCTGTTTCTCTCCACGCAGGCGCGCGAGGTCTACGACGTAACCGGTGCCGGCGACACGGTCATTGCCACGCTTGCAGCGGCACTCGCCAGCGGCGAGGGCCTTGCCAGTGCCGCCGCGCTGGCCAACCTGGCGGCCGGACTCGTGGTGCGCAAGATCGGCGTCGCGACGGTCACGCCGGGCGAGTTGTCCGCGGCGCTGCACCAGCGGGGCCAGGGCGGACGCGGGCTGGTCGATGTCGCCACGCTGCGGGCGCTCATCGACGAGGCGCGCGGCCGGGGCGAACGCATCGTCATGACCAATGGCTGTTTCGATGTGCTGCACGCCGGGCACGTCGCCTACCTGGAAGAGGCCAAGAGCCTCGGCGATCGGTTGATCGTCGCCGTGAACGACGATGCCTCCGTGCGGCGACTCAAGGGCGAGTCCCGGCCGATCAACGCCCTCGAGGACCGCCTGCTGGTACTGGCGGGCCTCGCAGCCGTGGACTGGGTCGTGCCATTCTCCGAGGACACGCCCGCCGGGCTGATCGGCACCCTGCTGCCCGACATCCTGGTCAAGGGCGGCGACTACAGGCCAGAGGAAATCGCGGGCGCCAGGGAGGTGCTGCAGAATGGCGGCGAAGTTCGCGTCCTCGCGTTCCGGGACGGCCACTCGTCGACACGGATCATCGACAGGCTGGGCGGCGAGTAGCGACGGGCACGCCTGTGCGGTTCCTTTACAACCTGCTGACCTACCTGCTGCTGCTGCCGTTTTTCGTTTACTGGCTCGTGCGTGGTATCGGTAACCGCGCCTACCTGGACAAACTCGGCCAGCGTTTCGGCCTCGGTTTTCCCGACCTGCAACGCACGATCTGGATTCACGCGGTATCCGTTGGCGAGGTGCAGGCGGCGGTGCCGCTGATACGGGTTCTCGCCGAGCGCTATCCCGACCGGCAGATTCTCATCACGACCGTGACGCCGACCGGGGCGGACCGGGTGCGGGCGCGCTTCGGCGATGCCGTCCACCACGCCTATCTGCCGCTCGAGTTTCCCCACGCGGTCAACGCCTTTTTCCGGCGCACCCGGCCGCAGGTTGCACTGATCATGGAGACCGAGATCTGGCCCAACCTGTACCGCGGGTGCGGAATTCGCCGCATACCGCTGATCCTCGTGAGCGCGCGAATCTCGCCCCGCTCCGTGCCCGGCTATCGCAAGCTCCTGCCCCTGATCAGGGAGACGCTGTCGCACGGCATCATCATCGCTTCGCAGAGTCCCGACGATGCCGAGCGTTTCCTGTCGCTGGGGGCCAACCCGGAACGCACCTGCGTCATGGGCAACATCAAGTTCGACTACGAACCCGACCCCGGGATCGTCGAGCGGGGGCGGGCGGAACGCCGCAAGTTGTTCGCAGAGAGGCCCGTCTGGATCGCGGCGAGCACGCACGAAGGCGAGGAGGAACTGGTCCTCGATGTCCACGAGAAACTGCGGGCGCGACATGAGGATGTGCTGCTGGTGCTCGTGCCACGGCATCCCGAGCGGTTTGCGCCGGTGCGCGAGCTGGTTCGCAAACGCGGCTTCGACGTCGTGTCGCGCACCGAGGCACGGCCCGCGGGCGGCGCGGCCGTCTTCCTGTGCGACACGATGGGGGAAGTTCCGTTGTTCTTCGCGGCGAGCGACGTGGCGTTCGTTGCGGGCAGCCTGGTGCCCGTGGGCGGCCACAACCTGCTGGAGCCGGCGGCACTGGGCGTGCCCGTCGTCACGGGTCCGCACAACTTCAACGCCCAGGATATCGCCGACCTGCTGATCGAGATGGGGGGTTGCCGCCGGGTCGCCGATACGAACGAACTCGCCGAGACAATCAGTGAGCTGCTCAGCAATCCCGACGAGGCGGCGCGCCTGGGGCGCACCGGCCAGCAGGTGCTGGAGGCCAACCGCGGCGCGCTCGAGCGGCTCCTGGTGCTGCTCGAGCCGTCCCTGAGCGGCTCCGGTTCGACCGTTACTCGCTTGCCTCTTTGAGGGCTTCCTCGGCGAATACCTGTTCGGGCGTGCGGCGCTCGACCAGGAACTGGTCGATCAACTCGAGATCCTGGACCTGCAGCGTGCCGCCGGCCTGCTTCAGGCTCAGCACGTTGAGCAGGTAGTCGTAGCGCGCCTGCTCGTAGTTCGTGATCGCCCGGTACAGCGCGAACTGCGAATTCAGCACATCGACGATCGTGCGCGTGCCGACCTCGAACCCGGCCTGCGTGGCTTCGAGCGCGGTCTGGCTCGACGCAACCGCCTGCTTGAGCGCCTCCACGCGGCTTTTCTCTGACAATACGCCGAGATACGCATCGCGGGCCTGGCGCTCGGTTGCGCGCGTCACGCGGTGCAGCTGTTCGCGAGCCGCCCGGTGCAGATACACGGCTTCACGCACGCGCGACGACGTTCCGCCGCCCGCGAACAGGGGCAGGCTGAAGCTCAGGTAGATGCCTTCGGTATCGGTAGGCAGGTCGTCGGAAAAGGACAGCGACGTGGGCTCGAGCGTCTGCGGATCGACGTAGCTGAAGGTCTGCGTCGAATCGGTCTGCGTGTCGTTGACGAGCGCGGTGAGCGACAGCGACGGGTAATGCCCGTTGCGCCGGTACGAAATCTCGTCGCGCGCGAGCCGCTCGTCCAGGCGGCTGGCCACGAGGTTGAGGTTCTGGTTGAGCGACAGGTCCACCCATTCGCTCTCGCTTTTCTCCGGTCCCTTGAGCGGCAGGTCCGGCCGGGGCGCCGACAGGTTCGATACGTGCTGCCCGGTGATCTCGCGCAGGTATTCGCGCGACGTGGCGAGCGAACGCTTGGCCGCGATTTCGTTCGCGACGGCCTGGTCGTACGCGGCCTGTGATTCCTGGACATCGGTAATCGCGATCAGGCCTACCTCGAAGCGCTGCTTGGCCTGCTCCAGCTGGCGCGCAATGGCCTGGCGGTCGGCGTGGATCGAGCGCAGCCTGTCCTCCGCACCCAGCACGTCGAAATAACGCTGTGCGACGCGGATGATGAGGTCTTGTTGCGCCGCCTCGCGCACGGCCTCGGCCCTGGCGACCTGCTTGTCCGCACGTTTCAGGTTGACGATGGTGTCCCAGCTGAAGATGGTCTGCTGCACCACGATGCCCCAGTCGACAACGTCGCTTTCCGAGGTCAGATCGGCCCGCAGGCGCGGTTGCGTCAGGTCCGGCTGGAACAGGGTCGGCCCGGTGCGCTCGGTCATGTTGTAGTCACCGGTCAGCGACACCTGGGGCAGGTAGGCACTGCGCGCCTGCGGCTTCGCCTCGAGCGCTGCGAGGCGCCGGGCTTCCGCCTCGTGGATCGCCGGGTCGCTCTGCAGTGCCTGCTGGTAGATCTCGAGCAGCGAGGCGGCGCGCGCTGCCGACGGCACCGCGAGACTGCCCGCGATGACAACTAATACACTGATATATTTGAGGTTTTTCATCTTATCGAGTTCCGGGTTGAGGCTGCCCGTGGTTGACAGGTGTTATAGTCTACTATATCACCAAATCAGTTGGGAAGCAGTGCTCTCATCTTAGATGCGGGATCGCTCCGACTGGTTTCGATTATTTTTTAAAAAACGAACTGCGGCGGCAGCGCGGCGTGCACGAGCGGCCGAAGATTCGTTTCGAACAGAGACACGGTCTGCCAGTCGTTCTGGCTCGTCCTTTCGACGAGCTTGGCTTCCATGGCAGGCGGTTCGCCGACGACTATAAACAGCCGGCCGGACTCACTCAATGCCGCGACGAAACGCGGATCGAAATGCGGCACCGAGCCGGTCACGGCGATGGCATCGAAAGGGCCTTCGGGCAGTTCCTCCATGGCATCCATCGGCAGGAGTGTCACGTTGTCGATGCCCTGCTGTTCGAGTTTCTCCCTGGCCGACTCGATGAAATCGGCATGGATGTCGATGCTCGTCACGTGCGCGCCGAGCCGCGCGAGACAGGCCGTCATGAAGCCGGAGCCGGTGCCGATCTCGAGCACCTTCTCGTGGCCGTCGAGTTGCAGCGCCTGCAACAGGCGGCCCTCGATCGTCGGCGTCATCATGTGCTCCCCGTGGCCGAGCGGAATGGCGAGATCGGCAAACGCCAGCGCCTTGTAGGCCGTCGGAACGAACTGCTCGCGGGGCAATTCCTTCAGCATGGCGAGAACCCCTTCGCTGTGGACGTTCCAGCCGCGCACCTGCTGGTTGACCATCTGCAGGCGCGCATAATCGGTATTCATGATTGTCTAACCTGTAAGTAACTGATATCGAATGATTCGACCGGCAGGGAACGAACTTCCCTGTGGCCCGGCCGCCGCGGCCCGTATTGCCTCATGCTGAATTATGGTGAATAGCAGCAGCGGGCAAAGCCGGCTGGGATATGCTTACCAAAACATGCGTTTCGGGCCCGAAAAAAGCAATCATAACAAATGAGAGTGGGCGAACTTACTTCCTCGAAACCGGGCTCGAAATGACCTCGACGTTGATCATTATCGCACTGGCAGCTATTGCCCTGGTCGCTATGGGGGTGAGCCTCTACCTGTGGGTGTCGCGGCGACGGATGCTGGGGCGGGTCGCGCGCCTCAACCAGGAGACCCTCGAAGCATCGCGCGATGCGTCGGTCGGGCATCGCCTGACCGTACCGAATGACCCGGAGACGGCCCAGCTTGCCCACACGGTGAATCGCCTGTTCGATGCGCTGGGGGAGCGCGACGAGAAGATCCAGGGCCGCGACCGCCTGTTCCAGGACTTCGCACGAACGCTGCCGGAGATCGTCATCATCCACGACGAGAAGATCCTGCTGGCGAATGACTCGGCCGCGGAGCTCGTCGGGCTCGAAGCGGCGCAGCTGGTTGGCCGCGAGGTGGCAGACCTCGTCAAGCCCGCGTACCGCGCCCTGTTTCGCAAGCACATGGCCAAGCGGCTCGCCGGCGAGAACGTCCCGCGACGCATCGAGATGCAGTTGATCAACGGCAACCAGACCGGCCTGTGGGTCGAGGCGCAGAGCTCCACGATCGAGTTTCGCGGCCACCCCGCGATCCTGACCGTGGCGCGAGACGTCAGCCACCGCAAGAGCCTCGAGGTGTCGCTGTCGCGCAGCAAACGCCAGGCGCAATACACGCTCGAGTCCATTGCGGAAGGCGTGATCACGACCGACAACGACGGCCGCGTCGATTACATGAACCTGGCGGCCGAGACGCTGATCGGAACCAACCGGGATGCCGCGGTCGGCCACCGGCTCGGCGAGTTGTTCACGCTCGTCGACGATGCCGATCGTCGTCCGCTCGGCGACCCCGTCGAGCGTTGTCTCGCGATGCGGCGGCGCGTCAACATGGGGCGGCGCGCCGTCATGGTGACCGTCGACGGCGAGCACGAGCATTCGGTCGAGCTGACGGCGTCACCGGTCCGCGGACCGAGCAACAGCATTTCCGGCGCCGTGGTCGTGTTCCACGACGTCGGCGAGATCAGGGGGCTGACGCGACAGATGTCCTACCAGGCGACGCATGATCCGCTTACCGGGCTGATCAATCGGCGCGAGTTCGAACGGCGGCTCGACGAAGCGATGGACGATGCCCACGCGGAAGAAGCCGTGCACATGCTGTTCTACATGGACCTCGACCGCTTCAAGGCGGTCAACGACAGTTGCGGTCACATCGCGGGCGACAACATGCTGCGCGAGGTCGCCGCGCTGATCAAGGACCAGGTCCGCGACTCGGACTTCGTGGGCCGGCTCGGGGGCGACGAATTCGGCGCGCTGCTGATCGGCTGCCCGATCGACAAGGCGCGGCAGATTGCCTCCGATATCTGCAACGCGATCGCGGACTATCGTTTCGTCTGGAAAGACAAGATCTTCAATATCGGGATTTCCGTCGGCCTGGTGGAGATCTCGCACGCCAGCGGCACCCTGCAGGACGTCATGAGCGCGGCCGACTCGGCATGCTACATGGCCAAGCAGTCCGGGCGGGGCCAGGTCCATGTGTACTCTGCGCGGGACGAAGCGGTGGCGCGCGAGCGTGGCGACATCCAGTGGCTGCGCCAGCTGCAGACGGCACTGCACGAGGACGGATTCGAGCTGGCCATCCAGCCGATCATCGCGATGCGCGGCAAGGCCGAATCGGGGCCCGCCCTTGAGGTGCTGATCCGCCTGCATGACGGCCTGGGCAGGGCCAACGACTCGGCCGAGTTCCTGCGTCCGGCCGCCCGGTACCAGATGATGCCGCAAATCGATCGCTGGGTGATCAACGCGGCGCTCACCGCGATTTCGGGCGGCGAGATCAAGCTGCCCGCGCACCGCAGCTGTGCCATCAACCTCTCGGGCCAGACGCTCGGCGACGAGGCCTTTCTCGGCTTCGTGGTCGATGCGCTGGACCGGTCCGGCGTAGCTCCGTCCGCGATCTGTTTCGAAGTGACGGAGCGGGCCATTCTCTCCAACGTGCAACAGGCGCAGCGATTCATCGAAGTGCTGCACGGCATCGGCTGCGAGTTCTCGCTCGACGACTTCGGCAGCGGACTCGGCTCCTTCTCGAGTCTCAAGCACCTGCCGATCGACTACCTCAAGATCGACGGTACCTACACGCGCAACCTGCAATCCGATCTCGTCAACCAGGAAATGGTCAACGCGATGATCAAGCTCGCGCGCACCATGGAATTCCAGATCGTCGCCGAGCAGGTGGAGCAGCAGGAAGACTTCGACTGGCTGCGGGAGGTCGGCGTCGACTTCGTGCAGGGCCGTTTCATCGAGGCACCCTCGCTGCTCGGTTCGGGCGGCACCGGCAGCTACCGCGTACTGACCCCCTGATCCCGCGTCCTAGTCGGGAACCCGGATCGTGGCCTTGATGTGCTTGAGGTTGGCGACGATCGTGAAGGTCATGATCACGAGCAGGGACCACGAACTCCACTTGGCGACGTGGACGGCCGACCAGGCGCCCAGCTGGTCGGGGTAACTCCAGATCGAGAAGAACGTGCTGATGTTCTCGGCCAGCCAGATGAAGAACCCGATCAGCACGAAGGCGAGTATCAGCGGCATCCGCCGGTCCCGGTCCAACGGCCGAAAAATCACGGTGGACCGCGCATACAGGCCGAGTGCCAGCGCCGCGATGTACCAGCGGTAGTCGCCGATGAAGTGGTGGGTAAAGAAGTTGGCATACACGAGCAGCGCGACACACCAGGCCATCCAGTACGGGGGATGGTGATCGATCCGCAGGTCGAGCAGCCGCCAGGCCTGGATCATGTAGCTGCCGACGGCGGCATACATGAAGCCCGAGAACAGCGGCACCCCGAAGACCTTGGTGTAGGCGAAGTCGGGGTATGACCAGGACTGGATCGCACCCGACGTCTTGAAGACTTCCAGGGCGAATCCGATCAGGTGGAACAGGGTAATCGCTTTCAGCTCGTCGACGGTCTCGAGCTTGGCCCACAGCATGAGGCCCTGGATGCCGACGGCGACCAGGAGCAGCACGTCATAGCGCGGGATGCCCAGCATGCCTTCCCGCGGCATGGCGAACACCGCGACGAAGAACAGCCCGGCAAAGAGGCAGGCGCGTGCCTCCTTGACGCCGAAGAACACGAGTTCAGCGAGCGCCCTGGCGAAGCCGGACAGCTCGGGGCGGGGCGGCTGGTTGATCAGGTAGTCGTCTAGGCGCTGCATGGGGTAGCGTCGACAGTGCAACAAAAAAGGCCGCCAGACAAATCCGGCGGCCTCTTGTTTCCTGTCGCCCGCATCGCGGGCTCCTGCACGTTGAGCTTTAGCCGACGAGCAGCGGCACGATCAAGAGCGCCACGATGTTGATGATCTTGATCAGCGGATTGATCGCGGGACCGGCCGTATCCTTGTACGGGTCGCCGACCGTGTCGCCGGTAACCGCTGCCTTGTGGGCATCGGAGCCCTTGCCGCCGCAGTTGCCGTCCTCGATGTACTTCTTGGCGTTGTCCCAGGCGCCACCGCCGGCCGTCATCGAGATCGCGACGAACAGGCCGGTGACGATCGTGCCGAGGAGCAGGCCGCCGAGTGCTTCGACGCCGAGCAGGAAGCCGACCAGAATCGGTACCGCGATCGGCAGCAGGCTCGGGATGACCATCTCCTTGATGGCCGCCTTGGTCAGCAGGTCGACGGCGCGGCTGTAGTCCGGCTTGCCGGTGCCTTCCATGATGCCCTCGATCTCCTTGAACTGGCGACGCACCTCGTTGACGACGCTGCCCGCGGCACGACCGACGGCTTCCATGGCCAGGGCGCCGAACAGGTAGGGCACCAGGCCGCCAATGAACAGGCCGATGATGACGCGGTGGTCGTTGAGCAGGAACGTAACCTGCTCACCTGCCTGTGCCAGGGCGTTGTTGTAGTCCGCGAACAGCACCAGGGCGGCGAGGCCGGCCGAGCCGATGGCGTAACCCTTGGTGACGGCCTTGGTCGTATTGCCGACGGCATCGAGCTGGTCCGTGATATTGCGCACTTCGCTCGGCAACTCCGCCATCTCGGCGATACCGCCCGCGTTGTCCGTAATCGGCCCGAATGCGTCGAGTGCGACGACGACACCGGTCATGGACAGCATCGAAGTGGCCGCGATAGCGATGTTGTAAAGGCCACCCATCGTGTCGGGGGCCAGCGCAAAGGCGCCCCAGATGCTTGCGCACACGGCGAGGACCGGGAGCGCCGTTGCCTTCATCGAGATGCCGAGCCCGGCGATGATGTTGGTCGCGTCGCCGGTCAGCGAGGCGTTGGCGATCGTCTTGACCGGCTTGAAATCGGTGCCCGTGTAGTACTCGGTGATGACGACCATCGCCGCTGTCAGGGCGAGGCCGATAAGGGACGAGTAGAAGATGTTCATCGCCTGGCCGCTGCCGCCCATCATGATGTCGGTAACGAAGTAGAACGCGACGGCTGCGAGCACGCCGGCGACAATCATGCCCTTGTACAGCGCGCCCATGATCTTGCCGCCGTCAGAGGTTTTGACGAAGAACGTCCCGATGATCGAAGCGACGATCGACACGGCGCCGAGCACCAGCGGGTAGATGATCGCTTCCGCGCCGTAACTTGCTGCCACCATGCCGCCGAGCAGCATCGTCGCGATAATCGTCACGGCATAGGTTTCGAACAGGTCGGCCGCCATGCCGGCGCAATCGCCGACGTTATCGCCGACGTTGTCTGCGATTACGCCCGGATTACGCGGATCGTCTTCGGGGATACCGGCCTCGACCTTGCCGACGAGGTCGGCGCCGACATCGGCACCCTTGGTGAAGATACCGCCGCCGAGTCGGGCGAAGATCGAGATCAGCGAGCCGCCGAATGCCAGTCCCACCAGGGCGTGAATGGCATCGTCCACCGTGGCGCCGGACTTGAGCATGATGAGGTAGTAACCGGCAACCCCGAGCAAGCCGAGGCCGACGACGAGCAGGCCCGTGATCGCGCCGCCCTTGAAGGCGACGTTGAGGGCCGGGTTAACACCGTTTTTCGCCGCCTCGGCCGTGCGTACGTTGGCACGCACCGAGACGTACATGCCGATGTAGCCGGCGAGAGCGGAGAACACGGCACCGATCACGAAGCCGATCGCGATGGCCGCGCCGAGTGCGAAGCCGAGCACGATAGTGAGTACGACGCCGACCATGCCGATCGTCATGTACTGGCGGTTCATGTAAGCCTTGGCGCCTTCCTGGATGGCGGCGGCGATTTCCTGCATGCGGTCGCTGCCGGCGGGCTGCTTGAGAATCCACCGTGATGAAAATGCCCCGAACAGAATGGCGAGCACGCCAGCACCGATCGAGAGCCACAGGGCCAACTCGTTTGACATCAGATCTTCTCCTGATTTTTCCTTGCGATCGAACGCGGACGCCGACCAGTCAGTCGGCAACCGAACGCGTTCGAGACTTGAATTTCCCCAAAAATCTTCTTATTGCCGGTCGAACCGGCGGCGCATCATACCACAAATTTGGTGCCCAGCCTGGGCTTCACGGGCCGGTACTTCAGCTTGGCGACCTTCGGTAAGCCGTTGACATAAGGAGGATAATTCTCTCCGCGGATCAGCGGTTCGAGGTACTGCCGGCAGGCCTGTGTGATGCCGAAGCCGTCCTTGGTGATATAGCGGCGCGGCAGCATCTTTTCCTTGTTGGCGATGCGGCCAAGCGGCGCGGACTCGATCTTCCAGCGATAGGGCTTATCCGAGACGCGCTTGATGACCGGCATGACCGCACTCTTGCCCTGCAAGGCGAACTC
The DNA here is from genome assembly GCA_041553075.1 of Woeseiaceae bacterium. Taxonomy (GTDB): domain Bacteria; phylum Pseudomonadota; class Gammaproteobacteria; order Steroidobacterales; family Woeseiaceae; genus UBA1847. The sequence goes on along the minus strand of JBFEJR010000003.1, from coordinate 102,839 downwards.
CACGGCTTTCTTGCCGACGGCGTAGGCTTGCTTGACGTCGACGTCCGAGGCGATGTGGCGTGCCGAGCGCTGCAGGTAGTCGGCGATTGCGTAGTGGTACTTGAAGCCGAGATTGTCGCGCACCATGGTGGCGACGACCGATGCGACGCCGCCAAGCTGGGCGTGCCCGAACGCATCGCGCGTTCCCTGGTCGGCCAGGAATCTGCCGTTGGCAAAACGCGCGCCCTCGCTGACGACGACGACGCAGTAGCCGTAGTCGTTCACGCACTGCCTTACGCGCCTCAGGAATTCCCGTTTCTTAAACGGGATCTCGGGAAACAGGATGATATGCGGCGCGTCGCCCTCGTCCTTCCCGGCGAGGCCGCCGGCCGCCGCAATCCAGCCCGCGTGGCGACCCATGACCTCGAGAATGAACACCTTGGTCGAAGTCGTCGCCATCGACGCCACGTCGAGAGCCGCTTCCTGCGTCGATACGGCGATGTACTTCGCGACCGACCCGAACCCCGGGCAGTTGTCGGTCACGGGCAGGTCGTTGTCGACGGTTTTCGGAACGCCCAGGCAGGTGACAGGGAAGCCCATCTTCCGGGAGATCTGGGAGACCTTGTGCGCCGTGTCCATCGAGTCGTTGCCGCCGTTGTAGAAAAAGTAACCGATGTCGTGGGCCCGGAACACCTCGATCAGGCGCTCGTACTCGGCACGATTCTCTTCGATGCCTTTCAGCTTGTAGCGCGCCGACCCGAAGGCTCCGCCGGGCGTATACATCAGCGCCGCGATCGCCGCGGCACTTTCCTTGTTGGTGTCGATCATGTCCTCGGTCAGGGCGCCGATGATGCCGTTCCGCCCGGCATAGACATTGGCGATCTTGTCCTTGTGCTTGCGGGCGGTCTCGATGACGCCGCAGGCCGATGCGTTGATGACAGCCGTGACGCCGCCCGACTGGGCGTAGAAGGCATTCATTGCAGACATGGTCGATATTCCTGTTGCAGTTGTGGGAAGGCGTGAAGGATACATCGCATTGACGCCAATGTCCTTTGCGGGTAGCGTACTTCGCCCCGATCAACCCGATAGAGATAGTGCAATGCGCATCGTACTGCTCGGCGCCCCCGGATCCGGCAAGGGGACACAGGCGAAGAAGCTCATGGCGGAACGCAGGGTTCCGCAAGTATCGACCGGCGACATGCTGCGCGAAGCAGTGGCTGCCGGTACCCGCTTCGGGCTCAAGGCGAAGTCGATCATGGAGGCGGGCGAACTGGTTCCCGACGAGGTTGTTCTCGGCATTATCAGCGAACGCCTGGCCCAGCCGGATGCGCAGGACGGCTTCATTCTCGACGGCTTCCCGCGGACGACCCAGCAGGCCCTCGATCTCGAGGAGTTGCTCGACCAGTTGGCCACGCCGCTCGACGCGGCGGTGCTGCTCGACGTCGATTTCGACATCCTGTTGAAACGCCTGACGGGTCGTCGGACCTGCTCCCTGACGGGCAAACTGCTCAACGTCTATTTCTCCCCGCAGGAAGAACTCGATGCCTGTATCAAGGCCGGCGGCGAGCTCGTGCAGCGCGAGGACGACAACGAGGAGACGATCGCCAATCGCCTCGAGGTGTACCGCGAAAACACTGAACCGCTGATCGACTTTTACCGCAAGCGCGGCAAGCTCAAGACCGTCGCTGCCGAGGGCGACATCGACGAGGTCTACGCGCGGCTACTCTCCGCACTGGCGTAGGCGCCCGCCACCCGGGCGACGTGCCGGGCGGACACGGGTCGCGCGCAGGGCGGACACGGGTCGCGCGCAGGGCGCGCTCCTACAGTAGCTGGAGCAGTTCGTCGCCGATCAGTGCTGCGCGCCAGCCGTCGAACAGCCGGGAGTTGCGGCTGCCCGCGATGATGACGGCGGACAGCTCGCGCTTCGAGGCCAGCGTCTCCGCCGCGATGCCGAGCTCCCTGGCGCGGGCGGCAACCCGTGACTGCATGGCCTTGAGCAGCGCCTTCTGGCTTTCGTCCGGCGGGCGCGGCGGCTCGCTCGTGCCCTGGTCGTCCGCGGACCGGGCAACCGCCTCGAGCAGCTGGTCCCCGGCTCGCTTGACCAGTTTCGCCGGGACACCGGGAATCGCGGCGAGATCGCCGGGCGAACGCGGCAGTTTCCAGACGATGTCGAGCAGGGCCTTGTCGCGCAGGATCCACTGGCGCGGCCGGTTGCGCTGGATTGCCTCGGCCTCGCGCCACGCCGCCAGCCGAGTGGCCGCCGCCCGCTTGCGGCCGCGCAGGTTGCGGGCGCCTTTCAGGCGATCGATGGCCTGGTCGCCACCGGCCGTGTAGAGCGACGGGTCGAGAAGCCAGCGCGAGTCCTGCCGCGCCCATTCGAGCCGGTCGAGTTTGTCGAGCCGTTCCGCCAGCAGATCGTAGGCACGCAGCAGGTATTCGACGTCCTCGGCCGCGTATTCCAGGTATTCGTCGCGCAGCGGACGCCTGCTCCAGTCCGCGCGCGTGTGCATCTTGTGAATCTCGACGTCGAACAGCTCCTTCACCAGGCCCGCGTAGCCGATCTGGGCCGGCATGCCGAGCAGGGCGGCCGCGACCTGCGTGTCGAAGATCGATACGGGCATCGCCCCGGCCGCCTGGTAAACGACCTCGATATCCTGGCGTGCCGAATGCAGAATCCAGTCGTGGGCGAGCAGCTCCTGCCAGAACGCGTCCTGCCCGTGCCCGGAGAGCGGATCGACGCACCAGGTGTCCGCCTCGGACGCAATCTGCACGAGACACAGCTGCGCGAAGTACGTGCTCTCGCGCATGAACTCGGTGTCCACGGCAAGCTCGCCGTGCTTGCGGAGTCCATTGACGAGCGAGTCCGGCTCTTCAACAAAATGAAATGGCGGCATCAAAAGAGGTTAACATGCGCGCAACATGCTGGCTCTGATTACAACCTTGTTCGACATTATTCGATTGCGCAGGGGCCCGGATGCGATTCCGTACTCCTGGGCGCTGTGCCTGATGGCGTTGCTGGCGTGGATGCTGGCAGGCCTCGTGATCACCCTGGTCAGCGACGCGATGGACGATCGCGATTTCCTGGTCGGCACCTTTACCGGCGTCGTCGGCCTGGCGTTCTACGCGACGATAATCGTATCGAGCGGCAAGACACCCCGGCTGTTGCAGACCGTGACCGCGATTCTCGGCTGCGGGGCGCTGCTGAGCCTGCTGTTCGTCGCGGGCCAGGCCGTACTGACTCCGTTGCTGAGCGAGAACCTCGCCAACCTGGTGGTCACGCTTATCCTGCTCTGGTCGATACCGGTGGAAGGGCATATCATCGCGCGGGCGATCGACCGGCACTGGTACGTGGGCATCGTCGTCGCCATGGCCGTTTTCATCTTCCAGCTCTACCTGTATGCGTTCCTGAATCCGGACGCCAGCGCCTGAATCCACATGCACATACACATACTCGGAATCTGCGGGACTTTCATGGGCGGCATCGCGGCGCTGGCGCGTGCCGCTGGCCATGAAGTAACGGGCTGCGACCGCAACGTCTACCCGCCCATGAGCACCCAGCTCAGGAACCTCGGTATCGAGGTTCACGAAGGCCTCGACGCCGCGCAGCTCGACATCGACCCGGACTGCGTCGTCGTCGGCAACGTGATGACGCGGGGCATCGAGGTCGTCGAGGCCATGCTCGACCGCGGCATGCCCTACACGTCGGGACCACAGTGGCTCGCGGAGAACGTCTTGCAGGACCGGCACGTACTGGCCGTGGCCGGCACGCACGGCAAGACCACGACGTCCAGCATGCTGGCCTGGATCCTCGAGGACGCCGGCCTGTCGCCCGGGTTCCTGATCGGGGGGATTCCGGCGAACTTCGGCGTCTCGGCGCGCTTCGGCGACTCTGAGTACTTCGTCGTCGAGGCGGACGAATACGACACGGCGTTCTTCGACAAGCGCGCCAAGTTCGTCCATTACCGGGCACGTACGGTGGTGCTGAACAACCTCGAGTACGATCACGCCGATATCTACAAGGACCTGGACGCGATCCTCTGGCAGTTTCACCAGCTCATGCGCACCGTGCCCGGCGCGGGCCGGATCGTGATGAACGGCGCCGACGAGCACCTCGAGCAGCTCATCGAACAGGGATGCTGGACGCCCTTGGAGACCTTCGGCATTGCCGGCGACACGGACTGGAGCGGCCGTTTCGGGGACAAGGTCGAGCGCCATATCGATATCCGCGGACCCGGCGGGCAGGCGCACGAGACGCGCTGGAGCAGTGGCGGCGTGCACAATCTCGAAAACGCAATCGCGGCGGTCGCCGCGGCGGCATCCGCCGGCGTCCCGCTCGAGCAGGCCGTGGCGGCCCTGTCCCGCTTCGAGGGCGTCAAGCGCCGCATGGAGCGCACCGCGACGGTTGCGAACATCGCCATCTACGACGACTTCGCGCATCACCCCACGGCGATCGGCAAGGCGATCCGGTCGATGCGCAATCGCTATCCGGGACACCGCGTGCTGGTGGCCATCGAGCCTCGCTGCAACACCATGAAGATGGGCGTGCACAAGGACACGCTGGCCGACTCCCTCAGGGAAGCCGACGTCGTCTGGATGTACCGGCCCGATGACGTGGGCGAGGACTTCGTGGCGAGCCTGCAGCCGCTCGGCGACAAGTTGCGCCTGTTCGACGACTACGACCGGCTGGTCAACGACATGTCGCAGCGGGTTCTCGGCGGCGACCAGGTCATCTTCATGAGCAACGGCGGCTTCGGTTCCGCCCGCCAGACCCTGACGGCCCTGTTGCAGCGAACCCGCAGCTCCTGAGCCGCGGCTCGTGCGGCACCGCTGCCCCGCGGGCGTTATAGTAGGGGCATGCAGGTATCTCTCTTCCCGCTCAACACCGTCCTGTTTCCCGGCGGACCGCTGCCGCTGCGGATCTTCGAGCCGCGCTACCTCGACATGATCAGCGCCTGCATGAAGAGCGACGCGCCGTTCGGGGTATTGCTGATCCGCGACGGCGCGGAAGTCGGCCCGGCAACGACGCGCGACGTCGGCACCCTGGCCCGCGTGACGGACTGGTACCAGGGCAGTGACGGCATCCTCGGCGTGACGGCCATCGGCACCGAGCGCTTCCGCCTGCTGGCGACCGAGCGCCGCGAGGACGGACTCAACATCGGGGAGATCGAGCTGTTGCCGGCACCGCCGCCGGTGGCGGTACCCGCAGCCTTTGCGAACCTGCCGCCGATTCTCGAATCGGTCCTCGACGACCTCGGCCGCCTGTACGAGAATCTCGAGCGGCGGCCCGACGATGCCACCTGGGTCGCCTGGCGGTTCGCCGAGATCCTGCCGATGCCGCTGGCGGACAAACAGGCGCTGCTCGAAAGCAACGATACCGTGGCGAGCCTGCAGGTCGTCGAGCGGGTTCTTCATACCTAGAATCGCGGGAAAATACCCATAGTGGCCCGCTGGCGGGCGCGTAGAATGGGTGTCCCATGAAATACGCAGCCCGCCAACCACGCCCGTTGCTGATCGCCGCGCTGGCGATGCTGGCACTGCGGGCACTGACGCCTGCGGGCTACATGCCCGGGTCGCCGGACAGTGGGCTGTTGTACGAGCTCTGCCCGTCGGGCATGCCGGCCGAGATCATGCGGGCACTCGGCGGCGGTCATCATCAGCATCACCACCACGAAAAGACCGGCGGCATGGCCGGGGACGAGCAATGTCCGATCGGGCATATGCTGGCGGCGGCGGTGGCGATGGACAGCCTTGCGGCGACGGCGCTGGCATTCGGCGCCCAGGAAATCGAGGCCGTGCCGTTCGTGATGCCGACGGCGGCCAACATCACCGCCTACCGCTCGCGTGCACCACCCGCCTGAATAGCCGAGACACGACACCGCGGGGCGCAAGCGGGCCCCGGTACTCGCTATTCGGGAGAGAACCAATGCAATTCGAAATTCGTGCAGCCCTTGCGGCTGTGCTGCTGCTGCCCGGCATGGTCGGCGCGCAGCAAACCGGAAAAGCCGCCGAGGATGACGTTGACGAAGTCATTGTCATCGGCCGGTCGGTTTCCACCGGACTCACGCAGGTCAGGGTCAACCAGGAAATGCTGGTCGACACCGCCACTGTTCTGAAAGACGTCCCCGGGGCCAACGTCAATGCCAACGGCCCGGTGACCGGCATTGCCCAGTACCGGGGAATGTATGGCGACCGCGTCGCGGTCGTGATCGACCACCTCGGCGTCGTGTCGGGCGGCCCGAACGCCATGGATGCGCCGCTGTCCTATGTTTCGCCGATGATCACGAGTGCGCTTACGGTGACGCGCGGCGTGCCGAGCGTATCGCTGGTGCCCGAATCGATTGGCGGTCACATTGCCACGCAGCTGGCGCGCGGCGATTTCGCGCGGGTCGGTAACGATTTCGCGGGCTTCGTCGGGTCGCGCTACTCGGCCAACGGCAACCTGAGCACATCGGCAGGCCGGCTGGTCGTGGCGAGTGAACGGCACAAGCTCGCCCTGATCGCGGAAGTGGACGACGGTAGCGATGTGTCCACGCCGGCAGGGACGGTTGTGCCGTCCCGCCTGCATCGCGAACGGTCCGATGTGAGCTACGCATTCTCCGGCGCGGCAGGTTCGCTGCTGCTGTTTGCCGGCCGCCTCGACACGGATGACAGCGGCACGCCCGCCTTGCCGATGGACATTCGTTTCATCGATACGACGCTTGCCGGTGCGAGGGCCTCACTGGAGCTCAGCGAGACCTTCACGATCAGGGGCCGCATCGGCTGGAACGATGTCGAACACCTGATGGACAACTTCGGCCTGCGGCAGGCGCCGCCGGCGATGGCGCAGCGGCAGAACTTCACGACCGGGCGGGGCACCCAGGTGAGTCTCGGCGGTGAGCTGTCGCTGCGCTCGTCAACGTTGGCATTCGGTGTCGATGGCAGCGCTGCGGCGCACGACGCCACGATCACGAATCCGAACAATGCGATGTTCCGGGTCGATAATTTCGTCGACGTCGAACGTGACGTTGCGTCGGCCTTCGTCGAGTGGAACCGTGAGGTGGCGGACGGGCAGATCGAGCTCGGTATCCGCGCCAAGCAGGTGACCGCGGACGCCGGTCGCGTGAGTGCGATGGGCATGATGGGCGGTATGGCCGACCTGGTGGCTCAACTCGCCGCCGAGTTCAACGCGGCCGATCGTTCGCGGTCCTGGAACTCCGCCGACCTTGTCGCCAAGTACCGCCACCTGGCCGAGTCCGGCACGGAATGGCGCCTCGAACTGGCCAGCAAGACACGCGCCCCGTCGTACCAGGAGCTCTACCTGTGGCTGCCGCTGCAGGCAACGGGCGGCCTGGCGGACGGTCGCAGCTACATCGGCGGGCTGGACCTGGATGTCGAGCGCTCGATGGAGGTCGTCGTCGGTTTCGGACGGGACGTCGGCAAGGTCACGCTGTCGCCTCAGGTTTACTACCGCCGCGTCGACGACTACATCCAGGGCGTGCCGTCGACGAACATGGCCGCCAACATGGTGGCTGAAATGATGTCCGGCATGCCGGCACTGGCATTCGCCAACGTCGATGCCGAGATCTATGGCGCGGACGTCGCCGTGCGCGTCGAACTTGCCGATCACTGGTATCTCGACGGTATCGCTTCTTATGTTCGTGGCAAGCGACGCGACGTCGGCGACAACCTCTACCGGCTCGCGCCACCCAACGCAACCCTCGGCATTACGCGTGAACGCGACGCCATCGCGATCACCGCCGAGCTGGTTGGCTATGCCCGGCAGGACGAGGTTTCGGTCTACAACAACGAGCGGGCCACGGCGGGATACGGCCTGGTCAACGCCATGTTCGAATGGACCCCCAGCGAGACGCTGCGCCTGGAGGCGCGGATCGACAATCTACTCGACAAGGCGTACCAGGATCACGTCGCCGGTATCAACCGGGCGAGCGGTTCGGATATCCCGGTCGGCGAACGCCTTTACGGCCTCGAACGATCGGCGTCGGTCGGCATCATCTGGAACTTCTAGAGCGTGGCGAACACGCGCGCCGCGGCGGCGATGGTCTCGTCGAGATCGTCGTCGCTGTGCGCGCCCGACACGAACCCCGCTTCGAACGCCGACGGCGCCAGGTAGATGCCCGCCGCGAGCATGCCGTGGAAAAACGCCCGGAAGCGCGCGACGTCGGCATTGGCCACGTGTTCGTAGGTGCGCACCGGTCCGGCGTCGGTGAACACGAGGCCGAACATGCCACCGGCATGCTCGACCGACACGGGAATCCCCGCGTCCCCGGCCGCCGCGGCGATGCCTTCCATCAGCCGGGTAGTCCGGGCGTTCAACCCGGTCCAGAAGTCGTCGTTGTCGATCAGCTCGAGCGTCTTGAGCCCGGCCGCCATCGCCACCGGGTTGCCGGACAGCGTACCGGCCTGGTAGACGGGTCCGTCCGGTGCCACGCTGGCCATGACGTCGGCGCGCCCGGCATAGGCGGCCGCAGGCATCCCGCCGCCGATCACCTTGCCGAGGGTCGTGATATCGGGGTCGATGCCATAGAGCGACTGCGCGCCGCCTTTCGCGACCCGAAACCCGGTCATGACCTCGTCGAAGATCAACAGCGCTCCCGCGCGCGTGCACTCTTCGCGCAGGGTTTCGTGAAACCCGTCGACCGGGGGCACCATGTTCATGTTGCCCGCGATCGGTTCGACGATGATGCAGGCCACCTGGTCGCCGAGCTCGGCCATGGCGGCCTTCACGCCGGCGATGTCGTTGTAGGACAGCGTGATCGTGTGCGCGGCGAGGGAAGCGGGCACGCCCGGCGAACTGGGCACACCGAGAGTCAGTGCGCCCGAGCCGGCCTTGATCAGCAGCGAATCCGAATGGCCGTGGTAACACCCTTCGAACTTGATGATCTTGTCGCGGCCCGTGTGGCCCCGCGCCAGGCGGATCGCGCTCATGGTCGCCTCGGTCCCGGAGCTGACCATGCGGACTTTGTCAATCGACGGGACCATCTCGCAGATCTTCTCGGCGATCTGCGTCTCGAGAACGCACGGGGCCCCGAAACTGAGTCCCTTGCGAGCGGTCGCGATGACGGCATCGAGCACGTCGGGGTGGGCGTGGCCGAGAATCATCGGGCCCCACGAGCCGACGTAGTCGATGAACTCGCGCCCGTCTTCCGAAGTGAAGCGGCTGCCGCTCGCTTGCTTGAAAAACAGCGGCTCGCCGCCGACCCCCGCAAACGCGCGTACCGGCGAGTTGACGCCACCGGCAATAACGGACTGCGCGTCGGTAAACAGGCTCATGGTTGCTCCTTCATCTGTCGTATGTTCAAACCGGCCCGGTCGAGCAGGGCGGGCACGCCGTCGTCACCGACGAGGTGCAGCGCCCCGACGACCACCAGGTAGTCGTCGTCGTCATCGAGCCAGGTGCTGATCGTACTCGCCCAGCGCCGGTTGCGCTCCAGGATCAATACCTCGTGGAGCGCCTTCTGCTCGGCGATACCCGCGAGCAGCTCGCGTTCGAGCGTCGCGATATCACCGTGATGCCAGGCATCGATGAGCGCGTCGACCGATTCTCCGAGGCTGGCGCTTTGCGTAAGCGTTTGCAGCAGCATCTCGCGCTGTGCATCGAGCGGCAGGCCGTCGAGGAAGCCGAGCTGCTGGTCGACGGTTTCGAGGCCGCGTATCGGCTTGCCGTCAGCGGCTGCGCGACTCGTCATGGTCATCTCGACGCCGAGCAGCGGGTTGAAGCCGCTGCGGTACAGCATCATGAGTTCGACGGTCATCGCGGCCAGCCAGGGCTCGGATTGCGACAACATGTCGAGGGGGATATCGATAATGGCCGCGGCCTCCTCGGCCGCCCGGTAGAGCTCTTCACCCATCAGGTCCCTGAGCGTCGTGCCATCGGCCATGACCCCGGCCTTGTTGAACGCGGCCTGCGTGTAGATCGGGTCCAGGTCGTCCATGTCGAGTTCCATGACCAGCACCTCGGCGTCCCGGTAAGCCATGTCGATGGCGCGCGGCAGGGGATGGTCCTCGGGGCGCAGCAGGTGAATCGAACCGAGCAGGTAGACCGTGTTGGTCGTCCCGTCGATGCGCCACAGCGTGACCGGGTGCCCGCTGCCGTCGGCCGCGGCGGTGCCCGCAAACAGCGCGCACAGCAGGACTGCCAGCCAGCGCCTCACTCCTCCACCCAGATGACTTCGGTGGCCACGGTGCCGTCCGCAGCGAGCTCGATGCGACGGTAGGCAGGCGGCTTGTCGTCGACGGCGAACTCGTCGCTGCCGGGCATGAACTGGCGGCACGTCGAAGGCGTTGCCAGGATCCGGATGCCTTCGTAATCGTCGTCGTATTCCTGGTGCACGTGGCCGAAGGCAAGGGCCCGGATTCGTCCCAGCATGCGCAGTCGCTCCAGCACCTCGTCGCCGTTCGCCATGCCCACGGTGTCCAGCCAAGCGCTGCCCATCGGGATCGGCGGGTGGTGCAAGAAGACGAAGACGTGTTTTGCCGGGCTGCTCACGACGACATCGGACAGGCGCTCGAGCTCGGCCGCGCTGACTGCGCCGCCGGCTTCCCCGCTGACGCAGCTGTCGACGCCGATGAGCAACCAGTCCCCGATTTCCTCGTAGGCGCAGTAGGAAAAGGGCGGCTGCCTGCAAACGGATTGCATCAGCTCGCGAACGTCGTGGTTCCCCGGTACGCAATGAACACGCATGCCGAGCGGCAGCAGCAGGTCCCGAAAGCGTTCGTAGGCTTCGGGGGAATCATCCTGGATCAGGTCGCCGGTCATCAGCGCGCGCGCCGCGCGCCACTCCCCGGTGGCGTAGTGATCGAGCACCGACTGCAGGGAATCGGCAGTGACGGTACCGCGCAGCTCGCCGCTGAGGCTGGCGAACAAGTGCGGGTCCGTCAGGTGCAGGACCCGGAGCTTGTCGTCGTTGGCCGGCGCTTGAATAGGCGGTCCCCTCGTAACAGGACGCTAGTAGCGATAGTGATCTGGCTTGTACGGACCGTCCTTGTCGACGCCGATGTACTTCGCCTGTTCGTCGGATAGTTCGGTGACCTTGGCACCGATGCGCTCGAGGTGCAAGCGTGCCACTTTTTCGTCGAGGTGCTTCGGCAGGACGTACACCTTGTTCTCGTACTGATCGTTGTTTTTCCAAAGCTCGATCTGCGCGAGAACCTGGTTGGTGAACGAGTTCGACATGACGAAGCTCGGGTGGCCGGTAGCGCAACCGAGGTTGACCAGGCGGCCTTCGGCCAAAAGGATCAGCCGCTTGCCGTCGGGGAAGATGATGTGGTCGACCTGCGGCTTGATTTCCTCCCACTCGTACTTGCGCAGGTACTCGACGTCGATTTCGTTATCGAAGTGGCCGATGTTGCAGACGATCGCCTGGTTCTTCATCCGGTCCATCTGGGGGCCGGTCACGACGTGGTAGTTGCCGGTTGCGGTCACCACGATGTCGGCGCGGTCGCACACCTCGTCGAAGTCAACGACCCGATAGCCTTCCATTGCCGCCTGCAGTGCGCAGATCGGGTCGACCTCGGTGACCCAGACCGTCGCGCCAAGACCCCGCAGCGACTGCGCACAGCCCTTGCCGACATCGCCGTAGCCGCAGACGACGGCGATCTTGCCGGCGATCATCACGTCAGTTGCCCGCTTGATGCCATCGACCAGTGACTCGCGGCAGCCGTACAGGTTGTCGAACTTGGACTTCGTCACTGAATCGTTGACGTTGAAGGCCGGGCACATCAGCGAACCGTCGGCCATCATGTCGTACAGCCGTTTCACGCCGGTCGTGGTCTCTTCGGAGACGCCCTTCACTTCGGCCATGATCTCGGGGTACTTGTCGTGCATGACGAGCGTCAGGTCGCCGCCGTCATCGAGCAGCATGTTCGGCGTCCAGCCGTCGGGGCCCTTGATCGTCTGTTCGACACACCACCAGTACTCTTCTTCGGATTCGCCCTTCCACGCGAATACCGGGATGCCGGCGGCGGCGATGGCGGCCGCGGCGTGGTCCTGGGTCGAGAAGATGTTGCAGGAGGACCAGCGCACGTCGGCGCCGAGCTCCGCGAGCGTTTCGATCAGGACCGCGGTCTGGATGGTCATGTGCAGGCACCCGGCCAGGCGCACACCCGCGAGCGGCTGCGTGTCGCGATACTCGTCGCGCAGGGCCATCAGGCCCGGCATCTCGGTCTCGGCGATCGCGATTTCGCGGCGGCCCCATTCGGCCAGCGCGATATCGGCGACCTTGTAATCGTGCTTGTCGATGGCAACGGGTTCGCTGCTCATAGTTAATCTCCTGTTGATTCCGTATCAGGATGCGGCGTCTTTGAGCGCATCTGCCTTGTCGGTCCGTTCCCAGCTGAGATCGATGTCTTCCCGCCCGAAGTGCCCGTAGGCAGCGGTCTGCTTGTAGATCGGGCGAATCAGGTCGAGCATCTTCAGGATACCGTAGGGCCTGAGATCGAAGTGCTCGCGGATCAGTTCCGTCATTTTTGTATCAGAAATTTTCCCGGTGCCGAACGTGCGCACCGAGATCGAGGTGGGTTCCGCCACGCCGATCGCATAGGAAACCTGGATTTCGCAGCGGTCGGCCAGGCCCGCGGCCACGATGTTCTTGGCCACGTAGCGCGCCGCGTACGCAGCTGAACGGTCCACCTTGGACGGGTCCTTGCCCGAAAACGCGCCGCCGCCGTGGCGGGCGGAGCCGCCATAGGTGTCGACGATGATCTTGCGGCCGGTCAGGCCGCAGTCGCCCATCGGGCCGCCGATTTCGAAGCGCCCGGTCGGGTTGATGTGGTACTTGGTCTTGGGGCCCACGAGCTCGGCCGGGATGATCGGCTTGATGATCTCCTCCATGACGCCTTCGCGCAGGTCTGCCATCGATACGTCGGGAGCATGCTGCGACGACAGTACGATGGCGTCGATGGCGACGGGGCGGTCGTTTTCGTATACGAACGTCACCTGGCTCTTGGCGTCCGGCCGCAGATACGGCAGCGTCCCGTTCTTGCGCACTTCCGACTGGCGCTTCACGAGCCGGTGGGCGTAGGTGATCGGCGCGGGCATCAACACACCGGTCTCGTTGCTGGCATAGCCGAACATCAGGCCCTGGTCGCCGGCACCCTGGTCCTCGGGATTCTCCCGGTCGACGCCCATCGCGATGTCCGGGGACTGCTTGCCGATCGCGTTCAGGACCGAGCACGAGGCGCCGTCGAAGCCCATCGACGAGCTGTTGTAGCCGATATCGAGCACCGTGCTGCGCACGATGTCCTCGATGTCGACCCAGGCCGACGTGGTGATTTCACCTGCAACGATTGCCACGCCGGTCTTGACCATGGTCTCGCAGGCGACACGGGCCTTGGGATCCTCGGCGATGATGGCATCGAGGATGGCATCGGAGATCTGGTCGGCAATCTTGTCGGGATGTCCCTCGGACACGGATTCCGAGGTGAACAGGAAGGATTCACTCATAATGCGGATTTTTTTGTTGGGATGGGGCCGCGCATTGTACCCTTGAAGCGGTCCGGTGTTACAGCGAAAATACGTATGTCCCGCAAGCCGACCCTCACCCGATAATAAGGCCCCCAAGCCAAAGTACGGTCCAATGTCATATCAAGCTTCTGCCGCCGGCCAGCCTGACCGGCGAGATCTCGCGAATGCGATACGCGCCCTGAGCATGGATGCCGTGCAGGCGGCGAACTCAGGCCATCCGGGCGCCCCGATGGGCATGGCGGACATCGCCGAGGTCCTGTGGCGCGATTACGTCAAACACAATCCCGGCAACCCGCGGTGGGCCGATCGCGATCGTTTCGTGCTGTCGAACGGTCACGCATCGATGCTGCTGTACAGCCTGCTGCACCTGACCGGGTACGAGGACTTCCCGCTGCAGGAAATCAGGAATTTCCGCCAGATGGGCTTTCGCACCGCCGGCCACCCGGAGTACGAGGCGGGCGGACCGGTCGAGACCACGACGGGTCCGCTGGGGCAGGGCGTCACCAACGCCGTGGGCATGGCCATGGCCGAGAAGATGCTGGCTGCCCGGTTCAATCGCCCCGGCCACGAGATCGTCGACCACCGGACCTGGGTGTTCCTGGGCGACGGTTGCCTCATGGAAGGGATCTCCCACGAGGCCTGTTCGCTGGCCGGCACCCTGAAACTCGGCAAGCTGATCTGCCTGTACGACGACAACAATATCTCGATCGACGGCAACACGGATGGCTGGTTCACCGACGATACCGCGCAGCGATTCGCGGCCTACGGCTGGCAGGTAATCGACAATGTCGATGGCCATGATGCGCCGGCCATTGCCGCCGCCATCGACACGGCGCTGGCCGATGCCGACCGCCCCAGCATCATCTGCTGCAAGACGACGATCGGCTTCGGTGCCCCGAACAAGCAGGGCACGGCGGCCACCCACGGTGCGCCGCTCGGCGACGACGAGATCGCCGCCGCGCGCAAGGAACTCGGCTGGGATGCGCCGCCATTCGAGATTCCCGACGCCATTGCCGCGGCCTGGGATGCGCGCGAGCGCGGGGCGGCGGCCGAGAACGGCTGGAACGAGGCGTTTGCGGCTTACAGCGAAGCGCACCCCGAGCTGGCCGCCGAGTTCGCGCGGCGCATGGCCGGCAAATTGCCGCATGGCTGGTGCAAGCACGCCGCGGCCGCCATCGCCGAGATCAACCGCGAGGCGGCGGACATGGCGACCCGCAAGGCCTCGCTGCGCGCGCTGAACGCATTCGCGCCGTTCCTGCCCGAAATGGCAGGCGGGTCCGCCGACCTGACCGGATCGAACCTCACCAAGCACGCGACGTCGGTGCCGGTCTCGGGCGATGACGCCAGCGGCAACTACGTCTGGTTCGGCGTACGCGAATTCGGCATGACCGCGATCTGCAACGGCCTGAGCCTGCACGGCGGGTTCATACCCTACACCGGCACGTTCCTCACGTTCTCCGACTACTCGCGCAACGCGTTGCGGATGGCCGCACTGATGAAGATCCGGAACATCCAGGTCTTTACCCACGATTCGATCGGTCTCGGCGAAGACGGACCGACGCACCAGCCCGTGGAGCACACGGCGAGCCTGCGGCTGATGCCGAACATGAGCGTGTGGCGCCCGTGTGATACGGTTGAAACCGCCGTCGCCTGGCAGCATGCCATCGAGAACGACACCGGGCCGACCAGCCTCGTGCTGACGCGCCAGGGCGTGCCGCACCAGGACCGGACGGACCAGCAGGTCGCGGACATCGCGCGCGGCGGTTACGTGCTGAAGGACTGCGCGGGCACGCCCGACATCCTGCTGATCGCGACCGGCTCCGAAGTACAGCTTGCCGTGCAGGCCGCCGCTGCCCTCGAGGGCGACGGTGTCGGTGCCCGGGTCATATCGATGCCCAGCACCGACGTCTTCGATGCCCAGGATGGTGCCTACCGTGATAGCGTGCTGCCGGCAGACGTCACGGCGCGGATCGCCATCGAGGCCGGCGTAACCGGCGGCTGGTGGCGCTATGCAGGCGCGGGGGGGCGCGTGATCGGCCTCGATCGCTTCGGCGAATCGGCGCCTGCGGGCGAATTGTTCGAACACTTCGGCTTCACGGTGGATAACGTCGTTGCGGCCGCGAAACAGATTCTGAAATAACGACTGGAGACAAACAGAATGGCAATTAAGATTGGTATTAACGGATATGGCCGCATCGGCCGCAACGTCATGCGTGCTATCCACGAGTACGGGCGCACCAGCGAGTTCGACGTGGTCGCGCTCAACGATCTCGGGGATCCGGAGACCAATGCGCACCTGACGCGCTACGACACCGCGCACGGCAAGTTCGACGGCAAAGTCGAGGTCGACGGCGGCGACATCATCGTCAATGGCGATCGCGTCAAGGTATTTGCCGAGCGCGACCCGGCGAAGCTGCCGTGGGGCGATCTCGGCGTGGACGTCGTGTTCGAATGCACCGGGCTGTTCCGCACCGCGGAGACGGCCGGCAAGCATATCGACGGCGGCGCCAAGAAAGTCATCATTTCGGCCCCCGGCGGAGCCGGTGTCGAGAAGACCATCGTGTACGGGGTCAATCACGACATCCTGACGGCCTCCGACAAGGTCATCTCGAACGCATCGTGCACCACCAACTGCCTGGCGCCGCTCGTCAAGCCGCTGCACGACGCGATCGGCCTCAAGCACGGCATCATGACGACCATTCACGCCTACACCAACGACCAGGTCCTGACCGACGTCTATCACAAGGACCTGCGGCGCGCCCGCTCCGGCACGATGTCGCAGATCCCGACGAGCACGGGCGCAGCCAAGGCCGTCGGCCTGGTCCTGCCGGAACTCAACGGCAAGCTCGACGGCTTCTCGATGCGCGTGCCGACAATCAACGTGTCGGCTGTCGACCTGACCTTCGTGGCCCAGCGCAAGACCTCGGTCGAGGAGATCAACAAGGTGTTGCGCGCGGCGAGCGAAGGCGAACTCAAAGGCGTTCTCGCGTACAACGAAGAGCCGCTCGTGTCGGTCGACTTCAACCACGACCCCGCATCGTCCACCTACGATTCCACGCTGACGAAGGTCATTGAAGGTACCTGCGTCAAGGTGATCGCGTGGTACGACAACGAATGGGGTTTCTCCAACCGCATGCTCGACACGTCGATCGTGTTGATGAACGCGAAGTAAGTCCCGCGGAGGAGCCCGGTATGGCCATCATCAAGATGTCCGACCTCGACTTGTCGGGGAAACGCGTCCTGATTCGCGAGGATCTCAACGTGCCGGTTGCGGACGGACGCGTGACCAGCGACGCCCGCATCCAGGCCGCCTTGCCGACCATCACGGCGGCGCTGGACGCCGGCGCCGCGGTCATGGTCATGTCGCATCTCGGCCGCCCGAAAGAGGGGCAGCCGGATGAGCAGTTCTCGCTGCGGCCCGTGGCCGACTACCTGGGCAAAGCGCTCCGCCGCGACGTGCCGCTCGTGCCGGACTGGATCGACGGGTTCGACGTCGCGCCGGGCGAGTTCGTCCTGTTCGAAAACGTCCGCTTTCTCGCGGGCGAGAAGGCGTGCGACGCGGCGCTGGCAAAGAAGATGGCAGCGTTGTGTGACGTGTTTGTCATGGATGCCTTCGGCACGGCGCACCGTGCCCAGGCCAGCACCTATGGCGTCGCCGAGCACGCGCCCGTGGCCTGTGCGGGACCGCTGCTGGCGGCCGAACTGGATGCGCTGGAGAAAGCGCTCGACAAGCCTGCACGGCCGTTCGTCGCGATCGTGGGCGGGTCCAAGGTATCGACCAAGCTCACGGTCCTCGACGCACTCGCCGACAAGGTCGACACCCTGATCGTCGGCGGCGGCATCGCGAATACGTTCATTGCCGCGGCAGGCCACGGCGTCGGCCAGTCGCTGTACGAGGCGGAGATGCTGGATACGGCCCGCAAGCTGGCAGCAGAGGCCGCCGGCCGCGCGCAGATCCCGGTGCCGGACGACGTCGTCTGTGCGAACGAGTTCTCGGCGGAAGCGACGGCATCGACGCGCGACGTGAATGCCGTCGGGGACGACGAGCTGATCCTCGATATCGGCCCCCGGACCGCGGCGCGGTTTGCCGATATCCTCAAGGACGCAGGGACGATCATCTGGAACGGCCCGGTCGGGGTCTTCGAGTTCGACCAGTTTGGCGAAGGCACGCGTGTCGTCGCCGAGGCCATCGCGTCGAGCGACGCGTTTTCGGTCGCGGGCGGCGGCGATACCCTGGCGGCCATCGACAAGTACGGCGTCCGCGACGGCATCTCCTACATCTCGACCGGCGGCGGTGCTTTTCTCGAGTTTGTCGAGGGCAAGAAACTGCCGGCCGTGGAGATGCTCGAGCGGCGGGCTAGCAACTAGCCCCGCCAGTTAAGGTAACTGTCCCCGAACTCGTAGCAACTAGCCCCGACAGTTAAGGTAACTGTCCCCGAACTCGCCGGACTCCGTTGGCGAGTGCCTGCCAGTCGCCGGTGATGGCCACCGTCATGCCGGGGTACTGGATGTTCAGGAACAGGGTCTTGCCGTCGGGCGCAAAGCAGGCGCCGGCCAGCTCCGAGTTCGAATGGTTGTTGTCCGCGATCAGGTACTGGCGGCCGTCCGGGCGGATGCCGATCACGCTGCTGGTCGATCCGTCGAGCGCGTCTTCGCACACGATGAGATCCCCCCAGGGCGCCGCTGTCAGGTTGTCGGCATTGGTCAGCAGCGAGTCGTAGCCCGCCTCCGCGATCAGCTCCAGCCGGCCGGGATGGTCGTTTTCCCTCGGGGTGCCTTCCCGGGGACTCGGGCGATAGGTGAACACCTGTCCGCGCCGCGCGGGACCGCCGATCGTGCAGGTGAAGGCGAAGCGGTCACCGGCGATACACAATCCTTCGCCGCGCGCGAACTGCGCGGCCCCGAGCTCGGCGCCGCGCAGCCTGAGGTCGTTCTCACCCCGGTCCACGTCATCGAGGTCGATCCAGTGCGTCGCGACGGGCGCGCGCACGCCGATGCCGTGGTTGCGCGGGGACCAGTTGTGCGTGAACAGCGCCGACCGGCCACGTACGGCGAGCGCCTGCAGCCGCCCGCCCGCCTGCAGCTTGCCCGGAACCTCCGGGATGTAGCGGTAGAACAGGCTATGGTGCCGGTCCTCGGTCATGTAGACGATGCCGGTCCGCGGGTCGACCGCGCAGGCCTCGTGCTCGAAGCGGCCCATGGCCTTGATCGGTACGGGCTCGACGAGTTCGCCAGCGGCCGCCGGCACCTCGAAGACGTAGCCGTGATCCTGCTCGCGGACGTAGGTTCCCTGCGGCCGCCACTTCTCGCCCGCGTCCTCGAAACACTCCTCGCACGATAGCCAGCTGCCCCACGGCGTGGGTCCGCCCGCGCAGTTCAGCTCGGTGCCGGCCAGGCTGAGAAACTGGCGTTCGGTCTCGCCCGTGGCGGGGTTGTACAGGGTCGTCGTGGTGCCCCCGGGCGAGGGCGTGATCCCGCGGCCGAGATCGTAGTACCGGTCGCGCACCCGGTCGGGCAGGGACGGGTAGTCGGGTGCGAACGCGTTGCCGCTGAGCAGGTCGGGTCCGAGTTCATGGTTGCAGACGAGCCGGATGCGGCCGTCCGGCGCCGCAAAAGCCGCCATGCCGTCGTGCGCGCCGGGAACCCGCAGGCCGTCGCTCATCGGGTCACCGAAACGGGAGACGACCCGGTGTTCGAGGCCCGGGGCCAGGTCCAGCACGCCCTGCGGGTCCGCGACCAGCCCCGGCGCGGTACCGCGCGTCGCGCAGGCCTGCAGGATGGAGGGCGTGGCCGCGGCGGCGGCGACGCAGCGCAGGAAATGTCGGCGATTGATCATGCGCACACCGGTCCGGGAAACAATCAGCCAGCATAGCGCCCAATTGGCAGTAGATTAATTGCGGCTTGTCCTGATTCGTCGTCACCGCCGCCGTAAAGCTGTGCAATAATCGCGCGCATGCTGAGACGAACCAAAATCGTTGCGACGCTTGGACCGGCGTCCGAGCAGCGCAAAACGCTGTGCAGGATGATCGACTCGGGCCTTGACGTGGCGCGCCTCAATTTCTCGCACGGCACGGCCGACGAGCACCGCGAACGTGCCCGGTGCCTGCGCGCGGCGGCGGAGGAATGCGGCCGGGACGTCGGCCTGCTTGGCGACCTGCAAGGGCCGAAGATCCGCGTCATGCGCTTCGAGAACGGCAGCGTTCATCTGCGCGCCGGCGACGCGTTCTTCCTCGACAGCCAGCTCGGGCTCAGCGAGGGCACGAAAGAGGGCGTTGGCGTCGCGCTCGAGACCTTGCATGACGACGTCAGCCAGGGGGACGTGCTGTTGCTCAATGACGGCCTGATCTCCCTGGAGGTCGAGCGCGTCGAGGGCACGCGCATCCACACGACCGTCATCGATGGCGGCATCCTTTCCGACCACAAGGGCATCAACCTCAAGGGCGGCGGACTGTCGGCCCCGGCGCTGACGGACGTCGACCGGGAAAACATCCGCCTCGCTGCAGAACTCGACATCGATTTCCTCGCCGTTTCGTTCGTGCGCAGCGGCGACGACATCCTCGAAGCGCGCCGCCTCTTCGAAGCGGCAGGCGGCACGGGCCAGATCGTCGCCAAGATCGAGCGCACCGAGGCCGTCGACAACATCGATTCGATCATCGACGCGGCTGACGTCATCATGGTGGCTCGCGGCGATCTCGGCGTCGAGATGGGATACGCGGGGCTCACCGGCATCCAGAAGAAGCTGATCCGCAAGACACGCAAAGCGCACAAGATCGTGATCACGGCGACCCAGATGATGGAGTCGATGATCGAGAACCCGATCCCGACCCGCGCCGAGGTGTCGGATGTGGCGAACGCCGTGATCGACGGAACCGATGCGGTCATGCTGTCGGGCGAAACAGCCGTCGGCAAGCACCCGAGCAAAGCCATCAGGGCCATGGCCGAGGTCTGCGTCGGCGCCGAGAAGTACCAGGTGCCGCACCGTGCGACGCAGCGCGCCGAGGAGAATTTCGGTCGTGTCGACGAGGCCATCGCCATGGCCACGATGTACACGGCCAACCACCTCGACGTGCGCGCCATCATCGCATTGACGGAATCGGGCTCGACGACACGCTGGATGTCGCGCGTACGTTCCGATATCCCGATCTACGCCCTGACACCGCATCGCTCGACCAGCCGCCGCGTCGCACTGTACCGCGGCGTCTACCCGATCCAGTTCGAGATCGACATGGACCGGCCCAGGGAGGTCTACCAGGATATCTTCACGAAGTTGCTGGCCACCGGGCATGTCGCGGTCGGCGACCTCGTCATCTTTACCAAGGGCGACCTGGACGGCGTCACGGGCAGTACCAACGCGATGAAGATCCTGCGCGTCACGGAAGGGGAGCCTTGAGGCTGCTGCGCCGGATCGCCGGCGTCGCGGTACTGCTGGCAGGTCTCCTCGTGCTGGCGGGCTGGCTGATTCTGCGCGCGAGCCTGCCCGACCTCGACGGCACCATCGCGGTGGCGGGCCTCGACGGCACCGCCACCATCGAACGCGATGCCAACGGCATTCCCGTGATTACGGCCGCGAACCGCCGGGACCTGGCGTTCGCGACCGGCTTTGCGCACGGCCAGGATCGTTTCTTCCAGATGGACCTGATTCGTCGCCAGGCCGCCGGCGAGTTGTCCGAACTGGTCGGGGCCGGGGCGGTCGCGGTGGACAAGCGCTATCGATTCCACCGGTTCCGCGTGCGCGCGCAAGCCGTCTACGAGGCGGCGACGGAGACCGAGCGCGCGCTGATCGATGCCTACGCGGCCGGCGTCAATGCGGGCCGCTCGTCGCTGGGCGCCCGCCCCTTCGAGTATTTCGTTCTCGGTGCCGAGCCGCGCCCCTGGGAGCCGCTCGATTCGCTGCTTGCGGTCTACAGCATGTACATGCAGCTCAACGACGCCCGCGCGAGCAAGGAGATCCGCCGCGGCCTCGTGCGGCGCGTACTGCCGGCCGAGGTGTATGCGTGGATGTACCCGCAAGGTACGTCCTGGGACGCACCGATCATGGGCGAGCCGCGCGAGCCCGGCCCGATTCCGTCGGCCGATGTCTACGCGATTCGCGACGTCGTCGACGAGGCGCCCGCCGCCAACGAAGCCGGCCGTTATCCGCTGCGCGGCAGCAACAACTGGGCAGTTGCCGGGACGCTGACCCGCAGCGGCCGGGCCCTTGTCTCCAACGACATGCATCTCGGGCACAGCGCGCCCAATATCTGGTACCAGGCACGGCTGCGCGTCACCGGGCCCGAAGGCGTGGACATTGCCGGCGTCACGCTGCCCGGGTCCCCGTTTGTCATCAGCGGCAGCAACACGCGCGTCGCGTGGGGCTACACGAACAGTTACGGCGACTGGACCGATGCGGTCCTGTTGCGGCCTGGCGCAGCGCCCGGTACGTACCAGACGCCCGAGGGCGAGCGTGACTTCGATATCCATGTCGAGACGATCCTGGTCAAGGACGCGGAGCCGGTCGAGTACGAGATTCGGGAGACGATCTGGGGTCCCGTGGTCGACGACGTTGCTTACCCGGACGGCGAAGTCGCGGTCAGCTGGATCGCGCACAAGCCGGCCGGCGTCAACCTCAGGATGCTCGAACTCGAAACGGCTCACGATGTCGTGGAGGCCCTCGACATCGCGAACACGATGTCGATGCCGCCGCAGAATTTCGTGGCGGGCGACGCACAGGGCAATATCGGCTGGACCATCGCCGGCAAGATTCCGCGCAAGGCCGATTTCGACCCCCTCCTGCCGGCCGACTGGAGCCGCGAGCACGGCTGGCAGGGCTGGCTCGCTCCCGACGAATACCCCCGCGTCGTGAATCCCGAGAGCGGTCGCATCTGGACGGCGAACGCGCGCGTGACCGACGCCGAAGCGCTGCGCATCGTCGGCGACGGCGGTTACGATCTCGGCGCCCGCGCGCGGCAGATTCGCGATAGCCTGTTCGCCCGCGACGTCTTTTCGGCCGAAGACATGCTCGCGATCCAGTACGACGACCGGGCCATGTTCCTCGCGCGCTGGCGTGAGCTGCTGCTCGAGGTCCTGGACGACGAAACGGTGGCCGCGAGGCCGGCGCTGGCCGAGTACCGGGCGCTGGTGGAGGCGTGGATTCCCCGCGCTGCGCCGGAATCCGTCGGTTACCGCCTGGTGCGCGCTTTCCGGCTCGAAGTCAGGCGGCGGGTCTTCCATGCGCTGACGGCCCCCGCGCGCGCGGCCTACGGCGACGACGTGAAGCTGCGTGTCAGCAACCAGTTCGAAGGCCCGCTCTGGTCGCTGGTCACCGAGCAGCCTCTGCACCTCCTGCCGGGCAACTACGATAGCTGGCAGGAGCTGATGATCGCGGCCGTCGAGCAGAACCTGGCCTGGTTCGAGGGCAATTTCGACGGGCCGCTGTCTGCGCGCACCTGGGGCGAGCACAATACCGCGTCGATACGGCACCCACTGAGCGGCGCCATCCCGCTGCTCGGCCGCTACCTGGATATGCCGGCCGATCCGCTGAATGGCGACCTCGACATGCCCAAGGCGCAGGGCCCGGGTTTCGGTGCCTCCGAGCGTTATGCGGTCTACCCGGGTGACGAGGCCAACAGCATCCTGCACATGCCGACCGGCCAGAGCGGACACCCGCTGTCGGATTTCTACGACCGCGGACACCGCATCTGGGTACAGGGCCTGCCGGCGCCGTTTCTCCCGGGTGCCGCGGCATACACGCTGACGCTGACCCCCGACAGGCGGTAAGATAGTCGGCCAGGGCAGTTCGAGACCCCTTATGGCTGACAACAGATTTTCTGGCACCAGTTCCTACATCGCGACCGATGACCTCAAAATGGCCGTCAACGCCGCGGTGACGCTGGAACGGCCCATCCTCGTCAAGGGCGAGCCCGGGACCGGCAAGACCCAGCTCGCCATCGAAGTTGCGCGGTCGCTGGGAAAACCGCTGCACGAGTGGCACATCAAGTCGACCACCAAGGCCCAGCAGGGATTGTACGAGTACGACGCGGTCGCGCGCCTGCGGGACTCGCAGCTCGGCGATAGCCGCGTGCACGATATCGCGAACTACATCGTGCGCGGCAAGATCTGGGAGGCCTTCGAATCCGAGGAGCAGCCGGTCCTGCTGATCGACGAAATCGACAAGGCGGACATCGAATTCCCGAACGACCTGTTGCGCGAACTCGATCGCATGGAGTTCTACGTTTACGAGACCCGGCAGCTCGTGCAGGCCAGGCATCGCCCGATCATCGTCATCACCAGCAACAACGAAAAAGAGTTGCCCGACGCATTCCTGCGCCGCTGCTTCTTCCACTACATCACGTTTCCGGACAAGGAGACGATGGCCGAGATCGTCGACGTGCACTTTCCCGATCTCAAGAGGGACCTCCTGGCCGAGGCGCTGAACGCGTTCTACCGGGTCCGCGAAGTGCAGGGGCTCAAGAAGAAGCCGTCGACGTCGGAGCTGCTCGACTGGATCAAGCTGTTGCTCGCCGAGGACATTCCCGCCGACGTGCTGCGCGGTGACGACAGGCGCAGTGCCATCCCGCCGCTGTACGGGGCGCTGCTCAAGAACGAGCAGGACGTGCACCTGTTCGAACAGCTGGTGTTCCTGGATCGCCGGAGCAATCCGCAGTAGGCCGATGCTGCTGTCATTTTTTTACTTGCTGCGCGCGGGCGGCATGAAGACATCGATCACCGAGTGGCTGGCGCTGCTCGAAGCAATGCAGCGCGGTCTCGCGGGGCAGAGCGTCGACGACTTTTACTATCTCGCGCGTACGACGCTGGTGAAAGACGAGTCCGAACTGGACCGATTCGATCGCATCTTCGGGGCCTATTTCAAAGGCGTGGATGACGCGCTCGGCGATCTGTTCGGCGAAATCCCGGATGAGTGGCTGCAGCAACAGGCCGAGCTGCTGCTTACCGAGGAAGAGCGGGCGCAAGTCGAGTCGCTGGGCGGCTTCGAGGAGCTGATCAAGGCACTCAAGGAACGCCTGGACGAACAGCAGGACCGCCACGAGGGCGGCAGCAAGTGGATCGGCACGGCGGGCACCTCGCCTTTCGGCGCCTATGGCTACAATCCAGAGGGTGTCCGTATCGGGCAACAGGGCTCGCGGAACCGCCGCGCGGTCAAGGTCTGGGACCGTCGCGATTACCGTAACCTCGACGACTCGCTGGAGCTCGGTACGCGCAACATCAAGGTAGCGCTCAGGCGCCTGCGCAAGTTTGCGCGCGAGGGCGCGGCGGACCAGCTCGATCTCGATGACACGATCGACAAGACGGCGCGCAATGCGGGGATGCTCGACATCCGCATGGTCCCCGAGCGTCACAACGCGATCAAGGTGCTGCTCTGCCTCGATATTGGCGGATCGATGGACGATCACGTGCGCGTTTGCGAGGAGATGTTTTCAGCAGCGCGCAGTGAATTCAAACACCTCGAGTATTTCTACTTCCACAACTTCGTTTACGAAGCGCTGTGGAAAGACAATCGGCGGCGCCATGACGAGAAGACGCCGACCCTCGACATCACGCACAAGTACGGGCCGGATTACAAGCTGATCCTGGTGGGCGACGCTACCATGAGCCCCTACGAGATTGCCTATGCGGGTGGCAGCGTCGAGCACTGGAACGAGGAGCCGGGCGCCGTCTGGATCCGGCGCCTGCTGCGGGCCTACCCGAAGGCGGTCTGGCTCAACCCGGAACCGCGGGAGCGCTGGGAGTACACGCCGTCGACGAAGATGGTGCGCGAACTCATGGGCGACCGCATGTACCCGCTCACGATCGCGGGACTGGACGACGCCATTCGAGCGTTACACTGAGCCGCACCAGGGGCGGCCCGCTCGACGCGACTACGGCGCGCCGAGGTCGGCCAGGTCGGCCAGCACTTCGCGGGAATGCTCGGCCGGACGCACTTTCTCGTAATGCTTCGCGATCGTTCCGTCGGGCGCGATGATGAACGTCTGGCGTTTTGCGACCTGCATGCCCATCATGCGTGTCTTCACGCCGTAGGCCGTCGCGGCAATTCCCTCGACATCGGCCAGCAGCGGAAACGGCAGCCCGTGATTTTCGGCGAACGCCTTGTGCGACTCCACGTCGTCGAGGCTCACACCGAGTATCTGCGCGTTCAGGTCACGAAACGCAAAAATGTTGTCGCGGAACTCGCAGGCCTCGGTCGTGCAGCCCGGGGTCTCGTCCTTCGGGTAGAAATAGAGCACGACCCACTGTTCGCGATAGTCTTCGAGGGAGTGCAGCTGACCATCCTGGTCGGGGAGCTCGAATTCGGGCGCCATGTCGCCGACGGCGATACCGTCGTTGGCAACGCCGATCGAGGTGAAACTGAACGCGGCGGCGGCAACCGCGGCGATTATGACAAGCAGGAAGTTTCGCTTCATGAGTACAGTCCCTAAAGAATGCGCGCATTATAATACGAACCTGGCTGGGGCGATGTAACTCTTTGTAAATGCGATGGACGAGCGACTAGGAAAAACGAAGACCGCACTGGTATTGCCGGGTGGCGGTGCCCGGGGCGCATTCCAGGTCGGGGTCCTGAAGGCCATTGCCGAGCTGCTGCCGCGCGGATCGCCCAATCCGTTTGCCGTGATCAGCGGCACGTCCGCCGGGGCCGTCAACTCGGTGGTGCTGGCGACACGTGCGCGCAATTTTCGCTCTGCCGTGGCCGAGCTCGAGCGCGTCTGGAGCCATTTTCGCTGCCACCAGGTCTACAAGACCGACCACCTCACGATGCTGAAGAGCAGCCTGCACTGGATGGCATCGCTCGTGCTCGGCGGCTGGCTCGTCGGCATGCCGCGGTCGCTGCTCGACAACACGCCGCTTCGCAAGCTGCTCAGCCGTAACGTGCATTTCCCGCGCATCCGCGATTCCATCGAGCGCGGCTACCTCGACGCGGTCGCCATTACCGCGGCCGGTTACGCCTCGGCGCGATCCGTGTCCTTCTTCGAGGCCGGGCGCGAGCAGCCTGGCTGGGAACGAACCCGCCGCATCGGCCGGCAGACCGAGCTCAACCTCGATCATCTCATGGCGAGTATTGCCGTGCCCTATGTCTTCCCGCCGGTGCGTATCGGGGCGGAATACTACGGCGACGGCGCGATGCGCCAGGCCACGCCGCTGAGCCCGGCGGTGCACCTGGGGGCGGACCGCATCCTGGTCGTCGGCATACGAGACGAAACCGGTGGCGGCGAGCTTGACTCGCCGGGCGACCCGCCGAGCTTCGCGCAGATTGCGGGCTACATGCTCGATACCCTGTTCATGGACGGCCTGTACTCGGACCTCGAGCGCGTCACTCGAATCAACGAACTGCTCGATTCAGTACACGAGGCGCAGCTGACGATCGGCGGACGCCGGATGCGACCGATCGATACGATGCTGATCGTGCCCAGCGAGGACTTGCGCGTCATCGCCGAAAAACACCGCGCCGAACTGCCTTTTGCCATCCGGGCGCTGTTGCGGGGTGTCGGCGGGCGTCGTCCCGGCAAGGACAAGCTCCTGAGCTTCCTGCTGTTCGAGAGGGCGTACACGCGCGAGCTGATCCAGCTCGGCTACCAGGATGCGATGAATGTACGGGACGAGCTGCTGGAATTCGTCAACGGCGCCGAGGTGCCGCGCCTGTTCGCCCCGGCCTGGGTACGCCGAGACCTGAGTGAGCTCAGTCCCGGATGAGCTGGTGATCGGGCAGCGCGTTATGGCGCGTCAGGACCTGGTCGTGTATTGCGCGCAGCCGTGCCGTTACTTTCTCGGCCATGTAGACGGAGCGATGCTGCCCGCCCGTGCAACCGATCGCAACGGTCATGTACCCGCGGTTTGCATCCCGGTAGTGCGGCACCCAGCGTTCCAGGAAGGCACTGATGTCCTCGTACATCGCCGTGTACTTCGGCTGGCCATCGAGAAACGCCTGGACCTCGGGGTCCAGCCCTGTCAGCCCCCGCAGCTTCATCGTCCAGTACGGGTTGGGCAGGCTGCGCAGGTCGAAAACGAAGTCCGCGTCCGCCGGGATGCCGTACTTGAAGCCGAAAGACTCGACCAGGACCGACAGGGAATTGGTCTGGCGCCGATCGACGCGGGAACGGATGATGTCGGCCAGCTCGTAGATGCTCGTGGCCGACGTATCGATGACGAGGTCGGCGGATAGCTCGACCCCGGCGAGGATGTCGCGCTCCGACCGGATCGCGGCGCGCAGCTGAGTACCTTCTTCCGCAAGGGGATGACGGCGGCGTGATTCGCCGTAGCGTTTCAGCAGGATCTCGTCGCTGGCGTGCAGGAAGATGATGTCGGTCGGGACGCCCTGCTGGCGCAGATCGTGCAAAAGGTCGGGCAGAACATCGAGATCCGTCGACTGGTTGCGCGCGTCCACGCCGACCGCCAGCCGTTTGGACGAACCGGCGTCCTCGCCGCGGATCTCGTCGACGGCCGCCCGCAACAGCCCGGCCGGCAGGTTGTCGATGCAATAGTAGCCGAGATCTTCGAGAACGTGCAGCGCTACGGACTTGCCGGAACCCGACAGCCCGCTGACGATGATCAGGCGCAGTTCGCCTGGCATTCCGTCGTATCCGAACCCGCAATCAGGGCCTCGTAAAGATCCTTGCTGCTGTTCATGGACCGCAGGCGTGTGCGCAGCGTTTCGTCGGCGAGCAGCTCGGTCACCGCCTTCACGTCCTCGCGGTGGCTGTCGTCGATTTCCAGTGGCAGGACCATGCCGACCACGAGATCGACGGGGTCGCCGTCCGCGGAGTCGAAATCCACGGGTTCGGACAACTTGATCAGCACGGCGGTACTTTGCTCGATTCCGCCGATCCGGCAATGCGGGAATGCGGCGCCCTTGTTCAGGCTGGTGCAGCCGAGCCGCTCACGCTCGACGAGGCACTCGAAGATCTCGTCGGTCGCGATGTCCGGGAAGTTGCGCGTGAGGAGTTCGCTCAGGATTTCGAGGCAGTGCTTCTTGCTACGCGCTGTCGCATTGCAAAGCACGCCGTCCGGCTTGATGATTTCGTGGAGTGGCATGGTGGTTCTCGGCCGTTTCTGAAAACGGCCGGCACCGTTGGGTGCCGGCCGGCATGATCAGGCGTAACGACTCTTCTGTTTGTCCCTCGCGTGGTGGTCGACGAGTTTTTCCTTGTACTTGCGTACGCGCCGCTCCAGCTTGTCGACGAGGCCGTCGATCGCGGCATACATATCTTCTTCAACATGATCGCAGTAGATGGTGCCGCCATTGACGCTGGCAGTTGCTTCAGCTTTATGTGCCAGCTTTTCGACGGTCAGAATACATTGGACGTCAGACACAATGTCAAAGTGGCGGGCGATCTTTTCAAGTTTCGTACCCACGTAATCCCGCATGGACTGCGTAACCTCGACATGATGGCCTGAAACATTCAACTGCATAACGGTCTCCCAATTTCTATTAGTGCCTGCAAGTTCAGAATAACGGTGCCGGAATCCTCCTTCATCTTTGCTCGGTGCCTGTCCTGCTACCTCGGTTCGCGCGTCCTGCGGTCGCTCGACGAGGGTATGTTCATGGCTTCACGGTACTTCGCGACCGTCCGTCTCGCAACCGAAATGCCTTCGTCCTTCAGCAAGTTGGTGATCTTGCTGTCGGAGAGCGGCTTGACGGGGTTCTCCGCGTTGATCAACTTGCGGATTTTTGCGCGTACCGAGGTCGACGACTGGTCCTCGCCGGTGTCCGTCGACAGGTGCGACGAAAAGAAGTACTTGAACTCGAAAATGCCGCGCGGCGTGTGCATGTACTTGTTGGTCGTTACACGCGAAATCGTCGATTCGTGCATGCCGATCTCCTCGGCGATGTCGCGCAGCACCATGGGCTTCATGGCTTCGTCGCCATGCTCCAGGAACTCGGTCTGGCGCTTGACGATACTGGTCGCCACCTTGAGCAGCGTTTCGTTGCGGATTTCGAGGCTGCGGATGAGCCAGCGGGCCTCCTGCAGCTGCGACTTGAGCACGGCATGTTCGCCGCTGCCGCGCAGCAGCTTGGCGTACTGCTGGTTCACGGACAGGCGCGGTACACCGGTCGGGCTGATCTCCACCTGCCAGGAATTGTCGATCTTGCGCACGAAGACGTCCGGGATGACGTACTCGGCGGCGGGCGGGCTGACGGCCGTGCCCGGACGCGGGTTGCAGCCCCGGATCAGCGCGAGCGCGTCCTGGAGGTCATCCTCGGTGACGCGCAGGCTGCGGCGCAGTTCGC
The DNA here is from genome assembly GCA_041553075.1 of Woeseiaceae bacterium. Taxonomy (GTDB): domain Bacteria; phylum Pseudomonadota; class Gammaproteobacteria; order Steroidobacterales; family Woeseiaceae; genus UBA1847. The sequence continues at coordinate 73,179 of JBFEJR010000003.1, read as the reverse complement.
CGTAGTCCCGCGTCGCGACGAGATCGAGATGATCCCCCGCGATCTCGATCGCAAGCTGCAGGCCCGGGGTTTCCCAGTCCAGCTGGCTGAGCTGCAGCACGATGCTCTCCGCCAGCGACCGCGCGCCGACGCCGATCGGATCGAGGCGCTGGATCTTGGCCAGCGTCTTCTCGACCTCGCGCTCGGTGACCGGCGGCGTCTCGTCCAGGATGTCGAGAATCTCCTCGGTATCGGCCTGGAGGTAACCGTCGTCATTGATCGAGTCGACGATGGCTTCGCCGATCAGGACCTCCCGCGGCGTGAATTGCTCCATCTCGAGCTGCCACAAGAGGTGGTCCTGCAAGGACTGGCCGGACTCGTCGGCAAACTCCGTAATCGGGCGCCCTTCGCCATTCCAGCCCCCGTCATGGATACGCTCGGCCGCGCGCGTCTGCCACAGCTCGTCGGCCTTGATGGTCTCGACCTCGGCCGTGGTTTCGGCGCTCGTGCTGGGGACGTCCGGCAGGTCTTCCATCTCCAGCATGATGTTCTCTTCGAGCGCTTCCTGGATCTGCGCATTGAGATCGAGAACGGGCAGCTGCAACAGCCGGATCGCCTGCTGAAGTTGCGGCGTCATGGTCAGGGTCTGACCGAGTTTTAGCTGCAGCGATGGTTTGAGCATTGCCTGTTACCAGTGTATGGGCAACCCGGGGGCGCACAATATGTGAGTTTGTACAGTGTGCCTCACAGTTTGAATTCCTGTCCGAGATACACTTCTCGAACGTGCTGATTTTCGAGAATTTCCTCGGGCGAGCCGGCCGCGATCAGGCTGCCGTCGCTCAGGATGTACGCATAGCCGCAGATGCCGAGGGTCTCGCGGACATTATGGTCAGTAATCAACACGCCGATGCCGCGCTCACACAGGTGGCGAATGATGCGCTGGATATCGAGAACCGAGATGGGGTCGACGCCTGCAAAAGGCTCGTCGAGCAACACGAACAGCGGGTTGGCCGCCAGCGCCCGCGCGATTTCGACCCGGCGCCGCTCGCCGCCCGACAGGCTGATACCGAGGCTGGCGCGCACGTGCCCGACGTGCAGCTCGTCGAGCAGGTTCTCGAGTTCCTGTTCGCGGCCGGCCTGATCGAGGTCGTCGCGGTTCTCGAGGATCGCGAGGATGTTCTGTTCGACGGTCAGCTTGCGAAATATCGACGCTTCCTGCGGCAGGTAGCCCAGCCCGAGGCGCGCGCGCCGGTGCATGGGCAGGGCAGTCAGGTCCTTGCCGTCGAGCAGGATCTTGCCGCTTTCGGCCGCGATCAGCCCGACGATCATGTAGAACGCCGTCGTCTTGCCGGCGCCGTTGGGCCCGAGCAGGCCGACGACCTCGCCGCTCTTGATCTCGAGCGACAGGTCCTTGACGACCTTGCGCAGCTTGTAGCTCTTGGAGATCTCCTGGGCGCTCAGGATACTCATGGGGTGTCGTCGTCTGCGTCCGGCTCCGGTTCGCCGTCGTCTGTGTCCGGCTCCGGTTCGCCGTCGGCTACGGCGGGCGGCTCGATGCCGTTGGCCGGGGTATAGGTGATGCGCACGCGGCCGTCCTGGTCACCCGCCGAATCGGCGTTGATACGCTGCTCCGCGATGTTGTACACGAGAACCTGCGATGAGATCTGGTTGCCGCCCTCGGTGATCGTCGCCTGGCCGGAAAAGCGGATGACACCGGCCGTGACATCGTAGTCGAGCCTGTCGGCCTCGGCGTGGGTGACGTCCTCGCTGCCGGCCCGCTGCAGATTATAGATCGCAGGCGAGCCCGTCACGGTTGCGCGCTGCAGCTGGAAGTCATCGAAATAGAGCTCGGCGCCGGCACATTCGATTCGCCCGTTACCGACATCGATGACGACGTTCCCGGCGAAGTGCCAGAAGCTGTCCTCGAGGTCCATGCGGGTTGCGCGGCCCTCGTCCGCCTGGATGCTGACCCGCCCCTGGGTCAGGCGCAGCCCGCTGAAGATGATCATCGAATTCTTGCCGTCGAGCGTCGTGTTGTCCGCGTCGATGTCCATCGGCAGGCGCATGTCCAGGTCGGTGACCTGTGCGGCGCCCAGCGCCGGGAGCAGCACCAGCACGGCAAGCCATTGCTGCAGCTGCAGGGTGTGGGATTTTCCTCTCATGTCAGGGTGCAATCTTCCCGCGCACGTTGGATTTCAACTCGACCCGGTTGTCGTTCAACGATGCTAGCATGCCCGTCGCGGTAAGGCTGCGTGCCCCGATGCGAATCTGGACCCGCTCGTCGGTTTCGGCGATATACCGCTCGGGATCGAGTTCCAGGTACTGCGTCCGGATTTCCGTATCCTCGGCATCGTCACCGCCGCGCCCGACGGCCCGCACGTGCCCGCGCAGCGTGATCATCGGGTCGCCCTCGCGCAGCGTTGCCGAATCCGCATGGACGGTCCACGGGATGGCCGACGCCGGGGAGTAGCGGATCCGAACGGTCGTGAACTCGATCCGGTCGTGCGCTTCCTGCTGGGCGTGCTCGGCCTCGATTTCATACAGCAGGCTGCCGTCCTCGCGCGTGCCGAGTATGCGCGCCGACTTGAGGTAATAACCCTGGTGGGCGGTATCGACGAGCACGGTGTCCGGGTCGCTCGCCCGGTTGCTGCGTGCAAGGTACCAGCTACCCAGCGCGGCGGCGGACAGCGCAATGATCAGGATGATGGTCCGCGGACTCATCAGTCGCCGCCGCGTCGCGCGGCGACCACGAGGTCGCAGATCTCGCGCACTGCGCCCGCGCCGCCGGTTCTGCGGGTCACGTAGTCGCACCGCTCCTGCACGGGGCCGACCGCGTTCGCGACCGCGACGGAGAGGCCGACGCGCTCCAGCAGCGCGAGGTCGGGGATATCGTCGCCGACGAACGCGCACTGCTGCAGCCCGATGCCGAGCGAGCTTGCCAGGTCCTGCATCGCGGCGACCTTGTCCTTGCAGCCCAGCACGACGTGCGGCACGCCGAGCTCCGCCATGCGTCGCTCGACCGCTGCCGAGGTGCGCCCGCTGATGACCGCCACGGCCACGCCGCTGTCCAGCAGCCGCCGAACGCCGAAGCCGTCCTGCGTGTGGAATGCCTTGGACTCGGTACCGTCGTCCGCCAGGTAGATGCGGCCGTCGGTGAACACGCCGTCGACGTCGAAAGCGACCAGGCGCAGGTCTGCCAGCCTGTCCAGCCCGCCGCTCACATCAGCCCTTCGCGAAACAGGTCGTGGATGTTCAGTGCCCCGATCAGCACACCCTGTTCATCGGTGACGAGGAGCGCCGTGATCTTGTTCTCCTCCAGGATGTGCAGCGCCTCCGCGGCCAGCATCCCGTCCTGGACGGACTTGCAGTCGGTGTGCATCACGTCGCGGATTCGCGTAGCGCGAATGTCCGCGCCTGCGTCGAGGGCGCGGCGCAGGTCGCCGTCGGTAAAGATGCCGAGAATGCGCCGGTTCGCGTCGACAATGGCGGTCATGCCGAGGCCCTTGTCGGTCATTTCGAGCAGCGCGTCCCGCAGCGACACGTCGGCGCTGACGGCTGGCACCCGTTCGCCCGTGTGCATGACGTCGCCGACCCGCAGGAGCAGGCGCTTGCCCAGGCTGCCGCTTGGGTGTGAGCGTGCGAAGTCCTCGGCCGTGAAACCGCGCTTCTTGAGCAGGGCGACCGCCAGCGCATCCCCCATCGCGAGCGTGGCGGTGGTGCTGGCCGTCGGCGCGAGGTTCAGCGGGCAGGCCTCTTCGCTGACGCTGATGTCCAGGTGCACATCCGCCGCCCTGGCCATCGTCGAGCGCGGGTTGCCGGTCAACGACAGCAGCCGGGCGCCCATGCGCTTGACGATCGGAAGGATCGTCACGACCTCGTGGGTCTCTCCCGAATAGGAGACCGCCAGCAGCGTGTCCTGGTCCGTGATCATGCCGAGGTCACCGTGGCTGGCCTCGGCCGGATGCATGAAGAAAGCGGGCGTGCCGGTGGACGCGAGGGTGGCCGCGATCTTGTTGCTGACATGGCCGGACTTGCCCATGCCGGTCACGACGATGCGCCCGGGTGTCTCCATGCACAGATCGCACGCCGCGACGAAGTCGTCGCCGAGACGGCCTTTCAGGGCACTGACGGCGCGGGATTCGATATCGAGCACATCGGCGGCGAGAGCGAGCAGCTCGTCGTTTGTCAGCGTTTCAGCCAAAGATCGCCCCCGGGGCAGACAGGATCGCCGTATTCTAAATGTTTTGAGCGATCACGTAACCGTCGTAGGCGATGTATGCGGCAAACAGCGCCAGACCCTCGAGGCGGGTCAGCTGCGACTTGCCGTCGTAATCGTAGGTCATCGCGAACAAAACGAGCGTGAAGGCCACCATGACGAAGATGTGCAGCGACAGGACGGATGGGGCGAGCGCCGCCGGCGCGATCGTGGCGGCCACGCCGATGACGGCAAGCAGGTTGAAGATGTTGGAGCCCACGATGTTCCCGATCGCGAGGCCGTACTCGCCCTTGATGGCGCTCGCCAGCGACACGGCCAGCTCGGGGAGGCTGGTACCGAAGGCCACGATGGTGATGCCGATCACGACCTCGGACACGCCGAGCATCTTGGCGATGCCGATGGCGCCGTCGACGAGCAACTCGGCGCCGATCAGCAGGGTGCCGAGGCCGATGATCAGCCAGACGATGGCCATGGCGGTCGACACGTCGCTCGGGATTTCCGCTTCGAAGTCCATGGCAATGGGGTCGTTGGCCTCCGAGCGCATGCCGAGGCGTGCCAGCCAGACCATGACGATGGCGAGGCCCGTCAGCATGACGATGCCGTCCACGCGGCTCAGGTACGTGTCGAGGAACAGCGAGACGGTCAGCAGCGAGACGGCCAGCAGCGCCGGCATTTCGCGCCGCAGCGTGTCGGATTCCAGCTTGATCGGCCGGATCATCGCGGTCAGGCCGAGGACAAGGCCGATGTTCACGATATTGGAGCCGATGGCGTTGCCGAAGGCGAGTCCCGGCTCTTTTTGCAGGGCGGCCACCACCGACACGAGGATTTCCGGGGCCGAGGTGGCGAAAGCGACGACCGTCAGCCCGACCAGCAGCGGCGGGACACCCATATTCCGCGCGGTCGCGGCGGCGCCGTGCACGAACCGGTCCGCACCCCAGATGAGGAGCACCAGGCCGGCGACGACGAGTAGGATGTTGGCGAGCATAGACTATCTGGGTCCGCAGGGCCGGCTATGATACACAAATCCCCATCTGCATTGGGTGGCGCCGGCAAATGGGGTTAAACTGCGCCACCCCGATCTAAGCACAGATTTGCGAACCATGGACCCCACCGATATCACACAACTGATCGAAGCCGGATTCGACGATGCGCTCGTCAAGGTCATGAGCGATGACAATACGCATTTCGAGGCCCTGGTGGTGGCCGCCGAGTTCGAGGGCAAGCGGCCAATCGCACGGCACCAGCTCGTCTACAAGTGCCTCGGGTCGTTGGTCGGCAACGAAATTCATGCGCTGTCGATCAGGGCCCTGACGCCCGCAGAGTGGCAGGCCGCCGGCGGCAACTGAGCGCCTGCGCTCATTCCGCGGGCTCGTACAGGCCCTGCGGGCGCTCACCGGCCGTCACCGTGGCCGTGAAACGCTGACCGTCCCGGATGCCGGTCACCTCGACCGTATCGCCGGGGGCCGTGCTCGCCGAGATCAGGAGCGCTTCGCGCCGCGAGAAAATCGGCATGCCGTTCATCCTCACGATAATGTCGCCCACCCGCAGATCCGCCGCGGCCGCGGGGCCGCCCTCGTAGACTTCCATGAGAATGATGCCGGTGCCATCGTCGATGCCGTGCGCACGGCGCTCCGAATCGGTCAGGTCATCGGGCAGCAGGCCCATGTAGCCGCGTATGACGCGACCGTGCAGCTTGATCTGCTCGACGACGCCGCGCACCAGGTCCACCGGGATGGCAAAGCCGATGCCCTCGGTGCTCGGGTCCTGGGCGAGGACCGCGGCATTGATGCCGACCAGCTGCCCGAGGCTGTTGACCAGCGCGCCCCCGGAATTGCCGGCGTTGATGGCGGCGTCGGTCTGGATGAAGTTGGCGAAGGTCACGAGCTGGTACAGGTTGCGGCCCGTCGCGCTGACGATCCCCTGGGTTACCGAGGTCGACAGGCCGTAGGGGTTGCCGATGGCGAGCACGACATCGCCGATGCGGAGGTCGTCCGAGCGGGCAAGCGCGATCGGCTGGAGGTCCGGCATGGCGACGCGCAGCAGGGCGAGGTCGGTCTCCGCGTCGAAGCCGACGATCTCCGGTTCCGCGATGCGGCCGTCGCTGAAAACGACGCGCACCTCGGTCGGCTCGTCCTCGAATACATGGTAGTTGGTGACCAGGTAACCCTCGTCATCGATGATGACGGCGGAGGCGAAGGCCGTATCGATGCGAAACCGGGGTCGGTTGGTCAGCTGGTCGCTCTCCTGGACCAGGCGCTTGGTGTAGATGTTGGCCACCGAGGCGGCGCTGCGGGCAACGGCATCGGCATAGCTGGCCGGCCCCTCGTCGCCTGCGCCGGGCATGAGATCGGGGCGCACCAGCACCACCAGGAACGCCACGGCGAGGCCGACCACGATCGACTGCAACACGAAGACCAATGCTGACCTGATATTCGTCACGCGACGTCCTGCTTACCCTGGCAAATGTCCCGTCCCAGCACCTAGCCAATCCGGATTGGCCGCGTGTATAATGCGCCGTGGTTCCGCACCTAGGTCCGGGGCACCCGTCATCCTGACGGTAAACCGGGTTTGCTGCAAATCTACCAGTTTCGAAACAAAGCAAGAAAGCGCTGATGTACAAGCCGTCCAGAAGAACGGCTTAATGGGAGTGCCTGATGACCGAAGACGACCTTGATCGCAACAGGCGTCATTTTCTTACCGTTGCAACCGTAGCCACCGGGGCCGTGGGCGTCGGCCTGGCCGCGATTCCATTCCTGTCCTCGCTGCAGCCCAGCGCGCGCGCCCAGGCGCTCGGCGCGCCGGTCGAGGTGCCGCTGGCCTCGATGAAGCCGGGCGAGATGGTCCGCGTCATCTGGCGTGGCAAGCTGGTCTTCGTGCTGCGCCGCACCGAAGCGATGCTGGCCAAGCTGTCGCAACATGACGATTCGCTGCGCGACCCGAACTCCGAGACGGCCGACCAGCAGCCCGATTATGCGGCCAACGAGACGCGCTCGGTGAAGCCGGAGTATCTCGTGGTCGAGGGATCCTGCACGCACCTCGGGTGCGCCCCGCTGGAGGATTTCGAGGTGCGGCCGGCCGAGGGCTGGGACGGCGGTTTCTTCTGCCCCTGCCACGGCTCCAAGTTCGATCTTGCCGGGCGCGTCTACAAAGGTGTCCCGGCGCCGACCAACCTGCGGGTACCGCCGCACCGGTTCGTCCGCGATGACCTGATTCTCATTGGTCAGGATACGGGAGCAGCGTAATGGCCAGAAGTGAAGCAGAACTTGGCAAGCCGCAGGGCGGCCTCATGAAATGGATCGATGATCGCTTCCCGTTCACCAAGACGCTGGAGCAACACGTCACCAAGTACTACGCGTCGAAGAACTTCAACTGGTGGTACGTGTTCGGTGTCCTCGCGTTCGTCGTACTGGCGATCCAGTTGCTTACCGGCATCTTCCTGACGATGAACTACAAGCCGTCCGCCGCCGAGGCATTCGCCTCGGTGGAGTACATCATGCGCGATGTCGAATGGGGCTGGCTGATACGCTACATGCATTCGACCGGGGCGTCGTTCTTCTTCGTCGTCGTCTACCTGCACATGTTCCGCGCCATGCTCTACGGCTCGTACCAGAAGCCGCGCGAGCTGATCTGGCTGATCGGCATGCTGATCTTCCTGGTCCTGATGGCCGAGGCGTTTGCCGGTTACCTGCTGCCCTGGGGCCAGATGTCCTACTGGGGAGCGCAGGTCATTATTTCGCTGTTCGGCGCGATCCCGGTGGTCGGCGATGCGCTGGTCGAGTTCATTCGCGGCGACTACTCGATTTCCGATATCACACTGAACCGGTTCTTTGCGCTGCACGTGATCGTGCTGCCGCTGGTACTGATCGGCCTGGTGTTCGTGCACATCGTGGCGCTGCACGAGGTGGGCTCGAACAACCCGGACGGCATCGACATCAAGAAACACAAGGACGAGAACGGCGTGCCGCTCGACGGCGTTCCGTTCCACCCGCACCACACGTCGAAAGACCTGGTCGGTATCATCGTATTCCTGATGATCTTCTGCGGCGTCGTGTTCTTTGCCCCTGAAATGGGCGGGTACTTCCTCGAGCACGCGAATTTCGAGCCGGCCAACATGACGGCCACGCCGGAACACATCGCGCCCGTCTGGTATTTCACGCCGTACTACGCGATCCTGCGCGCGGTGCCCGACAAGCTCGGGGGCTTCGTGCTGTTTGCGGTCTCCGTACTGTTGCCGCTGTTCCTGCCATGGCTGGATCGCTCCCGCGTGCGCTCGATTCGCTACCGCGGCTGGATGTACAAGACGGCGCTGTCGATCTTCGTCGTGACATTCCTCATGTTACTGTGGCTGGGCCTGCAGCCCGCCGAAGGCTTGTATGTACTGCTGGCGCGGATCTTCTCGGTTCTTTACTTCGCGTTCTTCCTGCTGATGCCTTTTTACACGGCGAGAGACAAGACGAAGCCCGTACCGGAAAGGGTGGTCTATCATGATTAAGGTAAAGCGATTCGCCAGCGCGCTGATGCTGGGCGCGTGCCTGTTTGCATCTCAGGGCATGGCGGCAGGCGGCGGCACGCACCTGGAGCCGGCAGAGATCGATCTCGACAATATCGCGTCGCTGCAACGCGGCGCGCGCAATTTCATGAACTACTGCTCAGGCTGTCACTCGGCGCAATACGTGCGCTACAGCACGATTGGCAAGCAACTCGAGTTGTCGGAAGAACAGCTGATCGACAACCTGATGTTCAATGCCGAGAAGACTTTCGAGACGATCAAGACGGCGATGCCCGCCGAGGACGCGCAGCGCTGGTTCGGCCAGGCGCCGCCCGATCTGTCACTGATGGCGCGTGCCAGGGGTGCCGATTACATTTACAACTTCCTCAAGGGTTTCTACGTCTCCGAAGCCAGCCCGACGGGCGTCGACAACGTCGTCCTCCCGGGCACCAGCATGCCGCACGTTCTGTGGGAGCTGCAGGGTCACCAGCAGGCCACCTTCTCCGACCACCAGAACGACGACGGTTCGGTGACGACGACCTTCGATGGATTCGAGATGCTTTCGGCGGGTGCCATGGACGCAGAACAATACGATGCGTTTGTGCGTGACACGACGAATTTCCTTGCCTTCATCGCCGAACCAATCCGCCAGGACCGCCGCAAGATCGGCGTGTGGGTGATCATGTTTCTGATCTTCTTCTTCGTCCTGGCGACTCAGCTCAAGAAAGAGATCTGGAAGGACGTAAAGTGATGGCAGTTGTAGCGAACAGGCGTTCCGTGATGACGTTATTCTCACGCCCGACGGACATCCACAGTCACCGTGCGCGACTGGTGTTGGCCGAGAAGAACATCAATATCGAGATCGCGAATGTGCCGGGCCCGGACCTGCCTGAAGATCTCATGGACCTCAATCCGTATCACACCGTGCCGACGCTGGTCGACAGGGACCTGACGCTGTACGACTCGCGTGTCATCATCGAGTATCTCGATGAACGATTCCCGCACCCGCCGCTGATGCCGGTGGACCCGGTCACCCGCGCGCAGTTTCGCCTCGCGCTGTTCCGGATCGAGACCGACTGGTACGCGATCGCCGAGGAAGCCGAAGACAACGCGGACGGAAAACTCGGGACCAAGTCGCGCAAGATGTTGCGAGAGAGCATTCTGCAGAGTACCGAGCTGTTTGCCGCGCGCACGTATTTCCTGAGTGACGAGTTCTCGCTCGTGGATTGCACCATCGCGCCGCTGCTCTGGCGCCTGCCCGTGTACGGTGTCGACCTTGGCTCCGATGCCGAGGCGATCGAGGCCTACATGGACCGGGTCTTCGCGCGCCGCTCGTTCCAGCAGAGCCTGACCGAGCTGGAGCAGGAAATGCGCCTCTGACGGCTTGCCGTGGCGCGGGGCGCGCGCCGGGACGCCACCTTATGTTAGGTCCCACGCAGCGCCGCAATTCGGTGGTAAGCTAGGCCGTGGTTGGCAACCGCGCTGGAAATACAGTGAGTAATCCGAGTCGTTCAAAACGTCCGTACCTTATTCGTGCGATGCACGAGTGGATGACCGACAATGGTCATACTCCGCATATCGTCGTCGATACGTCGTATGACGGCGTGACCGTACCTGGCGAGCACGTCAAGGACGGAAAGATCATCCTCAATATCAGCGAATCGGCGGCGCACAATCTGAAGTTGACCAACGACGCCGTGAGCTTCCGGGCACGTTTTGCCGGGGTCGCGTTCGATGTCTGGGCGCCGGTGCGCTCGATACTCGGCATCTATGCGCGTGAAACCGGGCAGGGCATGATCTTCTCGCACGACGCCGAGCAACCCGAGCCACCCGAACTGAAGACCGATGCCGAGCAGACGCGCTCGCGTCCGCACCTGACCATCGTCAAGTAACTCCGCAATACGGAAATACGGTAGAAATACGGTGCCAGTCACCCTATTTCGAGAGGAAATAGGGTGACTGGCACCGTATTTCGGCACCGTATTTCGGCACCGTGGTGCGTTTTACTCGGTGCCGAGGAGGGTGGTGTCGATCAAGTCGCAGAGGCAATGGATGACGAGCAGGTGCACTTCCTGGATACGCGCGGTGCGCGTCGCCGGCACACGAATCTCGACATCGCCTTCGTTGAACATCGCTGCCATGCGCCCGCCGTCGCGGCCCGACAGTGCGACGACCTTCATGCCGCGCTCGTGCGCCGCCGCGATTGCGCGGATGACGTTTTCCGAGTTGCCGGAAGTGGAGATTCCCAGCAGCACGTCCTGTGGTTTGCCGAGCGCACGGACCTGCTTGGAAAAAATCTCTTCATACGAGTAGTCGTTGCTGATCGACGTGACGGTCGAGGCGTCCGTCGTCAACGCCATCGCCGGCAGCCCGGGCCGTTCCATCTCGAAACGGTTGAGCAATTCCGAGGAGAAGTGCTGGGCGTCGGCGGCCGATCCGCCGTTGCCGCAGCTCAGGATCTTGCCGTCGGCCAGCAGGGCACTGCTGAGGACGCGGCCCGCCGCGGCAATGCTCTCGGCGAGTGCCTCCGCAGACGTCTGTTTGGTGGCAATGCTTTCCGCGAAGTGGTCGCGAACCCGGGTCAGGGAATCCATGGTAACTCCGGACAGGATTTGTCGCGATTCTAGCAGGGCTCAGAGCGTCGAGTCATTGGGGCGGAATGCATCGCGGTACCAACGGATGCAATCCGCTGCGTCGCCCTCTACCGCGATGACGTCGAAGCGCATGGCCGCTGCCGCGTAGCGCCGATGGCGAGCCGTGAACATGGCGGCCGTACGGACGAGTTTGCGTTGCTTGCGGTGATCGACCGTGGGTCCGGGGGCGCTGAACGCCGTGGACCGGCGGCAGCGAACCTCGACGAACGTCAGGCACTCGCCGTCCAGCATGACCAGGTCGATCTCGCCGCCCCGACAGCGGAAGTTGCGCGCCACGGGGCGCAGGCCGCGAGCGCACAGGAAGCGAAAGGCGAGCTGCTCCGCGTGCGCGCCTAGGGTGCGGCGTCGTCCCGATCCCATGGCGCCTTGTCCGAGGCGTCGGGCGCCATGATTTCACCGGCGCCACTGAGGTCCTCGATGGGCCCACCGGCGCCTTCGGGGTCAGGCAGGGCAACCACTTCGCCGCGCTGGAACTGTGCCCAGGCAAGGCGGCGATGGACGCGGCCGCCGGCGTCGAGGTAGAGGCGCCCGGTTGCCCCGTCGATTTCCTCCATGACGCCGCCACGCGCCGCGTACAACGAGGCGATCAGGTTGTAGGCGTCGTAGCCCATCGCGTGCAGGCGCGTGAGGCGCCGCTCCTGCGGCCAGAACTCCTCGAATTGCCCGGGCAGGTGCGCTATCCATGGCTGCGGATCGACCACCCAGGGCGTGTCGGCAAACATGATGCCGTTCAGGTCCGCGTTCGAGCGGCCATCCAGCGCGTTGACGGACGATGTCGAATACACGGGCACGTCGCCCGAATAATGGAACTTGAGCTGGGCCTTGAGCAGCCGGCCGGCCGCGGCGTCGGTCGCGAGAAAGATGAAGTCGCTGTCCTGGCGACGCCGCGGGTCGAACTGCAACGCGCCGCCGATGTTGGCCCGCAGGCGGCGATAGCGTTGCACCGAACCGGACAGGCCCATGAGCGACTCGATCTCGCCCGAGAAATCCTGTGTGCCCGGCGTGTACATGCGGTAGTCCAGCAAGGAACCGCCGAGCCCCTCGAACTCCGTGACAAAGCTCGTCAGCAGGCGGCGGCCCCAGTCGTTGTTCGGCACCAGCGCCACGCAGTGCCGGTGGCCGTCCCGGGCCGCGCGCTGCGCCGCCGATACCGCCTCGTCTTCCGGCGCCAGTGCGAACTGGTACAGGCCCGGCGGCGCCAGCGTCTCGTCCGACAGGTAGTTCAGCGTCAGTACCGGGACCGGCACCAGGATGTCGTTGGCCAGCTCGTTCACATCGTGCTTCAGCAGCGGGCCTACTACGAATTCGGCGCCGTCGGCGACCGCCGTCGAGTAGGCGGCTGCGGCCCCGCCCTCGGCGTTGACGTCGTAGATGCGGACCCGCTGGCGGTCGTCGAGTCCCGACGCCGTCGCGAAATAGGCGCCGAGAAAGCCGTTCTGCACGGCCGTACCCGCGCTCGCCGCACTCCCGGTCAGCGGCAGCAGTAACGCGATCTGGCGCGGATAGTCGAGCAGCAGGTGTTCCGGCAGGTCGAGATCGCCCAGCACCGACATGGCCGGATGTCCCGGATGCTGTTCGCGCCAGCGGCGCATGCCGTTGCTCCAGCCGACGCCCTGGCGGCCTGTCGATGCGGCCAGTGACCCGATGGACAGCCAACCGCGCACGACCGGATCGGTTGCCGTATCCGCCGCGCCGCGCAGCACCTGTGGGCTGCTGACCAGCAGGCCCTGCCACAGGCGCAGGCGATTCTGCTCGATACCGCGCCGGTCCTCCACCCAGACTTCGCGCTGCGTCATCAGTTCGACGGCGCGCGCCGGTTCCTGCTTCTGAATCCATGCATCGGCACGCAGGGCCTCGACGCGCAGCCGGTCGCGGCGGCTCAGACCCTGGCGGCTCAGCGGGTCGAGGAGCCCCAGCGCCGCGTCGGCTTCGCCGTCATACAGGTGCAGGGCGGCCTGGCCGGTTGCCCACAGGGGCGCGAGACTGCCGTCGGCGGGCCGCGCCACGCTGCGAAATGCGCTGCGGGCCCGGACCACGTCGCCGGCATCGAGATACTGCTCGACGGCCAGCAGGACGTAGCGATCGCGCTCGCTGCCCACGGCATCGACGGCCAGTCCCATGTAGGCCCCGGCGGCCTCGGCGTGGTCGCCGTTGCTGGCGAGGCGTTCGGCGCGGCTCTGTGCCGACCCGCCCAGTCCGGCGATGCCGGTCGTGTCGCAGGCAACGAGTGCCAGGGCGGACAACAGCAACAGTGCAATGCTTGCCAGTGAACGGCGTTCGCGTGCAGGATGTCGGAGCATTTTCGTCATAGTCTTCAAACCGGATTACGCGCCAGATGAGCGGCACACTCTTCGTAGTAGCCACCCCGATCGGCAATCTCGACGACCTGACCGGGCGGGCGCGCCAGACGCTCGCCACGGTGGATCTCGTCGCCGCCGAGGATACCCGCCATACCAGGCGATTGCTATTTTCAATCGGCGCGAATCCTGCACTTTTGGCATTGCACGATCACAACGAGGAACAGGCGACGCAGCGCGTCATTGAAGCACTCGAAGGGGGCAGGAACGTGGCGCTGGTCAGCGATGCGGGCACCCCGCTCGTGAGCGATCCGGGCTATCGACTGGTGCGCGCGGCGCGCGGCCGGGATCTGCCGGTCGTGCCGATTCCCGGCGCCAGCGCCGTGACGGCGGCGCTGTCGGTGGCCGGCCTGCCGACCGATCGGTTCTGCTTCGAGGGTTTTGCGCCGGCGAAACCCGCGGCCCGCCGGAAGTGGCTCGCCGAGCGCGCCGCCGAGCAACGCACCATGGTGTTCTTCGAGTCGGTGCACCGGGTTGCCGAATGCCTGGCCGACATGGTCGCAGCCTTCGGCGCCGACCGCGCAGCGTTTGTCGGTCGCGAGCTGACCAAGCTGCACGAGCAATGCGTCTCTGCGACGCTGGGCGAGCTGCAGCGCATGGTCGAGGCCGGTGACATCGTCGGCAAGGGCGAATTCGTCCTGGTCGTTGCCGGGGCTCCCGGCCGTCCGCAGTCGGCGATCGACGTGGACCGCCTGCTCGCCGCGCTGTCGTCGCACCTGTCGGCAAAAGACGCGGCGCGCATCGTCGCGGACCTTACGGGCGAGAAGAAGAACGCACTGTACGAGCGCGTCATCGAACTGCGCGGCGGCACGGCGTCCTAGGCGGCGGCGCGCGGTCCCGCGCGGGTGGGGAAATCCTGTCGCCGGGGGCTGGCAGGGTGTAGACTCCGCAACCCGAGAAAGCCGGAGTCGGCCAGGCAGTCGCTGCAGGAAATCTGCAGAGGAAAGTCCGGGCTCCTTCGGACCGGGCGCCAGGTAATCCCTGGGGGGCGTGAGCCCACGGAAAGTGCCACAGAAAATATACCGCCGGCTCGATGTCGGTAAGGGTGAAAAGGTGCGGTAAGAGCGCACCGCGCGACTGGTAACAGCTCGCGGCACGGTAAACCCCGCCTGGAGCAAGACCAAATAGGGGAGCGGCGCCACGTTCGCGTGGTGCACCGTCGGATCCGAACGGGCTCCCGGGTAGGTTGCTAGAGGTAGCCGGTGACGGCTATCCCAGATGAATGACTGTCGCTGACAGAACCCGGCTTATTGCCGGCTCCGGCTTTCTCACCTTACCCCTTGCTGCGAACCCGCCGCCGCGCAACCGGCCCCTGCGCAAACTGCGCGCTGACCGCCCGCCAAAGCCCCCCTGTCGCCGATCCGCGACCCAATTCTAACGGCTTGTCGAAGAAGTACCTGTAAGGCGCTGATTTTATTCGCGCGAAACTTGCCACAATTCGCCCGATTTGGGCCACCTGAAAGCCCCTAAGTCCCTGTACAACAACAACTAATTCAGACAGTTGGTTGACGCTCGCAAGGGCGCTTACCTATAGTGTGGAAAAGTGGATAAAAGTGGGAGGAGATGGGCAGCTCGCCCGTATTTCGCGCCAGAAGAGCGAAATCGGCGGCCATCGGCAAAAACGTGTTTCGCGGGGCTACCAAAGTCACATTGGACGCCAAGGGGCGCCTGGCCATACCGACCCGGTACCGGGAGCGGCTGGCCAGCCGTTGTGATGGCCAGATCATCGTCACTGTCGATAAGGATCACTGTCTCCTCGTATATCCCCTGCCTGACTGGGAAGAGCTCGAGCGCAAACTCGTGCGCCTCCCCAGCATGAACAAGGCTGCCCGTCGCCTCGTGCGGATTATGGTCGGTTATGCGACCGAGGTCGACATGGACGGCAGCGGCCGGATTCTCGTTTCGAAAGAACTGCGGGAATTCGCCAGCCTGGAGAAGCAGGCGATGCTGATCGGGCAGGGCAACAAGTTTGAATTATGGGATGAAGCAACCTGGAACGAGAAACGCGATGCATGGCTCAGTCAGGACGACGACGGTGAGTTGCCGCCCGACCTCGAGTCGATCGCGTTCTAGGTTCGGGTGCAAACCGTGAGCAGCAACGCGCATGTGCCGGTGCTGCTGGGGCCGGTCCTCGAAGGACTGAACTTACAACCGGACGGCTGTTACGTCGATGGAACGTTCGGCCGCGGGGGACACAGTCGGGAAATACTGCGACAGCTCGGCGACAACGGACGCCTGATCGCCATCGATCGCGATCCACAAGCCATCGCCGCAGCGCCGCGCTCCCTGCTGGAAGACCCGCGCTTCGAATTGATCAGAGGACGATTTGCGCAACTTGAGGCACTCATTGATGAACGGAATCTCGTCGGCCGTGTCGACGGGCTCCTCTTCGACCTGGGCGTCTCCTCGCCCCAGCTGGATGAAGCACAGCGCGGCTTCAGCTTCCTCCGGGACGGGCCCCTCGATATGCGCATGGACCCGGATTCGGGCACGCCGGCCAGTGCATGGCTCGCGTCTGTGGACGAAAGGAAATTGAGGCAAGTGCTGAAACAGTTCGGTGAAGAGATGTACGCCCAGCGCATTGCGCGCGCGATCGTTCGCGCCCGCGACGAGGCGCCGATTTCGCGGACGGCACAGCTCGCGCGCATCGTGGCGGAGGCGAAACCGGCGCGTGGCGAGAAGATCCATCCGGCCACCAAGACCTTCCAGGCCATACGCATCGTGATCAACGCGGAGCTCGAGCAGCTCGAAGCCGTTTTGCGGCAGTCGGTGTGCGTGATGCGGCAAGGCGCGCGGCTGTGCGTCATCAGTTTCCATTCGCTCGAAGACCGGATCGTCAAGCGTTTCATGCGCGAGGCGTCGCGCGAGCCGGAACAGTACCGCGGCATGCCGAATGTGCCGGCGGAACACCGGCCGAAACTGGCCCTCATCGGCAAGCCGGTAACGGCGACGGCTGACGAGATTGCCGCCAACCCGCGCGCCCGCAGTGCGCGGCTCAGAATTGCGGAGCGCACCTGATGAAGCAGCAACAGCCTTTCCTGCTGGTCATCGTGTTTGCCCTCGTCTGCGTACTGAGCGGACTGGCCGTCGTCTACACGAAACACGAGTCGCGCAAGTTGTTCGTGGAACTCGAACGACTGACGCACGAACGCGACGAACTGAACATCGAATGGGGCCAGCTGCAAATCGAGCAGAGCACCTGGGCCCAGCATGCGCGAATCGAACAGGTCGCAGCCGAAGACCTGGCACTCGTGCGTCCCGAAGCCGCGGAAATATTTGTCATTGAACGTCCATGAGGCGAGGTGCAGAAACAAAGCAGCAGACTGCCCGACGATTCACGGGCAGGGTGTCACTGGTAGCGGCGTTCTTCGGCGTCCTCGCGGTGTCGCTGGTCGCGCGTGCCGTGCACCTGCAGGTGCTCGACAAGGAGTTCCTGAACAAGCAGGCGGATACGCGCCACCTGCGGACCGAGAAGATCTCGGCGCATCGCGGCACGATCACGGACCGCAACGGCGAACCGCTCGCCATCAGCACCCCGGTCGATTCCATCTGGGTGAATCCGCGGCAGTTTGCCCCGGCGGTCGACAGTATTCCGCGCCTCGCCCGGATCCTCGGCGTCGACTCGCAGATGCTGATGCGCCGCATCACGCGCAGCATGGACAAGGAGTTCCTGTACCTCAAGCGCCACCTGAGTCCCGAGCAAGCGGCTGAAGTCCTCGCGCTCGAGCTCCCCGGCATCAATGTCCAGCGCGAATACCGGCGCTACTATCCCGCGTCCGAGGTAACGGGCCACCTCGTCGGGTTCACCGACATCGACGACGCAGGGCAGGAAGGCCTCGAGCTCGCTTTCAATCACTGGCTGGCGGGCGAGTCCGGCGCCAAGCGTGTCCTTAAAGATCGCCTCGGTCGCTCCATCGAGAACGTGGCCAGCATTCGGCCGCCGCATCACGGCAAGGACCTGCGCACCAGTATCGACCTGCGCCTGCAGTACCTTGCGTACCGCACGCTGAAGAACGCGATCAAGTCGCACAACGCGCGATCCGGATCGATCGTCGTGCTCGATGTCGCGACCGGCGAAGTGCTCGCCATGGTCAACCAGCCGACCTACAACCCGAACGATCGTTCGCAGCTGGCCGCCGAGCGTTACCGCAACCGGGCGATCACCGACATTTTCGAGCCCGGATCGAGTCTCAAGCCGCTGGTCGTGGCCGCCGCGCTGGAAAGCGGTCAATACCGGCCGTCGAGCATCATCGATACAGCTCCCGGTTTCATCGTGGTGGGGTCGAAGAAGATCGAGGACACCCGCAATCTCGGCCGCGTCAGCCTGACCACGGTGCTCGCCCGTTCATCCAACGTCGGCATTACGAAGCTGGCGATGACGCTGGAACCGGACCAGCTGTGGGAGACCATGACGCGGTTCGGCCTCGGCGAACTGACCAGCAGCGGCTTTCCGGGCGAATCGGCCGGCATGCTGACGCACTTCAGCAACTGGCGGCCCATCAGCCAGGCGACGCTCGCCTACGGTTACGGTGTCTCGGTGACGCCGCTGCAGCTGGCGCAGGCCTATGCCGCGATCGGCAACGGCGGGCAACTGCGCCCCGTCTCGCTGGTCGCACTCGATGCGCCCGTCGAGGGGCAGCGCGTGCTGTCGCCCGATACGGCCAACGCGGTGCGCCGCATGCTCGAAGACGTCGTGCGCCCCGGGGGGACCGGCACCAAGGCCGCGATCGAGGGCTACCGCGTTGCCGGCAAGACGGGCACGGCCTGGAAGTTCGCGACCGGCGGCTACTCACAGGACAAGTACATCTCGATCTTCGCCGGCCTCGCGCCGGCCAGCGATCCACGCCTCGCGATCGTGGTCGTCATCGACGAGCCCGGCGGCGAGCTGTATTACGGGAGTGATGTCGCCGCCCCGGTCTTCGCCGGCGTCATGTCGGAGTCGCTGCGGCTGCTGGCGGTGGCGCCGGACTCGTTGCCGGCGCGCGACCCGGGCAGCGTGGTCCAGGCGGTCGCGTCCCGTGCGGAGGCCCAATGAACATGCCGGCCGAACGCCTGACGCCCGCACCGACCGTAACCGACCTGTTGCGGGACTTTGCGGATGCGCCGGCCATCCCGGTGACGGGCATTGCCAGCGACAGCCGGCGGCTGCGCGAGGGCTTCCTGTTCCTCGCCGTGCAGGGGCTGACGTCGCACGGTCTCGACTTCCTCGGCCAGGCCCGCCGGGCCGGCGCCTGCGCGGTGGCGTGGGATGCATCGACGGGCAGCGAACCGGCAGCCGCGGATCTCCCGCTCATCGCGGTCGACAGGCTGGCCGACAGGCTCGGCGAGATCGCGAACCGGTTCTATGGATGGCCGTCGGAGCAACTGCAGGTCATCGGCACCACCGGCACCAATGGCAAGACCACGGTCGCATGGCTGATCGCACAGGCAGCGACGTTCCTCGGCAAACGCTCGGCGTACCTCGGAACGCTCGGTTACGGGATCGACGACATCGAAGGCGCTGACGGTATGACCACGCCGCCGGTGCTGGCGTTGCACGAG
Organism: Woeseiaceae bacterium; assembly: GCA_041553075.1. Classification (GTDB taxonomy): domain Bacteria; phylum Pseudomonadota; class Gammaproteobacteria; order Steroidobacterales; family Woeseiaceae; genus UBA1847. Next base: position 53,943 of record JBFEJR010000003.1, on the reverse strand, counting down.
CACCTCGCGGATTTCGTCGACGCCGGCGCGGCACTGGCCTCCATCGAGGTGTCGTCGCATGCGCTGACGCAGCGGCGCGTCGACGGCGTGCGCTTCGACACGGCCATCTTCACCAACCTGTCTCGCGACCATCTCGACTACCACGGCGACATGAGTGCCTATTTCGCCAGCAAGGCGCGGCTGTTCCTCGACTGCGCGCCGCGCCACCGCATCGTCAACATCGACTCGGAGGCGGGCGAGCGGCTGGCTTCCCTGTGCGGTCCGGACGTCATCATCGTTTCGACCAACGCCGCATGGGCCCCGGACAATCGGCCGTACCTGTGCGTGCGCACGATCGAGGCGGACGAGCGCGGTGCAGAGGTCGCGTTTGCCAGCTCCTGGGGAGACGGCCGCTTCACGCTGCGCATGCCCGGCGACTTCAACGTGGCCAACGCGGCCGCCGTACTTGCCCTGCTACTCAACCAGGAGGTGCCGTTCAGAGCCGCCTGCGACGTCATGTCGGAGCTGCAGGCGCCACCCGGACGCATGCAGCGCGTGGCCATCGATGGACCCGCTGTTTACATCGACTATGCGCACACGCCGAGCGCGCTCGAGGGCGCCCTGCGCGCATTGCGTCCCCACTGCAGGGGCGCGCTCTGGTGCGTGTTCGGTTGCGGCGGCGACCGCGACCGCGGCAAGCGCCCGCAGATGGCCGAGGCGGCGGAGCGGCAATGCGATCGCATCGTGCTCACGACCGATAATCCCCGCAATGAAGATCCGGCGCGCATCCTCGACGATATCCTGGCGGGGCTGGACAACCCGGCGCGGGCCACCGTCATCGAAGACCGCGCCGCGGCAATCGCCTGGGCCATCCGCCAGGCGCAGCCGGGCGACGTGGTGCTGATCGCGGGCAAGGGTCACGAGAACTACCAGGAGATCAAGGGTGAGCGACAGCCGATCTCCGACCATGCCGTGGCCGAACAGGCGCTGGCCGTCCGGGGGGTAACGCAATGATCGCGAATCTCTCGAGCGCCGCTGCCTGCATGCAGGGCAAACTGCACGGCCGGGACCGGACCTTCGCCGGGATCAGCACCGACACCCGCTCGATCGGCGAGGGGCAACTGTTCTTCGCTTTGCAGGGGCCGAATTTCGACGGCCGGGACTACGTCGGCGCCGCGCGCGAGGGCGGTGCTGCCGGTGCCGTGGTTGCCACGGTAACGGCCGACGCACTGGCACAGATCGAAGTCGATGACACACGCGCAGCGCTCGGCCGCTTCGGCGCGGCCTGGCGGAGCGAGCACGACGTGACCGTCGTCGGCGTCACGGGCAGCAACGGCAAGACGACGCTCAAGGAACTGATCGCCGCGTGCCTTGCCCGCACGGCACCGACGCTGGCCACGCAGGGCAACCTGAACAACGACATCGGCATGCCGCTGATGCTGGCGCGCATCGACAGCACGCATCGCTACGCGGTGCTCGAGATGGGCGCGAATCACGCCGGTGAGATCGGCTACCTTGCGGGCCTCGCGAATCCCGATGTCGTCGTCATCACGAACGCCGGGCCGGCGCACCTCGAGGGTTTCGGTTCGCTCGACGGCGTCGCGCGAGCGAAAGGCGAGATCCTGCAAAACGCATCGCGCCCGCAGGCGGCCGTGCTGAACGCCGACGACCCGTATTTCAACTACTGGCGCGCGCTCGTCAAGGACGTGCGCTGCCTGAGTTTTGGCCTCACCGCAGAAGCGCTGGTGCACGCAACGGACATCGACGTCGGCTCGTCCGGCTCCGAGTTCATCCTGTGCATCGAGGGGCAGAGCGGCGCGGTATCGCTGCCCCTGGCCGGTCTTCACAACGTTCGCAACGCCTGCGCGGCGGCGGCGGTCGCCCATGCCGTGGGCCTGTCGTTCGACGCCATCCGGGCGGGGCTCGAGAGCGTGCATCCCGTCGGCGGACGGCTGGCGTCCCTGCCGGCGGTCGGCGGTGCCACGCTGTTCGACGACAGCTACAACGCCAATCCCGTGTCGGTCGGCGCCGCCGCGGATTTCCTGGCGGCATTGCCCGGCACCAGCTGGCTGGTACTGGGCGACATGAAGGAACTCGGGGACGATGCAGCCGAACTGCATCGCGAGGTTGGAGCAGCCGCGCGGGCAAGCGGTGTCGACCGCTTGCTCGCGTATGGCGATCTCGCCCGCCACGCGGCCGAGGGTTTCGGTGAAAACGGCGACTGGTATGCGTCGCTCGAGGCACTCGTGGACGACCTCGTCGCCGGCCTGGCGCCCGGCATCAACGTGCTCGTCAAGGGCTCCCGCTCCATGCGCATGGAACGGGTCGTCGCAGCCCTGCGCGCGCCCGCCGACGTGAGAAGGGAGGCCTGACATGCTGCTCTATCTCACCCAGTACCTCGCGCAGTTCGAATCGGGCTTCAACGTCTTCAACTACCTGACCATGCGGGCGATCATGGGCGCCCTCACGGCGCTCGCAATTTCCTTCATTATCGGCCCGCGCATGATCAAGCGCCTGCAGTTCAATCAGCTGGGGCAGCCGGTACGCGAAGAGGGCCCCGAGACGCATCTTCTGAAGGCCGGCACGCCGACCATGGGTGGCGTGCTGATCCTGGCCGCGATATCGATTTCCACGGTGCTGTGGGCCGATCTCGAGAACCTCTACGTGTGGATCGTGCTGTTCGTGACGCTGTCGTTCGGCGTTATCGGCTACGTCGACGACTACAAGAAACTGATCCTGCAAGACCCGGCCGGCATCTCGGCCAGGCAAAAGCTCTTCTGGCAGTCCAGTGCGGCCCTCGTTGCCGCCATAGCCCTGTACGTTACGGCGACGGACGAAGTGCAGACTTCGCTCCTGATCCCTTACTTCAAGGACCTGGCCATCCCCCTTGGTCTTTTCCAGGTCGTCGTAACGTACTTTTTTATTGTCGGCTTCAGTAATGCCGTGAACCTTACTGATGGCCTCGACGGTCTGGCAATCATGCCGACCGTGCTCGTCGGCGGCGCGCTCGGCGTGTTCGCGTACGTCACGGGCAACGTCAACTTCTCCGGCTACCTGGGAATTCCCTACGTGGCCGGCACCGGCGAGATCCTGGTGTACTGTGCCGCGCTGGCCGGTGCCGGGCTCGGGTTCCTGTGGTTCAACACCTACCCGGCACAGGTCTTCATGGGCGACATCGGTGCGCTGTCGCTCGGTGGCGCGCTGGGCGTGGTCGCCGTGATCGTTCGCCAGGAAATTGTGCTGGCCATCATGGGCGGCATTTTCGTCGTCGAGACGCTGTCGGTCATCATCCAGGTGGCGTCATTCAAGCTGACCGGCAAACGCGTCTTCCGCATGGCGCCCATTCATCATCACTTCGAGCTGAAAGGCTGGGCCGAGCCCAAGGTCATCGTGCGCTTCTGGATCATCACGGTCATCCTCGTGCTGATCGGCCTCGCGAGTCTGAAGATCCGATGAACGCGACGACGACAACGGCAACGGACCTGGTCGTGGGACTCGGCAAGACGGGCCTGTCGATTGCGCGCTACCTGAAGCGCAATGATGCGAACGCCATCTTTTTCGATACCCGCGACGAGCCGCCCGGGCTCGACGCATTGCGTGAGCTTTACCCCGATGCCGAGGTCCGGCTCGGCAAGAACAGTGTCCCGAGGGGGGTGACGCGCGTCCTCGCGTCGCCCGGCGTTGCCGACAGCCACCCCTTGATGGAAAAGGCGCTGAAAAAGGGCCTCGAGGTCATCTCCGATATCGAATTGTTCGCACGCGATGCCGGCAGGCCCTTCGTCGCGGTGACCGGGTCGAACGGCAAGAGCACGGTAACGACCTTGCTTTACCTCATGTGCCGCGCCGACGGGCGGGAGGTGCTGGCGGGCGGAAACCTCGGCGAGCCGGCCCTCGACCTGCTGGCCGCACCAGAGCCCGACCTCTACGTCCTCGAATTGTCGAGCTTTCAGTTGCAGCGGACACGGACGTTGCCGGCGGCGGTTGCCGTGCTGCTGAACGTATCGCCGGACCATCTCGACTGGCATCGCAGCGAAAGCGAATACCGCGAGGCCAAGTACCGCGTATTCGACGAGGCCGCGGCGGCCGTCGTCAACCGGGCGGACGAACTGGCCGCGCAGCGCGCTGCGCATTGCGGGCGCGTCGTCAGCTTCGGTCTCGACGAACCCGGCGACGACCAGTTCGGTATTCGCAAGGACGAGGGCGAAAAGTACCTGGCCTGCGGCAAGGTGCTGATGCTGTCGGTCCGCGATCTCGCACTCTACGGCGTTCACAACCAGCTCAACGCGCTGGCGGCGCTGGCCGTCGGTACGCTGCTCGGTCTCGACCGGTCGGCGATGCTGCAGGTGCTGGTCGAGTTTCCCGGTTTGCCGCACCGCATGCAGTTCGTCGCGCGCATCGGCGCCGTCGACTACATCAATGATTCCAAGGCGACCAATGTCGCGGCGGCCGTCGCCTCCATCCAATCCGTCGAGGGCATGCTCGTGCTGATCGCGGGTGGCGATGGCAAGGGCGGTGATTTCAGCGAGCTGGCTGACGCGATCGAGGGCAAGCTGCGCGGCGCCGTGCTGATCGGCAGGGACGCGGAGAAGATCGCCCGTGCCCTGGATACGGTCATGCCCGTGCACTTCGCCGAGAACATGGAGTCCGCGGTACACATGGCCGCGGCGTGCGCCGAAGCGGACGACGCGGTCTTGCTGGCCCCGGCCTGCGCGAGCCTGGACCAGTACGACAACTACAAGGCACGGGGCGACGCGTTCGTCGCCGCCGTGGAAGGTCTGCGACGATGACTGCGCGCGCCGCAAGCATGCCGTTCCCGGCCCGCCTGAAGACCGAGCTCAAGCTTGACCCGGTCCTGCTGGCGCTCGTTACGGCCCTGCTTCTCGGTGGCTTCGTCATCCTCGCGTCGGCATCGATCTCGATCTCCGACAACGTGGCGAACAACCCGTTCTTCTACCTGCAGCGCCAGCTGCTGGCTGCCGTCATCGGCACGCTCGCGGCCGGTGTCTGCCTGTTCGTCCCGATGAACGTATGGCGCAACCTCGGCCCGCTGATGCTGTTGCTCGGGCTCGCGCTCCTGGTCGTCGTGCTCGTGCCCGGCATCGGTTACGAAGTCAACGGCGCGCGCCGCTGGGTGCGCGTGGGCATCATGAACCTGCAGGTTTCCGAACCTGCCCGCCTGTGCTTCTTGATGTACCTCTCCGGCTACCTGGTGCGCCGCGGCAAGACGCTGCGCGAGGCGTTCGTCGGTTTCCTGCGGCCGATGCTGGTCATGACGCTCGCCTGCATCCTGCTGCTCAAGGAACCGGACTTCGGGGCGGCCATCGTGCTGCTGGCCACGGCCCTCGTCATGCTGTTCGCGGCGGGCGCCCGGATTCGCGATTTCGTCGTGTTCTTCTCGGCCGCCGTGGCCGTCATGGTGGCGCTGGCTCTTGCCTCGCCGTACCGCATGAAGCGCCTGACGGGTTTCCTCGATCCCTGGTCGGACCCCTACGATTCCGGCTTCCAGCTGACCCAGTCACTGATCGCCATCGGCCGCGGCGAATGGTTCGGCGTCGGGCTTGGCGACAGCGTCCAGAAGCTGTTCTACCTTCCCGAGGCGCACACCGACTTCGTGTTCGCCGTCTTCGCCGAGGAGTTCGGCCTGTTCGGCTCCCTGGCGCTCGTGGCGCTGTTCACGGCACTGATCTGGCGCATATTCCGCCTCGGCATCCGGGCACACGACGCCGAGCGTTTTTTCGAGGCCTACCTGGCCATCGGGATCGGTGCCTGGCTCGGCCTGCAGACCTTCATCAACATCGGTGTGAACATGGGCCTGCTGCCGACCAAGGGCCTGACGCTGCCCCTGATCAGCTACGGCCGCAGCAGCCTGATCATCACGATGATCTGCATCGGACTGCTGCTGCGTGTTCATCATGAACTCAGCGTCGATGCCCGTCCCGTCAACCGCAAGCGGAGACGCAGGAAATGAGCGGACGGCCGATCCTGATCATGGCGGGCGGCACCGGCGGGCACGTCTACCCGGCACTGGCCGTGGCGCGCGCGCTGCAGGCGCAGTCACGCGAGGTCGTCTGGCTGGGCACCCGGCACGGGCTCGAAGCGCGCATCGTGCCCGCGGCGGGGATCGACATCGAGTGGGTCCGCATCCGCGGCCTGCGCCGCAAGGGCCTGCTGGCGCTGTTACTGGCGCCACTGCAGATCGGCTGGGCCGTGCTGCAGTCACTCGCCATCATGGTTCGTCGCCGTCCCGCTGCCGTGCTCGGCATGGGTGGTTTCGCCAGTGGCCCGGGCGGCGTTGCCGCCTGGCTGACGCGCCGGCCACTCGTGATCCACGAACAGAATGCGGCGGCAGGAATGACCAACCGACTTCTGGCGCGTCTTGCCCGGGTTGTGCTGCAAGCCTTCCCGGGCAGTTTTAATTCCTCTGTCTCCGCGGAAACGGTCGGTAACCCGGTCCGCGAGGACATCGCGGCGGTGCCGCCGCCGCACGAGCGCTACGCGCACCGCCAGGGCCCGTTGCGGGTGCTCGTGCTCGGCGGCAGCCAGGGCGCGCTCGCCCTGAATCGCACGGTGCCGGCTGCCCTGGCGCTCCTCGACCCGGACGTGCGGCCCGTCGTGCGGCATCAATGCGGCGAACGCACGCTCGACGTCGCGCGCGCGGCGTATGCAGAGCATGACGTCGAGGTCGAACTCGAGCCCTTTATCGACGACATGGCGGCCGCCTACGCATGGGCCGATCTCGTGATCTGCCGCGCCGGCGCCCTGACGATCGCCGAGCTGTGCGCCGTCGGCGTGCCGGCACTGTTCGTGCCATACCCGGCCGCGGTGGACGACCACCAGACCGCCAACGCGCGGCCGCTGGCCGACGCGAACGCCGCGCTGATCGTCGCCGAGAGCGAGCTGACGCCGGCACATCTCGCCGAGTTGTTGCGCGAATGGCTGCAATCGCGCGCCGCGCTGCAGCAGCGGGCGGCGCGAGCGCGGGCCCTGTCGCGGCCGGACTCGTTGAAGCGCATTACCGAGATTTGCCTCGAGCAGGCGGGAGCGGTCGCATGATCAGCAAGATGCGCCGCATTCACCGCGTCCACTTCGTCGGCATCGGCGGTTCCGGCATGTCCGGCATCGCGGAAGTCATGCTGAGCCTCGGCTATGCCGTGCAGGGTTCGGATCTCAAGGCAAACAAACAGACACGGCGGCTGGAGAACCAGGGCGCCACCATCTTCATCGGCCACGCTGCCAACCACATAAGCGATGCAGACGCCGTAGTCGTTTCCAGCGCGGTCGATGAAACCAATCCCGAAGTCGCGGCAGCCAGGGAGCGGCTCATGCCGGTCGTAAGCCGCGCCGAGATGCTCGCCGAGCTGATGCGCTTCCGCTACTCGATCGCAGTCGCCGGAACGCACGGCAAGACGACCACCACGAGCCTCGTCGCCAGTGTGCTTGCCGAAGGCGGGCTGGACCCGACCTTCGTTATCGGCGGGCGCCTGAAAAGCGCCGATGCCAATGCGCGACTGGGGCAGGGCGACTATCTCGTGGCCGAGGCGGACGAGAGCGATGCATCGTTCGTGCATCTCAAGCCCATGCTCGCTGTCGTCACCAACATCGACGCGGATCACATGGCGACGTATGACGGTGACATCGACAAGCTCAAGTCCGGCTTTATCGAGTTCCTGCACAACCTGCCGTTTTACGGTCTCGCCGTGGTCTGCATCGACGATCACGGCGTGCGCGACATCCTCAGCGATATCGGGCGATCCGTCGTTACTTACGGTATCGACGAGGGTGCGGATATCCGCGCAGTAAACGTCGAGTTCGAGGGCCATGTTACGCGATTCGATGTGGTGCGTTCGCACACCCTGGAACGTGCTGCCGGGGACGAGCAAGGCGCGTCCCAACTCCTGCAGGTAACGCTCCGGTTGCCCGGGCTGCACAACGTACGCAATGCGCTGGCGGCAATTGCGGTTGCCGATGAACTGCAGGTCGGCGCGGATGCCGTCAAGCGGGCGCTCGAGGGATTCGAGGGCATCGACCGCCGCTTCCAGAACCTCGGCGACATCCGTATGCGCAACGGCACGGTGACCCTGGTCGACGATTACGGCCATCACCCGACCGAGATCGCCGCGACGCTTGCCGCCGCCAAGTCGGGATACCCCGAGCGCCGCGTCGTGCTCGTGTTCCAGCCGCACCGGTACACGCGGACGCGCGACCTGATGGACGATTTCGCGACCGTGCTGTCGGGCGCCGACGCACTGGTCCTGCTGGACGTCTACGCCGCCGGTGAGGACCCCATCGCGGGTGCCGACGGCCGCGCCATGGCGCGGGCGATTCGCACGCGCGGCGCGGTCGAGCCCGTGTTCGTCGAGCAGCTCGACGATTTGCCCGGCGTGCTGGCCGACGTTCTCGACGACGGTGACATCGTGCTGACAATGGGGGCCGGCGATATCGGCGCCTGCGCACAGTCGCTGCCGCAAAGGCTGAGTGCAGCGCCATCGCTGCGGGTGCATTCCTGATGACGGCGGCACGCGACATGCGGGTCCAGGGCGAGCTCCGCTACGACGAGCCGATGAGCCGCCACACGTCGTGGCGTGCCGGCGGCCCAGCCGAGGTTTTCTTCGTGCCCGCGAGCGTCGAGGACCTGTCCGCGTTTCTCGCCGGTCTCGATCGCGATACGCCGGTTTTCTGGCACGGCGCAGGCAGCAACCTGCTGGTCCGCGATGGCGGTATCCGCGGCGTCGTGATTTCCGCCGCCAAGATGCTGAACTACCTGGAACGTGTCGACCAACTCACGGTGCGGGCCGGCGCCGGCCTGCCGTGCACGCAGCTGGCCCGGCAGTGCATCCGCTGGGGGCTCGGGCCATCCGAGTTCTTCGCCGGCATCCCGGGAACCGTGGGTGGCGCACTGGCCATGAATGCCGGGGCGCACGGCGGCGAGACCTGGGAACGCGTGGCCGCGGTGCGTGCGATCGACCGCCGCGGTGAGATCCACGAGCGAGCACCGGCCGAGTACACGGTCGGCTACCGCAGCGTGACCGGGCCGGCAGGGGAATGGTTCATCGAGGGCAGGTTCCGCTTCGAGCCCGATGCGAAACCGAGCATGGAGTCGATGAAGGCGATGCTCGAGCGCCGCAAGAAGACCCAGCCCCTGGGGCTGCCGAGCTGCGGGTCGGTGTTTCGCAACCCGCCCGGCGATTACTCGGCGCGCCTCATCGAGGCCGCTGGACTCAAGGGCTACCGCATCGGCGGGGCCGAAGTCTCGGAAAAGCACGCCAATTTCATCATCAATCGCGACCAGGCCACGGCGACTGATATCGAGGAGCTGATCGAGTACGTCCGGCAGACCGTGCACGAGGAGCACGGCATCGACCTGGTCCACGAAGTGAAGATCGTCGGGGAGGTGCCCGCGTGAGCGCCGTGCTCGAACAACGCCACGCCGTGCAGGACGCGGCCGTTTTTGGCCGTGTCGCCGTGCTGCTCGGCGGTCACTCGAGTGAGCGCGAAGTGTCGCTCGACACGGGATCCGCGGTACTCGCGGCGCTGCTGCGGCGCGGCGTGGATGCGCATGCCTGGGACCCTGCGGAGCGGACCATGGCCGGTTTCGGCGACGCCGGCTTCGACCGCGCCTGGATTGCCTTGCACGGCCCCGGCGGCGAAGACGGCGCACTGCAGGGACTGCTGCAGTGGTTCGAAATCCCTTACACGGGAAGCGGCGTCATGGCGTCCGCGATCGCCATGGACAAGGTACGCAGCAAGCACCTGTTCCAGGCGGCCGGCATCCCCACCCCGGACTACGAGGTGGTGACATCGCGCGCGGCAGCGCCCGCCGCCGCGGACCGGCTGGGTTTCCCGCTGATCGTAAAACCCGCAGGCCAGGGATCGAGCGTCGGCATGTCCCGCGTCTCCGAAGCGGGCGAGCTCGACGCCGCGATCGCGCTGGCGTTGCAATACGACGACGTTGCCTTGCTCGAGACCTGTGTCATCGGGGGTGAGTTCACGGTCGCCGTGCTGCAGGGCAAGGCGCTGTCGAGTATTCGCATCGAAACACCGCGCGTCTTTTACGACTACCGCGCGAAGTATGAGTCGGAGCGTACCCGCTACATCTGCCCCGGCACCGATGACCCCGCGGCGGAAGCGCGTTATGCCGAACTCGCGCTGGCGGCGTTCGCGGAGCTGGGTTGCACCGGTTGGGGGCGCGTCGACTTCATGACCGGCAGTGACGGCCAGCCGCTGGTTCTCGAAGTGAACACCGTTCCCGGCATGACCAGCCACAGTCTCGTGCCGATGGCCGCAAAGCATGACGGCATCGACTTCGACGAGCTGTGCTGGCGCATCCTCGAAACGAGTATTACCTCGGGTGAGTCCCGGCAAGTCAGCAAGGTGGCAGCCAATGGCGCGTAAGCAGGCCAGACGTCGCAAGCAGAAGAAGGCGCCGCTGTTCCGGATGCCGACGATCCGCATCGGGCGCATCGTTGCGCCGATCGTCGCGGTCGGCATCGTCGTGGCGACGTACCAGCTGACCCTGGTCATGCTGGACCGTGAAATCGCCTCGCTGGAGATCAGCGGGCCGTTCCAGCGTGTCTCCGCGCTGCAGATCGAAGAGGCGATCAGCGGGGAGATCGACAAGGGATTTGTCGGTGCGGATCTCGACCGGATCCGGGCGCAAGTCACGGCGCTGCCGTGGATAGACCAGGCACGCGTCGCGCGGCGCTGGCCCAGCCGGATCTCCATCACCGTGACCGAGCAGGTTCCCGCGGCGACCTGGGGCGACAGTGGACTGCTGAATACGCGCGGCGAACTGTTCGTCGACGAGGTGCGGCACGTGCCGGCCGAGCTGCCCCGGCTGAGCGGGCCGGACGGCCGCTCGGGCGACGTTGCCAGGCGTTACCTCGCAGTGCGCGACCAGCTGATCCCGGTCGGCCTCGACGTGCGGCGGGTGCACCTCGATGCCCGCGGCTCATGGGAGATGACGCTCGGCAACGGCATCGAGGTGCGCCTGGGCCGCCGCGACGTGGCGCAACGCACCGAACTGTTTCTCGACGTCGTGGCCGACATCATCACCGGCCATGCTACCGATATCGCCTATGTCGACATGCGCTACGGCAATGGTTTCACGATTGGCTGGAAGAACGGAGCGAAGACCCCGGTCGACACTCCGCAGCAAAACGGGCGCAAGTTGCTTGCAGCGACAGGGACGGAATGAATGTCAAAGCGTGTTGACAAGAACCTGATCGTCGGACTCGATATCGGCACGTCGAAAGTCGTTGCCATCGTCGGTGAAGTCAACGAAGAAGGGAACATCGAAGTCGTCGGCATCGGCTCACATCCGTCGCGCGGACTGAAGAAAGGCGTGGTGGTCAACATCGAGTCGACCGTGCATTCGATTCAGCGCGCCGTCGAAGAAGCCGAGCTCATGGCCGGCTGCGACATTCACTCGGTCTATACCGGGATCGCCGGCAGCCACGTGCGCAGCCTGAACTCCCACGGCATCGTTGCGATTCGCGATTCGGAAGTGAGCGCCGGCGACGTGGACCGGGTAATCGACGCCGCGCGCGCGGTGGCCATTCCCGCGGACCAGAAGATCCTGCATATCCTGCCGCAGGAGTTCCTGATCGACAGCCAGGAAGGCATCCGCGAGCCGATCGGCATGTCCGGTGTGCGGCTCGAGGCGAAGGTGCACATGGTAACCGGCGCCGAGAGCGCGGCCCAGAATATCGTCAAGTGCGTGCAGCGCTGCGGTCTCGAGGTCGACGACATCGTGCTCGAGCAGTTGGCATCGAGCTATGCCGTCCTGACCGACGACGAAAAGGAACTGGGCTCCTGCATCGTCGACATCGGCGGCGGCACCACCGATATCGCGGTATTCCTCGGCGGCGCGATCCAGCACACGGCGGTCATTCCGATCGCGGGCGACCAGGTCACCAACGACATCGCCGTGTCGATGCGCACGCCCACGCAATACGCCGAGGAAATCAAGATCAAGTACGCCTGTGCCTTGTCGCAGCTCGCGAACCCGGACGAGACCATCGAGGTGCCGAGCGTCGGCGAGCGACCGCCGCGGCGCCTGGCGCGGCAGACCCTGGCCGAGATCGTCGAGCCTCGCTACGAAGAGCTCTTCGGGCTGGTGCGGGACGAGCTGCGGCGCAGCGGCTTCGAAGAACTGATTGCGGCGGGCATCGTGATTACGGGCGGCAGCGCCAAGATGGAAGGCGCCGTCGAACTGGCCGAGGAGGTGTTCCACATGCCGGTGCGGATCGGCTCGCCGCAATACGTCAAGGGGCTCATGGACGTCGTGCGCAACCCGATTCATGCCACGGGCGTCGGGCTGCTCCTGTACGGGCGCGAGAGCCTGGCGCGGCGCGAACGCCGCAGCACGCCGATCGGGGGCAACCTCGGCGACGTCTGGGAGCGCATGCGGCGCTGGTTCCAGGGCCATTTTTAAGAATTTTTTGTTGTTTACAGACGGGGCTCAGTGAGTGCCCCCCACAGGGAAAAAGCGGAGGAAGACTCAATGTTCGAACTAATGGATACACACAGCCAGAGTGCTGTCATCAAGGTCATCGGTGTCGGTGGCGGCGGCGGCAATGCCGTCAGCCACATGGTCGATGCCGGCATCGAAGGTGTCGATTTTATCTGCGCCAACACCGATTCGCAGGCGCTCAAGGGGTCGCGTGTGCGAACCTCGCTGCAGATCGGCTGCAACATCACGAAAGGCCTCGGCGCGGGCTCGGATCCGGACATCGGCCGGCAGGCCGCGATGGAGGACCGCGATCGCATCCACGAAGTCATCGAGGGCGCCGACATGCTGTTCATCACGGCCGGCATGGGCGGCGGCACCGGAACCGGGGCGGCGCCGGTGGTCGCACAGGTCGCGAAGGAACTCGGCATCCTGACCGTCGCGGTCGTGACCAAGCCGTTCATGATGGAGGGTGGCAAGCGCATGCAGATCGCCGAACACGGTATCGCCGAACTCGGCAAGTACGTGGATTCGCTGATCACGATTCCCAACGAGAAGCTCCTCACCGTGCTCGGCGGCGAAACGACGCTGCTGGACGCGTTCAAGTCGGCAAACCAGGTGCTGCAGGGCGCGGTGCAGGGCATCGCCGAACTCATCACCCGTCCCGGCCTGATCAACGTCGACTTCGCCGACGTTCGCACGGTGATGTCCGAAATGGGCATGGCCATGATGGGCACCGGCGTATCGCAGGGTGACGATCGTGCCCGCGAAGCCGCCGAGGCGGCTGTCTCGAGCCCGCTGCTCGAGGACATCAACCTGGCCGGCGCGAACGGCATCCTCGTCAACGTCACGGCCGGCATGGACCTGTCGATCGGCGAATTCCAGGAGGTCGGCAACACGGTCAAGGAATTCGCGTCGGACGATGCCACCGTGGTCGTCGGTACCGTCATCGATCCGGACATGACCGATCGCATTCGCGTCACGGTCGTGGCGACCGGTCTCGGGCAACACGCCACCGCCGCCGAATCGCCGATGCGTATCGTGCGGCGTCCCCAGGCGCACGCCGAGCCGAACTACCAGACGCTCGACAAGCCGACCGTGCAGCGCAAACGTGCCGTAGGCGACGGCCTCGAGAGTGCCGGACTGCAGGAAGAACTGCTCGACATCCCGGCGTTCCTGCGGCGCCAGGCAGACTAGGAAGGGCTAAAGCCCCGCGGTGCACTCACTCACCGCAGGGTACTTCCTCCGCCGAGCCGGCCCGGAACCATCCGGGCCGGCCCCCTTCCTTCCCGCGGAGTACGACTCCTCTGGCCGCCGTGATTCATCTGCTCTAAGCACCTAATTCTTGTAGAGTTTTTCTTCCATATGATAACCTTGCGCGCAACATGCTAAGACAACGCACTTTAAAGACGACGGTACGCGCCACGGGCGTTGGCCTGCACTCGGGCGAGAAGGTGTACATGACCCTGCGGCCGGCCCCGGAGAACGCGGGCATCCTGTTCCGCCGCGTCGACCTCGAGCACCCCGTGGACGTGCCGGCCGACCCGATGCTGGTCGGCGAAACCATGCTCGGCACGACGCTGGTCAAGGACGGCGTGCGGGTCGCGACGGTCGAACACCTGATGTCCGCGCTCGCCGGGCTCGGTATCGACAATGTCACGATCGACCTGTCCGCCGCCGAGGTGCCGATCATGGACGGCAGCGCCGGACCCTTCGTTTTCCTGCTGCAGTCGGCAGGCATCGAGGAACAGAACGCGGCCAAGAAGTTCATCCGGATCAAGAAGAAAGTGCGTGTCGAGGACGGCGACAAGTGGGCCGAACTCGTCCCGTTCAACGGGTTCAAGGTGAACTTCGAGGTGTTCTTCAATCACCCCGTGTTCAACAAGCTGAGCCAGCACGCGAGCATCGACTTTTCGTCGACGTCATTCCTCAAGGAAGTCAGCCGTGCGCGGACTTTCTGTTTCCTGCGCGACGTCGAGGCATTGCGTGAGCGCAACCTGACGCTCGGCGGCAGCATGGACAACGCGATCGTGCTCGACGATTACCGCATTCTCAACGAGGATGGCCTGCGCTACTCGAACGAGTTCGTCATTCACAAGATTCTCGACGCCATCGGCGATGCCTACCTGCTCGGGCACAGCCTGATCGGTGAGCTGCGCGCCTACAAGTCGGGACACGATCTCAACAACCGGCTGCTTCGCGCCATGCTCGCGGACAGGTCCACCTGGGAAGAGGTCACGTTCGAGGACTCGCGCAAGGCCCCGATTTCCTACGCCACGCCCGTCTACGCCTGACGGCCGTCGCCCGGCAGGCTTACCCGTTCTGCGAGACCCGGACCCGGCAGGCCGTCGGGTTCAATCCGGCGCTGCGGGCGGCGTCGAGCAGCGTGTCGGTTTCATAGCGCAGCCGGCTTGCCCAGGCCGACGAGGCGGCAATCACGACCAGCTCGCCGTTTTCGCGGAGATTTGCCGCGACCACGGCGCCGGCACAGTCCTCGGGCAGCGCCCGGGAGAGCGCGTCGGTCAGCTCGCCCAGCTCCTTTGCGCGCCGCACGATATTGCCTAAATCCCCGCCAGAACAAGGGTTTAAAAGATTCTTGAGGTCGTTATTGGCCATAAAAATGTGACGTGGTCGGCGCTTTTTCCCCAGATGCTGCGACCCGCGTCGCAGCCGGACGCCGGAACCTTGTAATGATTTCCGACATTATGCATATTGTCGCACACGACAAGGGCAAACTCGCCGCGAGGCGGGGACGCAAAACCACCGGCCCTGGGGACAGGGCAGCGGGGCTACCGAAGTGAGCAGGGACTGCAAGTTTACAAGAATGCCAAGAAGCGACCGCGCTGCGCAGGCAGGCGGACTGACGGCTTGCACTGAATATCAAGAAGCGACTGCAGAGCGCCCGGAGCGCAATCGATGAATGTTGTAATTTTCGGCAAGGGTTTCGGTAAAACCCGACAAGTCAGCCTGTCCGGCGCCGCAGCCGGCCTGGCGGCTGGTCTTGCCGCGTTCGTCGTGCTGTCCGGCGGCTTTGCCGTGGGCCACTGGTATGCGGCGAAAACGGGCTCGGGCGTCAGCAATGGCGAGCTGCAGGCGCTGACGGACCAGATTGCCGAACAAAAAGAGACGATCGAGACCATCCGGCAGGCAAACGAGGATACGCTCGATGCATTCGCGATTCGCATCGCCCAGATGAACGCGCGCATGATCCGCCTTGACGCGGTCGGTCGCCGCCTGACCGAGATGGCCGACATCGACGACAGCGAATTCAATTTCGGCTCGGATCCCGCCGTGGGCGGTCCCGAGGAACCGATGGCTGCCGGCACCAACGTCGGCATGCCCGACGTCGTCGACGCAATGACTGCGCTCGGCTACCAGCTCGACAGTCGCGAGGCACAGCTCAACGTGCTCGAGTCGGTGCTGATGAACGAGAATCTCAAGCAACGCGTGCACCCGCAGGGTCGGCCGATCAAGTCGGGATGGTTGTCATCCTATTTTGGCAAGCGCACCGATCCGTTTACGGGCAAGCCCGCAAACCACACCGGTATCGATTTCGCGGGCAAGCTTGGCGCCGAGATCGTGGCTGTGGCCGATGGTGTCGTCACCTGGTCGGGTGACCGCTACGGTTACGGCATCATGGTCGAGATCAACCACGGCAACGGTTACTCGACCCGCTATGCGCACAATTCGGAAAACCTGGTCGCCGTCGGTGACGAGGTCAAGAAAGGGCAGGTCGTTGCCCACATGGGTGAAACCGGCCGCGCGACCGGCCCTAACCTGCACTTCGAGGTGCTGCAAAACGGTCGCCGGGTCAACCCGGTGAAGTTCATCCGCGACGCCTCGAACTGAGTCCACCGGAAGCCGGAATCCCGGCAACGCCGCCACGCGTCGGCCGCCCGGCCTTGTGTTCCCGGAATTTGCCCACAAATCGCGACATTAACCACTATTTGGCCGTAGAATAGCGGCCTTTGTTTGACCGGGGAGCCCTGCGTGGCCAATTTCCTGACTCGCATCTTCGGCAGCCGGAACCAGCGTCTGCTGCGTCAGTACTCGAAAGTCGTCAAGAAAATCAATGCCCTCGAAGAGGGCCTGCAGGCGCTGAGCGACGAGCAGCTCCGGGCCAGGACCGACGAACTGCGTAAACGCTACGCGGACGGCGAAACGCTCGACGAACTGCTGCCCGAAGCGTTTGCCGTGGCGCGCGAAGCCTCCGTGCGCACCCTCGGGTTGCGCCCCTTCGACGTCCAGCTGATCGGCGGCATGGTCCTGCACGACGGCAACATCGCGGAGATGCGTACCGGCGAGGGCAAGACCCTGATGTCGACCCTGCCGGCTTACCTGAATGCCATCAGCGGGGACGGCGTGCACGTCGTCACGGTCAACGAATACCTGGCCCAGCGCGATGCCGACTGGATGCGGCCGATCTACGAATTCCTGGGCTTGACGGTCGGCGTCACCCGGGCCGGCCAGACGACCGAGGAGAAGCGGGCCGCGTACGCCGCAGACATTACTTACGCGACCAACAACGAGCTGGGCTTCGACTACCTGCGCGACAACCTCGCTTTCGCCGTCGAGGACAAGACCCAGCGCATGCTCAACTTCGCGATCGTCGACGAGGTCGACTCGATCCTGATCGACGAGGCGCGCACACCGCTGATCATCTCGGGGCCGGCCGAGGCCAGCACCGATCTCTACGGGCAGATCAACAAGCTGATTCCGCGGCTCACGGCGCAGGAAGAAACCGACGCGCCGATGAACTACGAGATCTCGTCCAACCGCGTCGTGCTCGTCGACCGCGACGACCAGGAGATGAGCCTCGACGATGCCGTTACGCTGGCGGAACAGAACGATGCCGACCTCGCGCTCGTGGATGGCAGCAAGAAGCCCGCAGCGGCCAAACTGCTGCCGCGCGGCGACTACACGCTCGATCTCAAGGCCAAGCAGGCGCACGTGACCGAAGAAGGCCACCAGCGCGTCGAGTCGCTGATGGTCCAGTACGGCCTCCTGAAGGAAGGCGAGAGCCTGTATGACCCCGGCAACATCCGGTTGCTGCACCACCTGAATGCAGCCCTGCGCGCGCACGCCATCTACAAGCGCGACGTGGACTATGTCGTCAAGGACGGCGAGGTGGTGATCGTGGACGAGTTCACGGGCCGCACCATGCCGGGCCGTCGCTGGGGCGATGGCCTGCACCAGGCCGTCGAGGCCAAGGAAGGCGTGTCCATTCGCCAGGAAAACCAGACGGTTGCCTCGATCACGTTCCAGAATTTCTTTCGCCTGTATCGCAACCTGTCGGGCATGACCGGCACGGCCGATACGGAGGCGTTCGAGTTCCAGCAGATCTACGGGCTCGAAGTCGTCGTCATCCCCACGCACAAGCCGATGGTCCGCAATGACCAGCCGGACCTCGTGTACCTGACCGAGAAGGACAAGTACGACGCGATCGTCGAGGACATCGTCGACTGCCAGGAGCGCGGCCAGCCGGTGCTCGTCGGCACGACGTCGATCGAGGCCTCGGAGCTGCTGTCCAAATTCCTCACGAAAAAGAAGATCCGGCACGAGGTGCTGAACGCCAAGCAACACGAGCGCGAAGCGCTGATCGTGCAGAACGCGGGTCGCCCGGGCGCCGTCACCATCGCTACCAACATGGCGGGCCGCGGCACGGATATCGTGCTGGGCGGCAGCCTCGATGCGGCGCTGGTCGAGGCCGGGAGCGACGCCGAGAAGGAGTCCATTCGCAAGGACTGGCAGGAGCGCCATAACCAGGTCGTCGAGGCAGGCGGCCTGCACATCATCGGCACCGAGCGCCACGAATCGCGGCGCATCGACAACCAGTTACGCGGGCGGTCCGGTCGCCAGGGCGACCCCGGCTCGTCACGTTTTTACCTGTCGATGGAAGATACGCTGATGCGCATCTTCGGCGATCCCGAGCGCACCAAGGCGCTGCTGGCGCGCGCGGGCATGCGCGAGGGCGAGGCCATCGAAAGCCGCCTGTTGACGCGGCAGATCGAGCGCGCCCAGCGCAAGGTCGAGGCCCACAACTTCGATATCCGCAAGAATCTGCTCGAATACGACGACGTCGCCAACGACCAGCGCAAGGTCGTGTACGTGATGCGCAACGACCTGATGGAAGCGGACGACATCGAGGAGTCGATTGCGGCGATTCGCGAAGAGGTGGTCGAAGGTGCGGTGCACCAGCACATTCCGCCGGGAAGCCTCGACGAGCTCTGGGATGCCGAAGGCCTGTCGAATGCGCTGGACTCGGAGTTCGGGGTGCGCGCCGACGTGGCACGCTGGGTTCACGACGATACCACGCTGACGGCTGAAGCCATTGCCGAGAGGTGTATCGAGGAAGTGACCAAGGCCTACGAGAAAAAGGCCGGCGAGATCGGTCCCGAGCTGATGCGCGGCGTCGAAAAGCAGGTCATGTTGCGCCAGCTCGATTTTCACTGGAAGGAACACCTCGCGGCGATGGACCACCTGCGCCAGGGCATCGGCCTGCGCTCGTACGCCCAGAAGAACCCCAAGCAGGAATACAAGCGCGAGGCTTTCGACATGTTCGGCGAGATGATCGAGCAGGTTAAGCACGACACGATCAGCATCCTCTGCAGGATTCGTGTACAAAGCGAGGAAGACCTCGCGGCCATGGAAGCGCGCCGCAAGCAGGCGGAGCAGATGAAATTCCAGCATGCCGAAGCGTCCGCGCTGGGTGGCGGCGGCGGTGGCGGCGAAGCCGCACCCGCGGCGCAGCCGCAGACGCCGTTCGTGCGCGACGGCCGCAAGGTCGGCCGCAACGAGCCCTGTCCCTGCGGCTCGGGCAAGAAGTACAAGCAGTGTCACGGCCGCCTGAGCTGACCGCCGCCTGCCGATGAATCATTTCAGGGTCGCGGCCGGTATCCTGTGCGATGCCGAAGGGCGCATCCTGATCGCGGAACGTGTCGGGGGCGGCCCCTTCAACGGCCTATGGGAATTCCCGGGAGGCAAGATCGGCGACGGGGAGACCTCGCTCGAGGCGCTTGCCCGCGAGTTGGCCGAGGAGCTCGGTATCGAGGTCACGGATTGCGCGGCGTTCATGAACCTGCGGCACGAGTACGAGGACCGTATCGTGACGATCGAGTTTTTCATCGTGAGCGATTGGGTCAGCGAGCCGGTCGGGCGCGAGGGGCAGGCGCTGCGCTGGGTACCGCGCGAGCAACTCGACGCCACGGAGCTGCTGCCAGCCGACGTCCCGGTCGTCAAAGCACTCAAGCACCACCACTAATACGGTGCCAGTCACCTTATTTCCGCCACCAATATGGTGCCAGGCACCTTTAGACTGGAAATAAGGTGACTGGCACCGTATTTCGGTGGGCTAGCAGATCGATAGCTTGAACGGTACGTCGTGGCCCGTCTGGACGGCGCGGCTGTCGACGGTCGACCACTCGAGGAAGCGCACCGTGAAGCGGTGCTGGCTGCCGCTGATTTCCGGGAACAGTGAGCTGCCGTTGCCGACGCTGACACGCAGCAAGCGGCACTTGGCGTCTTTTTGCATGTTGTGCTGGTACATGCCGTTGATCGCCACCCGATCGCTCGGTTGCGCGCTCTCGCGAATCAGCCACAGCAGCTCGGTTACGGCGTCGCACACCGGCCGTACTGCCCCCATCCAGATTTCCAGGTCCTGCTGGCGCCGCGCGAAGGGCTGGCGCAGCCAGTGACTGTACACGGGCAGGTCGAATTCGCAGGTTCCGCCCGGGATGGCACTGCGGTGCTTGATGGCGCTCAGGAACTCGCTGTCCTTCAAAGGCTGCAGGAAGGAAGTGCCAATGCGGCCGAGTTCCGCGCGGCTCGTCGCCAGGTTGTGGATCAACGCCTCGAGACGCCCGCCGTCGACCCCGGGCTGGCTCTGAAAGCGTTCGAGCTGGGCGAGCTGGCAGTCGAGTTCCTTGTGCACGTCACTGCGAACGTCACCGCGGGACAGGATCGCCAGCATGTCGAGCAGCGTCGCGATCGTGGCCCGCGAGGCCCAGTCCGCTTCGCGCTCGCCGTTGTAGAGCATCTGCTGGTACAGGAATTCGAGACGCAGGAACGTGCGCATGCGCTCGGACAGGGGCTGCTCGTAGTGCGTGATTGCCGCGGATGCCTGCGGCGCGATATCGCTGGCGGGTTTGGCCATGCAGCTATTCTGCGCCAGCGGCGGGCAACTGGCAAATGGGCCTGAGAACTGGTCGGTACCCGTACCTGCAGCAGCAGGATAGAATGCCTTTCAAAATTTCGCCGAGGATTCAGATGACAATCGCGCAACCGCAGCGCGGTGCAAGTCCGCTATGGCTTGCCGCCGCTTGGGCCGTCGTATTCGTCGCCGCCGTCGCCGCCTACTGGCCGGGACTGAGCGGGCCCTTCCTGTTCGACGACTTCGGCTCCATCGCGGCGCTCGGTAACTACGGCGGGGTGACGGACTGGGAGACCTTCAAGTCGTTCGTGTTTCGCGGCCATGCCGGGCCGACGGGGCGGCCACTGTCGCTGGCGACCTTCGTCATCGACGGCACCCACTGGCCGACCGATCCGTGGCCGTTCAAACGGACCAACCTCGTGATACATCTGCTGAACGGCGCCTTGCTCGGCGCCCTGACGCTCCAGGTCCTGCGAATCCATGGTCTCGATCGGCGCCAGGCGCAGTGGGCCGCACTGCTGACAGCCGGTGCCTGGTTGCTGCACCCGTTTCTCGTATCCACGACCCTCTATGTCGTACAACGCATGGCGCAGCTGTCGACCCTGTTCGTGCTCGCGGGCCTGGTCGGCTACCTGTACGGCCGCACACGCGTGGAGTCGAATCGCATCAAGGCTTACGCGATCATGTCCTGCTCGCTCGGGGCCGGGACGATTCTCGCCGTACTCAGCAAGGAAAACGGCGCGCTGTTGCCGCTGCTCGCGGGCGTGCTGGAGATCACGGTGCTTGCCTCGAGCGCGCGCCTTCGGGGAAACCTCGACCGGGTATGGCTGAGTACTTTCATCATCCTGCCGTGCGTCATGATCGCCGCGTACCTGACGTACAAGGCGACGAGCTACGATTTCTTCGCCATCAAGCCGCCGCGTGACTTCAGCCTGTACGAACGCGTCCTGACACAGCCGCGCATCCTGACCGACTACCTATACAACTGGTTCATACCGAAACTCTATACGACCGGCGTATTCCAGGACCATTTCCTGAAGTCCACCGGGTTGCTGACCCCGGTGACGACGCTGCTCGCCATCGCCCTGCATGCAGGACTTGCCGTCCTTGCCCTGCTGCGGCGCCGGGAGTGGCCCCTGTTCGCGCTCGCGGTCCTGTTCTTCTACGGCGGGCATCTCGTCGAGTCGACGGTCGTCAACCTCGAGATGTACTTCGAACATCGCAACTACCTGCCCGCGGCCTTCCTGTTCCTGCCCTTGATCGTGCTGGCAGTGCAGAAGCTCGAGGCGCGCACGTTCGTCATCGCGGCTTGCGCCGCCTTGCTGCTGCTGGGCGGCTTCACGCGTTTCGCGGCGACCATCTGGCAGGACTACTCGATGATCGTTGCGGCCTCGGCCAGCAAAGCGCCGACCTCGGCCCGCGCCCAGGGCCAGTTCGCGATGGACTATTTCAACGCAGGACACAGCGATAAGGCACTTGCCATTATCGACGAGGCTCTCGGAAATATTCCGGGCCGCAATTCCTACCTGCTGGTGATGCGCCTGAACGTACTGTGCGCCGGCGGCAATCTCGACCCGGCAGAGTTCCGGGGCACGGCCGACACCCTGGCCGGCAAGTACTACGACCCGCGTCTCGTCAAGTCCTATTCCAACCTGATCTCGTCGGTCGCGCAGGGCCGCTGTCCCGAGATCGCGATGAACGATCTCAAGTTGCTGTTCGATGACATGCTCGAGCTGCCGGTCAACAACGATCCCGGGCTGCTCGGGTACTCGCACCTGCACTATTTCGTCGGCTACACCCAGGTCTACATGGACGAGCCGGCCGCCGCGCTGGCCTCGTTCCGTACCTCGCTCGATTCACGTCCCGGCGCGGGCCACGCAATGGCGATGGCCGCCTTGCTGGCGACGCGCGGCTACTTCGACGAAGCACTGACGATTTCCGAGCTGGCGCTCGGCCAGATCGAAGCCGACAAGGCCTCGACGATCGGCGGCAACCGGGTCTCGGAAGCCGATATCAGGCACTTCCAGGACGTGGTCCGGGCGGATCGCGCCGCTCTGCAAGGGAGCGGTAACTGAGGTCGAGCTCGCCGACCCGGTTGCGTAACGACGCCAGGTCGGAGCTGTTGTCGATGACGTCGTCTGCGATGGCCAGCCGCTCCTCGCGGCTCGCCTGCGCGGCGAGTATCCGCCGCGCCTGCTCGCGCGATTCGGCGTCCCGCGCCAGCAGCCGCTCGATCTGCGTTTCCTCGTTGCAGTCGACGACCAGCACCCGGTCGACGAATTCGCGCAACGCCGAATCGACCAGCAGCGGCACGACGATGACCTGGTAGGCGCCGCCGGCTGCGTCCGCCTGGCGACGGGTCTCGGCGCCGATGCGCGGATGCAGGATCGCCTCGAGGTCGCGGCGTGCGTCGTCATCCTGGAAGATCATGGCGCGCAGCGCGGCGCGGTCGAGCCGGTCCGAGCGGTCGAAGGCCTGGTCACCGAAGCGTGAGCGGATCTCGTCGAGGGCCGGCATGCCCGGCGCCACCACTTCCCGGGCAATGACGTCGGTATCGATGACCGGTACGCCGAGATCCGCAAACATCCGGGCGACCGTCGACTTGCCGCTGGCGATGCCGCCGGTCAGGCCGACGCGAAACGGGATTGCCTCGTGTTCGCCGTGCACTCAGGTCAGCGGGTCGAAGATGCTGCGCTGGATCACGTCGCCCCAGACCATGGTGGCCCAGCCTGCGGCCGCGAGGTAGGGACCGAAGGGTATCGGGACGCTGCGCTCATGCTTGCGAAATACCATGAGCGAGATACCCACTACCGCGCCCACGACCGCGGACAGCAGGATGATCTGCGGCAACTGCTGCCAGCCGAGCCAGGCGCCCAGCGCCGCGAGCAGCTTGAAATCGCCGTAACCCATGCCTTCCTTGCCGGTCACGAGCTTGAACAACTGGTAAACGCTCCACAGGCTCAGGTAGCCGGCGACCGCGCCGACGAGCGCATCCTGCGGGGCGATGAAGAGCGTCGTCGCACCCTCCATCGGCGCGAATACGCTCATGAGCAGGCCGATCCACATCAGCGGCAGGACGATGGTGTCGGGTATCAACTGGGTCTCGGCATCGATCATGGCAATCGGCACCAGTCCGAGCGTCAGGACGACGGCCATCAGGCCTTCCCAGCCCGGACCGAAATGCCACGCACAGATCGCGGCCAGCAGGGCGGTGGCGAGTTCGACGAGCGGGTAGCGGGCCGAGATGGACTCGCCGCACTTGCTGCACTTGCCGCCGAGCAGCAGGTAGCTGATGACCGGGATGTTCTGCCACGCCGCGATGGCCGAGCCGCATGCCGGGCAGTGCGAGCGCGGTACGATGAGGTCGAAACGACCGTCGGGGAGTTCCTGCGCCGGCGGCGATGCACTCATCTCGGCGCACTGCTCGCGCCAGTCGCGCTCCATCATGAGCGGCAGGCGATGAATCACGACATTGAGGAAGCTGCCGATTACGAGGCAGAAAGCGAACACGACGCCGATGAACAGCGGTGCAGACTCCGTGAATGCTTCGAACATCAGGTATCTCCGTCAGGCACGGTGGGAGCGTACACGAAAACGGCGTTCGGAGTGTCCTCCGAACGCCGCTGCAACACAATCTCGTGCCGGTTTAAACGACCGCACCCAGCTTGAAGATGGGCAGGTACATCGCGACGACGAGGCCGCCGACGAGGACGCCAAGAATCGCCATGATCATCGGTTCGAGCAGGCTCGACAGGTTGTCCACGGCGTTGTCGACTTCCTCCTCGTAGAAGTCGGCCACCTTGGCCGACATCTCGTCGAGCGAGCCGGATTCTTCACCCACCGCGATCATCTGGTTCACCATGTTCGGGAACAGGTCGGTGTTTTCCATGGCCTGCTGCAGGCGCTGGCCGGTCGCGACCTCGTCGCGCATTTGCAGGACGGCCTGCTCGAACACGATGTTACCCGTGGCGCCCGCCACCGATTCCATCGCTTCGACCAGCGGTACGCCCGCGTTGAACATCGTCGACAGCGTCCGAGCATAGCGCGCGATCGCCGCTTTCTGCATGATCGGCCCGATCACGGGCGTTTTCAGCAGCATCCGGTCGAGGAAATGCCGAAAGGCGCGCGAGCGTTTCTGGAAATACAGGAAGCTGCCGATTGCGCCGCCGATCAACACGGCCAGGTAGAAGCCCTGGGTGCGCACAAACGCCGACAGGTCGATGACCATGCGTGTGAATGTCGGCAAGTCCGCGCCGAAGCCCTTGAACAGGTCCTCGAACGATGGGATCACGAAGATCAGCAGGATCGTCGTTACGATTAATGCCACGACCAGGACGGCGGCCGGGTAGGTCAGGGCTTTCTTGATTTTCTTCTTGATCGCCTCTGTTTTTTCCTTGTACGTCGCAATCTTGTCCAGCAGGGTTTCGAGCGCACCCGCCTGTTCGCCGGCTTCGACGAGATTGACGAACAGGTCGTCGAAATACAGCGGATGCTTGGCGAGGGCCTCGGCCAGTGCGCTGCCGCCCTCGACGTCGGCCTTGATCGCGAGGATCAGCTTCTGCATCGCCGGGTTCTCGTGGCCGTTGCCAATGATCTCGAACGACTGCACGAGGGGGATACCGGCGGCCAGCATGGTGGCGAGCTGCCGGCTGAAGATCGCGATATCGCCCGATACGATCTTGCCGCCGCCCGCGAACAGGCCCTTGCGCTGCTTGCGGATGCGCGTCGGGACGACCCCCTGGCGCCGGAGATCGGCGCGTACGGTCGCCTCGTCGGTCGCCAGGCTCTTGCCCTTGACCTTCTTGCCGTTTCGGTCGGTTCCTTCCCACAGGAACGGCGTGTTGCTTACCACTGCTGTCTGAGCCATCGTTTCAGTCCGTTAAGTTCGTAACTACCTGATTAACTTATTCAATTGTAACTCGATTGACCTCTTCAAGGCTGGTAATCCCTTCCTTGACTTTGTTCAATCCTGCCTGTCGCAAATCGATGACCCCTTCCTTGGCGGCCTGATCCGCGATCTGCATGGCGTTGCCGCCTTCCATGATGATGCGGCCCATGATTTCGGATACTTCCATGACCTGGAAGATGCCGACGCGGCCCTTGTAGCCGTCGTTGCACTGCTTGCAGCCTTTTGGCTTGGGCCCGAAAATCGTGACGCCCGCGTCGAGTTCCTCGGCCGTGAAACCCTCTTTCTCGAGCGCTTCGCGGGGGATGTCGCGGACTTCCTTGCAGTTGTCGCAGAGGCGGCGCGCCAGGCGCTGCGCAATGATCAGGCTGACCGAGGTCGCGATCGCGTAGGGCATGACGCCCATGTCGACCATGCGTGTCAGCGTTTTCGGCGCATCGTTCGTATGCAGCGTGGACAAGACGAGGTGACCCGTCTGTGCCGCCTTGATGGCGATCTCGGCCGTCTCGAGGTCACGTATCTCACCGACCATGATGACGTCCGGGTCCTGGCGCAGGAAGGCTTTGAGCGCCGAGGCAAAGGTCAGCCCGACTTTCGGATTGACGTTGACCTGGTTGACACCCGGCAGGTTGATTTCCGCAGGGTCCTCGGCCGTCGAGATGTTGCGCGTCGGTTCGTTGAGCATGTTGAGGCCGGTGTACAGCGATACCGTCTTACCCGAACCCGTCGGTCCTGTAACGAGAATCATGCCGTAGGGCTTCGCCAGGTGCTTCTCGTAGAGGGCCCGCTGGTGATCTTCATAGCCAAGCACCTCGATGCCGAGCTTGGCCTGCGACGGGTCGAGAATACGCAGCACGATTTTTTCGCCGAACAGCGTCGGGCAGGTGTTGACGCGGAAGTCGATGGCGCGGTTCTTCGACAGTCGCATCTTGATGCGGCCGTCCTGTGGCACACGGCGCTCGGCGATGTCCATGCGGGACATGACCTTGAGGCGCGCGCACAGTTTGTGCGCGAGTGCCACCGGCGGATTCGCCACCTCGCTCAGCACGCCGTCGAGACGGGTGCGGATACGGAAGAACTTCTCGTAGGGCTCGAAGTGAATATCCGACGCGCCTCGCTTGATCGCGTCGAGCAGGATCTTGTTGACGAAGCGCACGACCGGCGCATCTTCGATTTCGTCGCGCGTGACCTCGTCGTCTTTTTCATCGACGCCGCCAACGTCGAGATTCTCGAGGTCGAAATCGTCGTCCTCGAGGCCACCCATGCTGGTGTCGACCGCCTCGATCGCACTATTGATGCGCTCCTCGAGCTTGTCCTGCTCGACGACCACCGGGTCGACGCGCAGGCTCGTGGCGAACTTGATATCGTCGATGGCCTGCAGGTTGGTCGGGTCGGAGATGGCGAGGAAGATGCGGTGGCCGCGCTTGACCAGTGGCAGAACGCGATGCTTGCTGATCAGGTTCTGATCGACGGCGCGCACGACTTCGAGGTCGATCTCGACGGCATCGAGATCCAGCAAAGGTACACCGAATTCATGCGATGCCGCGACGGCGATTGCCCGGGCGTTGGCCAGCTCCTCGCCGACGAGATAGGCGATCAGGGGCAGGCGTTCCTTCTTGGCGGCCTCGGTGGCTTCCTGGAGCTGTTCCTCGGAGACGATGCCGTCCTGCACGAGGCGCCGGGGCAGGCCTGCGAGATTGGATTGTGAAGCCGTAGCTGCCATGCGATTCCCAAGCGAAAGCGATTCTCAGAGCGTTACAGTCTCACTGATCCAAGTGCCCGATTCAACTGGATTTTGTGCTGAGGTTCACAGTTATCGAATTTGATTAAGTAAAACCCCTGAAATCGCTCGAATATCGGTCCGCAAGGCCCGGTCCGGGGGCGCCTAGCGGCAAGGAGTGACCAGGTAGCGGCTGTCGACGGTCGGTGCCTGGTGGGCCGAGGTGACGCCGTTACCGGTCAGCGGATTGGACCCGGCGGGCACGTTCGCGGCGCCGCAGCGCCAGATGATGGTGCCGCTGGCCGAGGTGTAGGGCGTGAACGAGATCGTGCGCCCGGTAATCTCGGCATGCGCATCGTTGCCGAACGTGACGTCGACGCGGCCATTGACGATGTTGACCGAAGCAACGTACTTGCCGCGCGTATCGGTCGCGTTGGCACTCATGCCGGCCTCGACGCGCCCGGCCGGCGGTTCACCGTCCATGTTGAAGGCGTCGACGACCGGGGCCTTGGCGCCGACCGCCATGTTGATGCCCTCGGCAACCTGGGCGCGCACCGTGTAGGTCTGGTACGCCGCCACCGCGAGGGAGGCCAGGATGCCGATAATCGCCACGACGATCATCAGTTCGATCAGGGTAAAACCGCGTTGTTTCGTGGTCATGAGATGGTCCGACGTGTTCATCGTTGCAGTCTATCGCAAGTTGCTGCCGCTGCGTGCGGAGCCGGGACGAGCAGTCCCGCAAGTGTGACCTGGGTCACACTCCTGTGCTGCACACGGTCTGCCGAAAAAAAAAGCCCCGGCAAGCCGGGGCTTTTTCTGACTTGCATCCAAAGCAGTGAAGCTTTGGTTTCGCGTCTTAGCGGCAAGCAGCCGGCAGGTGACGCGGCGCAATCGAGGCGTCCGTCGACGAGCAGGTCCACTCAACGGAACCGGCATTCGTGAACGGCGACAGCATCAGGTTGGCACCCGTCAGCAGCGCGTGCGCATCGCCTGCATAGTTGATGGTGATCACGCCAGCAGCGTTCGTTACGGTACCGACGTACTTGCCGGTGATCTGGCCCGCAGGAGCAATACCTGCCGTGGCGTTGTCACTCGGGAAGTTACCGCGGTCCTGCGTGAACTCGGTGATGGCTGCCTTGGCGCCAGCGGCCAGGTTCAGGCCCTCAGATACCTGGGCGCGGATCGTGTAGTCCTGGTAAGCAGGAATAGCGATGGCCGCGAGGATACCGATGATCGCAACAACGATCATGAGTTCGATAAGCGTAAAACCTTGTTGCTTCTTCATCTCTTCGTCTCCATGAATTGAGATAGTTCAGTTAACGGCGAAATCGCCTGTACCCGTACTTAAGCAAACCCCGTGCCAGTTTTTCGTGACGCGCGTCAAGTTATTGATAAAAGGCCGGATTCCCGGGCGAATTAACGTAAGGTCCGTCGTAAAAGAGTGACAATTCGGCGGACAAGCGTCGCTTTCGTGTCACAAAGTGACACTATTTGTCACCCGTAGGAGCCCGCCTTGCGGGCGCGGCGTATCGCCACCCGTAGGAGCCCGCCTTGCGGGCGACATCCAAAGCGGCCTGGCGGCCGCCGCGTTGCTTCGCCCGCAAGGCGGGCTCCTACTTATTCGATGTTGAGCTTCTTGATGCGGTAGCGTAGCTGCCGGAACGTCAGGCCCAGCAGCCTGGCCGCGGCGGTCTTGTTGTACCGGGTCTTCTCGAGGGCCTCGACGATAGCCTGGCGCTGGGCATCCTCGACCTGGTCCTCGAACCGGCCCACGGCAGCGGCCTGCGGCTCATTCCCGGTCTCGCGCATGTGCAGGTCGGCGGCCGTGATTGCGCGGCCCGCGCACAGGGTGACTGCACGCTCGAGCATGTTCTCGAGTTCCCGGACGTTGCCGGGAAAGCGGTACCGCAGCAGCGCCTGCCGGGCGTCGTCGTCGAGGGCGCCCGGGGCGCCGAGGCGGCCGAGAATATGGTCCGCGAGCAACAGCGCATCCTCTCCGCGCTCGCGCAGCGCGGGCACCTGGAGTTCGATCACGTTGATGCGGTAATAAAGGTCTTCGCGGAAATCGCCGGCGGCGACCATCTCCGCCAGGTTCCTGTGCGTTGCCGACAGGATGCGGACGTCGACGCTCTCTTCCTTCGATGCACCGACGGGCCGCACTTTCTTCTCCTGGATGACGCGGAGCAGCTTTACCTGCATCGCGAGGGGCAGGTCGGCGATCTCGTCGAGAAACAGCGTGCCGTCCCGGGCGCACTGGATCAGGCCGGCCTTGTCGTTGACGGCGCCCGTGAAGGCCCCCTTGCGGTGCCCGAAGAACTCGCTCTCCACGAGTTCCGTCGGGATTGCGCCGCAGTTGACCGGCACGAACGGGCCCTCGGCGCGCGGGCCGCTGTCGTGGATCAGTCGTGCGACCAGCTCTTTGCCCGTGCCCGATTCGCCCGAGATGTGCACGGGCGCCTGGGATTGCGCGACCTTGTCGATCATATCCCGCAGCTCGTGCATTGCCGGGGAATTGCCCAGCAGCTTCGAGTCGCCGGCATCCCCGGGACCGCGGACCCTGAGCGCGTTCTCGACAATGGTGCGCAGGTTGCCGAGGTCCAGCGGCTTGGAGATGAAGTCGAAGGCGCCGAGCTTGAGTGCCTGCACGGCGGTCTCGACATTGCCATGCGCCGTGATCACGGCGACGGGCAGGCCGGCAGCGTGTTTCTGGATCCACTCGACGAGTTCGAGTCCGTCCCCGTCGGGCAACCGCATATCGGTCAGGCAGATGTCGAACCGCTGCTCACCGAGCAGCGCCTTGGCGCCGGCGACGTCCATCGCCGTCTGGGTACGGATATCCATGCGGCCCAGCGTCACCGAGAGCAGTTCGCAGATATCGGGCTCGTCATCGATTACCAGCGCCAGCGGTCGCGTCATGCCGTGTCCTGTGAATCCCAGCGGTCCGGGTCGGAGAATACGATACGAAAGATGCTGCCGCCACCGGGTCGATCGAGGTACAGCAAGGTCGCGCGGTTGAGCTCGCACAACTCGCGGGAGATGTAGAGCCCGAGGCCGGTGCCGCCCGAGCGTGCCGTGAAGAACGGCTCGAAGATCTTGTCGACCGTCGCCGCATCGACGCCGAGACCGCTGTCGAGGACCTCGAGGAAGGGGCGCCCCTGGCCCGGCATCCGCCCGGCCTGCACCTCGACGCAGATCCCGCCCGTCTCGGAGGCGTACTTGACCGCGTTGTCGCACAGGTTCCACAGCACCTGGCGCAGGTGACCGTTGTCCATGCGAACTTCGAGGTCCTCCGGCACGGCACCGACCGAGAATTCGCCCTCCTGCAGTTCGAGCGTGCGCGAGAACTCGTCCGCGAAGTCGTCGAGCCAGGATTTCAGCGGCAGCCGCTCCGGCCGGCCGGAATCGCGCCGCGAAAGCTGCAGTACGTTGTCGATGATATGGCTGACGCGGCTCGAGTGGGTCTTGATGATCTCGGTCAGGCGATGGTCGTCCTCGGTCAGTCCCGGGGACTCGGCCAGCAGCTGGGCGGCGTGACTCATCGCCCCGACCGGGTTGCGGATCTCGTGCGCGATGCTCGCACTGAGGCGTCCGAGCGAGGCCAGCTTGGACTGCTGGACGCGTGCGTTCATGTCACTGATGTCCTCGAGAAACACGAGGATCGGGCCGTCGCGAGCGCCGCTGCGGCCGAGCGGCGCGAGATGCGCCGTGATGCGGACGCTGTCTCCCGCCGTGATCAGAGTCAGCTCCGGATGCGACGAGAGAGTGCCGTCAGCGCGCCAGTTGCCGATGAACTCCGCGAGCGGGGCCGAGATCTCGGCAAGAGGCACGCCGGGCGGGGCGGCGTCGGCGCCGAGCAGCCGCAGCGCCGAGCTGTTGATCAGCCGGATGGCATTGTTCGAGTCAACGACGAAAATGCTCTCGCGCAGGTGCTGGACGATGTACTGGTTGAGCTCCGACAGGTTCTGGAGGTCGACGCCGAACTGCCGCGCCAGCGCCTCGGTTGCGCTGATGCGCCTCGCCAGCGGCTGCGTCACCAGCGCCATCGCGAAGATGATGGCGCACAGGATTCCCGCCGCCGGCCAGTTCGGCGCGACGGCCAGGCTGCTGACCTGGGTATAGGCCTGCTCGCCGAGGATGGCGAACGTCGCGATTGCGGCGAGCGTGGCCGACACGGTAATGGGCATGACCAGGCTACCGGCACCGATGAGGATGATCAGCAGGCCGCCGAGACCGCTCTCGATGCCGCCGCTGGCGTGCATCAGCAGCGCGATGGCAATGATGTCGACGATCAGCTGCGTCGTGGCGAGCACCGTGCGCGGCACCCATTTCTGGCGCAGCGAAATCGCCGACAGGATCGCAAACACCAGGTAGCCGGCCGCGGTCGCGGCAAACAGGGTCGGCTTCGTGTCACCGAAAAAGTGCGGTTCGGAGTCCACGACAAACAGCAGCAATAATGCCGTGGATACCAGCAGCCGGAACGCATTGAGCGTGACCAGCACGCGCCAGCCCAGTTCCGGTTCGTCGATCGCTTTCTGGATCAGCGCGTCCCGACTGCCGCGGAAGGTCCGCCTCAGGGGCGCATCGCCTGGTGCCTGGTTCATGCGCGAATTGTAGACCGAATGTGGACATGGGTCGCGCAAAGCTCCAAAATACGCCGGCCTTTTCGCGATACATCCGGCGAAAAACCTAACTCGACTGCAAGCAGACTGGGACAACAATGAACCTTCACGAATACCAATCGAAGCGGCTGTTTGCCGACTACGGCATTCCCGTGCCCCGCGGCATTCCGGCCGACTCGCCCGAGGCGGCCGTCAAAGCCGCCAAGGAACTCGGCGGCGAACTCTGGGTCGTCAAGGCGCAAGTGCATGCCGGCGGTCGGGGCAAGGCCGGCGGCGTCAAGCTCGCCCGGTCGCTCGACGAGGTGCGCGAACACACCGAGGGAATGCTCGGCCGCACCCTCGTTACTCACCAGACGGGTCCCGAGGGCTTGCCGATCAACACGGTTTACGTCGAGCAGGGTTCGTCGATCGACCGGGAGCTGTACCTGAGCATGCTCGTCGATCGCGAGGTCAGCCGGATTTCGTTCATTGCGTCCGCGGCAGGGGGCATGGACATCGAAAAGGTGGCTGCCGAGACGCCCGAGAAAATCTTCTCGGTGGCGATTGCGCCGGACGCCGGGCTGCAGGACTACCAGGCGCGCCAGCTCGCGTTCGGGCTGGGCCTCGACAAGCAGCAGATGCGCCAGTTCGGCGACCTGATCCGGAAGATGTACCGCCTGTACCTCGAATGCGATGCGAGCCTGATCGAAGTCAATCCGCTGATCACGACCGAGGCAGGCGACGTCATGGCGCTCGACGCCAAGATCAACATCGACGGGAGCGCGTTGTTCCGGCAGCCCGAGATCGCCAAACTGCGCGATGAATCGCAGGAAGACGAAGCCGAGCGCAAGGCGGCCGAGTTCGACCTCAACTACGTATCGCTCGACGGCAACATCGCCTGCATGGTCAACGGCGCCGGGCTGGCCATGGCGACCATGGACCTGATCAAGCTGCACGGCGGGGAACCGGCGAACTTCCTCGACGTGGGGGGCGGCGCGACGGCCGAGCGCGTCGCCGCGGCGTTCAAGCTGGTGCTCTCCAACGACAGCGTCGAGGCAATCCTCGTCAACATCTTCGGCGGCATCGTGCGTTGCGACCTGATCGCCGAGGGCATCATCGCGGCGGTCAAGGAGGTGGGCGTCAGCGTGCCCGTCGTGGTGCGCCTCGAGGGGACGAATGTCGAAAAAGGTCGCGAGCTGCTGGCGAACAGCGGCCTCGATATCATCGCAGCGGAAGACCTGACCGACGCTGCCAGGAAAGCCGTCGCGGCGGCCGGGTAAGGGATCACTATGAGCGTTCTCGTTAATAAAGACAGCAAAATCGTTTGCCAGGGAATCACCGGCAACCAGGGGTCCTTCCACACCGAGCAGTGCATCGAGTACGGCACCCAGGTCGTAGCCGGTGTCACGCCCGGGCGCGGTGGACAGGAACATCTCGGCGTGCCCGTGTTCAACACGGTCCGCGACGCGGTGGCCGAGACCGGCGCCGATGTCAGCATGATCTACGTGCCGCCTCCGTTCGCGGCCGATGCGATCCTCGAAGCAGCGGACGCCGGCGTCGACCTGGTCGTCTGCATCACCGAGGGCATCCCGGTCAACGACATGGTCAAGGTCAAGTCGGCCCTGAAGGATTACGACTGCCGCCTGATCGGTCCCAATTGCCCCGGCATCATCACGCCGGGCGAGTGCAAGATCGGCATCATGCCGGGGTTCATTCACCAGCCGGGCCGCATCGGTGTCATCTCCCGCTCGGGGACGCTGACCTACGAAGCCGTTTACCAGACGACGACCAACGGTCTCGGGCAGACCACGTGCATCGGTATCGGCGGCGACCCGGTGCGTGGCATGAATTTCATCGACTGCCTCGAATTGTTCGAAGCGGACGCTGCCACCGACGGCATCATCATGGTCGGCGAAATCGGCGGTACCGACGAAGAGGCTGCCGCCGAGTACATCGAGGCGCATGTCTCCAAGCCCGTCGTTGCCTACATCGCCGGCGTGACGGCGCCGCCGGGCAAGCGCATGGGCCATGCCGGCGCAATCATCGCGGGCGGCAAGGGTACGGCGGAAGACAAGTTCAAGGCGCTCGACGCTGCGGGTGTCGCTACCGTTCGTTCGCCGGCCGAACTGGGCTCGAAGATGCTGGAGGTTCTCGGCAAATAGGATGGTCGATGCGGTCAAAGTTGCCCTGGCGCAGATCGACCTCGTGGTCGGCGACGTAACGGGCAACACGGCCAGGATCATCGCCACCGCTGAGCGCGCCCGCGATCGGGACAGCGCCGATATCGTCGTCTTTCCCGAACTCAGCGTGTGCGGCTATCCGCCCGAGGACCTGCTGTTCCACGCCGGTCTGCGCCACGCCGTCGAGGAATCGGTCGCGCAGATTCGCAAAACCGTCACGGGAATTGCCGTGGTCATCGGGTTCCCGGAGTACGACGGCGATGACATCTACAATGCCTGCGCGGTGCTGCACGACGGCAAGGTGCTGGCCCATTATCGCAAGCAGCTGCTGCCGAATTACGCGGTGTTCGACGAGGAGCGCTACTTCACGGCGGGCAAAAAACCCGCGGTGTTCAAGCTGAAGGGCGTGCGCATCGGCCTCAATATCTGCGAGGACGTATGGAAATCGGGCCCGATGGGCGGCAGCCGCGCGGCCGGGGCCGAGTGCATGCTGGTCATCAACGGCTCGCCGTTCGAAGGGCGCAGCCAGGAAAGCCGCGAGATGGCTGTCGGCAGGCGGGTGAGCGAGACCGGCATCCCGGTGGTGTACGTCAACCACGTCGGCGGACAGGACGAACTCGTATTCGACGGCGGCTCGTTCGTGATGGATGCGGCGGGGGAGATCGTGTTCCGGGCCCGTTCATTCGAGGAAAGCCTGCAGTCCGTCGTGCTCGACGCCACGCCGAGCGGCGTGGTGCCGCGGCGCAGCCGCGTTGCACAGCTCGACGACAAGGTCGCGCGTGTTTACCGGGCGCTGGTCCTCGGCACCCATGACTACGTCGTCAACCACGGGTTCCCGGGAGTCATTATCGGCCTGTCCGGCGGCATCGATTCGGCGCTGGTGCTCGCCATCGCGTGCGACGCCCTGGGCGCCGACAAGGTGCGTAGCGTGCAGATGCCGTTTCGCTACACCTCGACGATGAGCCAGGAGGATTCGGCCCGGCAGGCCGCGAGCCTAGGTGTCCAGTACGACGTGATCCCCATAGAACCCATGTACGAGGCGGCGATCGGCCAGCTCCGGCCGGTGCTCGGCGAAACCGAGCCCGACGCCACCGAGGAAAACATCCAGGCCCGCTGCCGCGGCCTGTTGCTGATGGCGATCTCCAACAAGACCGGACGGATGTTGCTGACGACCGGCAACAAGAGCGAGATGGCCGTGGGCTACGCCACCCTGTACGGCGACATGGCGGGGGGCTTTGCGCCGATCAAGGACTGCAGCAAGTCGCTGGTTTACGGGCTGGCGCGCTATCGCAATACGCTCGGCGACGCGATCCCGGAGCGCGTCATTACCCGCCCGCCCTCGGCTGAATTGCGGCCCGACCAGAAAGACACGGACTCGCTGCCCGACTACGACGTGCTGGACCCGATCCTCAGTGCCTTCATCGAGGAAGACCTGTCGGTCGCGGAAATTACCGAGCGCGGCTTCGACCGCGGCGTCGTCATCCGCGTACTCGAAATGGTCAAGCGCAATGAATACAAGCGGCGCCAGGCGCCACCGGGCGTGCGCATCAGCAGCCGCGCCTTCGGCCGTGACTGGCGCTACCCGATTACTTCCGGCTACAAGTTCCCCACCTGAAATACGGTGCCAGTCACCCTATTTCGGATCGCCGAAAATACGGTGCCAGTCACCCTATTTCAGATCGCCGAAATAGGGTGACTGGCACCGTATTTATGGGACCTTGTCTTAGCCGGGGTCGGTGAAGTTGGCGGCGAGCACGCGCCGGGTATCCGCGGCCAGGTCTTTCATGCCAAGTTCGTCATACGCGGCCGCCATGATCTGCAGCGAGCGCGCATTGCCTGCGGCGCCGTTGTACTGCTCGAGCGCGGCCCTGGCGCGATTCAGTGCGGCAACGTAGGCGCCGCGGCGCAGGTAATAATCGGCCACGTGGTTTTCGTAGTCGGCCAGCCGGTTCTTGATCGCAATGAGCCGCTCTTCGGCGTCGGGCGCGTACTGGCTGGATGGAAACCGCTCAACCAGCTGGCGCAGGCTCGAGTACGCCAGCTCGACGTCTTTCGGCGGGCGCGTCGACACGTCCTTGCTGAACCAGCGCTCGAGGATGCCGGGCGTCTCTTCGTAATAGGCCAGCCCGCGGATATACAGGGCGTAATCGACGCGCGGGTGAATCGGGTTCTCCCGCATGAAGGTCTCGGCCGCCTCCACGGCCTGCTCCTTGCGGCCGCTGCGGTAGTAGGCATACATGAGCTCGAGCTGGATTTGCCGGGCAAGGTCGCTGAACGGGTAGCGCGCCTGGATGGCCTCGAAGATCTGGATGCCGCGGCGGTAGTTGCCGCGCTGGACCGACTGCTTGGCATTCTCATACGCCTCGGTGATGTTCTGTACCTCGTTCTGCTGCTCGTCGTTACCGGCGCAGGCAAACAGGGCCACCGGCAGGGTGGCAATAAGCAACAGGCGAAGTCGGCGTAGATTCATTCTCATATTTCTGGCGACCCGGGCGTTCAAGGTCGGCGAGTATACCGTAAACTGGCGGGTAGTCATGACCCCTGAAAAGCACATTGTCGCCGTCCCCGACGAACTGGCTGGTCTGCGTTTGGACCAGGCGCTGGCGCAGATGTTTCCGGACTATTCGCGCAGCCGTCTCAAGGAATGGCTGCTGGCGGGCTCGATCCGGGTCGACGGCGGGCCGAAGCGCCCTCGCGATCCGGTTGCAGGCGGCGAGGTCGTGGAATTCGTGCCGCTGGCCGAGGCCGAGGTCAGGGTCGATCCTGAGCCGA
Organism: Woeseiaceae bacterium; assembly: GCA_041553075.1. Classification (GTDB taxonomy): domain Bacteria; phylum Pseudomonadota; class Gammaproteobacteria; order Steroidobacterales; family Woeseiaceae; genus UBA1847. The sequence continues at coordinate 17,191 of JBFEJR010000003.1, read as the reverse complement.
TGGCGCTGGAAGTCGTGTTCGAAGACGATGACGTGCTGGTCATCAACAAGCCGGCAGGACTCGTCGTGCACCCCGGCGCGGGAAACCCGGCCGGTACCCTGATCAACGGGCTGTTGCATCACGCGCCGCGGCTAGCGGAAATTCCCCGGGCGGGACTGATTCACCGCATCGACAAGGACACGACGGGGCTGCTGCTCGTGGCAAAAACGCTGCCTGCCCACACGGCGCTGGTCCGGCAGCTCGCGGATCGCGCCATCGCGCGCGAGTACCTGGCCGTTTGCACGGGGGTGCTCACGGGCGGCGGAACCATCGACGAGCCGCTGGGGCGCCACCCGGTCGATCGCAAGCGGATGAGCGTGCGACAGGACGGCAGGCCCGCCGTCACGCACTACACGGTTGTCGAGCGATTTCGCGCGCATACCTTTATAAAGGTGCGACTCGAGACCGGCCGGACCCACCAGATTCGCGTGCACTTCGCGTGGCGCCGCAACCCGCTGGTCGGCGACCCGGTCTACGGCGGGCGTCTGGCCATGCCTGCCGGAGCCAGCCCGGAACTGGTCGAGACGCTGCGCAACTTCCGTCGCCAGGCACTGCATGCGGCACGGCTGGCATTCACGCACCCACGAAGTCGCGAGACGATCGCGTGCGAAGCGCCGCTTCCCGCGGACTTCGAGGCGCTGCTGGCGGCGTTGCGCGAGGATGCGGCATGAGAGCGTTGCTCGAGGCGGACTGGCCGGCGCCGCCCGGCGTGGTGGCCGCGACGACGACCGTCGCCACACCCGCTGGCGCGCTGCCCCGCGATATTCGCTACCTCGAGCAGGTGCACGGGGCGACGGTCACCACCGCCGCCGCGCTGCGCGCCGCGCCCGGGCCGCTCCAGGCCGACGCCATCACCGGTGTGCAGCCCGGCGACGTGTGCGCGGTCCGCACGGCCGATTGCCTGCCCGTCCTGTTGTGCGCGGTCGATGGCAGCGAGATCGCGGCCGCCCACGCGGGCTGGCGGGGGCTCGCCGCCGGGGTGCTCGAGAACACGGTGGCGGCGATGCAAGCGACGGAACTGCTCGCGTGGATCGGCCCGGCCATTTCCCAGCCCAACTTCGAGGTCGGCGACGAGGTGCGCGATGCGTTCGTAGCGGTCGACGCCGGGGCCGGCCAACATTTTCTGCCCAATGCCCGCGGCCGCTGGCAGGCCGACCTGGTCGCGCTGGCCCGGCAGCGCCTGGGCGCCGTCGGGATAAATGCCGTATTTGGGGGTAAATGGTGCACATATGGCGACCCCGCGCGGTTCTACTCCTACCGGCGCGATCCCGGCTGCGGCCGACTCGTGTCATTCATCCTCTTGAAATAGGGCGTCTTACCTCAATTACTCGGACATCAGACGATTTCGGGCCCGCGGGCCGAGGGGTAACCCCATGCGAATGGACAAACTCACCAGCAAGTTCCAGATGGCGCTCGCCGACGCGCAGTCGTTGGCGGTCGGCCAGGACCACCAGTTCATCGAGCCGGCGCACGTCATGACCGCCTTGCTGGACCAGCAGGGCGGCAGTGTGCGCAGCCTGCTCGTCAAGGCCGGCGTCAACGTCAACCTGTTGCGCTCGCAGCTCGGTGTGCTCATCGACAAGCTCCCCAAGGTCGAGGGCGCCGGCGGCGATGTGCACATCGGCCAGGAGCTCGGCAAGCTTTTCAACCTGACCGACAAGCTGGCGCAGCAGCGCAATGACCAGTACATCTCGAGCGAGCTGTTCGTGCTCGCCGCGATGGACAACAAGTCCCCGCTGAAGTTCGTGATGGAACAGGCCGGCGCCGTGCGCGGTGCCATCGAAAAGGCCATTGACGAGCTGCGCGGCGGCGCCCAGGTCAACGATCCGAACGCCGAGGATACGCGCCAGGCGCTGGAGAAATTTACCATCGACGTGACCGAGCGTGCCGAGCAGGGCAAGCTCGACCCCATCATCGGGCGCGACGACGAGATTCGGCGCACGATCCAGATATTGCAGCGGCGCACCAAGAACAACCCCGTGCTGATCGGTGAGCCGGGCGTCGGCAAGACCGCGATCATCGAGGGTTTGGCGCAGCGCATCGTGAACAACGAGGTGCCCGAGGGATTGCGCGGCAAGCGCATCCTGTCGCTCGACATGGGCGCACTGATTGCGGGCGCCAAGTTCCGCGGTGAGTTCGAGGAACGGCTGAAAGGCGTGCTCAACGATCTCGCGAAACAGGAAGGGCAGATCATTCTCTTCATCGACGAACTGCACACGATGGTGGGCGCCGGCAAGGCCGAGGGTTCGATGGATGCGGGCAACATGCTCAAGCCGGCGCTCGCGCGCGGCGAGTTGCACTGCGTCGGCGCCACCACGCTCGACGAGTACCGCCAGTACGTCGAGAAAGACGCGGCCCTCGAGCGGCGGTTCCAGAGAGTGCTGATCGAGGAGCCGACCGTCGAGGATACGATCGCCATCCTGCGCGGCCTCAAGGAACGCTACGAGGTGCATCACGGGGTCGAGATCACGGACCCGGCGATCGTGGCCGCCGCCACGCTGTCGAATCGCTATATCAGCGACCGGCAGCTGCCGGACAAGGCGATCGACCTGATCGACGAGGCCGCGTCGCGCATCCGCATCGAGATCGACTCCAAGCCCGAGGCGATGGACAAGCTCGAACGGCGCATTATCCAGCTCAAGATCGAGAAAGAGGCCCTCAAGAAAGAGTCGGACGACGCCTCGGCCAAGCGGCTCGCCGAGCTGGACGAAAAACTCGGCCAGCTCGAGAAAGAGTACTCCGACCTCGAGGAGATCTGGAAAGCCGAGAAAGCGGCGATGCAGGGCACGACCCACATCAAGGAAGAGCTCGAGCGCGCGCGACTCGAATTCGAGACGGCCCATCGTGCCAACGATCTCGCGCGCATGTCGGAACTGCAGTACGGCCGCATCCCGGAGCTCGAGAAACAGCTGCAGGACGCGGTCCGGGCGGAGAACACCGAGACCACGCTGCTGCGCAACAACGTGACCGAGGAAGAGGTCGCCGAAGTGGTGTCGAAGTGGACCGGTATCCCGGTGTCCAAGATGCTCGAGGGCGAGAAAGAGAAACTGTTGCAGATGGAAGCCGTCGTGCGCGAGCGCGTCGTCGGGCAGGATGAAGCCCTCACGCTCGTCGCCAACGCGATTCGCCGGTCACGTGCCGGGTTGTCGGATCCGCGTCGGCCGATCGGCTCGTTCCTGTTCCTCGGGCCGACCGGTGTCGGCAAGACCGAGCTCACGAAGGCGCTGGCCAACTTCCTGTTCGACACGGACGAGGCGATGGTGCGCCTCGACATGTCCGAGTTCATGGAGAAGCACTCGGTCGCACGCCTGATCGGCGCGCCTCCAGGGTACGTCGGCTTCGAGGAGGGCGGCTACCTGACCGAGGCGGTGCGGCGCCGGCCCTACTCGGTGATCCTGCTCGATGAAGTCGAGAAGGCACATCCGGATGTGTTCAACGTGTTGCTGCAGGTGCTCGACGACGGGCGCCTGACCGACGGCCATGGCCGCACGGTCGACTTCCGCAACACGGTCATCGTCATGACGTCGAACCTCGGCTCCAACCTGATCCAGGAGATGGCCGGCGAAGAGAACTACGAGGCGATGAAGAACGCGGTCATGGAGGTCGTGGGATCGCACTTCCGGCCGGAGTTCGTGAACCGCATCGACGACCTCGTCGTGTTCCATCCGCTCGGACGCGAGCACATTCGCAGGATCGTCGACATCCAGCTCGGCTACCTGCACGATCGGCTCGCGGAGCGCGATATTCGCATCCACCTGTCGGATGCGGCACGCGACAAACTGGCTGACGCGGGCTTCGATCCGGTGTATGGTGCGCGGCCGCTGAAGCGCGCCATCCAGCAGCAGGTCGAGAATCCGCTCGCGCAGGAGATCCTGCAGGGCAGGTTCAAGCCGGGCGACGTCATCGAGGTGGGCGTAGCCGAAGATCACCTCGATTTCAGGAACGCCGCCTAGTAACACCAGGTTCGGGGACAGTACACTTATCTGCCGCTGCGGCAATTAAGTAAACTGTCCCCGATCTCGAGAGATTGCCATGCCGATTTACGGATACGTTTGTAAGAGCTGTGAGCACCGCTTCGACGTCCTCCAGAAGATGAGCGACGATCCGCTGGTGCATTGCCCGGATTGCGGCGCGCCCAGTCTGCAGAAAGAGCTGTCCGCTCCGAAGTTTCGCCTCAAGGGCAGCGGCTGGTACGAGACCGACTTCAAGACCGGCAACAAGCGCAACCTGCACGCGGGCGAGAAGGACAGCAAGCCGCAGGACAAGGCGAAAGCCCCCGACGCACCACCGGCCGCCAAGGCCGGTGACACTTGAAGCACCCGCGCGTGAAACGGCTGCGTCGTTACCTGGTCGCCGGCATCCTGGTGTGGGTGCCGCTCGGCGTCACGTTCCTGTTGCTGCGGCTCGCGGTCAACCTCATGGACAAGACCCTGGCGATCATCCCGCAGCCGTACCGGCCGGACGAACTGCTGGGCTTTCACGTCCCGGGGCTCGGCATCATCCTGACGTTCCTGGTGCTGCTGCTGACCGGTATGCTGGCGGCGAATTTCGTGGGTCGCTACGTGGTCGGCGGCTGGGAATCCCTGCTCGACCGCATCCCGGTCGTGCGCTCGATCTATTCGGCCGCCAAGAATTTCGCCGAGATCGTGTTTTCGGATTCCGAGCACTCCTTCAAGCGCGTCCTGATGATCGAGTATCCGCGCCGGGGGCTCTACAGTCTCGCCTTCCAGACGTCGTCCTCGCTCGGCGAGGTGCAGGGCAGGACCGGTGAGGAGGTGGTCTGCTGCTTCGTGCCGACGACCCCGAACCCGACCTCGGGCTTCGTGATCGTCGTGCCGCGCAAAGAGGTCATCTTTCTCGACATGGAGGTCGACGAGGCGCTCAAGATGATCATCTCGCTGGGCGTGGTCGTGCCGACCTGGCGCGGCGACCAGCTTGGCGAGTTGCCCCTGGAGACCGGCGACTAGGGCCCCGGCGGACGGCTGCCGCGTAGTTTCCACGTCTTGCGAACCGGCCCCCCAGGCCGTACCATTCCGCGTCTTTTCTGCAGCGAAATCCCCGGCGAACCATCATGATGCGTACTCACTATTGCGGCGAGATCGACGAATCCCTCGTCGGCCAGGAAATCGAGGTCTGCGGCTGGGTACACCGGCGGCGCGATCACGGTGGCGTCATCTTCATCGATCTCCGCGATCGCGAGGGGCTGTTGCAGGTCGTCTTCGACCCCGACCGTCCCGAGATTTTTGCCGAGGCCGAACGGATTCGCTCGGAGTACGTCCTGAAGGTCAGGGGCCTCGTCCGCCCCCGCCCCGAGGGCACGGTCAATCCCAAGATGCGTACCGGCCAGGTGGAGGTGCTCGCGCACGAGCTCGAGACCCTGAACAGGTCGGAGACGCCGCCGTTTCATCACGATGAGCAGGCCAACGAGGACATCCGCCTGAAGTTCCGCTATCTCGACCTGCGCCGCGAGGACATGCTCGGCAACCTGATGCTGCGGCACCGGGTCACGAAGGCGATGCGCGATTTCCTGGACGATAACGGCTTCGTCGACGTCGAGACGCCGATGCTGACCAAGGCAACGCCCGAGGGTGCGCGTGACTACATCGTTCCGAGCCGCACGAACCAGGGCAAGTTCTTCGCGTTGCCGCAGTCGCCGCAGATCTTCAAGCAGCTGCTGATGATGTCGGGGCTGGATCGTTATTACCAGATCGTGCGCTGCTTCCGCGACGAGGACCTGCGCGCGGATCGCCAGCCCGAGTTCACGCAGCTCGATATCGAGATGAGCTTCATCGACGAGTCGGATATTACGAACACGATGGAGGAACTCGTCCGCTTCGTGTTCAAGCAGACGCTGGACATCGACCTGCCAAAGCCGTTCCCGCGCATGACCTATGCCGAGGCGATGCGGCGCTACGGTTCCGACAAGCCCGACCTGCGCATCGACCTGGAGCTCATCGAGGTCGGCGACCTCCTGGCCGACGTGGACTTCAAGGTGTTTGCCGGCCCGGCCGCGGATCCCGAGGGCCGCGTCGCGGCGCTCTGCGTGCCCGGCGGCGCCGAAATGAGCCGCAAGATCATCGACGACTACACGAGCTACGTTGGTCGCTACGGCGCGCGCGGCCTCGCCTACATCAAGGTCAACGACATCGACGCCGGCATGGCGGGGCTGCAGGCGCCGATTCTCAAGTTCCTGTCCGACGACGTCGTCGCCGCGATTCTCGAACGGACCGGGGCACAGAGCGGCGACCTGATCTTCTTCGGCGCCGACAAGGCACACATCGTCAATGACGCTATCGGCGCACTGCGTCTCAAGGTCGGCGAGGACCGCGGCCTGGTTGCCGACGGGTGGGCCCCGCTCTGGGTCATCGACTTCCCGATGTTCGAGATGGACGCGAAAACCAAGCGCTGGACCTCGCTGCACCATCCGTTCACGTCGCCGTCCATCAGCGATGCCGACGCATTGCGTGCCGATCCGGGGAAAGCGCTGTCCCGTGCCTACGACATGGTGCTGAACGGCGCCGAGATCGGCGGCGGGTCGATTCGTATTCACGATCAGGACATTCAATCGGTGGTCTTCGACCTGCTGGACATCTCCAAGGAAGAAGCGGAAGAGAAGTTCGGCTTCCTGCTGACCGCGCTGCAGTTCGGCTGCCCGCCGCACGGCGGCATCGCCTTTGGTCTCGACCGCATCGTCATGCTGATGGCCGGGGCGCAGAGCATTCGTGACGTTATCGCGTTCCCGAAGACGCAGACGGCCAGTTGCCTGCTCACCAACGCCCCCAGCGAGGTGTCGGCCGAGCAGCTCAGGGAAGCCGGCATTCGGCTGCGCGCCCCGCGCACGGAATAGCTATATGTTGCGGGCGGCGGCCCGCGCCTTTACCCTAGGAATGCCCGCTTTCATCCTGGAGGGCGTCTCATGCGCAAGATCTTGCTCTTCGCGTTGCTCGCACTGGTGCTGGCCGGGTGCTCTTCGTTCTGGAACATGAGCGGCGACACCCGCAGCGGCACGTCCAGCAGCCTCGTAGACTATCTCTATCCCGACGGGCAGGTGCCGCCGGCCGTCGACGCGGCGGTGCCGTACCTCGAGTTACCCCTGCGGGTCGGTATCGCGTTCGTGCCGGGGCAGTCCCGCTACGGCACGATATCCGAGGCAACCAAGATGCAGGTGCTGGAAAAGGTCAAGGGACAGTTCGTCGACCGCGACTACATCAGCCACATCGAGGTCATTCCCGACACCTACCTGCGTTCCAGCAAGGGGGTCACGGGGATGCAGCAGGTCGCCCGGCTGTACGGCGTCGACGTGATGGCGCTCGTGTCCTACGACCAGGTCGCGGTAAGCGAGGAAAATACCGCGGGCATTCTCTATTGGACCATCGTCGGGGCCTATGTCATCAAGGCGACATCGAACGAAGTGCAGACCTTTGTGGACACGGCGGTGTTCGACGTCGACACGGCCCGCCTGCTGTTCCGCGCGCCGGGCGCCGATACGACGGCTGACCGATCGACCCTGGTAGAAGCCGGAGAGGCGGTGCGCAAGGCCCGCGATGCGAGCTTCGCGGCGGCAATGGAACAGATGACGGGCAACCTGGCAGGTGAGCTCGATCGGTTCCGCGAGCGCGTCAGGAGCGACCCTTCAGTTGCCCGGACCGAATGGAAACCCGGCCACGGTGGCGGCGGTTCGGCCGGCTGGCTGCTCTTCCTGGTCGGTGCCGTTGCAGTGCGCCGCGCCGCGCGGGTTACCTGACACAAGCCGGGACGTCGTGCGCTGACGCGCGCCAGGACGCTAGTCCCGTTCGTTGCCGAGATCCTGCGGCAACAGGGGCGACGACAACAACTCCTCGAACCGGTCCCAGCGCGTTTCGAGACCCGCATCGCCGCGCTCGACGTAGTCGGCGACCAGTGCCTTGCCGTGGTTGTAGTTGATCACGTAGCTGCGGTAAGCATCGAAAAAGCGCGTGCGTTGCAACGCCTTGTCCGCGGGGGACATGGCGTAGTCCTGGAGCCATTGTGCGGCTTCTTCCCGGTTCATCTCGCCATCCAGGTAGGCGCGGGCCGCCTCGTTGCCGGCGAAGTTGAGCTGTGCAAGCAATGCAGCGAGCTCGTAGTAGCGGTCGGCATCGCTCACGTCGAGGCCGGCCAGCGGGAACAGCACGTCCTTCTCGAACTCGATGCGCTCATCGCCCGGGAACGCGAGCTCGATACCGTAGTTGCCGCTGCCTTCGGCGATCAGCGACTGCGGGCTGAACAGCGGGTAGAGTGAATACTCGATCCAGCCGAGGTCCCTGACGAGTTTCTGTTCGAGCAGGGCATTGAAGGTGTGGTGCCCGGGGTAGCCCTCGTGGCAGCCGAGATCGACGGCGCGTGAAATGTAGATCGGAAAATCCGTGTTCACCTGGATCAGGCTTTGGGCGTTGCCCTGGTACCAGTTGTAGCCCGACCAGGGCTTGTCATTGACGTATTCGATCGTGAACGACTCGTCGGCGGGCAGCGCGATGTGCGCCTTGGTGCGTTTGCGGCACTCGGCCATCGCGGCCTCGAACACGGCCGGCAGCTTGTCGGGTTCGATCTCGAAGCGCGCGTTGAAAGCCTCGACCCGCTGGCTCAGCGGGGCTTCCCCGGGCAGCAGGGCCGCGATGTCTTTGAGGATGGTGGCGAAGTGCGCCTCGTCGTAGGTCGGTGCGACGCTGCCGAACAGCGCCAGCGACTCGTCATCGAAATTCAGGTAGTTGCCCTGGTTGATGGCGACGCGCGTCGCGAGCGCTCGCAACCGCGCCTGCAGGCCGTCGACGCGCATCCCGAGCAGCCGGTCGTCGCCGGCGTCGACCTCGCCGAGCCGCGCCGCGAGGTCGGCGGCGGCCCGCAGGATGTCGTCGAGAGAGAGCGCGGTCGCCTCGGCCGCGTCCTGCAATTTTGCGGGCCCGAAATAGGCGTCCACGTGGGCCGGGTCGTGCCGTCCCATCGACAGTTCGAGGAACAGGTACTCGCGGGCCAGCTCGTCGAGATCGGGCGCGGGCGCCGCGCAGGCCGGCAGCAGCAGGAAGGTCGCGATAACACCGAGGCTCTTCTTCATCATGCTCCTTTGCAGGTCGCCCGCATGGCGGGCTCCTACAGTTTCTTCAGTTCGTAGAGTTTGTCGAGCGCCTCGCGCGGCGAGAGCGCATCGGGATCGAGCGCGTCGACGGCGTCCCGCAGGGCGTTGTCGGGCGGCGGCTCCGTCGCGGAGAAATCGAATCCGGCCTGGGCGCCCGGGGACTGGCCCTGCTGGGATTCGAGAGAACGGAGGTAGGCGCGTGCGCGCCGGATGACGTCCCTCGGCACACCGGCGAGCGAGGCGACTTGCAGGCCGTAGCTCTGGTTCGCCGGGCCCGGCCTGACCGCGTGCAGGAACACGAGCTCGCCCTTGTGCTCGGTGGCGTCGAGGTGCACGTTGCCGCACGCGGGCAACTCGTCGGCGAGGGCCGTGAGCTCGAAGTAGTGGGTGGCGAACAGCGTGAACGCCCTGGCGGTCTCCCCCATGTAGTGCGCCGCCGCCCATGCCAGCGACAGGCCGTCGAAGGTGCTCGTGCCGCGGCCGATTTCATCCATGAGCACGAGGCTCTGTTCGGTCGCGTTGTTCAGGATCGTCGCGGTCTCGGTCATCTCGACCATGAACGTCGAACGCCCGCCGGCGAGGTCGTCCGAGGCGCCGATGCGCGTAAAGATGCGGTCGACCGGGCCGACCGTCAGCCGGTCGGCCGGCACGTAGCTGCCGATGTGCGCGAGGATCACGATCAATGCGGTCTGCCGCATGTAGGTCGACTTGCCGCCCATGTTCGGGCCCGTGATGACCAGCAGGCGTCGCTGGTCGTGCAGTGACAGGTCATTGGCAATGAACGGTGTCTCGATGACCTGTTCGACGACGAGGTGGCGGCCGCCCTCGATCTCGATGCAGGGCGATTCCGACAGTTCCGGGCGGGTCAGGCCGAGGGACGCGGCCCGCTCGGCGAGACACACGAGCACGTCGAGTTCGGCGAGTCCCGCAGCGCAGCGCTGCAAGGCGCCGAGCACCTCGTGCAGGCGGTCGAGCAGGTCCTCGTAGAGGAACTTCTCGCGACCGAGCGCGCGCTCGCGGGCGCCGAGCACCTTGTCCTCGAATTCCTTGAGTTCCGGCGTGATGAAACGCTCGGCCGACTTCAGCGTTTGCCGGCGCGTGTACTCGGCTGGCGCCTTGTGCGCCTGGGCCTTCGAGATCTCGATGTAGTAACCGTGTACCCGGTTGTAGCCGAGCTTGAGCGTGGACACGCCGAGGCGCTCACGCTCGCGCTTTTCGAGGTCGACGAGATACTGGTCGGCGTTCTCGGCGATGCCGCGCAGGTCGTCGAGCTCGTCGTCGTAGCCCGGCGCGATCACGCCGCCGTCACGAATCAGCATTGGCGGGTTCTCGATAATGGCCTTCTCGAGCAGGCGTTGCTGTGCCTTGTGCTCGCCGATGCGCTCGGCAAGTTCGGCGAGCAGCGGCGACTCGATCGCCAGCAGACGGCCCTGCAGCCCGGGCAGCTGGCCGAGCGCCTCCCCCAGGCCGCGCAGGTCACGCGGCCGGGCCGAACGCAGCGCCACGCGCGCGAGAATGCGTTCGACATCGCCGATGCCCTTGAGCACGTCCTGCAACGCGTCGACGGCGTCCGCGGCGTGCACCGCGTCGATAGCCTGGTAGCGCCCCCGGAGCACCGCGGCGTCGCGCAGCGGCCGCTGGATCCAGCGGCGCAGCAGGCGGCTGCCCATGGCCGTGCCGCAGCGATCCATCACACCCGCGAGCGTATGCTGGTGGTGGCCGCTCAGCGACTCCTCGAGTTCGAGGTTGCGGCGCGTCGGGCCGTCCATGATGAGGGCGTCGTCGCGCAGCTGAACGCTGATCGACGTCAGGTGGGGCAGGGCGGCCTTCTGCGTATCGGTAACGTACTGCAGCAAGGCGCCCGCGGCCGCGACCCCGCGCGTCATCCCGTCGCAGCCGAACCCCGACAGGTCCTGCGTGCCGAACTGCCCGCACAGCAGCCGCACTGCGCTGTCGTGTTCGAAATGCCAGGGGGGCCTGCGCGTCACCCGCAGCGTGTCGCCGAAGCCGATGCCGGGGGCGCGGTCCTCGTCGACGAGGAGTTCCGCCGGGCGCAGGCGCTGGATCTCCCCCTGCGCCGCCTCGAGATCCGGAACCTCGGTCAGGCGAAAACGCCCGGCCGAGAGATCGAGCCACGCGATGCCGACCGCCTCGTCGGTGGCGACCAGCGCGGCAACGACGTTGTCGCGCTCGGCCGACAGCAGCGCCTCGTCGGTCAGCGTGCCCGGCGTGACGATGCGCGTGACCTTGCGTTCCACGGGGCCCTTGCTCGTCGCCGGATCGCCGATCTGCTCGCAGATGGCGACCGATTCGCCCTTGCGTACGAGCTTGGCGAGATAGCCCTCGACGGCGTGGTAGGGGACCCCGGCCATCGGGATCGGATCGCCCGCGGACTTGCCGCGCGCCGTCAGCGTAATGTCGAGCAGGGCCGCGGCGCGCCTGGCGTCTTCGTAGAACAGCTCGTAGAAGTCCCCCATGCGGTAAAAAACGAGCATATCCGGGTACTCCGCCTTGATCGCGAGGTACTGGCGCATCATCGGCGTGTGGACGGCGGAGACTTTGGCTTTCATGAGTTCGGGATCAGTCTGGTCGAGTTCGGAGACAGTTTACTTGCCACACCGAGTTTAGGGACAGTTTACTTATCTCTGGCCGCGAAACCGGGAACAGGTTACCTCTCTGCTCCAGAGATAAGTAAACTGTCCCTAAACTGATGAAAATATTGCATGTGGAAACGGGGCGCCACTTCCTCGGTGGGCCGCAACAGGTGATTTACCTGATCGACGCGCTCAACGAGCGGGGGGTCGAGGGTATTCTCGTCTGCCCGCCCGGTTCGGGCATCGACACGGTAGCGCGCCAGCACGGTATTCGGGTACAGAACCTGTTCTGTGCCGGCGACCTGGATCTGCCCTTCGCGTACCGGCTGACGCAGTTTATCAAGAGCGAAAAGCCCGATATCGTGCACTGCCACAGCCGCCGCGGTGCCGATGTGCTCGGCGGCCTCGCCGCCTCGTTTGCCGATGTGCCGGCCGTGGTATCGCGGCGCGTGGACCATACCGAGCTCAGTCTCGTCGCGGGCCTGCGCTACCGGCCCTTCTCCAAAGTCATCGCCATCTCGGAGGCGATTGCGACGGTACTGCGCGAGCGCGGCATCGAGGCTGCGAAACTCGAGGTCATCCGCAGCGCGGTCGACGCCGATGCGCTGGCGAAACCGGCTGACTGTGCCGCGCGGCGGCGCGAGTTCGACTTGCCCGCCGACGCGTTCGCGATTGCCGCCGCGGGCCAGCTGATTCCGCGCAAGGGTCACCGCTACCTGCTGGAGGCGATCAGCGCGCTGCGCCAGTCGCACCCCCAGGTGCGACTCGTCGTGTTCGGTGAGGGCTACCTGCACAACCAGCTGCTGGCACAGGCCGCCGCGCTCGGGCTGGAGGATGTCGTCCGGTTCGCGGGCTACCGCGATGACCTCGATTCCTTCATCGGCTGCTTCGACCTGTTCGTGCATCCTGCGAGCGCCGAAGGACTCGGCATCGCGGTCCTGAAAGCCTCTGCGGCCGGCCTGCCGGTCGTGGCCTGCCGCGCCGGCGGCGTGCCCGAGGCGATCGTTGACGGCGGCACCGGGCTGCTCGTCGCGCCAGAAGATGCCGATGCACTGCAGCGGGCCATCGCCAAGCTGGTCGACGATGCACCGTTGCGGGCAATACTGGGTGCAGCGGGCCGCGAACGAATGCAAAATGAATTCTCGATCGCTACGATGGCGGCGAGGCACATGGCGCTGTACGAATCGCTGCTGGCGCAATAAGAACCGGATCAATGGCTGACTACGAATCGCTGCAAAAGCTGGCCGCGGCCGTCGTCGCGGAACTGACTGCCGCCGGCAAGGCCGTGGCGACCGCCGAATCCTGTACGGGCGGATGGATCGCGAAGAGCCTCACGGACGTGCCCGGCAGTTCCGCGGCATTCGGCTACGGCGTGGTGAGCTACTCCAATGGGGCCAAGGAGTCCATGCTCGGCGTGCAGAACGCCACGCTCGAGGAACACGGCGCCGTCAGCGAGCGCGTCGTCGAGGAAATGGCCAAGAACGTGCTGCGCCTGAGCGGCGCCGATATCGCCGTGGCAGTCAGCGGCATCGCCGGCCCGGACGGGGGGACCGACGACAAGCCGGTCGGCATGGTCTGGTTCGCATGGGCCGTCCGCGACGGCGCCAACGCGCTGGTCGATACGCAGTGCGAGACTTTCAGCGGCGACCGCGAACTGGTCCGCGAACTCACCGTGGCGCACGCGCTGCAGGGCGTGCTGGAGCGCATCGAGCAGTGAGCACCAAGCGGCTGTTCTTTGCGCTGTGGCCCGACGACCGACAGCGCGAGCGCCTGCGCGATGTCATCAACTCGGTTGCCAAGACCGTGGAAGGGCGCCCCGTGGATCGGCATAACTGGCATGTGACGCTCGCCTTCATCGGGACGTTCCCGGCGCATCGCGTCCCGTACCTGCTCGAGCAGGCGGCCGGCATCGCGGTCGAGCCCTTTCGCCTCAATTTCGACCGCCTCGAATACTGGCCGAGGCCGCGGGTCGCGAGCCTGTCTGCCGCGACCGTGCCGCCCGAATTGCAGGCGCTCGTCGACGCCCTGCACGGTGTCCTCGTCGATCTCGGGCTGCACCTCGAGGACCGTGTGTATCGCCCGCACATCACGGTCGTGCGCAACGCGCGGTTCTTCCAGACCGAGCGGCTGACGCAGAGAGTAACGACGGAATGGTCGGGTTTCGAGCTGATGGAGTCGGTTTCATCGCCGGCGGGCGTGCGCTACGCGCCGTTGAAACAGTAGCTTAAGGCGCATTTCGAGAAACTCCGGGAATTGCCCGGATTTGCGTCGCCTGAGACCTACTATTGACGCGGCCTTCGTGTAATAATACTGTGCAAATCCACAGTACCTGACAATTCGCCCGCGGGCGGCACAAAACGGACCTAAATAATGGACGAAAATCGCAAGAAAGCACTCGCACAGGCCCTTGGCCAGATCGAAAAACAGTTCGGCAAGGGCTCGGTCATGCGCATGGGAGACAGCCAGGCGGCCAGGGACATCGAGGCCATTTCCACGGGCTCGATCGGTCTCGACGTGGCGCTCGGCATTGGCGGCCTGCCGAAAGGCCGGGTCGTCGAGGTCTACGGGCCGGAATCGTCGGGAAAGACCACGCTGGCCCTGCAGGTCGTGGCCGAGGCCCAGAAAACCGGCGGCACCGCGGCATTCGTCGACGCCGAGCACGCGCTCGACCCCATCTACGCCGAGAAACTCGGGGTCAACGTCGAAGAATTGCTCGTGTCGCAGCCCGACACGGGCGAGCAGGCCCTCGAGATCACCGACATGCTGGTGCGCTCGGGTGCCGTGGACATCATCGTCGTCGATTCGGTCGCGGCGCTGACGCCGAAGGCCGAGATCGAGGGCGAGATGGGCGATTCGCACATGGGCCTGCAGGCCCGCCTGATGTCCCAGGCCCTCAGGAAGCTCACCGGCAACATCAAGCGTTCGAACGCGATGGTCATCTTCATCAACCAGATCCGCATGAAGATCGGCGTCATGTTCGGCAGCCCCGAAACGACCACGGGCGGCAATGCGCTGAAGTTCTACGCTTCGGTCCGCCTCGACATTCGCCGCATCGGCGCGATCAAGAAGGGTGACGAGGTCATCGGCAACCAGACGCGCGTCAAGGTCGTCAAGAACAAGGTGTCGCCGCCGTTCAAGCAGGCCGAATTCGAGATTCTCTATGGCGAGGGCATTTCGCGCCATGGCGAGATTATCGATATCGGCGTGCAGCATGGCATCGTCGACAAGGCCGGTAGCTGGTACAGCTACGGCGACGACCGCATTGGCCAGGGCAAGGAAAACGTGCGCGAGTTCCTCAAGGCCAATCCCGAGATGGCCGCCGAGATCGAAGGCAAGATCCGCGCGCAGCTGCTGCCGGGCAAGGTCGTGGCCGGCGAAGCCGCGCCCGACGATGCGCCCGGGAAAGCCGTCGAGGCCTGATTTGCGCACTGGTGGGAGCCCGCCAGGCGGGCGAGTCGTCTATGAAGCCGGTTCACGAGGACATCAGCGATCTTCTGGCCGATGACGAAGCGGATCGTTTTTCCTGCCCGAAGGAAATCCGCAAGAAGGCCATGGATTTCCTGGCGCGGCGCGAGTACGGCCAGGCGGAGCTCGCGACGAAGCTCGCCGGCAAGGGTTACCGGCGTGCCGTGGTCGAGGCGGAACTCGCGAAGCTGAGCGAGGAGGGACTGCTGAGCGACACGCGCTTCGCCGAGAGCTTCGTGCAGTCCCGCATCAACCAGGGCAAAGGCCCGGTGCGCATCCGCGCGGATCTCGCGCAGCGCGGCATCCGCGACGGCATTATCGAGGGCGCGCTCGAGCAGGCGGCCTGCGACTGGTACGCGCTGGCGCGCGAGGAACGGGCGAAGAAGTTCGGCGCGGTCGCGCCTGAAAGCTTCAAGGAGAAGGCCCGCCAGATGCGTTTTCTGCAGTACCGGGGTTTCGAGCCAGACCATATTCAATCGGCGTTTTAGCCGTTACCATACGCCCCATGAAAACCATGACGAGCAACGAGCTCCGCCAGGCGTTCCTGGATTTCTTTCGTGATCACGGCCATGAAGTGGTCGCGAGCTCACCGCTCGTGCCCGGTAACGACCCGACGCTGCTGTTCACCAACGCCGGCATGGTGCAGTTCAAGGACGTGTTTCTCGGCGACGACAAACGCAAGTACACGACGGCCGCCTCGTCGCAGCGCTGCGTGCGCGCCGGCGGCAAACACAACGACCTCGAGAACGTCGGCTACACGGCCCGCCATCACACGTTCTTCGAGATGCTCGGCAATTTCAGCTTCGGTGACTACTTCAAACGCGAGGCTATCCAGTATGCGTGGGAGTTCCTCACCGGGACGCTCGGCTTGCCCGCGGAGCGTCTCTGGGTCACGGTGTTCGAAGATGACGACGAAGCCGCCGACATCTGGCTCGAGGAAATGCGGGTCGACCCCGCGCGCTTCACGCGCATGGGCGAGAAGGACAATTTCTGGGCCATGGGCGACACGGGCCCCTGCGGCCCCTGCAGCGAGATCTTCTTCGACCACGGCCCGGACGTGGCGGGTGGCCCGCCGGGGTCGCCCGACGAGGATGGCGACCGCTACGTCGAGGTCTGGAACCTCGTCTTCATGCAGTTCGACCGTGCCGCCGACGGCACGCTGACACCGCTGCCCGCACCGTCGGTCGATACCGGTATGGGCCTCGAGCGCATCGCCGCGGTCATGCAGGGTGTGCACAGCAACTACCAGATCGACCTGTTCGCCAACCTGATCGACGCCGCGGCCGACCTCCTCGGCGTGCCGAACGAAGGCCAGAGCTCGCTCAACGTGATCGCCGATCACATTCGCGCCTGTGCCTTCCTGATCGTCGACGGGGTGCTCCCCGGCAACGAAGGGCGTGGCTACGTGCTGCGGCGCATCATTCGCCGCGCGATTCGTCACGGCAAGAAGCTCGGCAGGGACGAGCCCTTCTTTCACCGGCTCGTGGCGCCGCTGGCCAAGGAGATGGGCGATGCCTATCCCGAGCTGCGCAAGGCGCAGGCGCATGTCGAGAAGGTGCTGGCCAGGGAAGAGGCGCGCTTTGCCGAGACGCTGGACCAGGGCATGGAGATTCTCGAGGATGCGATCGCCGGCCTCGGCGGCGAGCAGCTGCCCGGCGATATCGTGTTCAAGCTCTACGATACTTACGGATTCCCGGTCGACCTGACGGCCGACATCGCGCGCGAGCGCGGCCTCACCATCGACGAGCAGGGCTTCGAGGCTGCCATGGAAGGGCAGCGCGAACGGGCCCGTGCGTCGAGCAAGTTCAGCGCGGCGAGCGGCGGCGGGCTGAAGACCGACGCGCGGACCGACTTCCTCGGTTACGAAGGTACCGAAGCGTCGAGCGAGATCGTCGCGCTGTTCCGTGACGGCGCCAGCGTCGACCGCCTGGATACGGGCGAGGAGGGCGCGGTCGTGCTCGCCTCGACGCCCTTCTACGCCGAGTCCGGCGGCCAGATCGGG
>JBFEJR010000002.1:0-166642 GCA_041553075.1 Woeseiaceae bacterium | reverse complement strand
GGGGTGGGTTTCGGCGGCTTCCCGCCGGCGCAGCTCCGCCAGCAGCTCGTGAGACGCGGCGAGACCGCGTTCGTAGATCCCTTCACCGAGGTCGGTGATTTCCTCGTCCAGGCCTTCGATGCCGATGCTCGCGGCGCTCTCGGGGCTGAACCTGGCCAGCACCTCGAGCACCACCTGGGCATGCTCGTCACTTTTCGCGACCCAGTCCGTGTCGGCCGACAACGCCGGCGCCGTGACCAAGCAGATGGCCAACAGGCCGGCAATAATAAGTTTGCGCATGTATCCCCCCGGGAATGGTGTTGTATTCATTATTAGATGCGCCTCGGGCGCAAAAGGATTCAGGCGTTTGGCAAAATTCTCAATACCTTGGCACCGCGCACGTGCCCGGCGCGCAGCTCCGCCAGCGCCCGGTTCGCGTCCTCGAGCGCGTACTCCTCGACCGCCACGCGCAGCGGTATCTCCGCAGCGATCGGCAGGAATTCCTCCAGATCGTAATGCGTGACGTTGGCGACCGTCTTCAGCTCTTTTTCCATCCACAGGTGGTCTTCGTAGCGAATCGAGGCCATGAGTTCCCGGTCCCGCGGTTCCTTGCGAATCGCGTTGATGACGAGACGTCCTCCCGGGCGCAGGCATTCGAGGGCGGCCAGGACCGGTCGCCAGGCCGGCGTCGTGTCGATGATTGCGTGCGGTGCGGCAGGCGGCACTGCGGCCGTGTCACCCGCCCAGTCGGCACCCAGCTCCAGCGCAAAGTCGCGCTCGTGTGCGCTGCGCGCAAACACGAATACCGGGCTCGACGGATAAAGGTGTTGCGCGAGCTGCAGCACGAGGTGCCCGGATCCGCCGAAGCCGGTCAGGCCGAGGATCTCCCCGTCGCTGATTGCCGCGAGCCGGAGCGACCGGTACCCGACCCCGCCGGCGCAGAGCAGCGGTGCCGCCTCGGCATCGCTGAACACGTCGGGGATCGGGTACGCGTAGTCTTCCGGTACCGCGACGTACTCGGCGTAGCCTCCGTCGGCATCGCGGCCGGTGGCGCGGAAACAGTCACTCAGGTTCTCGTCCCGGGCGCCGGTCGACGAGTAGATCCAGCCGACGCCCACGCGTTGGCCCGCTCTGAAGCGCCGACACTCCTGGCCCATGGCAGCCACGCGCCCGATGATTTCATGCCCGGGCACGACGGGCAGATGCGGCGGGGGGGTGCGTCCCTCGATCTCGTCGAGCTCGGTATGGCAGACGCCGCACACCGCGACCCGCACCAGGATATCGCGCTCGCCGGGTACCGGAACCGGCAGCTCGGCAAGCGCGAGCGGGGCCGGATTCTCGTCGAGGCTTCCCACTTCCGTGAGCACCATGGCGCGCATCGCGTCCTTCCTTTACGAGTCGGGATACAGAGTATAAGGTGCACCCGATTTCCGCCGGTAGCTCTTCCTCACATGCGCAACACCCTGATTCCGCCCAGTGTCCTGGCCGCTCTCCTGAGCGCCTGTGCGACCGAGTCCGTGCTCCTCAACAGCGACCGGATCGAGCAGCGCTTCGGCAACTACGGTATCGAGGTCCTCGCCAGCGAGGCCGGCCTGCGGCGCTCCAACCTGTTCAGTTACGACGGCGACACCGCGACCTGCCGCACTTACGCGGTCGTCGACTTCGTCGAGCAGCTCGACGACAGCTACGGCGATGCACATGAGCGGGTCCTTGCCGGGGAGTCGATCGGCGCGACCTTTCGGCAGGAAGGCTGGGACATCCAGAAGCAGACGCTGTATATCGGGAACGTCGTCCTGCCCGCGGAAGCGACCGAGATCGGCCGACTGATGCGGCTTGCCGGCCCCCGCGAGCTGGCACTGCATGTCTACCAGCTCGTCCTGGTGCGCGATGAGCTGGAACTCGAATACGCCATGATCATGGAGGCGCATCATCCCGACTACCTGACGCGCACGGAGCTCGAGTCGATTTTCACACCGCCCCGGCAGGAGCGGCTGCCGCCGGCCGAGCTTGCCCGCCTGTCAGCCCTGATATTTAGGTAAAAAAGCGGAACTGGTCGGTTTGTCGCGGTCTACCCGACTGACTAAACTGGCGTTCGACTTGGGGTAACCATGGGACACCGGCTATGAAAGTAACCGCAAAGTTTGCTCTGGCGCTCGCAGGTTTGCTGCTGTTTGCCACCACGCTGGCGCAGGACGTTCACGATGACGAAGCCGACGTGCTGCTGACCATCGAACGGGAATGGGAAGCGAACCGCAAGGGCGACAACGACGCCGTCGAACAGATGCTCGCCGATAACTTCATGGGCTGGGGCAAAGCCTCACCCGCGCCGCGCAGCAAGACCTCCACGCTGAAATGGATGCGGCTGAGCCAGGAGATGGGCAAGGTGTTGCGCTTTGAACTGTATCCGTTGTGGGTCACGGTGAACGACGATGTGGCCGTCGCGCACTACGCCTATTCGACCGCCTTCAAGAACAAGAACGGCGAGGTCGAGATGTCCAACGGACGCTACACCGACGTGCTGATTCGCACCGACGAGGGTTGGAAATTCCTCGCCTGGCACGGCGGCAAGGACGACTAGCGCCGGCGATTCCCCGGCGCCGCCCTGCGCCACCTGGCCGCGAGCGCGGCGCTGTCGGGCAGTTCCTTGCCGACGCTCGGGTTGTCATAGGGATCGTAGCCGCGGGGGGCCCCGGGCTCAACAATAGAAAGCTCATCAATATCGAGCTTTTTCTTATTGTTTTCTATACGTTTTTCTTCAAGCTCAGCGAGCAATTCTGCACGGGACTTCATCGTCTCTTCTGCGCTGTTCCAACCACGTGGCTTGGACGTTGTCCTGGGTTCCAAGGTTCCCTCGTTTGTGCCCCGGTTTCAAGCCCTGCCGCGCGGTTAAGTAGCGGTTCAGCTTCCCTGCCGTATCATCCACCTCAAGATCAAGAGGTCCGCTCGAGGGCGGGCACAGGAGGCAGGAATGAACAAGTTCGCCAAATCTCACCAGGGACTGGTGACACTCGCGTTACTGGCGTTGCCTTTTGCCGCAGTGGCACAGGTACCCGTGGACGACGACGGCAAGGTGGTCGGCGCCTACGAAGCCGCACCGGAAGGAATCGCTTCCGACCGGGCGACCGGTAACGAGGGCATTCCGCTATTGAGCGCGGTCGAACTCGAAGAACTCGTCGGCCCGATTGCGCTGTATCCCGATGACCTGCTCGCCATCGTGCTGCCGGCGGCGGCCTACCCGATGCAGCTGATCGAAGCAGAGCGCTTCCTCGAGGACCTCGAAAACGAACCGGCGCTGGAGCCGGACCCGGACTGGGACGACTCGGTCGTGGCACTCCTTAACTACCCGGAGGTCGTGGCGCTGTTGAACGAGGACATCGACTGGACCTGGCGCCTCGGCGAAGCGGTCGTGGCCCAGCAAAGTGACGTCGTCGGCGCTATCGAATCGTTCCGGGACCGGGCGTATGCGGCCGGCAACCTCAGGAGCGACGACTACCAGACGGTCAGCCGCAACGACGGGGTCATCGAGATCGAGCCGGTGTCCGAGGATGTCATTTACGTGCCCTACTACGAGCCTGAGCGCGTCGTTGTCTACCAGCCGCGGCCGGTTTACTACTACTATCCGCGCGCGTACCCGGTCTACTACTATCCTTATTCGTCGTCCTACCATTTCGACCGGGGCTACTTCTGGGGCGTTACGACGGCATTCTCGATCGGCTGGCTCTCCGACAGCCTGCACGTGTATCACCACAGCTACTACGGCCACCCCTACTATGGCCGTTCCTACTGGAATTCCTGGTGGTATCGCCGGCCGAGCATCAACATCTACAACACGACCTACGTGCGCAACTCGCGGGTTACGGTCAACCGTTATTACGACGGCGACCGGTGGACGCCGCGCCTGGACCGCAGGCGCCCGGCACGCCCGACGCAACCGCGTGTCATGAACCGCGACGGCTACCGGCGCGATCGTGACGCCCAGGTCCGCCACTCGCGCAGCGTCGAGACGCGGGAACGGATTCGCTTCGAGGAGCGCAACAGCGACGGCCTGCGCACGACCCAGCGCAACAGGACCCAGCTGGCTGATCGCAACAGCAGAGTGCGGCCGGCCGACCGCAATAGCAGCGTTCCGCCTGCCGAGCGCAGCAACCGGCTGCAGCCCGCGGAACGGCGGCGCGTTGACGCGCGGCCGACGCGCGAAAGCATCGCGCGCGAACTCCGGGAAAGCCGGCAGCGTCAACCCGCGGCACGCGACCGGGTCGAACGGCAGGAGCCCGGGTTACGCGCCCGTGACGAACGTCGTGAGCCCGCAACCCGGCAACGCACCGAAAGGCGCGACAACGCGGTGACGCGAAGCGACCGACAGCCCCGTGGTGACGCAACCGAACGCCGCACCCAGCGGCCGACAGCTACGCGGAACCGGCAACCTGCAGCGGAGGTCCAGTCGCGGCGCACGCCAAGGGCTCAGCCGCAACGGGACGTGCGGCGCGAGACCCGGCCACAGCCGCAGCGCGAGGTTCGCCGTGAAGTGCGTGCGCAGCCGCAGCGCGAGGTTCGCCGTGAAGCACCCGCACAGCCGCAGCGCCAGTCCCGACCGGAACCGCGCCGCGAAAGCAAGCCCGCGAACAGTGATGCCGGTGCCGCGCGCGAGACCACGCGCGAGACCAGGAAGCGCAGCAAGGAACGGCGCACCGTGCGGTGACGCGGCGTTCGTCGGTCAACCGCCGTCCGCGCCGTCGCCAGTCTCCGCGTCCTTGCCCTCCAGCCGCCCTGCCCGGCGCAGGGCCTCGCGCAGGACGAACTCGATCTGCGCATTGAGACTGCGCAGATCGTCCTTCGCCCAGCGCTGCATCGCATCGTAGGTCTTGCCGTCGATGCGCAACGCGAATGATTTGCGAGCTGCCATAACCGCTCCGCGGACCCTGTCAGGTGTAGAGCGAACTCGTATTGAGCACGGGCTGCGCCGCTTCATCGCTGCACAGTACGACCAGCAGGTTGCTGACCATGGCCGCCTTGCGCTCCTCGTCGAGCTCCACGATGTTGTTTTCGTCCAGGGCATTCAGCGCCAGGTCGACCATGCCGACGGCGCCGGCGACGATCTGCTGGCGAGCCGCGATGATCGCGGATGCCTGTTGCCGACGGAGCATCGCGTTGGCGATTTCCGGCGCATACGCGAGGTGTGAAATGCGCGCCTCGATGACCGTGACGCCGGCTTTCTCCAGCCGGTCCTGGATCTCCTCGCGCAGCGCGTGCGCGATCTCGATCGGGTTACTGCGCAGCGCAAATCCACCTTCGTCGTCGTGCGGTTCATACGGGTAGGAGGTACCGAGATTTCGCAAGGCGGCCTCGCTCTGGATCTGCACGAAATTTACGTAGTCATCGACCTCGAATAGCGCCTCGGCCGTATCGAAGACCTTCCACACCACGACCGCGGCGATCTCGATCGGGCTGCCGTTCGAGTCGTTGACCTTCAGCTGACCGCTTTCGAAATTGCGTATGCGGACCGACACCGAGGCCTTGGTATAGAACGGGTTGGCCCAGCACAGCCCGGGGTCGTAACAGGTGCCGACGTACTTGCCGAACAACTGCAGGACCTTGGCTTCGTTCGGATGGACCATGAACAGGCCGGCCCAGCACACGAGCACCACGACCGAGGCGAGGATCGCCGCGACCAGGCCCCCGATATCACCGTCCCTGGCGAACAGGTAGCACAGGTAGCCAAGACCGAGTTGCGCTACGGTCAACACGACCAGCGCCACGTAGCCGGATGCCGCTTTGCGTTTGATTTCCTGGATCATCATCGTCTCCTTGCATCGTCCATTTTGATATCATAATGATATCTTCTGGTCCGGATGGCAAGGAAAATCGACCGGCGTTATGTCAACTCATAGCGGGATGCGGCACTCGAAGCGGGCCCCGCCCTGCCCCGGATTGAGCAGCGTCAGTGAGCCGCCGTGCGCCTTGGCGACCAGCGTCGCGAGGTACAGGCCGAGCCCGGTGCCGCCCGTGTCCCGGGCGCGCGAGGGATCGCTGCGATAGAACGGCTCACCGAGGTGCGTCGCCTGTTCCCGGGTCAGGCCGGGACCGTGGTCCGAGACGAGCAGGACCAGCTCATCCTCCTCCCGGCGTACCTCGAGCGTCACCGGGCCGCTGTCGGGCGCCGAGTAGCGCAAGGCATTGCTGATGAGGTTTTTCAGCAGCAGCGTGATCCTGGCTTCGTCCACGTCGACCTCGAGCTCTTCCACGCGGTTGTCGATGTGCAACCGGTCCCGGTCGCGCTCGAAAAAGTCCGCGACCAGGCCGTCGATCAGCGCGGCGATGCGCACCCGCGACCGCGTCAGCGGCTCATGGCGCGTACTGAGTCGTTCCGCTTCGAGCAGCGCAACGATGATTTTCTGCATCTCCGTGACTTCCGGCTTCAGGTGCTCGCGCGCCGTGTCGTCCTGCATCATCTCGAGGACCAGGTTCATGCGCGACAGCGGCGTGCGGAGCTCGTGGCTGACGCCCAGCAGCAGCGCCCGCTTGGCGTCGAGCATGCTCTCGACGTCGCCCGCCAGCTGGTTGATGTCGCTGGCGAGATCACCGAGCTGGTCGGCACGGATATCCTCGATACGGTGATTGAAGTTGCCCTGCCCGATCTGGGCGGCCCCGGTGCGAATCGCGCGAATCGGCTTGAACAGCCACGACACGGCGGCATAGCCGAGCACCAGGTAAAAAAGCCCCAGGCCGATTATCAGGACGATAGGGTCCGGCCCTGCCGGCATCTCGGCAATCCGCGGCGATGCGACCACGATGCTGTAGTCCCCCTGCTGGATCTTGAGAAAACGATGCCGTGCCTGCACCGCGAACTCGACTCCCTGTAGCTCATCGATCCAGGCATCGGGCTCGTCGCTGAACAGGGGGCTCGGCCCGAAGTCGAGGTCTGCGACGCGCGGGAAATTCTCGTCCGAGGCCCAGTCGATGGACGGCCCGAGTATGCGAATGTCGACCGGCACGCGGCGGGTGATGGCCAGCGCCCGGTCGATGCGCGGCGGTGAGCCGAGATCCTCCTTGACGTAGCTGACATGCAGCGACAGGTGTCCGCTGACCAGGCCGCGGATCTCGTCGCTGTTATAGACCCAGCGCAGCACGGCAAGCGTGCCCCAGACGAACAGCAGGGCCAGCGCGAGGAAGATGCCGACCAGCCGGAACGACAGCGAACGCGACAGCCGCCTAATCATCCGTTACCGGCACACCGATAAATGAGTAGCCTCTTCCCCAGATGGTCTGGATGAATCGCGGCGGCTTGACCGAGTCGTTCAGCTTCCCGCGCAGGCGGCTGATCATGATGTCCACCGAACGCGTCAGGATGGCGGCGTCGATGCCGCGCAACTCGCTGAGAATGTCGTCGCGCGACATCTTCTTGCCGGGCCGTCGCGCCAGGATCAGCAGCAGTTCGAATTCCATCGACGTCAGGTCGGCCGGCTTGCCATCAACAGTCACGCTGCGCGTGTCGGTGTCGATCGACAGCCCTTCGAAGTCGAGGCTTGAACCTCGCGGCCCGCCCGCCTCGGAACGCCGCAGCGTCGCCTGCACGCGGGCGACCAGTTCGCGCGGCTCGAATGGCTTACCGATGTAATCGTCGGCCCCGAGCTCGAGCCCGGACACGCGGTCGATCACGTCGCCGCGCGCGGTCAGCATGATGATCGGGATGTTGCTCGACTTGCGGATCTCGCGGCAGATTTCGAACCCGTCCTTACCCGGCAGCATGACGTCGAGCAGCACCAGGTCGGGATCCTCGCGATTCAGTTTGCGAAAGCCTTCCTCGGCCTCGAGTGCGCACACGAGGTTGATGCCGAAGCGTTTGAAGTAGGCCTGCAGCAGCTCCGAGTGCTTGCGATCGTCGTCGATGATAAGAACCTTGGTCATGGGCGCATCATAACGCGCTCTGGCCGACATGTGTGCAGTACTACCCGCCCTTTCGCGGCGCAGAAACAAACCGAAACAGTCTGATACACCAAACGACGGAAGTGCCGCCCCGCCCGATCTACTCTTGCGGCTGTTCGTTCATTCCTGACAAACCAACCGGAGATAGAGATGAAAAAGCAAGCGTATGCCGTGACCGTGTTGTCCGCAGCAATGCTGCTGGCAGCATGCGAGGGCGATGACGGTATCAACGGCTCGGACGGAACCGATGGTGCCGATGGCTTCAACTCGCTGATCGCATTCCGTGACATTCCCAAGGGCGATGCGGTATGCCTCGGCGGCGGCACTGCGGTCGACAGCGGTCTCGATACCAACCGTAACGACATCCTGGACGCTGGCGAAGTGACGGCAAGCGAAATCGTCGAGTGTGCAGCTACGCCCACGATCCGCGCCCTGCACGCCTCTCCCGATGCACCGGCCGTCAATATCTGGGTGAACGGCGCCCCTGCCCTGACCGGCGTTGACTACACGCAAGGGTCCGGTTTTGTGCCTGTGATCGAAGAGAACAATATCCAGGTCGAAGCCATCATTCCGTCGGGTAACCTGGTCGTCATCGACGAGGACGTAATGCTCGACTACAGCACCGAGACGACGATAATCGCCGTCGACACGGTCGCCGACAACGCGATTCCCGGCCCGATTCGCCCGCTGGCGATCACCAACGCCTCCGACAGTCGCATCACGCAGGGCTATTTCCGCGCGCAGGTCGTGCACGCGTCGCCCTCGGCTCCCGCGGTCGATGTCTTCGTCACGGCTTTCGACGCTGACCTCTCGGGCTCGGCTCCGGTCAACGGCGCTGGCACGCCTCTCGCGTTCGAGCAGTTCACTGGCCAGGTCGAAGTTCCGGCAGGCGACTACCAGGTCCGCATCACGCTGGCCGGCGATCCGGACTCGGTCGTGTTCGACTCGGGTGAGATCCCGTTCGCCGCAGGCGCCGACCTGATGGTCGTAGCCGTCGAGAATACCGGCCCGGGCAGCACCCCCGTGCAACTCGTCGTCCTGGACGGTACGACGGCCAGCATGCTGTATGACACCAACACGCCGGCTTCGGTCGTCGCAGTGCACCTGTCTCCGGATGCGCCGGCCGTCGACCTGCTGGCCGACGTCAACGGCACGCCCGAAGACGAAGCGCTGCCCCTGGTCCGCAACGTGTCGTACAACCAGTTCTGTGACCTGAACGGGATCCCCGCACCGGGTGACTACACGGTGAGCGTCGTCGCGAGTGCCGACAACAGCATCGTGGCGCACACGATCCCGGTCAACGTCATGCAGGGTGATGAGGCACTCGCCATCGTCTCCGGCTTCCTGGCATCGGGCGATCCCGTGATCACCGACATCACGCTGCCGGGCAATACCCGCAGCGTCACCACCGAGACCAAGCTCCGCATCACGCACGGCTCGCCGAGCACGCCTGCCGTCGACCTGTACCTGGTCCCGGCGGGCACGGCCATCACCGGTGTTGACGCCACGTTCGAGGACGTGACTTTTGGCGCGGACACGACCCAGCTGTCGATTCCGACGGGTGATTACGATGCCTTCGTCACGCTCGCTGACAGCAAGGATCCGGCCATCTCGCTGCCGGGCCTGAGCTTCACCGGCGGCGAAGTGCTCGACGTGATCGCACGCGACGCCACAGGCGACGAGACCCTGCCGCAGGCCGTTATCATCGACTACTCGACGATCGACGCCTGCCCGGATCCCAACGCCGACTGAGTATTGGGTATCAGGGAGCGTGTGGCGCACGCCGCACGGGCCCGACAGGCTCCCCGTGGAACTCCCGCAGTTCTGCACCCTGGCCCCGCTTCGGCGGGGCCTTTTTATTCTGCTCCCTGCTCGCTGGCGGCCAGCTTTTTCTCGATCTCCACGCGCATCCGCTCGGCCAGCGGCGCGTCGAGATAGCCTCGCAATTCCTCCGGGTCGTGCTGCAGTCGGTACTTGTAGCGAAACAGGTCGAGGATCGTCACGCCGAAATCGCCGCTCTCGACGTAAGTGACGGGATCGCCGGCCTCTATCTCGCCTTCATTCAAGACACGAAAGTAGACGCCGGGGCGCTCCGCATCGCGGAACGCCAGCCCGAAACGCCGGTCGTGCATGCGGACAGCAAGCGTATCGCATGGAATCCGGGGGGCCGTGGCCTCGAGAACGACCTCCCCGATCAGCAGGCGGTCGCCGACGCGCATGTCCGTCGGCATGTCCCGGATCGTCAGGTTCTCGCCGAACAATCCCGGAAAAAAATCGCGGCCGGTCGTTTGTGCCCACCAGTCGTAATCGTCGGAACCGTAGGCGTAAATCGCCTGGTCCGGACCGCCGTGGTGCCGCACGGCCAGGATTGCGTCATCCGGGAGTCCGTCAACGCTAACCCGCACCGGTCCTTTTACCGGGTACTTGCGAATCCCGGTCTGCAACGACTTGCCATCGAAGGAAATGGTCTCGCTGCGGCCGATATTGATGCTCTCGAGTCGCATGATCGCCTGTTTGCTCCTGCATGCGGGTACCGCGGGCCAACCCGGTATGCCCGAGTATAGCGCTGGCGGCGGCGCCCCGTATCCCCGGTGCGCTGAACGAAAAGTGCGTTACAAATTCGTTTATATGTGTTTATAATGTAACGCATGGCACGCACCAAGATTTCCACGCTGAACCTGCGCATCGAGCCCGGCATCAAACAGGCCGTGCGCGAGGCCGCGGCGCGGGAACACCGCAGCGTGGCCAACATGGTCGAGGTGCTGATACGTCGGCACTGCACGGAGGCCGGCATCCCGATACCGGAACAGACAGAGCTATTCGCGGAGTCTTCGAATGGATGAACGCATGTTGAAGGCGATGGTCGCCGCCGGCGCCATCAAGAACGTCAACATCATCGCGAACGGTGCGCGCTTTCACGTCGAAGCGAAGACACCCAACGGACCCATTACCGCCGAGACACGCAAGGGCAAGGTCAGGACCTGGGTGACGCTCGACGCGGCCGCCCGCTGGGTCCGCGGCCTGGGCGTCGGCGGGGCTCACATCAACCTGACGCACTGGCAGCCGGGCCAGCGCGAACTCCCGGTCTGAGCTAGCCGTCGTCGCCTTGCGGCGCCGGCCATTCGTTGCCGAACGGAAACGGCCGGTCGTCCGTGTTGAACGTCAGGTAGCGTATGTTCTCGTAGATATAGGTCGCGAGGCTCTGCCCGACCTCGCGAAGTTCGCGGTTGACCTCTCCCGTGAACAACACCATGAGAAAACCGAGAACAACGATGACGGAACCGACGAGGCCCGCCAGGCTGACGAGCACGTAGGCGATCAGCATGAAGAGCAGCCGGGTCCACGTGGCGCGGGACTTGAGGTTGTTTTCGAGTGGCGTACCGGCTTCCTTGTCGTTCGCAGGTGTCTGTCCTGCGTTGGGATCGGTCTCGCTCATCTTGGTCGCTCCTGAATGTGAAGTGTGAACCGCTGTACTTTCGGCTCCTGCCTATTGTTACAATCTTCGCTCGACCAAACCAGCGAATAATCCCTCGATGATCAGAACCTGCCGCGGCCTTGCCGCTCTCCTGCTCCTGTCGGCCTGCACGCCCGGGCAGGATACCGAACCTCGGGACCTGGACGCCGAAGCCCGGCGGATCGCGCAGGCGAGCATTATCGTCGACACGCACGTCGACCTACCGTATCGCCTGGTCGCCAAGCCACAGAACGTCGCGTTGGCGACCGACAGCGGCGATTTCGATTATCCGCGCGCGGTCGCGGGCGGCCTGAATGCGCCGTTCATGTCGATCTACACGCCGGCCCGGCTCGAGCGCACGGGCGAATCGAAGGAACTGGCCGATCAGCTGATCACGCTGGTGGAGGACATCGTGGCCGAGTCGCCTGACAAGTTCGCGCTCGCCCGCAGCGTTGCCGAGGTGCGCGAGCACTTCCGTGCCGGCCTGCTGTCGCTGCCGCTTGGCATGGAAAACGGCTCGCCGCTCGCGGGGGACATCGCCAACCTGCAGCATTTCTACGAGCGCGGCATTCGTTACCTGTCGCTCTCGCACAGCGAGACCAATCACCTCTCCGACTCGTCCTACGACGAGACGCGCCAATGGGGTGGCGTCAGCGAATTCGGGGCCGAGGTCCTGCAGGAAATGAACCGGCTCGGCATCATGATCGATGTTAGCCACGTTTCCGATGACGCGTTCTGGCAGATTCTCGAGATCTCCGCGACACCGGTCATTGCCTCGCACTCGTCAGCCCGGCATTTCACGCCCGGTTTCGAGCGCAACATGAGCGATGACATGATCGTCGCGCTCGCCGCACAGGGTGGCGTCATCCAGATCAACTTCGGTTCGACGTTCATCACCGACGAGGCCCGCCGCTACAGCACCGCCCTGATGGCGGCAGGCAAGGCGTACCTCGAGGAACATCCCGAACTCGGGGAGGAGCACGTGTACCGGGAATTCCCGGCGATCTATGCCGCCGACAACGGGCCGTTTCCGTTTGCGACACTCGATGACGTGCTCGACCACTTCGATCACGTGGTGAAGCTGGCCGGAATCGACCACGTTGGCCTCGGCTCGGATTACGACGGCGTCGGCGATACGTTGCCGACTGGTCTCAAGGATGTGTCGTCCTACCCGAATCTCGTCGCGGGCCTCTTGCGCCGCGGCTACAGCGAAGAGGATATCCGCAAGGTTCTCGGTGAGAACCTGCTGCGGGTCTGGGCAGCCGTCGAGGACTACGCCGCGACCACGTCGAGCAGTACGTAGCGCAACAACACCTCGTAGCTCGTGCGATCGAGCTTCATGCCATCGGGAAGCTCCAGCGTGTGGATGTGCACGTCGCCTGCCGGCTCGCGTATTTCCAGGTAATTGGTCTCGTCCTCACGATAGACCAGGTAGCGGACGTCACGATGCTGTTCGAATTTCAGGAGGACGCTGCTGTCGGTCCAGTCCTGCAGGGTCGATCTGCTCATGGGGTTCTCCGTCTTGCCGGGTTGATCGGATGCCGCTCTGGCGCGGCTGCTAGCTGTGTTGCAAGCCGTGTGCCAAGTCAGGGAGACCAAAGCCCGGCGCGCAGGACAACCAGGAATCAATGAGTTAGACGCTTTGTGCGGCCCGCCGGCGCGATGGGGCCTCGCCGCGATTGTCAGTTTCTGACGCAACTATCAGGCAAATGGCGACAGGCGTTTTACATAACTCAGAGCGGCCAGAACGTGACGAGCGCGGGGACCGACACGGCCACGATGATGATCTCGAGCGGCAGGCCCATGCGCCAGTAGTCGCCGAAGCGATACCCGCCCGGCCCCATGATCAGCGTGTTGTTCTTGTGGCCGATCGGCGTCAGGAAGGCGCAGGACGCCGCGACCGCAACGCCCATCAAGAAGGGATCCGGGTTGACGCCGAGGCGCTCGGCGATCTCCAGCGCGATCGGCGCGGCGATCACCGCCGTCGCCGTGTTGTTCATCACGTCCGACAGCGTCATGGTCACGATCACGAGCAGCGTCAGCACCACGACGGGCGAAAACCCGGCAGCAACATCGACGATGCCGCTCGCAATCAGGGCCGTGCCGCCCGTCGACTCGAGCGCCGAGCCGATCGGGATCATCGACCCGAGCAACACGATGACCGGCCATTCGACGGCCGTGTAAACGTCGCGGAGCGGCACGATGTTGAGCAGCACGTAGAGCGCGCCGACGCATCCCAGCGCGATTGGCAGGTAAACCCAGCCGACGCTGGCGATGAGAATCGCCGCCGCAAAAATACCGACGGCCCACGTTGCCTTGTCGCGTTGCACGACGGCGTGGCCACGATCTGCGAGGGGCAGCAGGCCGAGGCGGCTCATGACGTCGTTGAGCCGCTCTTCAGCACCGAGCAGCAACAGGATATCGCCCGGCATCAGCTTGAGGGCGCGCACTTTTTCGCGAAACCGCTTGCCCTGCCGGGAGACGCCCACGAGTGCCACGCGATAGCGGTACAGGAGCCGAATCGAGACGGCCGAGCGGCCGGCCAGCCGCGATGTCTCGGGCACGACGACTTCGCTCAGCAACAGTTCGCCGTCGTCCAGGCGGCCTTCTCCCTTGCCCACGTATTCGAGCTGCAAGCTGCCGAGCGCCTCCTCGAAACTGTCCGGACTGGCCTCGAGCATCAGGACGTCATCCGCCCTGATTTCCGCGACGCGTGCCATGCCCGGCAGCCGGCGTCCGCGGCGGATCAGGCCGATGATCTCGACGTCGACTTTTTCCGCCTGGTCGTCGAGATCGCGCACGCGCTTGCCGATGACCGGTGACCCTTCAGGTACCCGGGCCTCGGCAATGTAGTCCGCAAACTCGAACAGCGCCTTGCCCGCATCGTGCGTCTTGCGCTCGCTCGGGAGCAGGCGCCAGCCGATTAGCGCGACGTACAGGACGCCGATACTGGCGCACACCAGCCCGACCGGTGCGAAGTCGAACATGCGATAGGATTCGCCGAGTGCATCACCGCGGTACTCGGCGACCACGATATTCGGCGGTGTGCCGATCAGCGTGACCATGCCGCCCAGGATGGAAGCGAACGACAATGGCATCAGGGAAAGCGCCGGGCTGCGCCCTGCTTTCTTCGCCGCCTGCATGTCGACGGGCATCAGCAACGCGAGCGCCGCGACGTTGTTCATGACCGCGGACAGGGCGGCTGCCAGGCCGGACATGATCGTGATATGCGTGGCGAGCTTGCGCGACGCATCGACGACATGGCGTGCGATCAGCTCGATCGCCCCTGAGTTGGACAGGCCGCGGCTGACGATCAGTACCAGCGCGATGATGACGGTGGCCGGGTGCCCGAAACCGGAAAACGCCTGGTCTTTCGGCACGACGCCGGTCAGCAGCGCGGCCAGCAACGCGATGAACGCGACCAGGTCGTAACGCCAGCGGCCCCAGATGAGGAACGCGAAGACCAGGAACAGCAACGTGAACAAAATGGTCTGGTCGGTAGTCACAAGCTTCCTTCGAATCGGGTCAACCGGTATGCATGGTAGATTAGCAGCATGGCTCTCGTCATCGTTATCGCGCTTGTTATTGTCCTGGTCTTCGGGCCCGCAATCTGGGTCCGTCGCGTCCTCGAGCGTTATAACGAGCCGGCCGACCGCTACCCGGGAACGGGCGCGCAGCTGGCGCGGCAGCTTCTCGATGCCCAGGGCGTACAGGGCGTCGTGGTGGAGCCGACCGACGAAGGCGATCATTACGATCCCCAGGCCAAGGCAGTGCGACTCACGGCCGACAAGTTCGAGGGGCGCTCGCTGACCGCGATTACGGTAGCCGCGCACGAGGTCGGCCATGCCGTCCAGGATCACGACGGCTACCGGCCGTTGCGGCTGCGCACCCGGCTGGTCAGGGCGACCCGCGGCGTCGAGAAAGCCGGCGCCGCGATCCTGGTCGTGGCCCCGTTTCTCGGACTCATTACCCGCATACCGGCCATCGGTCTGGTGACCTTCGCGGCCGGTTTCCTGACGCTCGGCAGCGCCGCCCTCGTGCACTTCGTCACGCTGCCGACCGAACTCGACGCGAGTTTCGGGCGCGCGCTGCCGATGCTGGATCGGCACCGTATCCTCAAGCCCGTGGACCGTCCACACGCGCGCCGGCTGCTGACCGCCGCCGCGCTGACTTACGTATCGACTGCGCTGGTCAGCATGCTCAATATCGCACGCTGGCTGGCGATCCTTCGCAGGTAGTCCAAGTTGATGTTTCCACTCGCTTTAACCCCGTCCCGGCGGGGTCCCGGCGGGGCCCGTCGAAATGGGCTGGTTTAGCCGCCCCAGCGCTGCTATCATCCGCGCCCGAAAGTCGGTCTCGCCCCGAACGCAGGACCTTATCGGCTGCCGGTTACGACGCCCGGGATCGACTTTGGACACGTGTACCCACCTCGATTGACTTGTCGGGTTCTCGCTGATTGCAGGCCAGGAGAGCCCGTTCGGGGTACGCGTTGAGAATTGGCATCAAAGAGCACTGACATGAAAGACCTTAGCGTATACAGGAACATCGGAATTTTCGCGCACGTCGATGCGGGCAAGACGACGACGACGGAGCGCATCCTCAAGCTCACGGGCAAGATCCACAAGACCGGTGAGGTCCACGATGGCGAAGCCACCACGGACTTCATGGAGCAGGAGCAGGAACGCGGCATCACGATCCAGTCGGCGGCCACGAGCTGCCAGTGGAACGGGCATACGCTGAACATCATCGACACGCCGGGGCACGTTGACTTCACGATCGAGGTCTACCGTTCGCTGAAGGTTCTCGACGGTGGCGTAGGCGTGTTCTGCGGGTCTGGCGGCGTGGAGCCGCAGTCCGAGACCAACTGGCGCTATGCCAACGAGTCCGAAGTCGCTCGCGTGATCTTCGTCAACAAGCTCGATCGCATCGGCGCCGATTTCTACCGCGTCGTCAAACAGATCAAGGATGTGCTGGCCGCCAATCCGCTGGTCATGGTGCTCCCGATCGGAATCGAGGATAAGTTCACCGGCGTGGTCGACCTGCTGACCCGCAAGGCCTGGATCTGGTCCGATTCGAGCGACCCGCTGTCCTACGAGATCACCGACGCGCCGGCCGACATGGCCGACCTCGTCGAGGAATGGCGCGAGAAGCTCATCGAGACCGCGGTCGAACAGGACGACGACCTGCTCGAGGCGTACCTCGAGGGCAACGAGCCCTCGGTCGACGACCTGAAGCGCTGCGTTCGCAAGGGCACGATCAACCTCGATTTCTTCCCGACTTATTGTGGTTCTGCGTTTAAGAACAAAGGGATACAGAACGTTCTTAATGCAGTTGTTGACTTCTTGCCGAATCCGACCGAGGTCAAGCCGCAACCGGAAATGGACCTCGAGGGCCAGGAGACGGGCAGGTTCGCCGAAGTCGACCCGGGCAAGCCGCTGCGGGCACTGGCGTTCAAGATCATGGACGACCGTTACGGTGCGCTGACCTTCACCCGGATCTACTCGGGCGTCATCAAGAAAGGCGACAGCGTGCTGAACACGTTCACGGGCAAGACCGAGCGCATCGGCCGCATCGTGGAGATGCACGCCGATTCGCGCCAGGAACTCGAGAGCGCCCAGGCTGGCGATATCGTCGCCCTGCTCGGCATGAAGAACACGCGTACCGGCCACACGCTGGCTGACCCGAAGAATCCTGCCACGCTGGAGCCGATGGTGTTCCCGGACCCGGTGATCTCGATCGCCATCGCGCCGAAAGACAAGGCGGGCAACGAAAAGATGGGCGTCGCGCTCAACAAGATGGTCCAGGAAGACCCCTCGTTCCAGGTCGCTACCGACGAAGACTCGGGCGAGACCCTGATCAAGGGCATGGGCGAGTTGCACCTCGACATCAAGGTCGACATCCTCAGGCGAACCCACGGCGTCGAGGTCGAGATGGGCAAGCCGCAGGTGGCCTATCGCGAGACGATTACCAAGACCATCGACGATTCATACACGCACAAGAAGCAGTCGGGCGGCTCCGGCCAGTACGGCAAGATCGACTATCGCATCGAGCCGGCCGAGAAGAACGCGGGCTACGAGTTCGAGTCCCAGGTGACGGGCGGCAACGTGCCGCGCGAATACTGGGGTGCAATCGAGAAAGCGTTCGAGAGCTGCATGGTGGAAGGCACCCTCGCCGGCTACCCGCTGCTCGACGTGAAGTTCACGCTGCTTGACGGCGGATTCCACGCGGTCGACTCGTCGGCCCTCGCCTTCGAGATTGCGACCAGGGCCGCTTATCGCCAGTCGGTGCCGAAAGCCGGCGTGCAGCTGCTGGAGCCGATCATGAAGGTCGACGTGTTCTCACCCGACGACAACGTTGGCGACGTGATTGGCGACCTGAACCGCCGCCGCGGCATGATCAAGGCCCAGGAGTCGGGTGCAACCGGCGTACGGGTCAAGGCAGAGGCGCCGCTGGCCGAGATGTTCGGTTACATCGGCCATCTGCGGACGCTGACGTCCGGCCGTGGCCAGTTCTCGATGGAGTTCAGCCACTATGCGCCGTGTCCGGCGAACGTGGCGGAAGAAGTCATCAGGGAGGCGCAGGAGCGCCGCGCCGCCAACTGATCATCCCGCAGGCTGTGGTTGCATGAAATCAGGCCCCTGCCGGTGCATCCGGCAGGGGCTTTTTCCTGGTCGCACGCAGTGCGTCGTAACTGAAGCAGCCGGCAGCCACCCAGATGAGCGCGAAGCAGACGAGGTGCGCGGTCGTCAGTTCCTCGCCGTAATACAGTCCCGTGCAGAACTGCAGGGTCGGCGCCAGGAACTGCATGAACCCGATCGTGGTCAGCGGCAGGCGCTTGGCAGCGATGGCGAACAACAACAGCGGCATGACCGTGATCGGACCGCCCAGGGCCAGCAGCAGCGAAAGCCCCGTATCGCCGCCGCCGAACGAGGCGGTGCCGTCCGCAACGAAGGCCCACAGCACGACCAGCGCAAACGGCAGCAACAGGACAGTCTCGGCGAACAGGCCCGGCATGGCGCCGATCGCAACCTGCTTGCGGATCACGCCATAGCCCGTGAACAGGCCGGCCAGCGACAGGGCGACCCATGGCAGGACGCCGCCGCTGACCGTCAGGACCGTCACGCCCACGCCGGCCAGCAGGACGGCCACGGTCTGCAACCTGCGCAGCCGCTCCCCGAAAGCGACAATGCCGATGGCCACGTACATGAGGGGATTGATGTAGTAGCCGAGGCTGGTCTCGAAAATACGCTCCTGCTGCACGGCCCAGATGTAGATCAGCCAGTTCGCGGAGATGCACAGTGCGGAGAGCCCCAGCCATGCGAGCCGCGAGCGGTCGACGAAGACGCTGCGCACCTCGCTCCACTGGCGGCGCGCGGCAATGATCATCGCGCCGAACACGACCGCCCAGATGACCCGGTGCGACAGAACCTCGAACGGCGCAACCGACGCGATCCACTTGAAGTACACGGGGAACACGCCCCACATCGTGTAGGCGATCAGGCCGACGACGACGCCCTGGCGGAACTCGGCGTCGCCGCGTAGGTCGGGCCGGTTCATGCCACGGGCTTGTCGGTCGCTTCGCGCCCCGCAGGCCGGCCGCCGGCCCAGGCCCGCAGCGCCCGCATGCGGGCAAACCCGTCCTCCTGCAGCATGTACAACGACGGTACGAGGAACAGCGTGATGACCGTTGCAAAGACGATGCCGTAGCCGATGGAAATGGCGGTCGGGATGATTGCCTGCGCCTGCGGGTCGGTCTCGAAGATAATCGGGGTCAGACCGGCCGCCGTGGTAAACGAGGTCAGGATGATGGCGCGGAAGCGGGCCGTGCCGGACTCGATGACCGCATCGCGCAGGGGCGTGCCCTGCAGGCGTTCCTTGTTGATGAAATCCACGAGAATCAGGCTGTCGTTGACGACGACGCCGGCGAGCGCGAACAGTCCGAACAGGGAGAACATGCTGACCGCGTGGCCCATGATGATATGGCCCACCACGGCGCCGATTGCGCCAAAGGGGATGACCGACATGATTATCAGCGGCTGGGAATAGGAATGCAGCGGGATCGCGATCAGCGCATAGATCAGGAAGATGGCCGCAACCAGCGCGACCAGCATCTTGCGCTGTAATTCCTGTTCGTCCTGGCTGGCGCCTTCGAGGCCGTACTCGACCCCTGGATAGCGGGAGAGCAACTCCGGAATAAAGGTCTCGTTCATCGTCGCGATGACCTGACGTGGCTCGACGAGCGCCGGATCAATGTCCGCATCGACCGTGACCGTTCGTTGTCGATCGATGCGAGAAATACTCGAGTAACCTTTGCCGAACGACACTTCGGCAACGTCGCGGAAAGGAACCTCGTCGCCGCCGGGCGTGCGGATGCGCATGTTCTCGAGATCCGCGATCGAGCGCCGCTCCTCGATCGGGTAGCGCACCATCACCTTGAGTTCGTCCTTGCCGCGTTGAATGCGCTGCGCTTCCTCGCCGTAAAACGCCTGGCGCACCTGGCGGCCGAGCGAGGCCATCGTCAGCCCGAGCGCCTCGGCTTCGGGCTTGATCTTCAGCTTGATCTCCTCGGCCCCCTGTTCTGCCGAATTGACGATGTCGAAAACGCCTTCGTACTGGCCCAGCTCGGCGGCCAGTTCCGCGGCCGCGGCCTCCAGCATGTCCATGTTGCTGCCGTTCAGGCGGAAGCTGAGGGGCGCCCCGCCGCCGATGTGGCCGACGGCCATGAACTTGAGCTCCTTGAGTCCCGGCAGCTCGCCGACCCGTTCGCGCCACATGGCAGAGACTTCCTTGGTCGTATACGGCCGTGCCTCGTCGAATGGCAGTTCGACGAAGGCCATGGCACTCGTATCGCTGGGCGTCCACAGGCCGATGTGCTCGACCATGGGCAACGAATCCGGGTGGTCTGCAAGGTACTCCTCGTTGAGCTCCAGCAGCGCCTGCTGGATCTTGCCCGCAGCCGCATCACGCGCCGCCGGCGCCGTACCCGCCTGCATTTCCATGCGCACCTGGATGAAGTCCTGCTCGAACTCCGGGAAGAATACGAGCCGCGCGATGCCACTGGTCATCAGGCCGATCGTGAGAATCAGGAAGGCGCTGAAGATCGTGACGGTCAGGCCGCGATTGTCCACGGCGCGCTCGAGCCACGGCTTGTAGATGTCGTGAATCAGCTTGTGCAGTCCGTGCTGCACGTGCCGCTGGATCTTGAGGAAACCGCGCGGCACGCGTTCCCGCAGCGCGATCGGCCTTTGCGGGCGGAACAGGTCGTCCTCGTCCACATCCGGAATGTGCGCGTGCACGAGGTGCGCGGGCAGGATCAGCTTGGATTCAACCAGCGAAAACGCGAGACACAGGATCACGACAAAGGCCATCGCTTCGAAGAATGGTCCGGCAATACCGCCGATGAACAGCATCGGCGCGAACGCCGCGATGGTCGTCAGCACGCCGAAGGTCGCCGGGATAGCGACCCGGTGCGCGCCCAGGATGACGTTGTCGAGCGTGTGCCCATGCGACCGTATGCGTGTGTAGACCGATTCGCCGATAATGATCGCGTCGTCAACGACGATACCGAGCACGATGATAAAGCCGAACAGGCTCATGGTATTGATCGTGACCGGCCAGGTCGGCATCAGCCAGAGCGCGCCGAGGAAGCAGACCGGCAGGCCGACCATGACCCAGAACGCGACCTTCATGCGCAGGAACAGCGACAGCACCACGAAAACGAGAATGGCGCCGGTGACGATGTTGCCCATCATGCGATCGAGGCTGCCCTCGAGGTACTTGGGCAGGTCGATCCAGGTCTGCAACTCGACGCCCTCGGGCAGGGACGCCTTGCGTTTCTCGATGTATTCCTTGACGACGCGCGCGGTCGCAATCTCGTTCTGGTTGCTCCCCGCGACGACCTGCAGCGTGGAGTTCGGCTTGCCGTTGAAGCGGCTGTACATGTCGCTTTCCACGAAACCATCTTCGATCTCGGCGATATCGCCGAGCGTCAGGCGCGTGCCATCCGCAAAGGTACGCAGGACGATCTGGCTGAACTCGGTGCCCGTGTAGACCTGGCCCTTGGTGCGCAGCAGGATGTCGCCGCCCTCCGACTTGATCGTGCCGCCGGGCATGTCCACGGCCGTGTTGCGGATCGCCTGCGATATCTCGCTCATGGTCAGGCCATAGCGGCGCAAGGTCTGTTCCGACACCTCGACGCTGATCTCGTACGGCCGGTCGCCATGGAAGATGACGCTGTTCACCTCGGGCATGCGCAGCAGGTCATCGCGAATCTCGTTGCCGAGCGACTTGCGGCCGAACGCATCGAGATCGCCGTACAGGGCGATCATGATGACCGGGTTATTCACTTCCTGCTTGTAGATCACCGGTTTTTCCGTCAGCGCAGGAAAGGTCGAGATCGCATCGACACGCGTCTTGACCTCGGCGAGGAGCTGGTTCAGGTCGGCATCGGGAAAGACCTCGATCGTAACCTGGCCCGCCCCCTCGAACGCATTCGAGCGGATCTTCTTGATGCCCACGAGATCCTGGATGGCATCCTCGATCTTGAGAATGACGCCCTCTTCCACCTCCTGGGGCGCGGCGCCCAGGTACGGAACACGTACCTGGATCATGTTGAGTTCGAGGGCCGGATTGGTCTCCTTGCGAATCGTGCCGACCGTAATCAGCCCGCCCACGATAATCAGGATCATCAACAGGTTGGCCGCGACGCTATTTGCCGCGAACCACGCGATGATGCCCTTTTCGCTGGTGATTCCGGGTCCGCGCATGTCAGCCTCCGCTATCCTGGGTGCGCACACCGGTGCCGTTGATCGGCGATTCCAGCGGCGTCAGGACGATCCGCTCGCCCGCTGTCGCACCGCCCGAGATATACACGTACCGTGCATCCGCGCGTGCAATCTCAACCTGCCGCACCCGAATCTTGTCGTCGTCATCGATGAACACGAGCTGGTTCGAGCCGCGCACGACGGCACGCGGCGCGCGCATGATGTTCTCGGCCGAGGTGCCCCGGATCCTGGCCTGCACGAACGTGCCCACGGGGAGTTCCGGCCCGTCGTGATGCAGTGCGTACGGATCTTCGATGCGAGCGACCGCGTAGGTCACGCGGCTCTTCTCATCGACAACGCCCTCGGTGCGCACGACGCGGCCCTGCCAGCTGACCGGCCGGCCTTTCTGTTCGGCCGTCAGTTCGACCGCCGGTCCCTGCACGGGTTCGGATGCGGCGGTTGCGCCGGCTCTCGGCAAGTCGACGAAGGCGAGGTCGGTGTCGGTCAGCGGCAACCGGACCTCGGCAAAATCGGTGGCAAAGGTCACGCCGAGCCGCGTACCGGGGCTCACGAACTGCCCGAGGTCCGCCTCCTTCGCGCGGACAATGCCCTCGTAAGGCAGCCGGATATAGGTTCGTTCCAGGTTACGGCGCGCACGCACCAGCTCGGCCTCGGCCGTGGCCAGGGCGGCGGCGGCCGAAGCGTATTCGGCCTCTGCCCGATACCCCTGGCTACGCAGCTTGCGCGCGCCATCGTGTTCGATTTCGCGCTGTTTGACGAGGGCCTCCGCCTGGCGCAGCGCAACCTCGTAATTGGTCGGGTCGATACGCATCAGGGTCTCGCCCTTGCCGAACACGCCGCCGGCAACGAACCTGGGTGACATCCACGTGATCGTCCCGGACACCTCGGAACTGACGACGGTCTCGGTCCGCGGTCGCACGGTGCCCTGGCTGAAGACCTCGAAGTCCATGGTCATCGGCTCCAGCGTCATGACCTCGACGAGTGGATCGAGTTCGACGCGTTCCTGGCGCGGCGGCTCGGGCCGCATGTTCGACATGACGACGACCGCCGCCACCGCGGCAGCAAGAATGCCGGCGATCAGTAATTTGCGCATGAGATGGATGTTCCTTTTCGCGTAGATGCGCGGCCAGGGACGCATTTTGACTCTTTTTGGCCGTGAAATCAGGCGTTTATTTACGCTGCAGCGTATGGGCTGCGCCGCGGCCGGCGCCGCCCCAATGGCTATTTTTGTGACATAACTCCATGAATTTCAAGTTGTTGGACTACAAACTGGCGATCTGGAAAGGCCGCGCCATGCGCATGGCCGTGAACTGGTGACCGGACGGTTATGTACGAAAAACATTTTGGACTGCAGAAACGGCCGTTTCTCGCAACTGTATCGGGCAGCGATGTCTTTGTCGGTCCGCAGACGGCACAGACCATGGCGGCCCTGCGCAAGGCGCTCGCCGTGCAGGACGTTATCGTTACGATCACCGGGCCGGCCGGGTCCGGCAAGTCGACACTCGTCGCCAAGGCCCTCGAAGCGGTTGCGGCAACGCACAAGGCCGTTCGCATCGGCCGCATGAGCCTGCGCGGCACCGATGTGCTCGAGTACCTGCTCGATGAGCTCGGCGTCGCGGCGTTGCCGAGCGGCCCGATCCGCCAGTTCACCGCGCTGCGGGAGCAGCTCCTGAACCTCGAGGCCGCCGGGACGCGCGTCGTCGTGGTGGTCGAGGATGCCCGGCGCCTCGGCGTCGAAACGCTGGCAGAACTCGAGGCCCTGACCGCGGCGGACGCCGGCGAGTCGGGCGGTGCCGCCGTGGTGGTCATGGGTGACGAGCGACTGGGCGACACCCTGGGCGATCCCCAGCTGGCACGCCTCGTGCAGCGTGTGCGGCACCGCCACCAGATCCTGCCACTGTCGGAGCCGGAGTTGCGGGGCTATTTCATGCACTGCTTCAGGCGGTCCGGCGGCAGTTTCGACGAGGCGTTCGACGCACAGTCGGTACAGGTCATCCGGGCCCTGAGCGCGGGTATACCCCGCATGGCCAATAACATTGTCGAGGCCGCGATGTCGGCGGCGACCGCGACCGGGGAGATGCCCGTGAGCGCCGCCCTGATCGCGCGGGTCGCGAAGCAGGAATTCGGGTTGGACATGCCGGTGGATGCCGTGTCGCCCACCCCGGCGCCTGTCGAGGATACGACGCCGGAACCGGTGTCCGAGCCGGCCCCCGCCCCCGAACCCGTCGCCGACCCGGAGCCGGTCGCCGACCCCGAACCGGTGATCGTGTTTACGGACGAGGAACGACCCGAGGACGACATACCGGAGCTGATACAGGATACGCTCCCCGACCTGGAGATCCTGGCACCCGAGATCGTGGCCGCCGACGCGGCCCCGGAACCGACACCCGAGCCCGAGCCGGTACCCGAACCGGAGCCGGAGCCGGAGCCCGAGCCGGAGCCCGAGCCGGAGCCCGAGCCGGAGCCAGTACCCGAGCCCGAACCGGAGCCCGAGCCCGAGCCCGAGCCCGAGCACGCGCCCCGGTCGGCATCCGACGACGCGGCGGCCGACGTGCCCGATTGGGACAAGGACCCGACGATGGCGGAGCTCAAGCCCGACCTCGATGCCCTGGAGAAGGCGATGGCGGTGGCTCACGGCGATGCCGAAGAGGACGCCCGGCCCGCCCTCGAAGACATGCCCGTGCTGCAACCCGACCCCGTGGAACCGGCGGCAGTCGAGGAGCTGCCGGAAATTACGCTCGACAACGCGCTCGAGAGACGCATTGCGAGTAGCCAGGCCACCGAGCCTGGCTCGACGGGCACGACCGCCCCGGATAGCGACAAGACCGCGAGCCGACCGGCAACCGAGGTTGCGCTGGAACCGGACGATCCGGACAGGGCCGATTCCGAGCTCGAGCGCATCGCCGCGGAGCTCGCCAAAGCCAAGACCCTCGAGGACGTCGACGACAAGCTGGCCGAAACGCTGTTCGGCGAAGAGCTCAGCCTCGCGGCCGCGCAGGTTGCAGCCAGGGTGCGGGCGGAGCAGTCCGCCAACGACGACGACCCCGGCCTGTTCAATACCGGCGCCGCGAACCTGGCGCAGGCTGTCGGTTCGCCGCCACCGGACGACGTTGCGCCTGAGCCGCAGGCGGAAATCGAGGTCGCACTGGAATCCACGCCGAAGCCCGCCGGCTCGGGACTCGACCTGTCAGCCTCTCAACGCCTCAAGACGGTGCGTGCCCTGCAGGCCCGTCATGAGTCGGCCGCGGCTGAACCACAGGTTGCCGACCCGGCCACGCCCGCTGCCGGCGCTGCGGAGCCTGCGCCGATCGAGGACCAGATCAATATATCGATGACGCAGACGCTCAAGGCACTGAACGTGAAACCGCCGGTTTCGGATTATCCCGCTGACGATGACGACGAAAGAAAAGGCGGGTTCTTCAGTCGCTTTCGTCGTTCATGAGATACTCGTGGCGTCATGAGGAAGCTGTATTCCGGGATGGACGCCTGGCGGTATATCGTCCGCAGCTCCGGCGATCGCAGGAGCATTGAGTCCTATCTGCCACTGATGCTCGCCGCAGCAGGCGGGCTCGGTGTGCTGCCCTTTGCACTCATTCGCCTGATGCAGCGCGAGTGGCTCGCCGCCGGCATCGATCTGGCGATCATCGCGGGTTTCCTCGCGCTCGGCGGCTACGTCTATCACACGCGTCGCGTACGGGTGGCCAGCATCGCGATTGCTGTCCTGTGCGTTACCGGCGTCGTGTCGACGGTTCACCTGATCGGCCCGCAGCAGGTCTACTGGACGTTCCCGGCCCTGGTGGCCGTTTTCTATCTCGTCCATCCGCGGGAGGCAATCGGCTACGCGCTGGTCATGATCATCGCCTTGCTGCCTGCGATCCTGCCGGTACGAGACTCCATGGCGACGACGACGCTGTTGATCACGATCGTCGTCACGAGCGCGTTTGCGCTGGCGTTCTCGATGATTACGAACCGCCAGCGCGAGCAACTGCTGTTACTGGCGACCCGGGACCCGCTGACCGGCGCGGGCAACCGGCGCGCCCTGGATACCAAGCTAAACGATGTCGTGCACACGCATCGGCGCTCCGGTGCGCCGGCGGCCTTAATGCTGCTCGACCTCGATCACTTCAAGCAGGTCAATGATGCACACGGGCATGGCGTTGGCGACAAGATCCTCAAGAGCATCACGCAGATCATCAACCTGCGCATCCGCGTCACCGACAGCCTGTACCGCATCGGCGGCGAGGAATTCGTGGTGGTCCTGGAGGGCGCCGACCTGGCGCGCGCCGCCCACCTGGCCGAGCAGCTGCGCACGCTCGTAGATGCCAACGAACTCGTCCCCGATCCCGGCGTCACGATTTCACTGGGTGTCGCCGAGCTGAAAGCAGGCGAATCCGCCAATGACTGGCTGCATCGCGCCGACGAGGCGCTCTATCGGGCCAAGGGCGCCGGCCGCAACTCGACCAGCATCTCCGACTGATTCCCCTACTCTTCGAGGGCCCGCAGCGCTTCGATCCTGGCGGCCTCGAACTCGTCGCCCGGCACCCACGTCGGCATCTCGTCGGCATTGGCAATGGCAAGGCCGGTCCAGTAGCCGAGCAAGGCATCCTCCACCATGCCGTCGAGGTTCCACGCCGGGTCATACTCGTCGCTCGGCTGGTGGTAATGAACCTCGGTGTAGTGATTCTGCTGCTCGCGCCCCCATTCCGGCGGCCGGTCGACGAAGTCCGTGCCCGTATCGAGGTACATCGCGGGCACGCCGATCTTGGCGAAGCTGAACTGGTCGGAACGATAGAAATAACCCTTGTCAGCAAACTGGTCGGGCTTGACGACGCGGCCCTGCTCACCCGCGATCAGGGTGGCGAGTTCGTCGATCGTCGACTTGCCGAGACCGACAAACGTGACGTCATGCGTATCTCCCCAGATATTGCCGCCGTCGTAGTTCAGGTTCGCGGCGATCTTGCCGGGCGGAAACGTCGGGTTCGCGGCGTAGTACTCGGAGCCGAGCAGTCCCTGCTCCTCGGCGCCGACGAGGTTGACCAGGACCGAACGCCGCGGCGCCTCGGGCAGGGCCTTGATGGCCCGCGCGATGGCGAGCACCTGCGCGACGCCGGTCGCGTTGTCCATGGCGCCGTTGTAGATCGCATCGCCATCCTCGTTGGGCGTTCCGATACCGAGATGATCATGGTGTGCTGTATAGACGACGACCTCGTCCCGCAATGCCGGATCGCTGCCCGGAATCAGCCCGAGCACGTTGGCCGACTGCACCCGCGTGATCTCGACGTCCATGGCCAGCGAGGTCGAGATGCCGAGCGGTACCGGCTGGAAATCGCGGTTGTAGGCCGCTTCCCGCAGCGCAT
Source organism: Woeseiaceae bacterium (assembly GCA_041553075.1). GTDB lineage: Bacteria > Pseudomonadota > Gammaproteobacteria > Steroidobacterales > Woeseiaceae > UBA1847. The sequence goes on along the minus strand of JBFEJR010000002.1, from coordinate 139,145 downwards.
CGAGATCATGGCCGGCCATCGCGACCAGCTCGCGGGCCTTGTCCTCGGTCACCCAGCCGTTCATCTGCGTGCGCGGCTCATCGCCGGCCGGCAGCTCGAACTGCACGCCCGTCCACGAGGTCTGCACGACCTGGAAGGGATAGCCCGCCGACGGCGACGTATGGATGATGATCGCACCCACCGCGCCCTGGCGCGCTGCACTCAGGTACTTGTAGTCCCAGCGTCCGTACCAGAGCCGCGTTTCACCCGCGAACAGTTCGGGGTCCCAGTCCGGATCGTTGTTCATGATGAGCAGCACCTTGCCCGCCAGGTCCATGCCCTTGAAATCGTCCCAGTCGTACTCGGGCGCCTGGATCGCGTATCCCGCAAACACGAGTTCCGCGTCCTCGATCACGGCGCGTTCCTGCTGCACGCCGCTGCTGACGATGAAGTCCTCCCTTTGCCGCAGCGTCATCGACTGATCGTGCCCCGCGAAAGTCCAGCTGGCGGGCTGCCTGGCGTTGATGCCAACCAGGTCGAACTGCTGCTCCCAGCCGCCGTCCGCGGCGCCCGGTTCGAGACCGAGTTCCGCCATGCGCTCCGCAAGGTAGCGCCGCGCCATCGCATCGCCGCGGGTACCGGGTCCGCGGCCTTCATAACGGTCGTCGCTGATCTCGGCAACGATGCCGCGCATGTACTGGTCGGTGATCTGCCGCGCTGCAGTCTCGGCCGCGGGGTTGCCGCCCGCCGCTGCGATCACGACCGCGGAACCCGCTGCCGGTGCCGCCGATGATTTCGCCGCGTCATCGCCGCCGTCGCCGCCACAGCCCGCGATAGCGAGGATTGCGATGCAAGTCAGTAGTCTATTCACGTCGTACTCCCGGGCCCGCGCCCGTCAAACAGCTCGTTGAAAAAATTCGTCATGGCCTGCCACGAGCGCCGGTCAGCCCGTTTGTCATAGACCGTACCCCTGGCCGGATCGTTCGCTGCAGGATTGGTGAAAGCGTGCATCGTATTGCCATAGGCCTGCAGCTGCCAGTCCGCGCCCGCGGCCGACAGCTCCTCCGCCAGGGCGACCACCTGCGCGGGCGGCACCATCGGATCGTCCCACCCGTGCAAGGCCAGCACGCGTGCCCTGACCGGGCTGTCCCCGGTATTGCCCGGGGCGCCGAACAAGCCGTGAAAGCTCACCACGCCTGCCACGTCGGCGCCGCTGCGGGCGATATCGAGTACGCACAGTCCCCCGAAACAGAAGCCGATAGCTGCGATCCGGGCCGCGTCGACCTCGGCCTGCTGTCGCAGGGTCACGAGGGCGGCGTGCAGGCGCTGCTGCAGCATCGATCGATCATCGAGGAAAGGTTGCATCAGCGCCGCGTTTTCCTCGGGTCCGCTGCCGCGCACGCCCTTGCCGTAGAGGTCGAGCGCAAATGCAGCATAGCCAAGGCGCGCGAGCGCGTCGGCCTTGCCGTCTTCGAAGTCGCTGCGTCCGCCCCAGGCATGCGCGACGAGGATCCCGGGCCGCGGCCCGGCCAGCGCATCGTCCCATGCGAGTCGGCCCTCGAGGACCGTGTCGCCGTCCTCGTAATCGAGCAGACGGTGCTGCACGCTCATGCGGTTCTCCCTGCGAATCAGTGGCGGCGGATGACCAGGACTTCGTAGCGGCCGTCGGGGCCGATGAACCAGGACGCGACCGTGCTGGTCAGCGACACGATGATCGCACCGAAAATTGCGGCCCAGAATCCCGACACGACGAAGTTGTCGAGAAACGCCGCGACGAGACCGAACATGGCCGCGTTCAGGACGAACAGGAACAGGCCCAGCGTCACGATCGTCAGCGGCAGTGTCAGGAGGAACGCGACCGGGCGCACCAGCGCGTTGACGATACCGAGCAGAAAGGCCGCCAGGATAAAGCTCCCCGTGCCTTCGATCGACACGCCCGGGATGATTCGGGATGCCAGGAACAGGCCCAGCATCGTGATCGCGGTACGTAAGAGTATGCCCTGCATCCGGGCATTATATCGCAGGTCGGGCCCCGGGTTTTATCGCATGCAGGTGTACGTCGCCGATGGCGCGTTCGAGAAACGCGCTCTCGCAATAGGCCAGGTAGAAGTCCCATAGCCGGACGAACTCCCCGGAAAAGCCCTGCCGCCTGACGTCCTCGATGCGGGCGAAGAAACGCTGCCGCCAGTCCTGCAGCGTGCGGGCATAGTGCAGCCCGATGTCCTCGATGTGAATCGCACGCAGGTCGGTCACCCGGGTCATCGCCGAGGTCATCGCGGTAACCGAGGGAAGGAAGCCCCCGGGAAAGACATACCGCTTGATGAAATCCACTTTGCGCTTCGCACGTTCGTAGCGCTGATCCGCAATCGTGATGGCCTGGATCAGCAGCTCGCCATCCTGTTTGAGCAGTGATGCGCACTTGCGGAAGTAGGTGTCGAGGTACTCGTGCCCCACCGCCTCGATCATCTCGATCGAGACCAGCTTGTCGAACTCGCCATCGAGATCCCGGTAGTCCGTCTGCAACAGCGTGATGCGCTCGCCGAGGCCGGCACGCGCGATACGCTCGCGGGCGTATTCGTACTGCTGCCGGGATATCGTCGTCGTGGTCACGTGGCAGCCATAGTGCCGCGCGGCATGCAGGGCGAAGCCACCCCAGCCCGTCCCGATCTCGACAACGCGATCACCCGGCCGCAGGTCCAGACGCCGGCAGATGCGGTCGAGTTTCGCAACGGCGGCTGCCTCGAGGCTCGTCGACTCGTCCTCGTACCACGCGCAGGAGTACATCATCTCCGGATCGAGCCACAGCGCGTAGAAGTCGTTGCCAAGGTCGTAATGGGCCGCGATATTGCGCCGGCTCCCCGAGCGCGTGTTGCGATGCAGCCAGTGGAACGCTTTCTGCAACGGCCGGGTCAGGATCGCTGCGCCGCCCTCCATGTTGTCGAGGACGTCGCGATTGCGCAGCAGGATACGGACCAGCGCCACGAGGTCCGACGCCTCCCAGCAATTCTGTATGTAGGCCTCGCCCGCGCCGATCGCGCCACCGAATGCCATGTCGCCGTAGAACGCCGGGGACTTCACCGTCACGGTCGCCGCCAGGGGACACGACGCGTCCACGCGGCCGAAGGTCTGGCGGCGGTCTCGCTCGACCACGGTAATCTCGCCGCTTTGCAGCTTGTCGAGCTTGGACAACACGATGCGCCGGGCCAGTCGATCGAGGCGGCCCGGCCTCGCGGATTTGTGCAGGAACTCCGGAGAGTCAATCGACAGCGTATCGTCGCTCATGGCGTCACCATCGACTTGGACTTCCCGGGATGCGGATAGAACGGCACGCGCTTGAGCCACAACCGGAACGCCTGCCAGTAGATTCCGCCAACGACCTTGAGCGTCATCAGCGGATAGGACGCCAGCACCCGCGCCAGGGCGAAACCGGTAATTTCGCGGCGCTCGAGTGCCAAAGATGCGCTGAATATGCGCTCGCCCTCGATCTCGTTCGCCATGAATACCGTGAGACGGGATCCCGGGCGGATGAAGCTCCAGTCATAGTCGATCGTCATCGGCATGAACGGCGATACGTGCATTTTCTTTCGCGGATTGAAGCGCAGGATCTTCTCCGACCCGGTGCTGTCGTCCGCCGGGAGCACGTAACAGTCGCGCTCACCCCACGGGGTGTTGTTCACCTCCGCCACGATGGCGTCCAGCGTTTGCCCGTCGGCCGCGAAACAATAGTAGAAGGTCACCGGGTTGAAGCAGTAGCCGAAGTAACTGAGGTTGGTCAGCATGCGCACGGGCCCGGCCGGCCGCCTCCCCGTCTGTTCCTCCACGAGATTCAGCACCGACTCCTGCAGCGGTTCGGCCGACGTGCCGAGATGGTGCTCGCGGCGGAACCGCGCGAGCGCCGGCCGCCGCGCCGACCAGAACCAGCGGCCGCGAAACAGCGTCGGCAACTCCTCCAGGTCGAGATACATCATGAACACGCGGTAACGAAACGCGTGCGGGACAGGCTGGCGTCGGCCGTGCCTAACTTGCCCTTCGTATATACAGCTCTTCACGCTCGAGCCTCTCCTCGAAATGACGCACGGCATCCAGCGCGCTGACGACGCCGTCCTCGTGAAACCCGTTGCGCCAGTAGGCGCCGCAGTAGAACGTCCGGTCGCTATTGATCTCCGCCTGCCGTTGCTGCGCCGCGATCGTATCCAGCGTGAAGACCGGGTGATCGTAGTGCACCTTGTGCAGGATCTGCGACGGATCGATACGGTCGGTATCGTTGAGCGTCACCACGTAGGTATGCTCCGCATCGAGACCTTGCAGGATGTTCATGTTGTAGGAGACGGACATGCGCCGGCCGCGGTCCTCGGGCACGAAGTAGTTCCACGATGACCATGCCCGCCGCTTGCGCGGCAACACCGACGTATCGCGGTGCAGAACCGCCTCGTTGGCCTGGTATCGGATGGCCCCGAGCACGGCCTCCTCGGCAGCGGTCGGATCGTCGAGCAGCGCCAGGGCCTCGTCACTATGGCAGGCGACGAAGGCGGAATCGTAGAACTCCCGGCCACCGGTCGCGCTGGTCACCACGACACCGCCATCCGTTCGCGCAATCGACGTCACCGGGCTCTGCAATCGAATACGGTCTTCGTGCCCGGCGACCAGGCGTTGCACGTACTCGCGCGAGCCACCCTCGATGACGCGCCACTGCGGCCTGTCCTGGAGCTGCAGCAGGCCATGGTTCTTGAAGAACCGCACCAGGAAGAGGGCCGGCATGTCCAGCACCGCGTCGGGTTCCGCCGACCAGATCGCCGCCGTCATCGGCACCAGGTAGTCATCGATAAAATGTCGGCTATAGCGGCGCGCGCGCAGGTACTCGCCGAGCGTGAGCTGCCGGCCGAAACGCTGGACATCGGTTACGGCATCGCGAAAAAAACGCAGGATGTCGCGCAGCATGCGGTAAAAGGACGGCCGCAAGAGGTTGCGCCGTTGAGCGAACAGGCCGTTCAGCGTCGAGCCCTTGTATTCGATCCGGCCATCTTCGCTATGCACGCTGAAGCTCATTTCGCTCGGCTTCGAGGCCTGCCCGATATCGTCCAGCATGCGCAGGAAGTTCGGGTAGGTCCGGTCGTTGAAGACGATAAAGCCCGTGTCGATGGCCAGCACGCGTCCACGCTCCTCGACCTCGACCGTGTTCGTATGGCCGCCGACATAGTCGGCCGCCTCGTAGACAGTGATGTCGTGCCGGTCGCGAAGCTTCCAGGCGGCCACGTTGCCTGCAATGCCCGTGCCGATGATCGCAATGCGCATGCTCAAGTCCTCCGGCCCGCGCCTACCAGCGCTGGGGCACGCGCTCGATCTTCGTGGTGTCGTAGCCGATGGAGCCGGCGAACTCGATCAGCCTGGCATAGTCCTCGTCGGAAACGGCCGGTGTGCGCGCCATGATCCAGACGAAATCCCGTTTCTGCCGGCCGATGATGGTCTGCGTATAGTCCTCGTCCAGGTAGACGATGCGGTAGTCGGCCTTGATCGGCCAGACAAAGCGCATGCCCCACCGGGCATTGGTTTCCGTGTCCTGCACGAATCCCTTGGGGTTGTAGCGCTTCAGGTCGCCGTCAAAACCGTCCTCTCTGAACACGAACGTGGTATCGATCGTGCCGTCGTCGTTGAGCGCATACGACTCGACCGCGTTGTGTGCGCCCTTCTCCAGGAAGGTAGGGATATTGGCAATCACGTACCAGTCGCCCATGAAGCGATCGAGGTCTACATAGTCTACGGTTTCCATTTCGGGCCCTCTCGATGCACAGGCGGCGAGCAATGCGCACAGCGCAATGGTTGCGAGTCTTGTCAGGGGTGCGCGCCTAGGTGAGTTCATAACGAATAATCCTCCCGCCGCGAGCGACGGATTCGAGGCCCAGCCACTCGTTGTCATCCGAGTACCAGACAGTCAGTTCGGTTTTTCTTGCCGTCACGCGATACGCCGACGCGACCACGGTTTCTCCGCGGACCACGACTTCCTGCTTGCCCAGCGCCTCGACGTCGACAGCAAGGTACTCGCCGGACTGCGGATTGAGCAGTCGCGGCTGCTCCAGGAACGCGGGATTCCAGTAGGCGAACGTCATCACGCAGCTATCCAGCGCCTCGGCGCGGCCGTCGGTCTCGAGGACGAAGCGGTCCCGGACGCGCTCGCCCTGCACCGTGAAGCGGCGATCGTTCTGTTGCGTCCGGGACTCGATGCGCTCCAGGCAGCGACCGTTCCAGGACTCCCGGTTGGTGTGGCGATAGCTGAAGGCATTGAAAAAGAGAAACCGCACGTCGAAGCTCGCCTCGCTGACGACCTGGAGACCCGTCTCGTCGGGCAGGAGCTCGAACCGATGGTAGCCGATCGGCGAACCGTCGAGGTGGACGGCGAAATTCCACGTCCGGTTCTGGTCCATGCCGGCATTGGCAGCCGTAACGGGCAGAGCGGCCACCAGGAGTCCCGCCAGGAGTGCGAGGTATTTCATGGCGATCACCCCTCCGCCTTGCCGGCATCGCTGCGCGGACCCGGGAAAAAGGCATTGGTGCGGCGGATGTACTCCGCATACCTGGGCCGCCGCTCGGAGATCGTGCCTTCGAGCATCGTGACGCCCGACACGCGCAGCAGCAGGAACGACATCAGAACCGGCGAGAACACCGTCCACCAGGCGCCGGCCGCGACGGCAAACAGCCAGAACGCCCACCAGATGCAGAACTCCCCGAAGTAATTGGGGTGCCGCGTGTACCGCCAGAGCCCGGTGTCGAGCACACGACCGCGATTGTCGGGGTCGGCTTTGAAGCGGCTCAGCTGCCAGTCACCGACGGCTTCGAAGAAGAGACCCACCACGAACAGCAGGAGCGCAAGTGCATCGAGCGCGCCGAGCGCCGCCGCTGACTGGACGCCGGGCAGCAACGGTGCCGCGATGATCCATGCGAGCACGCCCTGCAGTCCGAAGACGATGTACAGACTCTTTACGACGAAGCCGGGTTCGTTATTCGCACGGATCTTCTGGTAGCGATGGTCCTCGGGCTCTCCCCAGTTGCGAATCGTAATGTGCAGTGACAGGCGCAGCGACCAGGCGGCAACGAGTACCAAGAGAAGGAGTCCGCGCGCCGACAAGGTCTCCGCATCGACTGCGAACACGATGGCGGCGAGGAGGAAAAACAGCGACCACAGGCTGTCGACGAAGCTGACGTCGCCGACCAGCACGCTCACCACCCATGCCAGGGCGGCGACCAGCAGGATTGCAGCCAGTGCCACCAGGTAGATACTCATTGGCGAGCCTCCGCAGCAGCCAGGCCGAAGCCGTCAAGCCGCTCGGCCAGCATCATCAGCAAGGGCATCAGCACTGCCCAGCCGATTGCCAGCGCCACGATCGCAGCCCCCGGGTCGACGAACTCGATGCCGCCGAGCTTCTGGCCGGCAATGTAGGAACCCGGGCCGGCAATCGCTCCCAGGAGCGCCGCCAATGCGAAGCGGCCGCGCAGCCAGCCCATCGAGCGGTTCAGCGTCGTGGCAAACAGCATCCACATCGTGATGATCCAGAACGGCGCCAGGAACGGACTGAATTGCCCCGACGGGTAGGCCACCCAGGACATCGCCACGAGGAAGCTGTCGAACCAGGTCCCGATGATGCCGCAGGCCAGAACGAGCCCGAGTTCGAGTTCCGGCCGCCCGGCCTGGCTCAGGTGGATGGCCGCGACGCCAACGAACACGAGCGGACCCAGCCATGGCATGTCGCTGGCAGCGCCCAGCACCGAGGAGAACCAGCCGACCTGGAACGCAATGAAGTTGATGAGCATCTGCATGTCAGTCCGCCGCCCGCTTGAAGCGATAATGAGAAACGAACCACTCGCGCCCGTCGCGGTAGCGAAACAGTTCCTCGCAGGCCATGAAAAACATGCGCCAGCGCATGAACCAGCGATCCGCCTGGTCTTCGCCGTACGTGGTGGCAAGGATCGGCATGACCGTGGCTTTGCGCAGGTCCAGCAACTGCAGCCACGCACGGCAGGTCCTGGCATAGTGCTTGCCGTTCCAGGTCCACTGGCGCTCGATCGCCAGGTCGCCCGCGAAGCGCAACGGCAGAGCCGCGCTCGGCATGATGCCGCCCGAGAAGAAGTGACGCGTCATCCAGTCACCCGGTCCCTTGTCGATGTACTCGTAGGGCGTGGTCCGGTGCGTGAAGATGTGCATGAAGAAGCGCCCACCCGGCTCGAGCCAGTCATGAACGCGCCCGAACAACACCTCGTAGTTGCGCATGTGCTCGAACATCTCGACCGACACGACTCGGTCGAAACGCCGCCCGGTATCGAAGTCGTTCATGTCCGCGGTGACCACCTCGATGTTGTCGAGGCCCCCGGCGGCCGCCCTTGCACGAATAAAATCGCCCTGCGAGGCCGAGTTTGAAACGGACAGGATCGAGCAATCCGGGTAGCGCTCTGCAATGAACAGCGACAGCGAACCCCAGCCGCAACCGAGGTCCAGTACGCGCTGGCCGTTCTCGATGCCCGCCCTGTCGACGGTCGCCTCGAGCGCCCTGACTTCAGCCTCGTCCAGCGACGTCACGCCATCGGGCCAGTAGCTGCAACTGTACTTGCGGCGCGCGCCGAGCACCTGCTCGAAGAAAGCCGCGGGAACCTCGTAGTGTTGCTCGTTGGCCAGTTCGGGGACGAGCGCGACCGGAGACCGGCGCATCATGTCAACGAAGTCATTGAGCGTCGCTGCTGCGTGTTCCGGGTCGTCGGCCCGGATTTCGTCGAGCTTGTTCTCGAGCAGGCGTCGGATACCCGCACGTATGACCGAGTCCGGGACCAGCCCCGACTCGGTCCAGCTGATTGCGCGTGCGGCAACGGTACTCATCGGGATCGCTCCAGTTAAACGTTGGACGCCAATATACGAGGGCAGCGAGGCCACAACAACGCGTCGACCCGTGTTGTTACACTCGCTTACAAAATGTCAGGAATTGCGGCACCGCGGGGGTCTGCTAGAATCGCCCACCAGGTCCCCGTAGCTCAGCCGGATAGAGCACCAGATTCCTAATCTGGGGGTCGCAGGTTCGAATCCTGCCGGGGACGCCAGGCCTTCGCTGGCCGCAGGGACGGTGACCGGGGGACCCATGGACCAACAGATACGCAACGCCGCAACACTCGCGAGGCACCGCAAGATCCTGGTGCGGATGCTCTTCAAGGTCACGGCGTATTACGTCGTGCTGGCCGGCGCCATTGCCCTCGCCGTCGCCACGGTGCCGGGGTTCGCGGACCAGCTGCCGCTCGGCGGCGTAGGCGAGATTTCCGACGTCGGGTCGTCGAGCATCTACGACCTCGAGGATGCGCTGCTGAGCGCCGACGACGAACAGATCGAGGATATCGTCACCGAAAACACGCGCGCCCGGCTGGCGCGCGGCCCGGCCTGGCTGCTCGAGGCGCTGGCCCTCGTCTACGCGATGACGGCCACGTTGCTGCTGATGCTGCCGGTCTCGTGGGTCTACAAGGCGATCCACACCGACAGTGTCTACGATCACTCGATCGACACCACGACGCTGGTGCTTCCCGCCGTGGTCGCCGGCATCGTCACGGTGGTCCAGCACAGCCTTGCCCTTGCTTTCAGCCTCGCGGGCATCGTGGCCGGCGTCCGCTTCCGTCGCGCCCTGAGTGATACCTTCGACACGCTGTTCATACTGTCATCGATCGGTGTCGGCATCGCCGCCGGGGTGAAGTCGCTCGAAATCGCGGTCGTCCTGACCGTGTTCTTCAACTACGCCTCGATCGCCGTCTGCGCCTTCGGCGACGGGCTCGAGTCGCAGCACGTGGTGCAACGCAAGGCCGCACGCAAGGCAAGGAAGGCTGCCAAGGCACAGGAAAGCGCGGCCCGGGCCGGGCCGGGTGGCCCTAGGTCGGCTCCCTAGCGCTTTCCGGGTCGCCGTTCATCATTGCTTCCAGCCGGTCCCCGCCGCGGCAGCGGTCCAGCACCAGTTCCTGGAATAGTGCCTCGTCCTGGAGAATCGCGAAGAACTTCCTGACGTAGGCGATGTTGCGGTTGCGCGAGAGCCTGCTCAGTTCCCTGGTATCGGTGAACAAGGCGAGGATCTCGGCTTTCTTCGCCAGCATCCTCGCGACCGCGGCGTCCATGACCTCGGGCGGCTGGCACAGGCCGCGATAATAGCGCGTGCGAACCAGGCGAATCGGCAAGTGCGACGGCGGTGCCGCGTACTCCGCATTGACCAGCCCCGACATGTCGAAATCGTACGGTATCGGGATGCGCTTGTCGGCGCTTTCCTTGCGCGTGTACATGACGGAATTGTGGCAGCAGTACTCGCCTGGCGGTCCCTTGAGCACCGAGTAATCGTGATTGGAAATCAACAGCTGGAACAGTTCCATGAGCGCCGTGGAAGGCTGGTCCAGTTCCTCGAAACGATTCTCGGCAACGCGCGCCCGCTCGAGCCCGAGCCGCTTGCCGATATCTCCTTCGTCTTCGATCACGAACGCGAGATCGGTCCAGGACTTGAGCTTCTCGTCGCTGTCGACGTAGCTCAGCCGAATCAGCCGCGCCCCGAAACTGTAATCCGTGAGGACCTCGAAGATCCGGTACGCGAGGTACTCGAGCAGCAACTTCTGTTGCGAATCGAGGCCGTGCTGGCATGGCGAAACGAGCTTCAGCTTGTCCTGGCCACCGAACAGCGTGCCCTTGACCTCGGATTTCTTGAAGTTCAGGCGCAGCGGCGGCAGTTCGCAGTTCTCCTTGCGGAAATTGCCGCGGATGCGAATCGAGACCTCCAGGCGTCGGGTCTCCCCGTTTTCATCGCGATAGGACCACTGCCCCGGGAAGTACAGGCGCACGTCGGAATGGCGCTGTGCATAGGCCTGGCTGATCGGCGCGGTCAACACCGCCTTGAGGATCTCGTGTTCGAGAAACAGGGGATTGCGCTCGGCGGCAGCGGCGCAACCGGCAATCCATAACAATACGAGCGCGCAAACGTAGGGTGTATGCTTCACAGGTTCGCTTTATACGCAATCCGGGGCATAGTTTCAGCATGAGCTGCACGATACGTGAAGCGCGCCACAGCGATGCGGCGATTATTGCCGAATTCAACTCGGCCATGGCGGAGGAAACCGAAAACAAGGTGCTCGATCCCGGGTGCGTGGGCCCGGGTGTCGCGGCCCTGCTCCGGGACCCGTCGATGGGCCGTTACTGGGTTGCCGAAGACGATGGCCGCGTAATCGGCCAGCTGATGGTCACCTACGAATGGAGCGACTGGCGCAACGGAACGATCTGGTGGATCCAGAGCGTCTACGTACACCCGCGCTGGCGGCGCAGAGGTGTGTTCAGCGCCCTCTACCGTCATGTAGAATCTCTCGCGACGACTGCGCCACGCGTTATTGGCCTGCGGCTCTACGTCGATGCCGACAATGCGCGTGCCCGACAAACCTACCAGGCGCTGGGAATGGTGACATCGGACTACCGGGTCATGGAGACCCTGTTCGACCCGCGGCCCACCCCGCCGGAGACCTGACATGCTGAAACCCGGTGCCAAAGCACCTGAATTCGTCCTCGCCAACGACGAAGGCGGCGAAACCTCGCTGAGCGACCTGCTCCGGGACGGGCCGCTCATCCTGTACTTCTACCCGGCCGACTTTACGCCCGGCTGCACGCGCGAGGCCTGCTCGATCCGCGATATTCACGACGACATCAAGGCCGTCGGGTTGCAGGTCGCCGGCATCAGCCCCCAGGACGTCGACAGCCACCGCGAGTTCCGGGACAAGTACGAGCTGCCCTTCACCTTGCTGAGCGACCCCGACAAGGACGTCATTCGCATGTACGACGTCGACGGGATGTTCGGCGTCGGTGTCCAGCGCGCGACGTTCCTGATCGGCCAGGACCGCGAAATCCAGGACGCGGTCCTCGCGAATGTGCGGATCGCGCGACACCAGGAGTTCATCGAGAAGGCCGTGATCCTGCGCGAGACCGCCGGCAAGCGTTCCTGAGCGCTGCAGGCCGCGCCCTACTGCCCCTGGACCGTGACGATGACCCGCCGCGCGTGCGGCGCGGTGCGATGTTCCCACAGGTAGACACCCTGCCAGGTACCCAGCGCGCAACGGCCACCCCTCACGGGAATATTGAGGTCTGATTGCGTCAGGATGCTGCGGACGTGAGCGGGCATGTCGTCGGGCCCCTCGGCCGTGTGCGTGAACATCGGATCGCCGTCCGGAACCAGCGTTACCATGAACGTCTCGAGGTCGCGGCGGACGCCGGGGTCGGCGTTCTCGCACAGTATCAGCGACGCGCTCGTATGGCAGATGAACAGGTGACAGAGGCCCGTCTGAACCGCCGCGTCGCGCACGGCCTGCTGCACGTCCCGGCTCAGGTCATAGGTACCGCGTCCGCTCGTCTGGACGCGGATTTCCGCTTGAAACGTCACGGGATGTAAGGCTCGCCATAGCGCAGGCGGATGGTCTTGGTCTTGCCGAACCACGGAATCGAGACGATGTAGATGTTGTCGTACTCATCCTCGGCAATCGGCGGCACCTTCTTGCTCGCCCCCATGTTGCCGATCAGTGCCGGCAGTGTGTTGCTGTGCCCCACGACAAGGATGATCCTGCCTTTGTGCTCCCTGACGATGTGCTCCATGATCGACTCGGTATCCGCGGCGTCGTAGGAATTGACGGGCAGCCCGAGTGCGTCGGCGATCGGGCGCGCCGTCTCCTCGGTGCGCCGATACGGCGTGGCGTACACGGCATCGATGCCGGCAACGACGTCGGCGTCTTTCAGCTGCCGCGTCAATTCGGCGACACGCCGCACCCCGGCGGGACTCAGGCCGGGATCGTCGGCCGGTACGGACGCCTTTTCGGCGTGGCGCACGAAAATCACCGTGGTCGTTGCCTGCGATTCGAAGAACCACGCAAGACCGACGGCGATTGCCGTGTAGATGATGATGACCTGTATGCGGCGACGGCGCCGCCGGCGGCGGCGGTCGTTCTCGGACTCTGGTTTGCGCATGGAATGCGACTTTAAGGCTTTTCGTCCCGCTTGACCACGTGATATTCGCCCTCGATGACGCCGTTCCCGGCGCCCGGCCCACGCTTTCCGGGCTGCCGGGCGGCCCGGCCGAGTTTGCGGTTCAGCCACCAGACCCGCAGGCTGATGATGGCGCCGAGGACCAGCACGATGCTCGCGAGCACGACGAAAGCGACGAATCCCAACACGAGGGATACGCTGATCGCGAGCGCGCCGACGATAATTACCAGCGCGTTGGCTATCGGGTTGCCCGCCGGCATGCCCTGATTAAACGATGAGTATTTCATTGATTCCTTGAGTAAAAGCCCTCGAACCACGGTGTCCAGGTCGCGCCGTTGTCGTTCGACTGCTCGAAAAACTGCCGCACGCGACCGTCTTCGAGCAACGTCCACAGACCGCGAAACGGCACGGTCCTGCCATCGGCCACCGTGTGCAGGGTCCCGACCAGCAGCATGCCCTGGTCCGTCATTCCACCACGAATGTGGATCTGGCTGCCACCCTCGGCGTTCCAGATCTGCACCCATTCGCCCGCAGCGTGGTCGAAATAGTTGATGCTCATCCCGGTGCCGCCGCTCACGCTGGTCCAGTTTTCGATCAGGACGCAGCCACGCTGAGCCCGCTCGACCGAATTCGTTCCTGCCAGGGCGCCTGCCGGGCCATGCACGACCCACTCACCAACCCAGAAATCGAACGCCCGAAAAGCCGGGTCGTTCGCGCACGGGTATGCCGACTTTTCCATGTCGGCAACGAGCGCGTCGTAGCGGGAATTCCCCGCCAGGCCCTTCAATATGGGGTCACCCGTGATAAACGCAACCGCCGTGAAGCCGCTGCCGGCGATTGCCTCGAGCGCGTCGATCGCGATCTCCGGTTGCCCGCCGAGAACGTCGAGACGCGCCCGCTCGAACGCGACCCGCAACGGGGCAAAACCAAGCTCCTCGGCACTCGCGAGGGCGTCGCGGGCCGCATCGAGACGGCCCGCCTCGCGCGCCTCCTGGGCGCGTGCGAACCAGGCATTGGCATCCGCCGGTGCTGCCATCGGTACCGGACCGGAAATCATCAATACTATTATTATCAGTACTTTATATGTATTTTCTCGAAACATTAGCACTCTCGGGCCGCCATGCCGGTTATCTCTTGGGACCGCGTTCGCGACGCCGGGTTCGACGCAGCAGCACACCGAATCTCACAATAGTTGAATCAGGACGCCGCGGACAGCACAATGCGCCGGCGCACGAGCGGTCACGGAGAGGTGGCAGAGCGGTTGAATGCACTGGTCTTGAAAACCAGCAAGGGTTAGTAGCCCTTCGTGGGTTCGAATCCCACCCTCTCCGCCAAACCAACTAACGGAGCAATTAAGGGACAGTTACCTTAACCAATTAAGGGACAGTTACCTTAACTCCTCAGAGTTAAGGTAACTGTCCCTTAATTGCCTAATTGTCCCTTAATTGCCCTTAATTGCTCCATCCTGGGGAGTTTTTCATGTCCACTGTCCTTATCACCGGCTGCAATCGCGGTATCGGCCTCGAACTCGCCCGGCAGTTCCATGAACGGGGCGACGTCGTCATTGGCGTGTGTCGCCGTGCCGGCGACGACCTGCGTGCCCTCGGCATCCGCGTCGTCGAGGGCATCGATGTCGCCGACGCCGAGGCCGTTGCCCGGCTGAAGTCCGAGCTGGGCGACACGTTCCTCGACGTGTTGATCAACAACGCCGGGATTCTGCGGCAGGATTCGTTCGGCGAGATCGATTACGACACCATGCTCGAGCAGTACCGCGTCAATGCGCTCGGGCCGCTGCGCGTTTCCGAGGCGCTCGCCGACAACCTGCATGACGGCGCCAAGGTCGCGATCGTCACCAGCCGCGTGGGCTCCATCGCCGACAACGGCTCGGGCGGCAACTGGGGCTACCGGGCCTCGAAAGCCGCCGTGAACATGATCGGCACCAACCTGATGCACGAGTTCCGGCCACGCGGCATCGCCGTCGCCCTCTTGCATCCTGGCCTGGTGGCCACAGATATGACGGGACGACACGGTATCGAGCCCGCCGCCTCGGCGGCCGGCCTGATTGCCCGGATTGATGAGCTAAGTCTCGGCAACACCGGGACTTTCTGGCATGCAGAGGGCTACGAACTACCGTGGTAGAATGGGTCTATTCACACGCTGAGGAGTTGCACGAATGCAAGACAACCTGAACCCGATTTCTGCCGCACAAGTGCAGTCGGTTGAAGCTCGGTCGCAGTTCATATGGAAATGTTACGCGCATGTCGTCGGCGCCATTTTGGCGTTCGCGGCTATCGAAGCCTATCTGCTGAGTTCGGGTATCGCGCAACGTATCGCCGTACCCATGCTCAACAACTGGTGGATGGTTCTCGGCGCGTTCATTATCGTCGGCTGGGGCGCCTCCCACGTGGCACATCGGCTGGAATCGAAAACGACGCAGTATGCGGCGTTCGCCGTGTTTATCTTCGCCGAGGCCCTGATCTTCGCCCCGATGCTCTACATCGCCGCGACCATGCAGCCAGGCGTGATCGACAGCGCCGCCGGCGTTACGCTGCTCGGCTCGGGCGGCCTGATCGCCACCGCGATGATCACGCGCAAGGATTTTTCGTTCCTGCGCGGTATTCTCGTCTGGGGCGGCATGCTCGCGCTGGTCGGCATCTTTTCGTCGTTCATCTTCGGGTTCAACATGGGAACCTGGTTCTCGGTCGCCATGATCGGCTTTGCCGGTGCGGCCGTGCTGTATGACACGTCGAACATCATTCACCACTATCCGACGGACCGTTACGTCGCCGCGTCGATGGCGCTGTTTGCCTCGATCGCGCTGATGTTCTGGTACATCCTGCGCCTGTTCCTGAGCCGCGACTAACGGGCGGGGAACAGTACGCCGACTTCGAAAGGGCCCGTTCAGGGCCCTTTTTTTGTTGTAGTCTCGGCGCATCGCAACGGGAACGAGGCACGGCTCCATGCAAAAACGCGGCATCGCGATCGACTCACTGGTTTTGATCTTCTCGTTCATTATCGTGGCGCAGTTGCTGTCCTACGTCGTCGCGCAGGGCACCTTCGAGCGGATACCGTTTCCCGACAATCCGAGCCGGATGATGGTCGTCGCGGGCACGTACCAGGCCGTAGCCGTGGAGAACGAGGTCACCCTGCCCGCCTGGCATTTTCTCGTCGGCGTTACCAAGGGGCTGGCCGACGCGCAGGACATCATCTTCCTGATCTTCATCGTGGGCGGCGTCATCGAGGTGCTGCGCAAGACCGGTGCCATAGATGCCGCCCTGCACGGCGCCGTGGCCCGGCTCGGGCACAGCCCGTGGATCCTGATCCTCGGTTGCTTCGCGCTGTTCAGCCTCGGCTCCTTCACGATCGGCATGGGCGAGGAATACGTGCCCCTGATCCCGATCATCGTGACGATGTGCCTGGCGATGCGCATGGACGGCGTCGTCGCCATGGGCATGGTCTGGATACCCTATGGCATCGGCTGGGGCTGTGCCGGCATCAACCCGTTCGGCGTGCTCATCGCGCAGAACATCGCCGGCGTGCCGCTGACGTCGGGCTGGGGATTCCGGCTCGTCATGATGCTCGCCTTCCTGGCGCTCGGCTTTCACCACCTGTACCGCTACGCCCGCAAGGTGCAGCGCGACCCTTCGCAGAGCCTGGTCGCCGACGTCGACTACAGCAGTGGTTTCGAGCCGCCCCAGGATATCGAGCTGACGCGCACACGCAGCGTCATCCTGGCCGTGTTTCTGCTCGGCCTGGGCTTTTTTGTCTACGGTGCGGCGAAGTTCGGCTGGTACATCAGTGAGCTGAATGCCGTGTTCTTCGGCATCGGCCTCGTTGCTGCCGTCATCGCGCGCCTGTCCCCGTCGGTAACCAGCCAGACCTTCCTCGAAGGGGCCGCGAAGATGACGGCGCCGGCGCTGATCGTCGGCTTCGCCCGCGCCATCGCGATCGTGCTCGAGGACGGGCAGATCATCGATTCGATCGTGCACTCCATCGCGGGGTTGCTCGAAGGCATGCCCGCCGATGTCTCTGCGCTCGGCATGCTCGCCGTGCAGTCGCTCTGCAACTTCTTCATCCCGTCAGGTACGGGCCAGGCCTTCGTCACGATGCCGATCATGTCGCCGCTCGCCACGCTCACCGGGGTACCGCAGCAAACGGCCGTGCTGGCCTTTCAGTTCGGTGACGGCTTCACCAACATGATCGTGCCGACCAGCGCGCTGGTCATGGGCGCCCTCGCGCTCGGCAAGGTCCCCTACACGGCCTGGTTCCGCTTTGTCGGACCGCTGATGCTCAAGATCCTGTTGCTGGCGGGCGCGTTCCTGGTGTTCTCGATTCACTTCGGCGACGCGGTGGGGCTGTACTAGGCAGGCGCGGCGATTACCTCGATGCCGCCCATGTAAGGCTGCAGCACCTCGGGCACCCGGATGCTGCCGTCTTCCTGCTGGTAATTTTCCATCACGGCGATCAGCGCGCGGCCGGCCGCCACGCCGGAGCCGTTGAGGGTGTGAATCAGCTCGGGCTTGCCGGTCTCGGGATTGCGGCGCCGCGCCTTCATGCGGCGCGCCTGGAAATCGTTGTAGTTGCTGCACGAGGAGATCTCGCGGTAGCGGCCCTGCCCCGGCAACCAGACCTCGATGTCGTAGGTCTTGGTCGACCCGAAGCCGATATCGCCCGAGCACAGCACCACCACGCGGTAGGGCAGGTTCAGTTTCTGCAAGATCACCTCGGCGTGCCCGGTCAGTTCCTCGAGCGCATCCATCGACGCATCCGGCGCCACGAACTGCACGAGCTCGACTTTCTCGAACTGGTGCTGGCGGATCATGCCGCGCGTGTCCTGGCCGTGCGATCCGGCCTCCGAGCGGAAACACGGGGTGTGCGCTACGTAGCGTACCGGCAGGCTATCCGCCTCGAAGATCACGTCGGACGCCAGGTTGGTCACCGGGACTTCGGCCGTCGGGATCAGGTAGAACGGTGACTCGTCGGTCGTCTTGAACTGGTCCTCCTCGAACTTCGGCAGCTGCCCCGTGCCGACCAGCGCAGGCGACTTGACGAGATACGGTACGTAGGTCTCGGTATAGCCGTGCTCGCTCGTGTGCGTGTCGAGCATGAACTGGATCAGCGCCCGCTGCAGGCGCGCGAGCGCGCCCTTCATAACGACGAAGCGCGCGCCGGATATCTTGCTCGCGGACTCGAAGTCGAGCTGGCCCAGGCGCTCGCCGAGTTCGATGTGGTCGCGGGCCTCGAAGCCGGGTTTTGCCGGTTCGCCCCAGACGCGAACCTCGGTATTGTCCTCCTCGCTGTCGCCGGTCGGTACCGCGTCGTCCAGCAGGTTCGGCAGCCCCAGCTCGAGGTCGCGCAGCTCGGTCTGCACGGCCTGCAAGGCAGCTTCGCTGGCTTCGAGTTTCTCACCGAGGTCCTTGACGGCCGCCAGCAGCGGCTCGATGTCTTCGCCCTGCGCTTTTGCCTTGCCAATGCGTTTTGCGTTCGTATTGCGCTCACTCTGCAACTGCTCGGTCTCGACCTGCAGCGACTTGCGGCGCTCCTCGAGCGCGAGGTAGGCGTCGGCATCGAATGCGAAGCCGCGTCGTGCGAGATTGGCGGCGACCTCGGCCGCTGCCTGGCGAAGTAGTTTGGGGTCGATCATCGTTACCGCCTGTTATTTCCTGTCGCGTGCGCGCCGCTCGATCTCGTCGAGTTTTTCCTTGATGCGAATTTCGAGGCCGCGCGGGACGGGATGATAATACGTCACCGGCGGCATGTCGTCGGGAAAGTAGTTTTCGCCGAGCGCCACGGCGCCCTCCTCGTCGTGCGCATAACGGTAGCCCTCGCCATAGCCGAGATCCTGCATCAACCCGGTCGGCGCATTGCGCAGGTGCATCGGCACTTCGAGCGACCCCTTGTCCTGCGCATCCCGCATTGCCGCGCCGAAAGCCTTGTAGACCGCGTTGCTCTTCGGCGCGCACGCGAGGTAACAGGTGGCATGTGCGATGGCGAGTTCGCCCTCGGGGCTGCCGAGGCGCTCGTAGACCTGCCAGGCGTTGAGCGTCATTTGCAGCGCCCGCGGATCCGCATTGCCGATATCCTCCGACGCGACCCGGGCCAGGCGTCGCGCAACGTACAGCGGGTCGCAGCCGCCATCCAGCATGCGCGCCAGCCAGTAGAGTGCGGCATCGGGATCCGTGCCCCGTATCGATTTGTGCAAGGCCGAAATCTGGTCGTAGAAATACTCGCCCTGCTTGTCGAAGCGACGCCGGCTCCCCGACGCCACCTCGGCGACGATCGCCTCACCGATGACGCCGTCCTCGGCGAGATCGGCCGCCAGTTCGAGCAGGTTCAGGGCCCGGCGCGCGTCGCCGTCCGCCGCACGGGCAATAACGCCGAGGGCTTCGTCGCTGATCGTGCAGCGGCCATCCATGCCGCGCTCCGGATCCGAGAGCGCGCGCCGCAGAATCGCGACCAGGTCGTCCTCACCGAGCGCCCTCAGGACGTAGACACGCGCACGCGACAGCAGCGCGTTGTTCAGCTCGAACGAGGGGTTCTCCGTCGTTGCGCCGATGAAGGTCAGCGTACCGTCCTCGACGAACGGCAGGAACGCGTCTTGCTGCGACTTGTTGAAACGATGCACCTCGTCGAGGAACAGCACGGTGCCGCGACGGTGTACCTGGCGCTGCTGTTCCGCCTCGGCCACGGCGGCCCGGATGTCCTTGACGCCCGCCATGACCGCGGACAGCGCGATGAAATGCGAGTCCGTCGTCGCCGCGATCATGCGCGCCAGCGTCGTCTTGCCGGTGCCTGGCGGTCCCCAGAAGATCATCGAGTGCGCCCGGCCCTGCTCGATCGCCCGGAGCAGCGGTTTGCCCGCGTCAAGGAGATGACGCTGGCCGTAGAACTCGGCCAGGCGCGCCGGGCGCATGCGATCGGCCAGTGGCCTGTCGGCCGACTCAGCCTCCGTGTTCGTGAACAGGTCGCTCAATGGGCAGCAGACCTCGAGAAGCGGCTTTCAAGCCACAGGGCCCAGCCGCCAATGCCGGCGGCCGCCGCCAGCAGGCCGCCGATGATGCCGACGGTGTTTGCCGCGATATCCAGCCAGTCGGCCATCCGGTAGCCAACCAGCAGCTGGCAGCCCTCGACCATGAAGCCGAACGCCGTGAGGCCCAGGGCAATCCACACGTACCGGCGGCGGGCGAACAGGCCGCCAAACCAGAGCGCGAGAAACGCGAAGGTCAGCCCGTGGAGCCACTTGTCGGTGTTTTCGAGCCACGACAGGGCCGAGACTCGGCTGTCGAACCAGAAGGCCGGCAGCAAGGTGCCCACCAGCACGCCCAGCAGGAGCAACAGGCTCAGGAATCGCCACAGCCCCGCATGCTGCAGCGGCAGCATCAGGGCGTGGTGTCCGCCGCGACCGCGGGAACGCCGACGAGATCCGCGTCGACGGGAACCTCGAAGACGAACCGGGCCTCGTCAATCGGCTCGTTGGTCACCACGTCGTAGAGCGCTACCAGCGTCGTCTGCTCGAGGTTGTCGAAAAACGCCATGCGCATGAGCTGCCCGTCGAGAAAGCCGAGCTCCATGCGTTCGAAGCCGCTGCTCGTATCGACCGGGATCATGCGCACCCAGGTCGTGCCGTTCTCGAGCGTCGCGCCATCAAAACGGAACTGCGCCAGCGCTTCCCGGTCGCCGCCCAGCAACAGGGCCGGCGTGTTCGCCAGCGCCTCCACCTGGGGCTTCACGGTCACTTGTGCCAGGTCGACGTCGTAGCTCCAGATATTGAGGCCATCGGCGACGAGTTGCTGTTCGTAAGGTTCGGCATAGGACCAGCGAAACTTGCCGGGCCGCGCGATCTCGAGCGTACCGGTCGAACGCTCGACGACCTCGCCGCCGGCGTCGATCAGTGCCTGTTCGAAGCGTCCCTGCATCGTCTCGACCTGGTCCACGAAATTGCCGACGAGGCGCTCGCCGGCGTCGTCAACGCGTACCTGGGCCAGTGCCGCCTGGGCGGCCAGCAACAGTAGCACGCCGGCGAGCGGCGCCCCTTTTCCTCGCATCATGCGGTGTTCCCTCTGCATCCTGCTTTCCTCGCTAATCCTCGGCCGGCGATGCGGGCACCAGTATTTCCCGTGTGCCGTTCGGCTGCAGCGGCCCGACGAGGCCCGCGGCCTCCATCGATTCGACCATGCGCGCCGCGCGGTTGTAGCCGATCTTCAGGCGCCGTTGTACGCCCGAAATCGACGCCTTGCGGGTTTCCATGACGACCTGCACGGCCTGGTCGTACAGCGGGTCCTGCTCGGCATCCACGCCGTCGGATCCCGGCTTGTCGATGCCGACCAGTCCCGGAGTTGGACTCGAAGGACCCTCGAGAATTTCATCGACATAGCGTGGCTGGGCGGATTTTTTCAGGTGGCGCACGACCGCGTGGACCTCGTTGTCGGCGACGAACGCGCCGTGCACGCGGACCGGCAGCGAGGTGCCGGGCGGCAGGTACAGCATGTCGCCGTGGCCCAGCAGGTTCTCGGCGCCCTGCTGGTCGAGAATCGTGCGCGAATCGACCCGGGCCGAGACCTGGAACGCGATACGCGTTGGTACGTTGGCCTTGATCAGGCCCGTGATCACGTCGACCGAGGGCCGCTGCGTGGCGAGAATCATGTGGATGCCCGACGCACGCGCCTTCTGCGCCAGGCGCGCAATCAGTTCCTCGACCTTCTTGCCGACGATCATCATCATGTCGGCGAGTTCGTCGATGACGACGACGATGTAGGGCAACGGCGTCAGCGTCGGGTGCTCGATCGGCTTGTCCTCGTCGAACAACTCCGGCGGCCTGAAGGTCGGGTCCTTGAGCGGCTCACCGGCGGCGATCGCTTCGCGCACCTTGCGGTTGTAACCGCCGATGTTGCGCACGCCGAGCGAGGACATCAGCGCATAGCGCCGGTCCATCTCGGCGACGCACCAGCGCAGCGCATTCGAGGCCTCTTTCATGTCGGTGACCACGGGCGCGAGCAGGTGCGGGATACCCTCGTAGACCGAGAGTTCGAGCATTTTCGGATCGATCATGATCATGCGCACGTGCTCGGGGTCGGTCTTGTAGAGGATGCTGAGCACCATGGCATTGATGGCGACCGACTTGCCCGACCCGGTCGTGCCCGCGATCAGCAGGTGCGGCATCCGTGCGAGGTCCGCCACGACCGACTTGCCGCCGATGTCCTTGCCGAGCGCCAGCGTCAGCGGCGACGCCATGTCGTCGTAGACCTTGGACTTGAGGATCTCGCCCAGGGTCACGAGTTGGCGCGCCTCGTTGGGAATCTCGAGGCCGACGAACGACTTGCCCGGGATTACTTCGACGATGCGCACGCTCACGACCGACAGGGACCGCGCGAGGTCCTTGGAGAGGTTCGCGATCTGGCTGACTTTGACCCCGGGTGCGGGATCGAGCTCGAAGCGCGTGATGACCGGCCCCGGCGACACCGACTTGACCTCGACCTCGATGCCGAAGTCCCGCAGCTTCAGTTCGACGAGCCTGGACATCGCCTCGAGCGACTCCTCGGAGTATCCCTGTTTCTGCGCCGGCGGATCGTCGAGCAGCGACAGCGGCGGCAGTTCGCCCGCATCGGCAGGCTCGAACAACGGCACCTGCCGCTCTTTCTCCGCACGCACGCTGGTTTCCAGCGACGGCACGGTCGGCTCGATGCGCGGCTTGGGACGGTGGGCCTTGAGTTCCTTCTCGACCTTGACGACGTCCTGGCGCGCAGCCGCTTTGCGGCGGCCTTCGGCCCGGTCGCGCAACTCGCCGATCCTGACCAGGGCCTTCTCGTAGCCGACCAGGCACCAGTGCCCGATCCGGTCCATCACGCCAATCCAGGAAATGCCGAGGAACAGCGACAGCGACGCAACCCACAGGCAGAACAGCAGCGTGCTGGCACCGAGCAGCTTCATGACACTCACGAGACTGTCGCCGATGGCCTGGCCGATGATGCCCCCCGCCGAATTCCGGAATCCGGCCGGGGAAAAATGCAGCGTGGAGAGCGCGCAACTCGTGAACAGCGTCGCGACGAAACCGCTGAAGCGCAGGCCGAAATCCAGCCCGGTCAGGGCAATTTGCGTTTTTTGCTCCCGATACAGCATCCAGCCGAGATAAAACACCATGAGCGTGAACAGGTATGCGGGCCGGCCGAAAAAGCTGAACAGGAGATCGGCCGTGTAGGCCCCCACGCGCCCGACGCCGTTGCGCACGGTCGCGTCGGTGGTCGCCTGGCTGAAGCCCGGGTCGGCGGGATCGTAGGTGAACAGCGCATACCAGAGGATCAGGGCGAGCGCCCCGAATACATACAGCGCGCCCTCTCGCAGGGACCGATGGACCTGCGACGACAAGCGCGATTCCGGTTGCCTGGCTTTTGCGGCTCTTGCCATAAAGATTCTGTTTTCCCTACACTCGACTCAAACGCCATCCCGACCCACATACAGGTCGCCCGCATCACAGCCCTTGAAAGTCGCTTCGGGGATCGCATTTCAAGGCCTTCTGCGGGCGCTTTTTCAGGTCTCGTTGTTACGGACAAATTATACATGAGTGAAACCAGACATTGCCGGGTTCTGATACTCGGCTCGGGACCCGCCGGCTACGCCGCCGCCGTCTATGCCGCCCGCGCGAATCTCAAGCCGGTGCTGATTACGGGCGTCGAACAGGGTGGCCAGCTGATGACGACGACGGACGTCGACAACTGGCCGGGCGACGTCGAAGGCCTGCAGGGCCCGGAACTCATGGACCGGATGCTGCGGCATGCCAAGCGTTTCGACACCGAGATCGTCAACGACCACATCCATGCCGCCGACGTCACGCGGCGGCCGTTCCGGCTCGAGGGCGACTACGGCAACTACACCTGCGATGCGCTGATTATCGCTACCGGCGCCACGGCGATGTACCTCGGCCTCGAGTCGGAGGAAGCGTACAAGGGCCGTGGCGTGTCGGCCTGCGCCACCTGCGACGGCTTCTTCTACCGCGGCAAACCGGTGGCCGTCATTGGCGGCGGCAATACGGCAGTCGAGGAAGCCCTGTACCTCAGCAATATCGCCTCCAAGGTCACGCTGGTACACCGTCGCGACGAGCTGCGCGCGGAGAAAATCCTGCAACAGCACCTGTTCGAGCGGGAGAAGGAAGGCAAGGTCGAGATCCTGTGGGACCATGTCCTTGACGAAGTGCTGGGCGACGATTCGGGCGTCACCGGTATGCGCGTGCGCAGCACCAAGGACCCGGACAGGACGGCGCAGGTCGGCGTCGACGGCATCTTCATCGCCATCGGCCACAAACCGAACACCGGTTTGTTCGACGGCCAGCTCGACATGAAGAACGGCTATATCGTGGTCAAGTCCGGTATCGAGGGCGATGCCACCGCGACCAGCATCCCCGGTGTCTATGCGGCCGGCGACGTCGCCGACCAGGTCTATCGCCAGGCCATCACGTCGGCCGGCGCAGGCTGCATGGCCGCCCTCGACGCCGAGAAGTTCATCGACGCCCTCGAGGACGACAGCGCGGCTGCAGACAACGCGGCGGCGTGAGGCGGCGGTGTCCGCTTGAAGGTCACCGTTCACGACAGCATCAGCGCCATTCCGGCCGGCGAGTGGAACGCCCTTGCGGGCCCCCGGTACCCGTTCCTGCAGCACGCCTTTCTGGAGCTGGCCGAGCACACGGGCAGCGTCGCGCCGGATGCGGGCTGGACGCCGCGACACCTGGCGCTGCGGGACGGCAGGCGCCTGCGCGCGGCGCTCCCGCTGTACGAGAAGGCGCACTCCTGGGGCGAGTTCGTATTCGACTGGGCGTGGGCGCAGGCCTACGAGCAGGCCGGCCTCGCCTACTACCCCAAGCTGGTCTCCGCGGTGCCTTTTACGCCGGCCACGAGCAGCCGCCTGCTGCGTGCCGACCCCGGCGATGACGAGGCCGCGGCACTGCTGCTCGCGGCCGCGACGCAGCTGGCCACCGAGACCGGCTGTTCCTCGCTGCACGTCCTGTTTCCCGACGCTGCCGAGGCCGCCCTGCTCGGTCACGAGGGACTGTTGCTGCGCAAGGACTGCCAGTTTCACTGGCATAACCGCGGCTATGCATCATTCGATGATTTCCTCGCCACCTTTACCTCGGCCAAGCGTAGGAAAGCGAAGCGCGACCGGCGCCGCGCCGTCGAGAACGGCATCGGTTTCCGGCGCCTGCGTGGCGCCGAGCTCGACCACGAGACGTGGTCGATCGTGTACTCGCTGATCGCGCGCACCTTCTTGCGGCGCGGCTCACTGCCCTACTTCAACCAGGCGTTCTTCGAGGGACTCAGCGAGCGCCTGCCGGACAACCTGCTCGTGATCCTCGCGGAGCTGGACGGCCGCGCGATCGCGGCAGCGGTGTTTTTCGAAAGTGCCACGACGCTGTACGGGCGCTACTGGGGCAGCGACGGCCATTACGACGCGCTGCATTTCGAGACTTGCTACTACCAGGGCATCGACTATTGCATTGCGGCCGGGAAACAGGCGTTCGAACCCGGCACCCAGGGAGAACACAAGGTCGCGCGCGGCTTCGTACCGACCACGACGTGGTCGGCGCACTGGCTGGCGCATCCGCAGTTCGCAGATGCGATCGAACGCTACCTCGACGAGGAAGGACGTCACGTCGACCGCTACATGGCGGCGGTCGACACGCATGCGCCTTACAAGTCGGGACGCGACGAGCCGTGAGCGGCGGGCGCGTCGTCTGGCTGGCGGACACCGACCCGCCCGGCGCGTTTCCGCCGGTCGACGCCGCCCTGCGCGAGCCCGACGGCCTGCTGGCCGCGGGCGGGGATCTCGGCACGGCGCGGCTCCTCGCGGCGTACCGGCAGGGCATTTTTCCGTGGTACGACGAGGGCCAGCCGCTGCTGTGGTGGTCACCCGATCCGCGCTGCGTATTCCGGCCCGGCGACCTGCATGTCTCGCGACGCCTGCAGCGGGACATCCGGCGTCTCGGGTGGGAGTTGCGATGCAACACGCATTTCGACGCGGTGATCCGCGCGTGCGCGGGCCCGCGACGCCACCAGCCCGGCACCTGGATCACCGCGGACATGCGCACCGCGTTTGCCCGGCTGTACGCGGCCGGCTGGGCGCACTCGATCGAGGTGTGGCTCGATGACGAACTGGTCGGCGGGCTCTACGGTCTGGCCATCGGCCGCGCTTTCTTCGGCGAGTCGATGTTCAGCGCTCGCCCGAACGCCTCCAAGCTGGCCCTGGTATTCCTTGACCGGCTGCTCGCCGACGGGACCTTTGGCGTTCTCGATTGCCAGGTCACGTCCCCGCACCTCGCGTCGCTCGGCGCGACGACCATGCCCCGGGCCGCATTCGTTGCCCTGCTCGAGGAGCTCTGTGACCCGCCCGCGCCGTTCACGGGCTGGCCACAGCGTGCCGTGGCGGCGGCCGAGCTGCTCGGGGGCTGACCGGCCGCATTGCAATAGCCGCGCCGTTTCTGCACAATTCGCGAGCCTTAAGCACTACAGGACTACAAAACTCTTGGCGAAAGAAGAAGCCATTCAGATGGAAGGCGTCGTAACGGAGACGCTGCCCAACACGACGTTCCGGGTCGAACTCGAGAACGGGCACGTCGTGACTGCGCATATCTCCGGGAAGATGCGCAAGCATTACATCCGCATACTCACGGGCGACAAGGTCACCGTGGAGCTCACTCCGTACGACCTGTCCAAGGGTCGTATCGTCTACCGGGGACGGTAGCCCGGCCCCTAATCTCCCGGCAGGTGCTCCAGTTCCCTGAGCACCGGCTCCGATACCAGCTCCAGCTCGCCGTCTGCGTTGACGGTGATCCGCACGTGCCCGCCATCCTCGAGACTGCCGAATAGCAGTTCCTCGGCCAGCGGCCGCTTGATGTGCTCCTGGATGATGCGCGCCATGGGCCGCGCGCCCATTTTCGGGTCGTAGCCGCGCTCGGCGATCCAGGTACGCGCCACGTCATCCAGTTCGAGCGTGACGGCGCTGGACCCGAGTTTGGCCTCCAGTTCCACCACGAGCTTGTCGACGACCCGAATGATGGTGTCCATCTCCAGCGGGGCGAACTGGATGATCGCATCGATGCGGTTACGGAACTCGGGCGTGAACGCCTTCTTGATGATCTCCATGCCGTCGGCCGTGTGATCCTGCTGGGTGAAGCCGATCGAAGCACGGCTCATTTCCTGGGCCCCGGCATTCGTCGTCATGACCAGGATCACGTTGCGGAAGTCGGCCTTGCGCCCGTTGTTGTCGGTCAGCGTTCCATGATCCATGACCTGCAGCAGCAGGTTGAAGACCTCCGGGTGCGCTTTCTCGATTTCGTCGAGCAGCACCACGGCATGCGGGTTCTTGCTGACCGCCTCGGTCAACAGGCCGCCCTGGTCGAACCCGACGTAACCCGGGGGCGCGCCGATCAGGCGGGACACCGTGTGGCGCTCCATGTACTCGGACATGTCGAAACGGATCAGCTCGACACCCAGGCAATGGGCCAGTTGCCGCGTCACCTCGGTCTTGCCGACGCCGGTCGGGCCGGCGAACAGGAAAGCGCCGATCGGCTTGTCCTCGTCACGCAGGCCGGAACGCGACATCTTGATCGCACCGGCAAGCGCTTCGATCGCCCGATCCTGGCCGAAGATCGTCAGCCGGAGATCGCGCTCGAGCGTGCGCAGGACATCCTTGTCGGATGCCGAGACGCTCTTGGCGGGGATCCGGGCCATCCGGGCAACGATGTTCTCGACCATTTCGACGGTGACGGTGTCGTCACGCTCACCGACCGGCACCAGGCGCAGGTTGGCGCCGGCCTCGTCCATGACGTCGATCGCCTTGTCGGGCAGATGCCGGTCGTTGATGTGCCGCGCGGCGAGTTCCACCGCCGCCTCGAGCGCCGCCGGCTCGTACCGGATGCCGTGGTGCTCCTCGAAGCGGGATTTCAGGCCGTGGAGGATCGCCACGGTCTCGGGGATCGTCGGTTCGGGTACATCTATTTTCTGGAAACGTCGTGCAAGTGCATGATCTTTCTCGAAAATACCGCGGTATTCCGTGTAGGTCGTCGAGCCGATACAGCGAATCTCGCCATTGGCGAGCACGGGCTTTATCAGGTTGCTCGCGTCCATCACGCCGCCCGAGGCGGCGCCGGCGCCGATCACGGTATGGATCTCGTCGATGAACAGGATGGCGCCAGGGTCCTCGCGGATCTCGGCGATCACGCCCTTGAGGCGCTTCTCGAAATCGCCGCGGTACTTGGTGCCGGCGATCAGCGTTCCCATGTCGAGCGCATAGATCGTGCTGTCGCGCAGCACCTCGGGCACGCGCTCCTCGACGATCATGCGCGCCAGGCCCTCGGCCAGGGCGGTCTTGCCCACGCCGGCCTCGCCGACGTACAGCGGGTTGTTCTTGCGGCGGCGGCACAGGATCTGCACCGTGCGCTCGATCTCGATCTCGCGCCCGATCAGCGGATCGATCTTGCCCTCGATCGCGCGCTGGTTCAGGTTGGTCGCGTACAGCTCGAGCGGCGACGCCTCGGTCTCCGTCTCGGAATCGACCTGCGTCTCGCCCTGCTCGCCGGGCTCGCCGGATACCTGCGGCATGCCGTGCGAGATGAAATTCACGACATCGAGCCGCGTGATGTCCTGCAGTCCCAGGAAATAGACCGCCTGCGACTGCTTTTCGCCGAAGATGGCGACGAGCACGTTGCTGCCGGTCACCTCCTTCTTGCCGCTCGACTGCACGTGGAACACGGCGCGCTGCAATACGCGCTGGAAGCCGAGCGTGGGCTGTACGTCGGACTCGTCGTCGTCGGCCAGCAACGGCGTCTGCTCGTCGACGCATTCCACGAGCTGCCGCCGTAGCTCGGCGATATTGGCGTTGCAGGCCTTGAGAATTTCGTGCACCTGCGGGATATCGAGCAATGCCAACAGCAGGTGCTCGACGGTCATGAATTCATGACGCCGCTCGCGGGCCCGCTGAAAGGCCTCGTTCAGACAAAATTCGAGCTCGCTACTGAGCATGCTTCTCCTCTCAGGACTCTTCCATCGTGCACAGCAACGGGTGCTGGTGCTGCTTGGCGATACTCATCACCTGGGCTACCTTGGTCTCGGCAATCTCGAAGTTATAGACGCCGCAAACGCCCTTGCCCCGGGTGTGTACCTCGAGCATAACCTGCGTGGCCCGTGTGCGCTCCATGCGGAACACGGATTCCAGTATATCGACGACGAACTCCATGGGCGTGTAATCATCGTTGATCAGCACCACCCGGTACAGCGGCGGCTGCTTGATCTTGGGACGCGCCTCCTCGACGGCCAGGTCCTGGCTGCCGTGTTCGTCATGTGATGGTCGCTGGTCGTTCATGCTCGAATACCGGATATACGGTCATTTATCCCTATGTCAATGGCCTCGTCCACACCCCGGCATGGCCCGGCCACCATTATATAGGGGTCCCCCGACGCGCCGTTATACTATTGCCAAATATAGAATTTACGGGGTTTTACCGCTTGTTAGCGTCATGGCTCAACCCGTATCATCGGGGCGCTGCGTTTACAGGAGACAGAGCTTCACCGAGCGTCCTGTCAGAACATGATCACCAAAGCCAACTGGACCGACATATCGCGGGTTGACGGCGGCGCCGCGCTGGCGACGCTGAACAGGGTCTTGCCGCCCTGGGTCACCCTGTTGCTGGTCGTCGCGATTGCGTGGCAGGTTGCCAGGATCATCTGGACCGTCGTGCCGGCGCCGGCCGCCGGCGATACGGTGGTGGCGCCGATGAGCCTGGCGACGTCCAGGTCATCGAGCGGTGCCCGTGCCGACGTCGAGGCGATCGCCGCGCGCCACCTGTTCGGCGAGGCGGATGCGGCTACCGAGCCCGTACCGGTGGCGGCCGCCGATGAGAACCTGAGCGACACGCGCCTGACCAACCTCGTACTCAAGGGCACGATCGCCTCGGCGATCCCGGAATTTTCGGTTGCCGTGATCGCCGACGGTACGGCGGAACAGCGCGTTTACATCATCGGCGACTCCCTGGGCTCGGGAACGACGCTGCACGCCGTCTATCCGGACCGCGTGGTGCTCAACGAAAACGGTGCGCTGACCAACCTGCGGCTGCCGTCCGACTTCCCGCAGACCAGCACGGCGTCGGTGCGCCGCACGACGCGGACGACGCGCCAGGCCAATACCAGCGACAATGCGCAGACGCTGCGCAACGTCGTCACGGAAAACCTCACGAAGCTGACTGACGTGATTCGCCCGACTCCTTACCTTGTCGAAGGCAAGCCGGCCGGCTACCGTGTCTATCCGGGACGTGACAAACGGAAGTTCGCGGCACTGGGGCTGCGTCCCGGGGACCTGATCAAGGATATCGATGGCCAGGAACTGACCGACCCGACCCAGGCCATGCAGATATTCGAATCCCTCGGTAGTGCGGAACAGGTTACCGTGACCATCGAACGTAACGGGCAGCCGCAATCGCTCGTCCTCCAGACCAGCCAGCTCGACCTCGCTGAAGAGTCAACAGAATGATACGAAGAAATCAAAGACCCGCTCCTTTTCGCTCCGTGCTTGCCGGGCTGCTACTGTCGCTGGCCTGCTTCGCCTGGGCCCAGCAGCCTGCCGCAACGCTGAACTGGAAGGACGCCGACATTCGCCAGGTCGTGGAGGCCGTATCGGCGGTTACCGGCAAGAATTTCATACTCGATCCGCGGGTTACCGGCCGGGTCACGCTGCTCTCGCCTACCCCGCTCGGTCCCGACGCCCTGTACGAGGCGTTCCTGTCCATCCTGCAGGTGCATGGCTACGTCGCGATCGACAGCGGCGACATCATCAAGATCATCCCCGACGCGACCGCGCGGCAGTTCCCCAGTCACATGGGCACCGAGGGCGCGGCAGGGCCCGATGACCTCGCGACCCAGGTGGTGCAGCTGCGCAACGTGGGCGCAACCCAGCTCGTGCCGATCCTGCGACCCCTGATTCCGCAATACGGCCACCTGGTTGCGCATTCGGGCAGCAACATGCTGATCATTTCCGACCGCGCCGCCAACGTGAGCCGCATGCTCAACATCATCCGGCGCATCGACCAGGCCAGCGACGAGGACATCGAGGTCGTGCCGCTGCAGCACGCTTCCGCTGCGGAAATCGTGCGCATCATGACGGCCCTGATGCAGACGCCGCGGTCTGACGGGGTGCCGATCACCACGAGCCTCGTCGCGGATTCGAGAACCAACAGCGTGTTGATCGGCGGAGACCGTGCCGATCGCTTGCGTCTCAGGACCCTGATCGCGCACCTCGACACGCCGCTCGACGCAGGCGGCGACACGCAGGTGCGCTACTTGCGCTATGCCGACGCCGAGGAACTCGCGACCAAGCTGCAGACACACTTCTCGGGCCAGTTGCAGGCTGCGGCCGCCGGCCAGGCGGCCGGCGCGGGCGGAGCGCGCAACGAGGTGAGCGTCTGGGCGGACACCCAGACCAATGCACTCGTCGTCAATGCGCCGCCCAAGATGATGCGTGCGCTGATGCAGATCGTCGACAAGCTCGACATCCGCCGCGCGCAGGTACTCGTCGAAGCTATTATCGTCGAGGTCATTGTCGACCGGCAGAATGAACTCGGCGTTTCCGTCGGCGTCGCCGATACGACCGGCCAGAACTCGCCTCTCGCCGTAACCAACTTCCCCGATTTCCTGAGCGGCGTCGTCCAGCTCGGCACCGCCGCCGCCGGCAGCGCAACCGACCCGACCGGCCTGCTCGGCGAAGGCGCGACGATCGGTATCGGGCGCATTTCCGACAGCGGCGTGAGTTTCGCCGCGATTCTCGCCGCGGTCGAGGGCGATGCCAACACCAACCTCATTTCTACGCCGTCGATCGTGACAACCGACAACGAGGAAGCAACGCTCAACGTTGGCCAGGAAGTCCCGTTCGTGACCGGCTCGTTCACCAGCACAGGCAGTTCGACCAGCACGGTCAACCCGTTCCAGACAATCCAGCGCGAACAGATCGGCGTCAAGCTGGCAATTACGCCGCAGATCAACGATGGCGATTCGATGGTCCTCGAGATCTCCCAGGAGATTTCGAGCATTGCCCAGTCCGCGGCCGGTGCCGTCGACCTGATCACCAACCAGCGCATCATCGAGACGACGGTTATCGTCGACGACGGCGAGATCCTGGTTCTCGGCGGCCTGCTCGAGGACGTGCTTCGCGAGAGTGACCAGCGTGTGCCGATACTCGGCAGCATTCCGTTGCTCGGCAACCTGTTTCGTTCGCGCCAGACCGAGAAGACCAAGACCAACCTGATGGTCTTCATTCGATCGACGATCCTGCGTGATGCGGCGACGACGGCGGTCGAGACCAACCAGAAATACAACATGATCCGCGAACTGCAGCAGGGTCAGCAAGGATCCGGCGTCCAGCTGATGCCCGGCGAAGAGCGGCCGATGCTGCCGCCGATCAGGGAATACCAGAATCGCGACGATGACGGCACGCAGTAGGCACGATGGAAGCTGAGACCGATATCGTCCTGGAAGACCCGCCCGAGATTGCGGTTGGCGTACGGCACGCGCTGCCGTTTTCGTTCGCGAAACGGCACGGCGTGCTGATACAGGAGATCCGCGAGCAAGAGGGTACGGCCGTGTATCGTTCGGGCGCCTCGCCGCTGAGCCTGGCCGAGGCGCGGCGGTTTGCCGGGGTGCCGCTCAAGATGTCACGCGTATCGGCCGAAGTGTTCGACACGCTGCTGCGGGAAACCTACGAGCAGGACCGTTCCAACGCCGCTTCCATGGTCGATGGACTCAACGAGAATATCGACCTGACACAGGTGGCCCAGGAACTGCAGGAGCCGTCGGACCTGCTCGAGAGCGACGACGACGCCCCGATCATCCGGTTCATCAACGCCGTGTTGACCGAGGCGATCAAGGAGAACGCGTCCGACGTCCATATCGAGCCGTACGAGAACCGGCTCGGGGTCCGGTTTCGCGTCGACGGCGTGCTGCGCGAGGTACTCCAGACCCGGAGGGCCCTGGCGCCGCTCGTCGTGTCGCGCATCAAGGTCATGTCGAAACTCGATATTGCCGAGAAACGCCTTCCCCAGGACGGCCGCATCTCGCTGCGCATCGCGGGCCGCGCCGTCGACGTGCGTGTCTCGACCATGCCCTCGGGTCACGGCGAGCGCGTCGTGCTGCGACTGCTCGACAAGCAGGCCGGGCGTCTCGACCTGATGTCGCTCGGCATGGATTCCGAAACAGAGGCCAAGGTCGACGACCTGATCCACAAGCCCCACGGCATCATCCTGGTCACCGGGCCCACCGGCTCGGGCAAGACCACGACGCTGTACGCCGCGCTGGAACGGATCAACGACAACAGCCGCAACATCATGACGGTCGAGGACCCGATCGAGTATTTCATCGACGGCATCGGCCAGTCGCAGGTCAACACCAAGGTCCAAATGACGTTTGCACGCGGTTTGCGTGCCATCCTGCGGCAGGACCCGGACGTGGTCATGGTCGGTGAGATCCGTGACCTCGAGACCGCGGAGATCGCCGTACAGGCCAGCCTGACGGGCCACCTCGTGCTGTCTACCCTGCACACCAACACGGCAGCGGGCGCGATCACGCGGCTGCGCGACATGGGCGTGGAGCCGTTCCTGCTGTCCTCTAGCCTGCTCGGCGTGCTGGCGCAGCGCCTCGTGCGCGTCCTCGATGACGCCACCAAGGTGCCGTACACGGCGGGCGAATACGAGTGCCAGCTGCTCGAGATCGACCCCGCCAATCCGCCCACGCTGTACCACGCGGGCAACGTGCCGGGCGGCGGCTTCCAGGGCCGCACCGGCATTTACGAGCTGATCACGGTCGACGACCAGATGCGCGAGATGATTCACAGCGGCGTCAGCGAACAGGAGGTCGCGCGCCATGCCCGCAAGACGACGCCGGGCATCCGCGCCGACGGTCGCCGCCAGGTACTGGCCGGCCGCACCACGCTGGAAGAAGTACTGCGCGTCACGCGCGAGGACTAGCCCGGCCGATGGGAGCGTTCGAATACGTCGCAATGGACCAGGCCGGCAAGCGGTCCAAGGGCCTGCTGGAAGGCGACACCCCGAAGCACGTCCGCCAGATCCTGCGCGATCGCAAGCTGTACCCGGTCAGCGTGACCGAGGTCGCGAAAAAGGAAGCCCGCCGCCAGGCCAGTTTCTCCTTCCGGCGCGGATTATCGTCGAGCGAGCTGGCGCTGATCACCCGGCAGCTCGCGTCCCTGTCGCAATCGGGCCTGCCGCTCGAGGAGGCACTGCTCGCCGTGGCGCAGCAGAATGACCAGCCGCGCACCAAGAGCATCCTGCTCGGCGTGCGCGCCAAGGTCATGGAAGGTCATGCGCTTGCCGATGGCCTCACCGAGTTCCCGCAGGCGTTTCCCGAGCTGTACCGGGCCACCGTCGCCGCGGGCGAGCAATCCGGCCACCTCGACGTCGTGCTCGAGCGCCTCGCCGATTACACCGAGGCGCGCCAGGAGCTGCGGCAGCGGGTCACCAATGCGTTGGTGTACCCGATCGCGCTGGTGGTCATGGCCGTCGGTATCATCAGCTTCATGCTGGCGACCGTCGTACCGAAAATCGTCAGCGTGTTCGAAAACACGTCGGCCGAGTTGCCTGCGCTGACTGCGGGCCTGATCGCAACGAGCGACTTCCTGCGCGCTTACTGGCCCGCGCTGATCATCGCGCTGGGCGCCATCGGCTGGCTGGGCTGGTGGGTCCTGCAGAAGGAAGGCCCGCGCCGCCGCTATCACCGCATGCTGCTCAGGATGCCGATCGTCAGCCGCCTGACGCGGGGCGTCAACACGGCGCGCTTTACCCGCACACTGAGCATCCTCGCGGGCAGCGGCGTACCGATCCTGCAGGCACTGAAGATTGCCGCCGAAGTAGTCGAGAACCTGCCGATGCGCGATGCCGTGACCGAGGCCACGGTGCGCGTGCGTGAAGGTGCCGGCATCAGCAAGTCGCTGGCAGCCAGCAGGCTGTTTCCGCCAATGATGATCCACCTCGTATCGAGCGGCGAGGCCGGCGGCCGGCTCGAGGAGATGCTGGCGCGTGCGGCGTCCGGCCAGGAGCGCGAGGTCGATGGACTGATTGCGGCCCTGCTCGGTATTCTCCAGCCGCTCCTGATCGTCATCATGGGCGCCATCGTCCTGACGATAGTACTTGCAATTTTGCTGCCGATCTTTGAAATTAACAATCTGATTCGTTAGTAAAATCTGCCTATCGGTGGGTTTCAGGAAGGCCGTAATGTCCGGCGATGACGACGACAACGACGACACGGATTTCGACGACGCGGATTTCGACGACGCCGACGACGACGACGACGAGGATCTCGACGACGATCTCGACGAAGACGCGATGCCCGACATCGGCGGCGAGACGATGATCGACATCGCGGGTGAGCTCGACGATGACGACGCCGATGAGCTGATCCGTATCGCCGGCAAGACCGATCCTGACGAGATTGCGCGGCGGCGCGAAGTGCGGCGGCGCCTCGAGGAGCTTGCCGAGCTGCGCAACCAGCAACTGGACGACACCTTCAACTTCAATCTCGACGACGACGTGTAAACGGGTCTAGCGAAAGTCCCGGGAAACGATCTCCAGATCCCCCAGAAGGTCGGAGTGATCGAACAGCTGCCGCCCGATCACGTGAATCACGTCCCCTTCTATCTGCAGTTCCCCGGCGACGCCGAGCAGCCGGGCATTCAGCAGTGCAGCGCGATACCGCTCGGCAACCTGCTTCCACAGCACGAGATTGACCTGCCCGCTTTCGTCCTCGAGCGTCACGAAGGTGACGCCGCTGGCCGTGCCCGGCCGCTGCTTGGTAATGACCAGTCCCGCGACATTGACCTGCCGCCCATCGCCGATGTCCGGCAGTTGCGCGGCGCGCACATACGCGTAGCGATCGAGGTGGCGCCGCAGCAGACAGACCGGGTGCCGCTCGAGCGTCATGCCGGTCGTTCGGTAGTCGGCCACGATGTTCTGCCCCTCGGTCGGCGCCGTCAGCAGCGGGGTCGGCTCGAAGCGCGCCATGCGCGGAAACAGGGGCAGCGGCTTTTCGGTACCGGCAACCGCCCAGCGGGCACGGTGGCGGTCGCCTGCTATCGACCGCAAGGCCCCGGCGGCAGCCAACACACCGAGCTCGCGTCGATCGAGGCCGGCGCGCTCGCACAGCTCCTGCACGGCTGCGTAGTCACCCTCGGTGCGGACCGCGACAATGCGCTCACCGGATGCCGCCGACAGGCCCTTGACCATGCGCAGGCCGAGCCGCAGCGCCGCCCTGCCCGACTCGTCCGCCTCGAGCGAACAGTCCCAGGCACTGCGGTTGATGTCCACCGGGCGCACGGTAACGCCGTGTCGCTGCACATCCTGTACGAGCTGTGAAGCCGAGTAGAAACCCATGGGCTGGCTGTTGAGCAGCGCACAGGTAAACGCCGCAGGCTCGTGCCGTTTGAGCCACGACGACACGTAAACCAGCAGCGCGAAGCTGGCCGAATGCGACTCGGGGAACCCGTACTCGCCGAAGCCGAGGATTTGCTGAAAGATCTGCCGCGCAAACGTCTCCTCGTACCCGCGCGCCCGCATGCCGTTGATGAGTTTGTGCTCGAAGGTACCGAGACCGCCGCGCCGCTTCCATGCGGCCATCGCCCGGCGCAGCTGGTCGGCCTCGCCCGGCGTGAAACCTGCCGCGACAACCGCCAGCTGCATCACCTGCTCCTGGAATATCGGCACGCCGAGCGTGCGCTGCAACACACCTTTCACCTCGTCGCTCGGGTAGTCGACGGACTCCTCGCCATTGCGCCGCCGCAGATACGGATGGACCATGTCACCCTGTATCGGCCCGGGCCGGATAATCGCGACCTCGATGACGAGATCGTAGTAACAACGCGGCCTGAGGCGCGGCAGCATCGCCATCTGCGCACGCGATTCGATCTGGAAAACACCGATCGTGTCGCCGTCACAGATCATGTCGTACACCGCGGGATCCTCGGCCGGTACCGTAGCCAGCGTGAGTTCCCTGCCGTCGAAGTCACGGATCAGCCCGAACGCCCGGCGAATGGCGGTCAGCATGCCGAGACCGAGGACATCGACCTTGAGCAACCCCAGTTCCTCGAGATCGTTCTTCTCCCACTGGATGACCGTGCGCTCGGGCATCGCCGCATTCTCGACCGGCACGAGCTCGTACAGCGGTGCGTTCGAGATGACGAAACCGCCGACGTGCTGCGACAGGTGGCGGGGGAAACCGATCAGCTCGCGTACGAGATACATCAGCCGCCTGATGACCGGGCTGTCCGGTGCGAGACCGGCCTCGAGAATGCGGCTGTCGTCGACCGACTGGCCGTCCCACCACTGCATCGAGCGCGACAGCCGGCCGACCTGCAGCTCGGAGAGTCCGAGGACCTTGCCGATATCGCGCAACGCGCTGCGCGGGCGGTAGGTGATGACCGTCGCGGCCAGTGCAGCCCGTTCGCGGCCGTACTTGCGATAGATGTACTGGATGACTTCTTCGCGACGCTCATGCTCGAAATCGACGTCGATATCCGGTGGCTCGTTGCGCTCTTTCGAAATGAAGCGTTCCACCAGCATTTCCATGCGGGCCGGGTCGACCTCGGTAATGCCGAGGCAAAAGCACACGGCCGAATTAGCCGCCGAGCCGCGCCCCTGGCAAAGAATGCCCTGCGAACGCGCAAACGCGACGATGTCGTACACCGTCAGGAAATAGGGCTCGTACCGCAGCTCCGCGATCAGTGCGAGTTCATGCTCGACGAGCTGCGTAACTTTCGGCGGCGTACCCTGCGGCCAGCGCCTGTGCATGCCCTCCCCGGTCAGCCGGCGCAGGTAGGACCCGGGCGTCTCGCCCGCAGGAACGATCTCGTCAGGGTACTCGTAGCGCAGTTCGTCGAGTGAAAAATCGATGGCATCGGCAATCCGCACCGTCTCCTCGAGCAGGTCCGCCGGGTAGATGCGTTGCAGCACTTCGAGCGGCCGCAAATGGCGTTCGCCATTCGGGTACAGGGCGAAACCGGCCTTGTCGACGGTGGTACCGAGACGAATCGCCGTTAGCGCGTCCTGCAGTATGCGCCGGGCACGGCAATGCATGTGCACGTCGCCGCCGGCAACGAGCGGCAGCTTCAGGCGCCGGCCCTCTTCGCGCAGGCGCGCCAGCCGTTCCCGCTGTCGACCGTCGGCGAGTAGTTCCACTGCTATCCAGAGACGGTCACGGAACGTTTCCCGCAACCAGTGATCCTCCACGTCGAGCGCCAGGTCCCGGTCGGGCACCCAGAGTACGAGGCAGCCGGGCAACCCGTCGTCGAAGACATGCCGGGTGAGTTCGTAGCTCCCCTTGGCGGCGCCCCGGCGTGCGTTCGTCACCAGGCGACACAGCGCGGCATAGCCGGTGCGGCTCCGTGCCAGCACGACCAGCTTGCGGCCGCTGCGCAACCGCAGCTCCGTGCCGATGATGAGTTTCTTCAGCCCGTGGTCCCTGGCCGCCGCATGCGCACGTACGATGCCCGACATCGAGCACTCATCGGTGATCGCGAGCGCCTCGTAGCCGAGCCTGGCTGCCGTTTCGACGAGTTCTTCCGGATGGGAAGCGCCGCGCAGGAACGTGAAGTTACTGAGGGCGTGGAGTTCGGCGTACCGGGCCGCCATGGCGGTTACCCGAAATAGCCATGCAGATACCAGGACGACTCGCGGGTGCGATTACGAAACACCCACAACTGCCTGCCATCCGGCTCCCGTGCCAGGTAGTAATCGCGCGAAATGCCGTCCTCGTCCCACCAGCCGGTCTCGAGGCGCTCGGGGCCCTCGACGAGCTGCAGGCGACATCCCCGGTGAACCGGGTAACCGCGGTCCGTGGGTAACAGCGCCGGCTCGGGCAGCATCCACAGCGGACGCCGCAAACAGGGCGGCGCCTCGTCCGCCGTGGTGTGCGGCCCGTCGGCCAGCAGGCTGTGCGCACGAAAGGCATAGTGCGGACGATGCTCGGCTACCATCGTCGTCGACTGCACCGACTGGTCGCCGATGCGCGCGACGAGGCGTTCGGCGAGCTGGGTAATCGAGAAGCGTCGCTGCGATGCGCCGGGACGGCCATGCAGGCACAACTCGCCCGATGCCGCCTGCAATGGCTGGGTCATGCCGCCCTGCAGGCGCACGGCAATGACGGGGGCCGACAAAACCAGCCGCTCGAAACGAATCACGAGTAGCTCGGCCCAGCGGCTGGCGGCGCGTTCCGCGAGCGCACAACCGAGACGCAGCACGGTCGCCGGCCCATCCAGGTGGAAAAAGTTGAAGCACAGGCGCTGCGTGCCGAGCTGCCGCGCCAGCAAAAACTGCTCGTGTGACTGCAGCAGCTCGCCGCAGATATTGAGCAGCAGCTCGCGATCGGTCTGCTCCTCGCTCATCTCGTAGTCGGCACAAAAGCGTTCCGGCGCGCGCCACGATTGCCGCGGATCGGGCAAGTGGCCCAGCGCCCGGTCGAGTTCGAGCAGGCACTGTGCGCCGAAGCGCCGCGTGAACCCTTCGCGCGGCAGGCGCAGGCAATCACCGACCCTGGCGACCCCGATACCGGCCAGGGTTTCACGCAGCGCGGGCGGCCAGCCCAGGCAGGCGAGCGGCAGTTTGCGCAAGGCACCCGCCAGGTTCGCGGAATCGCGGATACAGACACGCCGTCCGGCACGGGCGAGCCAGGTGGCTGCCAGCGGGGTCGGCGCGATCGCCGGCGAGGCCGTAAAGCCGAGTCCCTGCAGGCCGCGCAGGATTTTTTTCCGCAGACTACGCAGCCCCTCGAACAGGCGCAGGCTGCCAGCCACCTCGAGCAACAGGACATCCTGTCCCGCGATCGACACGATCGAGGAGAACCGTTCGAGCCAGCTCGCGAGATCCTCGAGCGCCTGCTGCTCGCGCAGTGCGCTGCGCGCTTCGAGCTGCAGCCCCGGCAACAAAGCGAGTGCCGCATTGGCAGCCTGGCCCGGCACGACGCCGGCCGCCCGCGCCGCCCCGTTGGCCAGCAGGATACGAGGCACCCCGTGCTGTTCCTCGACGACCGCGGTGGGTGCCGCGCCGGCGCCCGTGGCTTCGAGCGGCAGCTGCGGGAACCACAGGCAGAACCACAGACGTTCCGCGGGAGCGGCTGTGGGAGCCCGCCAGGCGGGTGCCGGCTGCAGGCCGCTGCGGCGCGGCGCGCCTGCCTCGCGGGCTCCCGCAGGAGGCTCCCCGAGCGGGAACGCCTGCTGTACAGGAGCGGGGGTCGGGGCAGCTTCCCGCCCGAGGGCCGGTGGTTTGCAGGCACGTGGCTTCACTTATAAAAACCGGCTGATCACCACCGGGCGACCGCCGCGGCTCTTCAGGATATGTACGCGTGTCCCCTGCCCGCTCGAATGCAGGGCGAGGCGCAGGGCGGCGGCCGATGGCTGGTGGCGCGCTGCCAGCGGACGGAACGCAATCGCCCAGCTGCGGCCCTGCTCCGCCGCCAGCTGCAGCCGGCGGCTGGCCTGGTCGTCGAGCGTATCGGGCCACAGCAATACGGCCGCACAGGTTCCCGACGACAGTGCCTGCTCGGCCGACCAGAGAATCTCGTTCGCCTCGGCAGGACGTACGATCAACATGCGCGACAAGTCGATCCCGTACTGGCGCAGTGCCGGCGGGTACGGCTGAAAAGGCGGCGCCACCCAGGCAATCCAGCCGGGTTCGCCAAAGCCCTGCCCGGGCGCTTCGTTACTCAGCCTGGCCAATGCCGGCATCAGGAGACGCAGCTCTCCGATGCCATAATGCGTCGTCAGTATTTCAGTCAGCGAATCCGGTGGCCAGCCGCCGCCGGGCAGATGCCGGTCGAGTTCCGCGTAACCGCTTGCGAGGCCCGTCCTGCGGCCGGCCTGGTCGCATCCGCGCCAGACGCGCGGGTTCGCAAGTAATTTGTCGAGCGACGATGACAATGCTCAATGCAACGGCAGGCCGTCACGAATGACGCCGACGACGACGCCTTCGATGACCAGCGCCTGCTCCCTGAGATCGACTTCGATGGGTTCGAAGTCCTCGTTTTCCGGCAGCAGCGATACCATTGAGCCGTTCTGCCGGTAGCGCTTGACCGTCACCTCGTCATCGAGGCGCGCCA
This sequence comes from Woeseiaceae bacterium, assembly GCA_041553075.1. GTDB lineage: Bacteria > Pseudomonadota > Gammaproteobacteria > Steroidobacterales > Woeseiaceae > UBA1847. The sequence goes on along the minus strand of JBFEJR010000002.1, from coordinate 98,036 downwards.
CGATGATCTGGCGGCTGCGAACTTCGGGCGTACGATGCACGGCAACCAGGTCGCCATCCAGGATGCCTGCGTTCTTCATGCTCATGCCATGGACGCGCAGCAGGTAGTGCGGTTTCGGGTTGAACAGCTGGGGGTCGAGCCGGTAATGTGCTTCGATGTGCTCCTGCGCAAGAATCGGGCTGCCCGCAGCCACCCGGCCGACGAGCGGCAGCCCCATCTGGTCACGTAACGAATCCTTGAGCTGGATACCGCGCGAGGCGCCCGGCAGGAGTTCGAGCACGCCTTTGCGTTGCAGGGCCCGCAGATGCTCCTCGGCCGCGTTGGCGGACTTGAAACCGAGCTGCCGGGCGATTTCGGCACGCGTCGGCGGCATGCCGGTATCGGCGATAAACTCCTGAATCATTTCGAGAATTTGCTTTTGCCTGGGGGTCAGTTCGCGCATTTGAACAGTTCCTGTATAAATCCACAGTACTTGGGATTATATACAGTATCGACGGCAGTGCAATAGTGCGATGAAGGTCTTTGCAAATCGACGCCCACTGCCGTCAACTTATGCCACCCCAACGACGGAGAACGTCATGCACCACCCCCTGGGACGACTCACCCTCCTGTGCGCGCTGCTGCTCGCCACCCCCACGGTTTACGCCGCCGACGGCGTCTCGATGGACAGCTGGCCCGACTGGGCCCGCAAGAGCATGGGCGCCGAAGCGAAGCGCCTGAAGTATCGCAAGGTGGCCACCCCCGACGACAGCATCCGCAGCAAGCTGCCCGGCAAGCCCGACGCGCCGCAGCCCATCGAAGAGGGCTGGTACTTCAGCTCGGACATCAAGGCCGAATCACCGCTCGAGTGTTACCTGTTCACCTCGTCACGGGATCTGGCAACGCTCACGGACGTGATCGCCGAGGCCAACATCGAGGCCGTTGCCGGCAGCCACGACCAGGTCGGTAACCGCCAGGTGTTCCATACCGAGGCCGGCGAGGTGGCCGGACGGCCCTACCTCGCTCTCGAGTGGCTGTACACGGTCGAGCGCGACGCCCAGGTCCTGGTCGGCTTCACCAAGGTACGCGCCGCGACCAAGGGCGAGACCGCCTTTGCCTGCGCGCACAACTACCTCGGGTACCGCGAGACCTTCGCGCATGCCTTCGCCGAGTTCGTCGCGAACGCCGAAGTCGCCGACGACACACCCGTACCCTTCTACGAGGAAATCGCCCGGCTCGACATGAACAGCCTCGGAACCGGTGTAACCTACGCGTCGTACACGATCGACGCGGACGGCGACATCCGCATGTACACGGCCGAAGCCTCCCTGCTGCCCGTCGATGCCGCCACCGTCGCGACCAGCGATGCGTACACGGTCAGCTTTTCCACAGCCGACGGTGCATTGATCAATGCGTATGAAATCTCCGTCGAGAACGGTGAGATCGCCAGCGACATGACCCTCGCCCGCAACGACGACGGCAACTGGACGTCGAGCGGATCGCTGCAGGGCAAGGAACTCGCCTACGAAATCGACGGCGCACTGCAGCCGGCCAGCGAATGGCAACAGCTCGAGATGGCCAGGAACCTGTTCGCCGGCGACGACACGTCGGTCGGCGCCCTGATCTGGATCCCGGGGATCGATCCGACACAGCTCATGCACGCGACGATGACGCGCGACGATGCCGAGGTCGAACGCCAGGCGGTCCTGACCGTCGGCCCACTGAGCTACACGGGCCGCTTCGATGACAGCGGCAACCTGCATACGGCCGACATGGCGGTCGGGCCCGTGACGATCAACGTCGAACGCATCTGGTCGCGAGGTTCGCTGCAATGACGAGCATCGCGCGGCCGGTCGCCGCGGCGCTCCTGTCGGCCCTGGTGCTGGTGGGTGTCGATGCCGCGGCGCAGCAGGACACGCCCTACCTGGCGACGATCGCGATCGAGCGCAGCGCCGGCACGGGCGGGGACCTGGGTGCGTCGGTCACGTCGACGCTGCATGTGAACGACCCGGCCAGGACAGCGGCCTCCTTGTCCGGCGTCGACGGGCTCGACGTCCTGGCCAGCGACGAGCACAGCGTGCGCATTCGCTTCGATGCGCAGCCGACGCTCGGCGGACCGCCGCACGAGGCCCTGCTGCAAAGCACCTGGGTCGTCGATTACGACGAGGCAGCGATCCGGGAACTCGTCGCGCAGCTCGCGGCACGGCACGACGCCGCGCCGACGCCCGCGGAGCTCGAACGCTTCGTCTACGAGCACGTGCGCAACAAGTCGTACTCGCGCTCGTTCGATCTCGCCTCGCGCGTGGCCGCTTCCGGCGAAGGCGACTGCACCGAGCACGCAGTGCTGCTGGCCGCGCTGGCGCGTGCCAGCGGTTACCCGGCCCGGATCGTGTTCGGCAACCTGATCCTCGACCACGACGAGCGCCTGTCCGCGTTCGGTCACGCCTGGACGGAAATCCACGACGAGGGCGCCTGGCAGATTCGCGATGCGACCCTGCCGGTCGAGGTGCCCGCCCGGCGCCAGGGCCGCTACATCCCGCTCGGCAGCCTGACCGAAGAGGGCCCGTCGTACGTGCTGTCACTGGTGGAGACCATGAGCGCCATGCCGGTCCGGATCAGCGACGTCAGCAGCCCCTGATCGCCGGGACCCGGTTATCTGTCGCCTGGCGACGACAAATTGGCAAGAAAACAACTATTTTCGTTGCAGCGGCCCGCCGTTTGGGAAATAATGCGCCTGCCGTTTTTTCCAACAAAGGAAGTTCCAACATGAAGAAGATCGCACTCAGGGCAAGTGCAATTGCACTGTTCGCCGTAATGGCCGCTGGTTGTGCCAACATCGATGAAGTAAGAGCTACGGCCGATCGTGCCGCGGCAGACGCTGCTGCTGCTGCATCTGCTGCTGAAACGGCTCGCGCCGCTGCCGACCGCGCCGCTCAGGCTGCTTCTGCAGCTCAGCGCACGGCCGACCAGGCTATGGCTGCCGCTACGAAATCGCAGGCTTGCTGCGAGGCAAACCGCCAGAGCATGGAGCGTATGTTCCAGAAGTCGATGTCCAAGTAACCAGGACAAAGACCCAGTAGCGTCAAGACTACAAATGCTTTATTCGAACGCCGCGCTTGTCGCGGCGTTTTTTATGCCCGCACCGACGACCTCCGGGATGCCGTTGGCACGCTGGACCAGCGCCTCGACGACATCCCAGTCGAGCTGGCCGGCCCGCTCGGCGGTCGCCGCGATGAACTGCTCGGTCATGTGCGTGAGCGGGTCCTTGCTGTTGGGGTCGGGCGGCGGCAGGTCGACGTCGGCGTCGAGCTGTTCGAGGTGCTCGAGCGTTTCCTCGGTGAGCACCTGCGACGACTCCAGCAACGGGTGCACCTCGGCAACCAGCGTATTACCGTCCCAACCCATCTTCACGGGCACGTTGATGATGCGCACCGGCGTATCGACGCGGACGTGCTCGAACAGGAACTCGATGTCTTCGGGGAACATGCGGATGCAGCCGTGCGACACGCGCATGCCGACACCCGCCGGCCGGTTGGTGCCGTGAATCAGGTACCCGGGCAGTCCGAGCCGCAGTGCGCGCGTCCCGAGCGGATTCGCGGGACCGGGTGGTACGACCCGTGGCAGCGGATCGCCGTCGGCCGCGTGCTCGTCGCGCACCGATTGCGGCGGATACCAGGCAGGATCCTTCGCCATCGCGACGATCCGGGTCTGGCCCAGCGGCGTTTCCCAGTCCATCCGCCCGATGCTGATCGGGTAGGTGTAGACGTAGGCCGGCTGGCCTGCCACCGGCTCCGGGAAATAGTACATGCGGTATTCGGCCAGGTTCAGCACGAGGCCGCGGCGGGGACCGGGCGGCAGGACGAAACGGCTCGGCAACACGATTTCGGTCCCCTCGCCGGGCAGCCAGATATCGACGCCGGGATTCGCCTGCACGATGTCGTAATAGCCGAGCCCGTGGCGTCGCGCGATGTCCACGAGCGTATCTTCGTAGCGGGCCGTGATCGTGGACACCGCGCCGATGACGTCATAGCCCTGCGGCGGAAGTTCGTAGACTTCGGCGTAAACGGGGGCAGTGGCCAGCCAGGCGATGGCCGACAGGAACAACAGGGTACGCATTACTGACCTTTCTCGTCGGCCTCGATGACCTCGGTTTCACACTCGGCTGCGGCCAGCCATTCCTGCATGGCTGCGCTTTCGAGCAGTCGGTGCGGATAATAACCGGCCGACTCGGGCAAGTTAATACCGTACGTGCGCAGCCGCAGCACGACGGGCGCAAACATCGCGTCGGCCACGGAGAATTGCCCGAACAGCCAGCCGCCGCGGTCGCCGAAGTGCTTGTGACAGTCGGACCAGATTGCGATCACCCGGTCGATATCGGCGCCCAGTTCGTCGGGGATGGGAACGATACGGCCCATCGCCCTGCAGTTCATCGGCATGCACTCGCGCAGCATGGCGAAGCCCGCATGCATCTCGGCCGCGATCGAACGCGCCCATGCCCGCTCGTCTGCATCGGCGGGCCAGAGCTGTTGCCCGGGCCAGCGCTCGGCCACGGTCTCGCAGATCGCCAGCGAGTCCCAGACCGTCAGGTCGCCGAGGACGAGAATCGGCACCCGGCCCGCCGCGGAGTACTCGGCAATCTCGTTTTTCGTGGTCGGCGTGTCCAGGACGATACGGTGCTCGTCGAACTCGATGCCCGCTTCTTTCATCAGGAGCCACGGCCGCAGGGACCATGACGAGTAATTCTTGTTGCCAATAATGAGTCTGGGTTTCATGAAAAGACCCCTGCCGCCAACGCCTATGGTAAACCATTGCGCGTTGACCGCCATAGGGGGTTGCCGTTAGCCTGTTTGCATGGGCCTCACGATCAGTTTCGAACTCACCGACCGCGACCTCGCTTTCTTCCGCAAGGCGCTGCGCCAATCGCGCGCGGCGGTGCGACACGCCGAGGAAGGAGAGATCATCGAGGCGATCCACGCGGTTCTCGACGAGATCCGCAGCAGCGAACCCTTGCCTGACTTCGTCGGCAGACGGATTCCGGAACTCGAGTCGCTGCTGCGCATGCTGGCCGACGACGAATGGCAGCTGCCGGATGCGGATCGCGAGCGGCTGCTCGCGACCTTCGTGTACTTCGCCGACCCCGAGGACATCCTGCCTGACGACATCCCGGTCATCGGCTATCTCGACGACGTGATCATCATCGAACTCGTGGCGCGCGAACTGGCCCACGTACGCGAGGCGTACGACGATTTCTGCGCGTTCCGCGAAGACTATGACGGCAAGCACGGTGCCGGCATCGATGCGGCAGTACGCCGGGACCGCATCGACCGGCGCCGCCAGCAGCTGCACCAGCGCATGCGGCGCCGCTCCGCGGCGCAGGAGAAAGTCGGCCTCTGGTAGCCACGACACAGCCTGGAAACACAGCTAAGGTCGCAATTAAGGGACGCAATTAAGGGACAGTTACCTTAATTGCCCCTGCAATTAAGGTAACTGTCCCTTAATTGCAAGGTAACTGTCCCTTAATTGCCTGTCCCTTAATTTTTCTTGATCGTGTTCCGTGGCGGACCGGGTCTTGACTAGAGGCGCATCAGCACCGAGCCCCAGGTGAAACCGCCGCCGAAGGCTTCCATGAGCACCAGCTGACCTTCTTTCACGCGGCCGTCGCGGCGCCCGACGTCGAGGGCCATGGGGACCGATGCAGCCGACGTGTTGCCGTGATCCTGCACCGTCAGGATGACCTTTTCCATGGGCAGCCCGAGGCGCTTCGCGGTCGCCTGGATGATACGAATGTTGGCCTGGTGGGGGATGAGCCAGTCGAGTTCTTCCTTGGAAATGCCGGCTTTTTCGAGGGTCTTGCCGGCGATGTCGCCCAGCGTCGTCACGGCGACCTTGAACACCTCGTTGCCCTTCATGATGATGTTCGCCTCGTCGGTACCCGCGGCCGCGAGATTTTTCGACACGCCGACCGGATAGTGCAGCAGCTCGCGGTACTGGCCGTCGGCCCCGAGTTCGCACGACAGGATGCCCGGCTCCGCCGACGGTACGACGATCGCCGAGCCGGCGCCGTCGCCGAACAACACGCAGGTATTGCGGTCGCTCCAGTCAATCAGCTTGGTGATGCACTCGGCGCCCGTGACGAGCACGCATTTCGCCTCGCCGGCCTTGATGAACTTGTCGGCGACGGTCAGCGCGTAGATGAAACCCGAACATGCCGCTTCGAGGCTGAACGCCGCGCACGCCGGGATGCCGAGCCGGTGCTGGATGATGGTCGACACGTTGGGGAACACGACATCGGGCGAGGTCGTGCCCGTGATCACCATGTCGATATCCGCCGGCGTGACGCCCGCATCGTCCATGGCTTTTTTCGCCGACTCCACGCACATGTCGGACGTCGTCTGGTCCGCTTCGACGACATGGCGGCGCTCGACGCCGGTCCGCGTCCTGATCCACTCGTCGGTTGTTTCGACGATCTTCTCGAGATCGAAGTTGGTCATCACCCGTTCGGGCAGGTAACGGCCGGTCCCGGCAATGCGTGAGTAGCTCATGCGGCTTCCCTTTCGAGCAACCTGCCGATCTGCTGCGGCAACTGGTTGCGGACCTCGACGATGGCCGTGTCGATTGCGTGCTGGAACGCGAACGCATCGGCGCTGCCATGGCTCTTGATTACGATACCATTAAGGCCCGCCAGCGTCGCTCCGTTGTACTTGCGAGAGTCCATCTGCGCCGCGAGATGGCGCAGGACCGGCGCCGCGAAGAGCGCCTGCAGCCGGGTGAGCCAGTTGCGCCCGAACGCGCTCCTGAGGTGGTGCTTGCACACACCCACCGTGCCTTCCATGGTCTTGAGCGCGACGTTGCCCGTGAAACCGTCGGTCACGACGACGTCGGTCTTGTCGGTCATCAGGTCGTTGCCCTCGATGAAGCCGACGTAGTTCAGCGCGCTGTTGCTCAGCAGCGCAGCCGCTTCCTTGACCGTGTCATTGCCCTTGATGTCCTCGGCGCCGATGTTGAGCAGCGCAACGCGCGGATTGTCGATGCGGTTGATGTCGGCGGCAATGATCGAGCCCATGACGGCGTACTGGAACAGGTGCTCGGGCGTAGCCTGGGTATTGGCACCGAGGTCCAGCATGTGCAGCGAACCGCGGAGCGAGGGTATTTCGGCAACGATCGCCGGCCGGTCGATACCGGGCAGCATCTTGAGCACGAACTTGGCGGTCGCCATCAGCGCACCGGTGTTGCCCGCGCTGACGCACGCGTCGCTCGCCCCTTCCTTGACGAGGTCGATAGCGACCCGCATCGACGAGTCCTTCTTGCGCCGCAGCGCATCTGCCGGGGGTTCCGACATCGCCACGACTTCGCTCGCGTGGCGAATCCTGAGGCGCGGATCGTCGCCTGCGATCCGGCCCGCGAGGCCGCGCAGCAGCGGCTCATCGCCGACCAGAATCAACTCGATGTGCCGGTACTTGGCGAGCGTCGCGGCTGCCGCCTGCACGACCACCTCGGCGCCGAGGTCGCCGCTCATGGCATCGAGGGACAGGGTAGTTGAGTGAGCGCTCACCGACAGACGGGCCGGAGCAATCCGGCCGACCAGGGACGTGCGTTACTCGTCGTCTTCGGCCACTTCAGGCTGGCTAACAACCTGGTTGCCGCGGTAAAAACCGTCCGGCGTAACGCGATGACGCACGTGGGTCTCGCCCGACGTCGGATCGACCGACAGCGCCGGATTTTTCAGCTTGTCGTGCGAGCGACGCGCGCCGCGTGTTGCAGGGGTCCTGCGACTTTTTTGAACAGCCATTACTTTCTCCTAGCGGCGCGGCGTATCAGGCCGAGCCTTCGTTGTCCCGGACCATTTGCCGGCGTAACCCGGCACACGGCGTTGTCATTTCCTCGGCGCCCTCTTCTGCGGGCGTCTCCAGCGCCTTGCATGCGGCCGATTCCGCGTGCATCGCCGCGAACGGCATCGCCATGATCAGCAGTTCCTCGACGATGTCCTGGGGGCGCAGCAACGGCTCCTCCATCTCCCAGACCTCGTACTCGTCGTACCCCGCGACCTCCTCGTCGAAGTCGAGCAGCAGCAATTTTGCCTCGACCTCGAGCGGCAAAGCGAACGCTTCGAGGCACCGCTGGCACACCAGGTCGACCGTCACCGCGAGCCGGCAGGTCACCCCGGGCAGCGTCCGCTGCGCATCGGCGAAGCCGAACTCGAGCCGGCCCGTCACCGCGGCGGCGCGCCATCTCGCGGGTACATTATCCGCGTCGAGCGTCGACAAGTCTGCTTCGATCACGGCCGACAGCTGCTCGAGATTGCCTATTTCTTCAGCAATTTCAATAAGTTGAGACACCGCCGCCCATTCGGCCGCGGTGCGGCGTTCGCGCAGCGGATTTGCCATGGCGCGCGCATGATAAGGACCGGGGCAGCCTAAGTCAAAGCCTCGGCAGCAGAAATTTCGGCAGGCCACTTCAAACCGGGTAAACTGCGAGGTTTCCGACTTAAGACCCTGATTTACCTATGCAAAACCCGTCTGCACCCGCGATTTGCCTGGCGTCGTCCTCACCGTATCGCCGCGACCTGATGGATCGCTTTCTCGACAACTACGAGAGCGTGGATCCCGAAGTCGATGAGAGTAACCCGGACGACCTGGCGCCGGCCGACCTGGTGCGGCAGCTCGCGCGCCGCAAGGCCGAGTCCGTGGCCATCAATGCGCGGCGCGCGCTGGTCATCGGCGCGGACCAGGTCGCGGTCCGCGACGGGCGGGTCGTGGGCAAGCCCGGCAATCATGCGCGGGCGGTCGAGCAGCTGCTGGCCGCCTCGGGCAAGAGCGTGACGTTTCTCACGGCCGTCTGCATTCTCGATCCCGTCGGCCGGTCGCGCTACGAGCACACGGACCAGACCGTCGTCAGGTTCCGCGATTTCGACCGGCGCCTCGCCGAGGCCTACCTGCGCCACGACCAGCCCTACGATTGCGCGGGCAGCTTCAAGCTCGAGGGGGCGGGTTTCGTCTTGTTCGAGTCGGTGAAAACGGACGACCCCACGGCCCTGATCGGTTTGCCCATGATCTGGCTGGCGCAGCGGCTGCTGCAGCTCGGCTACCTGTTACCGTGATTTCTTCTCGCGCTGCGCCGCGATAACTCCGTTGGCCAGGAATTGCTCCAGGTCGGGCGCCAGCGGCGCCGTGAAATGCAGCTCGTTGCCGTTGTCATCCGCGAACGCGATGGACTGCGCATGCAGGAACAGGCGGTCGAGCCCGAAGCCCCGCGCACGCCGGTTAGCCTCGGCGTCGCCGTAGCGCTCGTCGCCGAGGATCGGGTGTCCCGCATGCGCAAGGTGCACGCGGATCTGGTGGGTTCGGCCGGTTTCCGGGGCGCACAGCAGCAGGCTGTAAACGCCGTAGGTGCGTGACAGGGCGATGCGGGTGCGCGCCGGTTTGCCCCTGGCGCTGACGATGACATGGCGTTCCCCGCCCTTGCGGTTCCTGACCAGCAGCGGCGCATCGATGAGCTGTTCGCCGAATTGCCAGTCGCCGACGGCCAGCGCGAGGTAGTTTTTCTCGACCTGCCCCTCGCGAAAGCGCGCGTGCAGCTCGCGCAGCGCGCTGCGCCGCTTGGCCATGACGAGGCAGCCCGACGTCTCGCGGTCGATGCGATGGACGAGACTCAAGTCCTTGAGGTCCGGGCGCGCGTGGCGCAGCAACTCGATGACGCCATGGCTGATCCCGCTGCCCCCGTGCACGGCAACGCCGGAAGGCTTGTTGATGACGAGCAGCCGCTTGTCCTCGTACAGCACCTGGTCGAGCATGGCCGCGGCGCGCGCCCGTGGCGGCGGCGGCCCGTCCACGTTGACCCGCGCCGGCGGTATGCGCACCTCGTCGCCTTCGCTGAGCTTGTACTCGGCCTTGACGCGTCCGCCGTTGACCCGCACTTCGCCACGCCGCAACAGGCGGTACAGGCGTCCTTTGGGCACGCCCGGCAGTTCGCTGCGCAGGAAATTATCGATGCGCTGGCCCGCCCGATCCGCATTGACGCGGACCTTGCGGACCTGCGTCACGCGCGTGTCGGAAGGTGAGTTTTCTTGCATGATCAGTTGCTTATGTGCGGTTGAGGTGTGCTATATTACCGCCCTGAGCAGTCCCGGCACAGTCGCCTGGATACTCGTTGCGATAGTTTTTGTCGGTCTCGCCACCCCGCGAGACCTGATTTCAGATGGCAGCAGGCACGGTAAATCGCTTGCGCCGCAGCGGCACAGCCGCAGGGAAATCATGCTGATTTTTTTGTCGACCCTGACCACTCTGGGTCAGGTCTTTACAGAATTGGTAAGTCCGTATGGCGGCGCCATCCTGCGTCGTCGACTCGAGCGTGACCTCCCCTGCGCCCGCCCGGCGCCATGCCCCGTCGTGCTGTCCTCCAACAGACAAGTAGGACAACATGAAAAGAATGCTAATCAACGCGACTCAGCAAGAAGAGTTGCGCATGGCGATGGTCGACGGCCAGCGCCTCTACGATCTCAATATCGAAGCACCGGCTAGCGAACGCAAGAAAGCCAATATCTACCTCGGCAAGATTACGCGCATCGAGCCCAGCCTCGAGGCCGCGTTCGTCGATTACGGTGCAGACCGGCACGGCTTCCTGCCGCTGAAGGAAATCTCGAGCGAGTATTTTTCCGCGAGCGCCGGCAGCGGTAAACCGAACATCCGCGACGTTCTGAAGGAAGGCCAGAACATCGTGGTCCAGGTGGACAAGGAAGAGCGCGGCAACAAGGGCGCCGCACTGACGACCTTCGTCAGTCTCGCCGGACGTTTCATCGTCCTGAAGCCGAACAAGGCGCGCTCCGGGGGTGTCTCCCGCCGCATCACGGGACAGGACCGCGATGCGGCCCGCAATACGCTCAACGCAATCGAAGTCCCCGACGGCATGAGCGTGATCCTGCGCACTGCGGGAATCGACCGCAGCGCCGAGGAACTCGCCTGGGACCTGGAAAACCTGTTGACCGTGTGGACCGCGATCCTCAATGTCGTGCTCGAACGCCCTGCGCCGTTCCTGATCTACCGGGAGAGCGATTCGGTCGTACGCGCCCTGCGCGATTACCTGACCAACGAGGTCGGTGAGATCCTCATCGACGACGAGGCGACCTACAAGGATGCCTACGAGCACGTCGCGACGACGATGCCGAGCAACCTCAAGAAACTGAAGCACTATACCGACCCGGTGCCGCTGTTCACGCGCTTCCAGATCGAGTCGCAGATCGAGTCCGCGTTTGCCCACGCCGTGACGCTCCCTTCCGGCGGCAGCATCGTGATCGATCATACCGAGGCACTCGTGTCGATCGACATCAACTCCGCCCGTGCCACCAAGGGCGGCGATATCGAAGCGACGGCACTGAACACCAACCTCGAAGCGGCCGACGAAATCGCCCGCCAGCTGCGGATTCGTGACCTCGGCGGTCTCGTGGTCATCGACTTCATTGACATGGGACCGTCCAAGCACCAGCGCGACGTCGAGAACCGGCTGCGCGAGGCCGTGCGCAAGGACCGGGCGCGCGTCCAGATCGGCAAGATCAGCCGCTTCGGCCTGCTCGAGATGTCGCGTCAGCGCCTGCGCCCCTCGATCGGCGAGTCGGCGCACATGACCTGTCCGCGCTGCTCCGGGTTCGGCAATATCCGCAGCGTCGAATCCCTGGCGCTCGCGATTCTGCGCATCGTCGGTGAAGAAGCGCGCAAGGAACGGACCGCCAAGGTCATCGCGCAGCTGCCGGTCGAAGTGTCGACCTACCTGCTCAATGAAAAGCGCGACTGGGTGCAGAGCCTCGAGGACAGCAACGACACGCAGATCGTGCTCGTCGCCAACTCGGCACTCGAGACCCCGCACTACGAAGTGCGCCGGGTGCGCGACGACCAGACGGATCTGCCGGAAAACACCGGGGTCAGCTACTCGCTCGCCGAGAGCGCGCCCGAGCCCGAGTCCCCGCAGGCCGTGCTCGAGCGCAAGCACATCGAAATGCCGGCCGTCGGCACGCTCAAGCCGAGCAAGCCTGCGCCGAAGCTGGAGGAGCCGCCGCAGAAGAAGACGTCGTTTTTCGACCGGATCGTCGCGCTGTTTTCCGGCGGTGACGAAGACGAGAAGCCGCGGCGCGGCAGGAAAAGCGAGGCACCAGGCCGTGCACGGCGCGGCCAGCCGGCCAAACGCCGCAGCGACGATGACAAGCGGGGCGCACAACAGACCAGGAAGAAGACAACCAGGAAGAAGGTCGCGAAGAAGAAAGCCAAGAAGAAGGCCACGCGGACGCGGCAGCCGCAGGCAGACAACCAGGGCACGCCGGCCAAGGACGAACAGCAGTCCGAGCAGAAGCGCACCTCGCGCGGTCGCCGGAGCCGTGGTGGGCGTCGCCGCCGTCGCGGCGGGGACCGGCCGGACAACGTAGCCGAGAACCAGCAAGGACAGCCGGCTGCCAAACAGCCTGCCGAGAGTAAACCGGCCGCGGACAAGAAAGCGGCCGACAGCAAGCCGGCGGAGCAGAAACCGGTCGAGAAGAAGACCGCGGAGGCGCAGCCCGCCGAGCAGAAACCGGTCGAGAAAAAGACCGCGGAGGCGCAACCCGCCGAGCAGGAAGCCGCCCGGAGCAAGCCCTTTGAACGCAAACGGGTCGAGACGAAAGCCCCGGAGAAGACCGCGGCCGAGCAGCAACCGGCCCAGAGCAAGCCTTTTGAACGCAAACGGGTCGAGACGAAAGCTCCGGAGAAGACCGCGGCCGAGCAGCAACCGGCCGAGAAGAAATCTGCACAAAGCAACGCCGCCGAACAGAAACCGGTCGAGAAGAAGACCGCCCGGAAAAAACCCGCCGACCGGAAACCGGCCGAGCGCAAGGAGTCCGGCGGCAACGGTTCGGATGCGGCAGCCAAGCCGAGGCTGTTGCCCTGGGAACCCCAGCAGCTGCCGGTCGCGGCCAAACCCGCCGAGAAACCGGCGGCCAAGGAGCAGCCGCCGAAGCCCGAGGCTAAACCGGCCGACCCGAATCCGGACTAATCAGCGCCGTGACAGCGTCTCGAGCAGACCTCGGGACGCGTCCTCGACGAGGTCGAGTACCCGCTCGAAGCCTGCGGCACCACCGTAGTAGGGATCGGGTACCTCGCGCTCGCCGGCCTTGGCAAACTCGAGAAACAGGCGAAGCTTGTGGTGATGAGGCTCTGGCGCTTCCCGCTGCAGGTGCGCGAGATTCTCTTCGTCCATGGCAAGGATGTAGTCGAAGCGCTCGAAGTCCCCGGCGTGGACGCGGCGCGCAACAATCCCCTCCAGCGAGATGCCCCGGCGCTCGGCGGCCGCCCGGGCGCGGTGATCGGCAGGCTCTCCGACGTGGTAGGCATGGGTGCCGGCCGAGTCGATGTGCAGCGATTCGATTATGCCGGCCTCCTGCGCAACGTAGCGGAACACGCCTTCGGCCGTCGGGGAACGGCAGATATTGCCCATGCAAATGAAAAGTACGCTGATGGGCTTGTCTTTATTCATAAGTATTTGTTTATCTTCGCTTTCCTGTCCGCGCGCGTCCGTCGAAATCCGGGGGTATCCAACATGATTTGTAGCCAGAATTGTAGCCACAAGCACGTTCCACAATTCACAAGATAGATGATCCGATGCCGATTCGTTTTGTGCAAACCCTCAGCACTATCGGTCGCCGTTTCGCTTGTCCAGGCACTCGATCAACGCACGGCAATCGAACTCGTTCGCCGCATTCAAGCCGCAATGTACGCCTTTCGCGCATCGTCATTTCTGATCAGCGTGCCCCATTGTCTAATCGTTCGTCTTCTCGTCAATCAGGCGTCCCTGAGGGCCTCCTCAAAAACGACGAAACAAAACAATACGACGCCCGATACGACGGTAATGGGCAAACGAAAGTACCCATTACTGAACTAAACACGTTACCAGTCAAATGGGCAACCTTCGCTCCCGGCTACCCGACCAGAATGACGTCAATGTCGAATGTGGCATTCAGTTCCCGTGCCGCTGAGATGAGCGGCTTGCCAATAGAAATCGATGGCAAATGGCGATGTGCGGTAACCTGTATCTTTATCTCTGCATCGACTGATTCTTCATTCTTCGAGGCCAATAGAGCCCTTTTTAATTCGTCTATATTCTGCAGGACAAACTCTTCAGCAAGATCTGCCGCGTGCCAAGATTGGACGAACCCAGTGTCAATAGCCCATCCGAACTCTTTTTCTACCAGACTCGTCCCAGCAATTTTGTCACCCTTTTTCCAGACCAGCGGCCTGCTATTCTGAAAGGTGCTAACCATCCTATCGTTACAGATTTCGTCATCGCAGGTCACGGAGAACTTGATTCGAACTTCGGGCGCTTCCATATTCACCCTCCCCACGGAAGATCGTAGATATTAATACCAGTAGGATCACCGGGGCCCGTATTCCCCTTCGGCTTAACGTAGATATTTCCCTGTCGGTCCTTATAAAGATCGTAGCGTGCGCCGTGCTTTTTCGGTTTCAACTCGTGCGGCAAACCCGGGGTGATTCACTCCTACGGTGGCGGAGGTTGCGGCGGCGGAATGTAAGCGGCCGGATCAACCACTTGGTAGCCTATCCGGAGTTTCACGTGAACGTGATTTGTAATGCCGCTATAGACTTTCGTAATGTCTTGTGCAGTTCCTTTGACTTGGCCTGCAACAATCTTGTCTCCGACCTTAATAGATGGATCTATTGCTCGAACGTCCAAAGGGTTAGGTCGACGGAATTGGCGGTTACTGAACTAAACAAGACAAGAGGAAAATTCCGACTCTCGATGAACAGCATCAGATTTCCTATGCTCGACTATCTCCGGCTAATCTGGGGGGATCCAATGCTTCCGTCTAGTCAGAGTAACTCCGAAAACCACGACCCAAACTCACCAGCCGCGTCGAGTCTGCGAAGGGATTTTCCAAGTCGAGCTTTGTCGAACTCGGTTAGATCGCCGACCCTTACCTTAAGAACATTATGTAAGTTCTGCGGCCAAACATCTTGTACCTCAGCCTCGCTTGCATGCCAGACAAACCTATCAATATCGTCGAGACATTCGGTCAGCCCATAAAGTCGAATTCGACAGCAAACAACCATCTCTCGCGCTCTTGTCAACAGATATCTCGAATGCAATTGCGATAATGACTGTCTGAATCTCTTCAATGCAACAAGATATCGTCCGGAATCATACGCATTATGCCCCAAGTACAGCCATGCATGTCCGTTAGATGGATCCAACGCGATTGCCTTTTCGAGAGCCGACTCTGATGCGCTTTCAATTTGACAAAGTTTGCCGCGACGAGGGTGCAGATACCACAGATACCCAACCAAGTAGTTAGCAAATGAGTTATATTCGAAGCCTTGTAGGGCCTCGATGGCGGGCACCAATTCCTCGATCGAGTCTGATAGTGTTCGCTCGTCGCGCAGTTCGACGACTTCGTCTATCTTCCGTAATATCTTCTCTGGCACTTTCAAACTTTTTGATTCCGATTGGTTATCCACCGCCTCGCCCACCGCGATGCGCGGCCCCTGCTCTCTTGTCGTAGGTATTCGCAATCTCTCTGAGACGCTTTACGTATCCTGAAAGGGCACCGTCCGCTTCGGCTACGTCCGCCAATCGCCTTAACTCGTCGCGAACGGCGGCTGGATACTGGTCGTGCCGCCCGGACTCGTATCCCGCTTGTTCTTTCCGCATACGATCTCGGACGACTTTGTGGTCCTCGTCTGCCCATTCCTGAGGCGACTTCCACTTCCCCTTCTTCTTAGGATCGCAATTGTGCACCAGCACACGGTGCCGTCCCACAAAGTAGGTACTGAATTCGGCAACAGTGAGATTGAATGTTGAGTCCCATCGATCAGATTTTCTGACTGAAGATATGCGATTCACTTTTCCGTCTTGCGAAATGGTCAATTGGCCAATCTCAAGTTCCTGCGTCTCGACCCAACCTTCCGCTGAAATCCACCAGGGATGATCATCCGTCGTTTCGAATTCAAACAACGTCCCATCTTCGGCTTGAAACTCGACGAGCCATATCTCTCGCTCATGCCGTCGGATCAGGTCAGTGACTTCTTTCAGCGCTATTTCGCCTGTTTCGACATCCTGGGCCCAAATGCGGTCACCGATCTCAATGTCCTCTATAGGAATAAGGCCATCCTCTGTTGCCACCAGGGTTCCCGCGACAAAACAACAAGTCTTGGCAGCTTTAGCTGCCTTGGCGGCTTTCGCATCATCGACCTTGTCGATGACCTTGACCACCTTCGCAGCAGGGATAACGCCAATGATCGCCATGATCCAGTCTGACCTGGAACAATCACCCCTGATGCCGCATACAACAATATCTGCACCAGGGACGATAATTATCGCGCCCTCCTTGGCGGCTTCACCCCAATCAATCTCGATGCCCCAGAACGAGTCGCTCAGATCACTGTTCGGTCCGAACCGGTTCCAGTCATCCAGTCCCATGTCGTAGACTGACTTCGACTGAAGCTCCCCATAGCATCCGATTGCAGACGCGGTGAGGCATCCGGACGGAGGCGGTTCGTAGCGACGGCGTTCCGATATCCTGGTGTACCGAATCCAGACATTGAAGCCTCCCAAATCGATGTCTATGAATCCTGTTGGATCCGTACGAGACAGCGGGTTGTTCCTGACATAGCTCATGCGATTGAACGACTGTGTGTTGTCTGGGTAAGGAACGTACGGGTCGGCGGACATGAATCGTCCGAGCTCTGCGTCCATGACTCGGCCGCCCATGTGAATGAGCGGACTGGAATCGATATGCGTGTGGTCCGTGAAGCCGTTCTGCGTCAGCTCAGCCAGGCTGGGCTCGCTTGCGTAGGGCCCATCCCAGTCCGTTGGATCGCGCCGTTCGCCAAACGCCGAATAGGACACGCTGTAATCCATGTTTCCGGACTCGTCCAGTGCTTCGACGAGGCTTCCCAGGTGATCTGTTAGAACCGATGTCGTTTCATCTGTAACGCCGGACATGTTCGACCGAACTCGAATGGCAACAAGTCGGCCGTCCGCATAGATCTGGTGGCGGTAGAAACTGTTTGAGCCTTCCGTTCGCTTTTCGAAATCGCTGCCAACATAGATCGTTGTCTCGGATGCGGAGCCGCTGTTGTAGACCTCCTTCCAACAGCGCCGATGGCCGTCGTAGAAGAACTGCTGATACCCAGCGCCGTTCTCTATGAGATGCGGCAAGTTGAAACTGTAGTACTCGACGTCATCCGAGTTACGTTTAATCTGATTGCCGTTGTCGTCGTAAGAGTACGAGTTGCTCCCGGCCGTCTTGACAGCATGAATCTGCGTCGAGTCGTAGGTCCAGGTCGAGGCGCTGACGTCAGTCTT
This sequence comes from Woeseiaceae bacterium, assembly GCA_041553075.1. Classification (GTDB taxonomy): domain Bacteria; phylum Pseudomonadota; class Gammaproteobacteria; order Steroidobacterales; family Woeseiaceae; genus UBA1847. Next base: position 80,720 of record JBFEJR010000002.1, on the reverse strand, counting down.
CTTTGTTATGTTGCCGTTCAGCGCGTAGTCGACGTCGAGATTGGTGCTGGCCCCGCTACCGGAATCAAGTGTCGAGTAATCCAGACGATGCAAGTCGTCGTAGTAAAACACCTCTGTCAGGCCCCGATTGACGTCTTCGCGCTGCGTCAGGCTTCCGACTTTGTTCCACTCGTATTCGAGATCCTGGATGTCTCCATTGGTACCAGCCTCAATGTAGTCGATGAGACCCGTGACGGAGTCATAAAGCCGAATCGACTGAACGTCGTTTTCGAGCGTCTCGTCAATCACATTACCGCGCGCATCGACGGACGTCGCCTCCCAGTACACGGTGTTGGTATCCGCGTGGTTCAGGATCTTCTTCGTGAACCCGTAGCCGTATTCGTATTTTAGTTTTACGCGTACGCTGTTCACGCTCTCCGGAAACTCTCGCGTTTCCAGTCGGCCTGTCGTACTGCTGTACGTGTAGTCGTCAAAATAGGTCGTGTCGGCGACCGTTGTGCGGGTTTCGAGCCGACCCAGGCTGTCGAAGTCATACGAAACCGTGTGTGAGCCCGCGCTGACTGATTCCAGCTTGCCGATGTTGTGATCGACAGCAGAATCACCCCACGTCCACGTAGTGGTGGTTGCCGATGTGTGCGTGTTGGCCGGATCAACCCGCTGCGTTTGGCGACCGAGTTTGTCAAAGGTCGCGGTGAAGTAAGTGCTCGTCCCCGCAAAATTCGCATCCTGGTATTTCTCGACTTCACCGAACGAGTTGTACCAGTATTCCCAGGTCCCCGAGTTTGGCTCGGTAAACTCCGTCTGCATCGCTCTGATGCCGTACACGTAGTCGGCCTCGAACAGGCTCTTCGAGTCGCTGTCCGTGACTTTCTTCAGGCTGCCGAACGCATCAAAACCGAAGTCCTGATAGTAACCATCATCGTCTTCTGACCTGGAGACCCTGCCGAACGCATCATGAATCTTCGTCGACGTCTTCAGCATCGCATCCGTCGTGACCTGCTTTAGCCCGAGGTACTCGATGTCAACGCTTTGCCGTGTCGAGTCTGTCGAGTCAATGGGCCGTGAGATCGACGTTACGCGTCCAACCAGGTCATACACCGCGTTCGCGTACTCACCCGCCGATCCCGTGAACGACAGGAACGTCGGGAAGTACTGCTTCTCCAACCTGCCCTCGTCATCGTATTCATAGCGCACACGTGACAGGCTACCGCCCAGGAGTTGCGACTCGACCTGGATTTTTCGATCTTCCATGTCGAGAAAGTAGTCCACGTACCGAATGGCCACGTCGTTACTGCCGGTTTCTGTTACCCGCAGCTTGGTCTTGACCTTGTTGTAGCTCGTGCCGCAATAGCTATTACCGGTGTTGCAGGCTGTCAGCCCGTACTCGGTGTACGTCCCGTCCGGCCGTTCGATTTTCTCCAGTCGACCGAAATCATCGTAAGAATGCTCGGTATCAAGATTGTTCGGGTCGGTCACCGTATCCCGTTTTCCGAACTTGTAGTTCCAGGTAACCGATGATTGATGACCCTCGGCGTTGGTCACCGATACCGGCAGATGGCCCCACGTGTCCCAGGTCGTGCCCGTGACGCGATTCGCCATGTCGGTGAGGTTCGCGTGCTTGCCATCGAGCGTGTCACTGTTGACGTTGCCGAAACTATCGTACCCGACCGACTGGATCATTTCATGATCAGAGTTCTGCTCGGTCGTTTGCGAGTTCAGCCGGCAGTTCGACGTCGTGTCCCAACTCCGGTTGATCGTTCGCGTAATCTGGGTGCCGAACGAGCCCGGCGTGTAGCTGTTGGTCCACTGGGTTTGATTGGCCTTGCCGATGCACCAGGTACTGGTGATGTTCTGAATGCTCGTGTGCGCGACGGTTTGCGTGAAGACCTGGCCGGCGTTCAGTCCGTTCGAACCGCTCTCTTCCTTGGTTGTGGTCGTGGCAGATGTCGTCGTGCCGTAGGCGTCGAGCGTATTGGTCGTGGTCTTGGTTGTGAGTAGCGTTCCGTTGTACGTTCCGCCGACTTCATAGTTCTTCTCGACCAGTTGCGATACGTACGGGTGCTGGTACGCCTGGTATCCGGATCCGCCGGATTTCGCGGACCAGGTAAACGTCTTGTGGAGGATGTCGGTACCATTGGACCGCTCGACCAGGAGGTCTTTGACCCTGCCGCGGTACGGGAACTCGCGGTGCATCGTCTCCGTGGTCTTAATGTTCGTGCGATCATCCGTGATCGTCCGCTTTTCGAACCCGCCAAGACCGCGCCCTTCGAGATTCATCAGCGCACTTTCGTAGCTGTACGTCAGCGTGTAAGTGCCGCCTGTTCCATCGGACAATTCGGCGGTCTCGACCACCTGCATCGGTCCGATCCAGATTTGCTCCGAATAGGTTGCCGAGCCCGACTTGGTGTACGTATCCTCTGTGATCGCCTCGTAGGAAAACTCGACGGAGTTTCCGAACGCGTCCGTTGCCGTCTTTAGAAGATCCGGGTACTCACCGCTGTGATTCCGGGTCTTGTAAACTGCGTTACCGGTTGTTCCCGCAACGAAAGCGAGATCGTCCAGGCCGTCGCCGTTCTGGTCGATGCCAACCGCCTTCACCAGGTTCGCGCTTGAGAAGCTTGTTGCGGCCGGGGCAGCAAAGGAGTCGGCTTTCGATTTCAGCCAGTACCATTTGTTGTCGGAGATACCAGGAACGAAGATGTCCTGCAGCCCGTCACCGTCATAGTCAAGTGCCACAGCATGCGTGTAGTTGTATCCGCTCGCTGACGGGCCAGATATTGCAGTCTGGAAATTCCGGCCGTTGCTGATGCGAAACTTGAATGCGCTGCCTGCCGTATAGGCGATGTCCGTATAGCCGTCACCATTGATGTCGATGGGAAGCCCGGTGGTGCTCGCCTGCTCAACGCTCTGGATGCCCTTGTTGCCGCCGAGGATAACCTCCGTAAAGAACGTCAGGATAGGTTCGGGAAAGCCGATCTGCCGCTGTGTGCGCAGCGCGATGTCGCCGATCCCGTCGCCGTTGACATCGAAATGCGCACGTCGGTCCTGATCGTAAGCACCGCGAAACGCGGAACTCAGAAATTTCTCGTTGGTGATGGCGGAGTAAAGCGTGGTGACGGTTGACGAGAACCCGCCACCGGTCCAATCCCGGTAACGCGTATACAACTTGTCTTTGCCGGTTTGCCACGCGCCGCCCCGCTTGACCCAAACCAGATCGTCGAGACCATCGCCATTCATGTCAATGGCGGTTGCATCCCCGACGACGCTTTCATCAGGCGCACTCGTATTCGTCGCCGTGCCGGACAACCCGGAGGTTGTCCCGAGAATGACCCACCAGGTGCCGCCTGATTTAGGATAGAGAATGTCCTCGAGCCCGTCGGCGTTGTAGTCGATGACGACCGCCTCGGCGTGGTTGGTGTCCGCCGCGCTCGTGTACTCCGATCCGAAACCTCCCGTGGTATTCGCAAGTCTGTAACGCCAAACGCCGCCCGTACCGCCGTAGGCCAGGTCCATATGCCCATCACCATTGATATCCAATGACAACGCGTTGGCCGCAGACGGAATGGTGCTTCCGCTCGACACTTCGCTATTGAGCGAGATCGTGCCGTCCTGATAGGTGAACTCCGTGGGCGCGAAGCAGTTGGATGTCGAGCCCGCGCACTCGGTAACGGACTCCAGGCGCGCTCGACCGGTATTCGACGCTGTCGACTCGTACGCGAGATCGTAATGGCGATATAGAAAGTCGGGCTGCGCACCTGTGTACTCGACATCGATGTCGGTGAGGCCAAATAGATCTTCAACCTTGCCGCCGCTGGCGTAATAAACCGTTTCATCAGTGGACAACAGCGACCCGTACGTGAAATCGATCTTGTAGCGTTGCGGCAGGCCTGCCAGGTATTCACCGCCGTACTCAATGTGATCGATTCGGTAGGCCCCGTCGGGAGCGCCGTCTTCTTCGTATTCGAAATAGATGCCGTTTCCGGCGCGATCCTCGATTTTCGTCAGCGCCCAGACGAGAACGGTCGATGTATCGCCGACCGACAGAGATTCGATTCTCGATTTCGTCGACAGGCCATAGAAATAGGTCAGCCCATTCTTGGCCTCGGCCTTGAAATACGAGGGCCCGTCACCGGACGTCCCGTAGGCCGTATACCGTGTAATGTCGTCGAGTTCCGCTCGATACTCCGATCCGTTTGCGCCATACGTCCCTGAGGTGACTTTCAGCTGAACACCGTCAACGCAGAAGCGGTCAGACATGTTGAGCATCACGCCTTCGATCACGCCATCCTGCGCCAGCGACCTCGCGCAGCGCCGAATCTCGGAAAGGCCCGACACGCTCCAGCCGACGCCTGCATTTCCTTGCGTGTTGCGGTGGCTGTATGTAAGGGCCAGTTCCGGCGTCAAACCGTTGACGCCAGGCGGAACCTTGATCGGAATGCTGTAGCCCGCTACACCACCTTGTGAGACGTTAGCCGAACCCTCTGTTCGACCGACTGCTGCATCGGCGGACGTTGCGGCAAGTGAAAGAAAAAGTACAACGAGAAGTGTGAATGCGACGGACCGGGGCATGCGATGGTCCTCCAGGAGATTCGAGAGTTGATAAAGCACAGCGTTGGGTCGGACTGGCACCGGACGGTTTACCGGTCAGTCAGTGCGCGTGGCTTCACCGGGCAATATTCCAGGCAGGATTCCTTGGCCGCATAGGCCAGTTCCTTGCAGTTCTCGGGGACCTCTCGTTTGCCCTCCTCCCGATCTTTGAAACATGCGAACAGTTGCTGGTCGAGAATCACCTGACACTTACTCGCACAGCGTTCGTAGCGGTCGATTTGCTGACGCTCACTCTTGGTCGTATCAGCGAAAGCAAAACTCGAAAGGGTAATGATCATGACGGCAACGCCGGACAGCGTTGGCCTGACAACGGATCTCATTTCTTGGTCCCCAATTTGATGCGGAGCCCACCCGCGTTGTTGTTCTGTAGGGCCCATATATGTCTACGCCGATGTCGATCGGCCGTCAAATGTGCGAACCACCTAGATTGAATTCGCACCGGAGGCATCCGTTGAGTTCCGAGGACATGCTCTCCTACTTGTAGCCAGACTTGTGCCCGAACCACCTAAGTCATTGGCGCAAAAGGGGAAAATAAATAATGCCCATGCAGACAAATAGAACGCTGGTTTTTTCTTTAATATCTGTCATTTATAACTCATTCTTAATGTCCCTAATTCGCGCTGTGGACTGCGCATGGAACGCGCGCAATTCTACAGATAACGACGCGTTTCGAAAGAGCGGAGAACCCCGACTAGCCGTAAGACATCATGGCGATGAAGCCGAATGCGCCGAATACGCAGGTGGCGCTGACGCCGGTGCAGAACAGGATGCCGAGCATTGCCCCTCGATGCCCCGAGCCTCGCACCAGGCCGAGAATGGCGTACGGTACACCGGCGATTAGCATGAGCAGTGTTATCCAGAGCGCGCTTTGCAACAGGCTCGCGTACCAGTCGTGTCCGAACACGTCTTTGAAAACCTGGAAATTCCTACCGGACGCCAGCGCCCAGACCAGGAATACGGACACCCACATCTGGGTGAACACGACGACAAGAAAAACAGCTGCGCTAAACTGCATGCGAACCGGGTTACTGGGCTGCGGCGCGGTCGTCCGCAGGAGCCAGCGCGCCAGCCAGTAAAGCGGCAATACCGACACGGCCCCGTAGAAAAGCCAGCGACCCTCTGGTTCTCCGACGAGCGGAATATCGACCGTTGAGTCCAGGACCATAGCAAGCATGAATGCCAGCGGAAATGCCGCCATGGTCCACGCGGCCAGTCGCCGCCTGGCCGGGACCTTGACCAGGTGCCAGGTGCCCACAACCAGCATCAATATCCAGAGTGCACCCAAGGCAACGACGTTGGCGAGGCTGGAAAAAGTCTGGGCCACAAAGCAGACATGTGCAAGCCAGACATACAGCAGCACATCCTGAAAACGACCGAGGATGCCTAACAAGCGCCCGGGCGCCGTCGTGTGCTCAACGCGTGGCACGAATACGCCCGGCCCGGTTTCCGACTCGTCTCTCATGCCGCTCAGACCTTGGACCAGATGCGGGTATTCAGATTCATCTCATCGACGATCTGTAACAGGCTCTTGATATCTTTTACGAACTGACCGACCTGTGCGGACGACCGCGCTCGCCGATAGAGCGATGGCTCGAACAGGTCGCGGTTCCTCGGCAGCGCGAGCACCAGCTTCTCATTGCGAAACAGCGCTCGCATACCCGGAAAGCGCTTGTTGAGATCCACGAATCGCCGGACCATGGACGTGCTCAACACGTAGCGTGCATCGACCTGATCGGTGCTGACGGTAGCGAAGATCGCCTCGAACTCGGGGTCCTCCATTGTCACCGGCCGCTCTCCCCTGACCTTCTTCAGCTTCTCACCCCGCGGGATGAGCCGCGTCACGCTATGAAAGTGCTTGTGAAAATCTGCGATGAAGACCAGGCCGCGAAAAAACTCGTCGTAGTAGGTTTCGAAACTGCCATTGGAAAAGTGCTTGCGCTCCCTTTTGGCGACCACTTCGGCAAAATGGATATCCGTCTTTTTGCTGCGCCCACCGAAGAAGTCCTCACTCCGGTACTCATCGCTGGTAGAGGCGAACAGGTTGGTCGAATCGAACTCGTCGTAACCGACGTAACCCTTCGGGTCGTAGGACAGTCCGGGAAAGTGCAGCTTGCAGACATGATTCAGGACCACTGCCTTGAAGCTGCGAACATAGTCCCAGACGGGTTGCCGCCCGCGTTGCACGAAGTAGCGGCCCGCAAAATACAGACCGCCAAACAACCATACCGAAGCCCCTAGCAATACCGGCTGCAGGTAAGGCTCGAGAAGCGGCCTCGCAGGACGCGCCAGGGCTGCCATGGCCGTATCAGGCGGGTGGTCGACCATGACGAACATGCTCCCTGCCAGCGGCAGTGCGGCTAACGAAAGCACCAGCAAGGAAACCAGGGCGGCGAACCAGAATGCCTTGATGGCCGCCAGCCGCTGGGTTTCGAGCCCGTCATACAGGGCCTCCATTGCAACGGTACTAGCCATCGCGCGACGTCGCCTGGCCGAGATCAACCCCCGGCGGTTCTCGCGCCGACGTCGCGGCGGAGTACGGTTCGAGCGCGCGAAAGCCCGACAGGGCTGCAACGAACAGCGAAGGGAATTGGTGCACCAGGTTGTTCATCTGCAGAACCTGGCCATTGAACGCCCGCCGGGACGCCGAGATCTGCTCTTCCGCCTCGGTCAGGTTTCTCATCAGGTTGCCGAACAACGCCTCGGCCTGCAGCTCGGGATAGTCCTCGGCACGCAACACGAGGCGCGCGAGCGATTGCTCAACCTGCTGTTCGGCCGCCGCGCTACCGGCGGCTCCGAGCTGGTCGATCGCCGCCTGTCGTGACTCGACTACCGCCTGCAAGGTCGCCCTTTCATGCGCAATATAACCGCGCACGGCGTCCACCAGCTTCGGGATCAGGTCGTGCCGGCGCGTCAGGTTGACGTCAATGCTGGCCCTGGCATTGGTACACGAGTTCCGCCGCACGATCAGCCGATTGAACGTCACGATGAAGTATGCGATCACCAGGATCGCCGGCAGCCAGAACAACGCGATCAATCCGTCCATCGGGCCCCCGCTAGATTGTCAGCCGGGCATCTCATCCCTTTAGAATACTGTGGACGGCGTTACAGTTAGCGAATCCTATTCACAATTCGCGGGTTTGGTCGGCCGGTCGCATCGACCGATTGCTGCGCAAACCACGTATTAGCAGATTTGCCCGTATTTGCTAGCGTACTTTGTGACACGGCAACAGGCCTGATTGCCAGGAGACAGACCATGAGCGACGCACGAGACTGGATCGACGAACTGGTGGAGGAGTTACAGGAAGAACGAGACAAGCTGCGCGTTCGCGTGCACCTGGCCAAGATGGAGGCCAGCGACGAATGGGAGGAACTCGAAGACAAGCTCGAGAAACTCCAGGGCAAGGCAAAAGCCGTCGGGAAAGCGACCGCGGATTCCGCCGAAGACGTCGGGGCAGCCATCAAGGTCCTCGGCAAGGAAATCAAGGAAGGGTTCAAGAAGATCGCCCGGCAGATCTAGCGGTCGACCAGGCCCTGGAACCTGCGACGGTGCGGTTGTTGCGCAAACCGCCTTTCTTGGTCAGCGCGCGGTTAGTTCCGCCGCGACGCGAGCGATGTCATCGGGCGTATCCACGCCGATACCGGGCCGCATGGACGGTATGCCGACGGCTATCGTCATGCCGAGCGCCAGCGCGCGCAGTTGCTCGAGGTGCTCGACGAGTTCGAGTTCGCTCGGCTGCTCGACAACGAGGCGCCGCAGGACACCGCAGCGATACGCGTAGATGCCATGGTGCTGCAGGGCCGCGGCCGCGGCCGTTGTTTCGCTGCCCGCATCCCGCGGAAAGGGGATCGTCGCACGGCTGAAATAGATGGCGTGGCCATTGACGTCGCGAAGGACCTTGACGCAATTCGGATTGCGAAAATCCTCGAGCGCTTCGAACGGCGACGCCAGCGTAGCAATATCGGCCGCATCGTCCTCGAGCAGGTCGGCGCACTGGTCCACGAGTTGCGGCGGCATCGTCGGCTCGTCCCCCTGCAGGTTGACGACGATGCGCTCATCGGGCCAGTCCATGATGTCGGCGACCTCGGCAATGCGTTCCGTGCCGGACGCGTGGTGCGCACCGGTCAGACAGACGGTCGCGCCGAACGTTTCGGCGGCATCCGCTATGCGCGTATCGTCGGTGGCGATTACGACCTCGGCCGCCCTGCTCTCGACGGCGCGTTCGTAGACATGTTCGATCATCGGCCTGCCGTTGATCTCGACAAGCGGCTTGCCCGGCAGCCGCACCGATGCGTAACGGGACGGTATGACGACGACGAAATCAGCCATCGCCGTCCTGCCGCAGGCGCGATTCGATCTGTGCGAGCAACGAAGCCGCATCGACGGGGTCCATGACCAGGTCGACCGGCACATACCAGTACTTGTCCTGCATAGCGTGGCCTAGTTTAACGGCATCCTTCTCCGTCATGAACACGTCAAAGTCATCGCCAAACCGGAGACTCCGGGCGGTGAGCGCCGCATGGTCCGGGAGCGGGTGTTCGATGACCTGGATGCCGAGGGCCCGCAGCAGGTCGAAGAACCGCCGCGGATTGCCGATCCCGGCCACGGCGTGCACGGTCGTCCCGGCGAAGCGCTCCAGCGGGCGCGTGAGGGAACCATTCAGCCGGCAGGCCTCGCGGGCTTCCAGGGAGAAGAACAATGCATTCTGCTCGGCGACCGTTTGCGCGCGTGCGTCACCCTGCCACGCGCCGTTGACGAGCACCTGCTCCACGCCATCGAGGCGGTGCGGGCTTTCACGCAATGGCCCGGCCGGCAACAACCGCCGATTGCCGAGGCCCCGACTGCCATCGATCACGCAGATTTCGTAGTCGCGCCCGAGCCGGTAGTGCTGCAGGCCATCGTCGGCGATGACGACGTCGACTCCGTCATCCACGAGCATTGCGGCGGCGCGCACGCGGTCCGGATCGACAACCACGGGACAGCCGCTGCGACGCGCCAGCAGAACCGGCTCGTCGCCGGCCTCGGCCGCCTTGCTGTCCGCCTCGATACGCATCGAACTCCGCGCATGGCGGCCGCCATAACCGCGACTGACGATACCCGGGCGGAAGCCGCGCCGCAGCAGCTCCCTCGCGAGCCAGAGCACTGTCGGTGTCTTGCCGGTGCCGCCCGCCGTGATGTTGCCGACGACGACGACGGGGGCCGCGGCCCGGTGACTGCGGAACAGGCCGCGCTCATACAGGAACCTGCGCAGAGCGACGACCAGCCAGTAAATCCCGCTGAGCGGCAGCAGCAACCAGCCGAAGCGACCGTCTTCGTACCAGACGCGGTGCAGCCAGTTGTACGCAGCACTCATGCTTACTCGGCTCGCGTCTCGTCGCTGAACTGCATGTGGTACAGCGCTGCGTAGTGGCCGTTGCGGGCAAGCAGCTCCGCGTGGGTGCCGGCTTCCACGATGCGGCCCGCGTCGACGACGATGATCTTGTCGGCGCCCTCGACCGTCGAGAGGCGATGCGCGATCACCAGCGTCGTGCGGTCCTTCATCAGGTTGCGAAGTGCCTCCTGGATGCGCCGCTCGGACTGGGTATCGAGCGCCGAGGTCGCTTCGTCGAGGATCAGCACCGGCGCATTCTTGAGGAGGGCCCGGCCGATCGCTACCCGCTGTCGCTGCCCGCCTGAGAGCAGCGATCCGCGCTCGCCGACGGCCGTGTCCAGGCCTTCGGGCAGATGACGTACGAAATCCATGACGTAGGCCGCCTCCGCGGCCGCGATGATTTGCTCTTCCGAGTAGTCGCCGCCGTAGGCCAGGTTGGCGCGAATCGTGTCGTTGAACAGCATGACATCCTGGCTGACGAGCGCGATGTTCCGGCGCAGGCTCTCCAGCGTGTACTCCCGGGTCGACACGTCGTCGAGCCGGATCGTCCCCGCATCGGGATCGTGAAACCGCGGCAGCAGGCTGACCAGCGTCGTCTTGCCGCTGCCCGAATGTCCCACGATCGCCAGCGAGGTTCCGGCCGGCACGTCGAGGCTGATGCCATCGATGACCGGACCGTCATCTTTGCCATAGGCGAAGCGCACGTCGTCGAAGGACACGTCGCCACGCACGCGATCCACTTCGTAGGAACCGCTGTCGACCTCGTCCTGCTCGTCGATGACGGCGAACAGGCTGTCGGCGCCCGCGACGCCCCGCTGCAACGTGGCATTGACGTTGGTGATCCGACGCACCGGCTGCAACATCCACATCATCGCCGAGAAGAACGCGATGAACTCGCCGGCCGAGAGCCGACCCTGTACCGACTCGCGCGCAGCCATGGCAATGACCAGCGCGATACCCAGTCCGAACACGGTCTGCGTGACGGCGGTGCCGAGCGATCGCACCCTGATCAGCTTCATGTTCTGCCTGAAATTACGCTCGTCGGCAGCTTCGAAGCGCTCCCGCTCGTACTCGTAGCCACCGAAGGCCTTGACGACCTGGTTACCGCGCACGACCTCGTCGGTCACCTGCGTGACTTCGCCGATGGAATCCTGGATCCGGCCGCTGTAGCGCCGAAATGCGACGCCGAGAAGCCGGACCAGGAGCGCCACGATCGGAAACAGGATGGCCACGAACACGGTCAACTTCGGGCTGAACCAGAGCATGACGCCGAATGCGGCAATCACGGTCAGTACGTCGCGCACGGCGATCGTCACGACGCTGGTCACGGACTCCGCGACCATTTCGACGTTGTACGACATGCGGGACAACAGCGGGCCGGATGCCTGGCTGTCGAAGTAACTGGTCGGCAGGGTCAGCAGCTTCGCAAATACGTGACGACGCAGGTCACTGATCACGCGGCGGCCGATCCAGCCCAGCGACAGCTCGGTGCCGAAACCGGTCAGCCCGCGCAGGATGAAGATGACGAAGAACGCGTACGGAATCCAACGCGACGTTTCGAGGTTTTTGCCGACCAGGGTTTCGTCGGTCAGCGGCGCCAGCAGGGCCACGAGCCCGGCCTCGACGACGGCGGTCATCGCCATGCAGGCGACCGCCACCAGGCCCACGAGCCTGTGCGGCGTCACGTAACGCCACAGGCGGCCGTACACGACGCGGGTCCGGAGATCGATGGCGGGACTCACGTCATTCGACCGGGTCGTTGACCGTCGCGATACTGATCCGGGTGAAGCCAAGCCGCCCCGCGACGTCCATTGCGGTCACGACGTCCTGGTGCCTGGCACTGGCATCGGCGCTGATCGTCAGCGGCAGGTCATTGCGACCGGCGGCCACTTTCTGCAGCGCGTTGCGAATCGTCTCGGCCCGGTTGTTGATCAGCTCGCGGCCGTTGACCAGGTAGGTGCCGGTCGCCGTAATCATGACGTCGATCCGCTCGGGTACCTCTTCGACGATCGCCGTGCTCTCGGCCTGGGGCAGCCGGATCGAAATCTGCGCCTGCTTGACGAAGCTCGTCGACACCATGAAGAAGATCAGCAGCAGGAACACGACGTCGATCAGCGACGTCAGGTTGACTTCGGGCTGGGTGCGTGGCCTGAGGCTCAGCTTCACGTCACGAGTCCCTGTCCTTGCGACGCTGCAGCGCCTCCACCAGCTTGATCGCCTCTTTCTCCATGTCGACGACCAGCGTATCGACGCGGGAACGGTAGTAGCGGTAGCCGATCAGCGAGGGAATGGCGACCGTCAGGCCGGCGGCCGTCGTGATCAGCGCCTGGGCAATTCCGCCCGCCAGTGCCCCCGGGTTGCCCACGCCGTGGGTCGTGATCTCGGTGAACACCTCGACCATGCCGATGACAGTGCCGAGCAGGCCGAGCAGCGGCGATACGGCGGCGACGGTCCCGAGCGTCTCGAGGTAGCGCTCCAGCTCGTGCACGACGTGCCGGCCCGTGTCCTCGATCGCATCCTTGAGGACCAGGCGGTCGCGATTGCGGTTGATCAGGCCGGCGGCGAGTATCTGGCCGAGCGGCGAACCCTGGTGCAGGGTCTGGATCTGCTTCTGGTCCAGCTGGTCTTTCTTGACCCATCCCCAGACCTTGCTGGTCAGGTCTTCCGGGATGACGCGCTTTTGCTGCAGGGTCCAGAAGCGTTCGAGGATGATGCCCATTGCGACGATTGCGCACAAAATGATCGGCAACATCAGCCAGCCGCCGGATTTGACTATCTCAACCATGAGTTGCCCAGACCGAATCGGAAACACGGAATATACATCAGTTACGGTGGCGCGGCATGCCAGAAACGGCGTCGCCGCTGGCGTTCCGTGCCGAGTTCCACGACCCCGCCGGCCGCGCACACGCGCAGGTAAACGGCGCCGTCCATCGCGGTGTTCAGCACCCTGGCGCCCGCCGCCTCCCAGCGCGCCACGACCCGCGGTTGCGGCAGTCCCCAGCGGTTGGCATGGCCCGCCGACACCACGGCCACGACGGGCGCAACGCGCTCGACGAATGCCGTACTCGAGGACGTCAGGCTTCCGTGGTGCGGCACGAGGGCGACTTCCGCGCCGAGCGTCGGGTATTCCTCGAGCAGGCGGCGCTCGGTTCGCGCCTCGATATCGCCGGTCAGCAACAACCCGAACCGGCCGACCGCGACGCGCAGCACGCAGGACGCATCGTTGCCCTCGAGGTCCGCTGACGCGGACGGGTGCAGGACGTCGAAACGCACCGCCCCCGACCACCAGCGCATGCCGGCGCGACACGCCCGCGCGGCGATCCCCGGCACCGGCTCGCCGGCCAGCGTATGCCCGATGGGAAGCTCCTCGTGCAGCCGCACCGCCCCGCCACGATGATCGAGGTCCGCATGTGACACCACGAGCACCTCGATCTCGCGGACGCCGCGCGCCGCGAGAAACGGCAGGATCACGCGCTCGGCCGCGGTCCCGCCGCCCCGCCAGGCGAGGCCCGTGTCGTACAGGAACATGCCGGCGGGCGTCTGCACTGCCGCTGCGAGCCCCTGGCCGACGTCGAGAATCCAGGTGTCGAAGCAGGCCGGCGGTGGCGGCGGCGGCTTCCACGCGAGCAGCGCCAGCAAACCGACGACGGCGGCATTGCGGCCGGGCCACGAACGCGGCAACAGCACCCAGGCCAGCGGCAGTGCCAGCAGCAGCCACCCCGCCCCGCCGATAGAGGCGATCGGGACATGTCCCCAGGGCAGGTCGGCGGCGGCAACGAGCAACCGGTCGACCGCGGCGACGCTGGCAGCCGCGATGCGCAACACGGCGATCGCGCCCGATTCCCACGCATCGCCAACCGCAACCGCGACGAGCGTCAACGGCACGGTGACGAAGCTGAAAACCGGCACGGCCACGAGGTTGACCGGTGTGGCGAGAATGGCGATACGCTGGAAGATCAGCGCGGTTGCGGGCGCGAGTCCGAACAACAGGAACACCTGCATGACAACCAGCTGCCACGCGGCGCGCGGCAACCGGGAACGCAGCAAGGACCGGCGGCGCGCGAGCCACAGCAATACGGCGACGGCCCCGAAGGACAGGTGAAACCCGGGCGTCATGCTGGCAATCGGGTCAGCCGCAAATACGGTCGCAGCCGTCAGGGCCAGGACGACGCCAGGGGCTACCTGGCGTCGCGCAACCGTTCCCAGCCCGGCGATTGCCAGCATCAGGACCGCTCGTCGGGCCGGTACGCCGAACCCGGCGACGGCCGCATAGGCGCAAGCCGCCGCGAGGCCGATTCCGACCGCGACCAGGTAGTGATTTGAAGTGACCCGTAACGGCGCGGCCAGGACGAAGGCGGCCAGGAAACCGGCGACAGCCGCAAGCCCGACATGCAGGCCCGAGATCGCCATCAGGTGGCTCGTTCCGGTGACCGCGAAGCGATCCCACTGGTCGCGTGAGACCTCGTGCCGCGCGCCGACGCCGATCGCGGCCAGCACCGCGGCATGCTCGGCCGACCCGGCCGCCGCGCGGGCACGCTCCACGAAGCGTGCCCGAAAGCGATCGAGTGCGGAGGCGCTGCCGCCCCACAGCAGCCGATTACGGTGGCTGGCGACAACGTAGCCCGTCGCAAGGAACTTCTCGCGAAACAGCCAGGACTCGTAGTCGAACCCGCCGGGGTTGAGACTGCCGCGCGGCCGACGCAACCGCAGTTCGAACTCCCAGACCTCGCCGAGACGCGGCACCACGGGTGGCTCGAACCAGCTCACGCGAACCCGCGCCGGGATGCGCTCGTCGTCGAGCGGCGCGAGGTTCATGACGAGGTTGCTGCCGGCCTGCCGCGGGAAGTCGGCGACACGTGCCACGACCAGCATGCTGTCGCCTGCATAACGTCGTTCGAGGCGCGCGTCGACCAGGCCGGCGCCCGCAAGCTGGAACAGGACGAAGCCGAGGACAAAGCAGCCCGGCAGCCGCGCGCGCCGCCACGACAATGCGCAGATCGATGCAACCAAAAGCAGGTTCAGTACGTCAGAGCGTAGTAGCGGCGTGCTATGCTGCGCCGCCAAACCACCTGCGAGCAACAGGAGACTCGGTCTTAGCAATAACTGCCGAGCGACACCGGCAGCCCCTATCTAAACCTCTGGCCCAGGCGTATGCCCAGACGAATATTCAAGAGATTTGCCTTCAAACGGCACGAGGTCGCGCGGCAGTGGTTCATGACGCCCTTCCGCCACCTGCTGCACGACCCGCGCCTGTGGGCCGTGCGCCGGCGCTGGGTCGTGCCGGCGTTTGCGCTGGGCCTGTTCATCGCCTTCATGCCGTTTCCGGGTCACACGCTGCTGGCGGCGCTCGGCGCGCTGGCATTGCGGGTCAACATCCCGGTCGCGGCGGTATCCACATGGGTCAGCAATCCCGCCACGATGGGACCGATGTACTACTTCGCCTATGAACTGGGGTCGTTACTGCTGAACATGGAGGAGAAAGAGTTCGGCTTCGAGCTGTCTTTCGACTGGGTGACCCACACGTTCGTCAATATCTGGCAGCCGATGTTGCTCGGGAGCGTCCTGCTCGGCGCGGCGGCCGCGTTGCTCGGCTACGCGGTCCTCGATCTCCTGTGGCGAGTGTCGCTGGGCAACTACAAGACACGCAAGCGCGACCAGCGCGGCAATTCAACCTGAATCGCGCAGCACGCCGTCCTCGAGGAGAAGTACCCGGTCCATGCGCGCCGCAATCGCATGATCGTGGGTCACGATAACGAGACTGGTCTCCAGTTCGCGGTTGAGTTCGAGCATCAGGCCCAGCACGTGCTCGCCGTTGCCGGCATCGAGATTGCCTGTCGGTTCATCCGCGAGCACGAGCTGCGGCCGCGTGATCAGCGCCCGCGCTACCGCCGCGCGCTGACGCTCGCCGCCGGACAGCTCGCCCGGCTTGTGCGTAAGCCGCTCGCCGAGCCCGACGCGGCCGAGCAGCGCCCGGGCTGCGTCGAGGGCTTCCGCTTTCGGGACGCGGCGGATCAGCAGCGGCATCGCGACGTTCTCCTCGGCCGAGAACTCCGGGAGCAGGTGGTGAAACTGGTATACGAACCCGATATAGCGGTTGCGTAGCTGGCCTTTGCGCGCTTCGCTGGTCCCGTGCATCGCGGTGCCGTGGACGTAGACCTCTCCTGCCGTCGGCTCGTCGAGACCGCCCATGATCTGCAGCAGCGTCGACTTGCCGGACCCGGACGAACCGATGATCGCGACGCGCTCCGCGGCCCGCACGACGAGGTCGACGCCGCGCAATACGCGCAGTGTCGTGCCGCCTTCGGCGAATTCGCGGGTCACGCCGCGGCAATCAAGAACGGGTTCAGTCATATCTCAGGGCCTCCGCCGGGGCCGTCCGCGCCGCCACCCAGGCCGGGTACAAAGTGGAAACCAGGGCCAGCGCCAGCGCGATTCCGGCGATCCGCCCGACGTCGCCCCACTGCAATTCCGAGGGCAGGTCACTGATGAAGTAAACGTCGGCCGCCAGGAACTTGATGCCGAAGACGCTTTCGAAAAACCCGACGATCGTCTCGAGATTGACCGCCACCAGGATGCCGAGCAACACCCCCGCCAGCGTGCCGATCACGCCGACAATGGTGCCCTGCGTGATGAAGATACGGAGGATGCTGTAGGGCGTGGCCCCCACCGTGCGCAGGATCGCGATATCCGCCTGCTTGTCCTTGACGACCATGACGAGCGTGGACACGATGTTGAACGCGGCGACTGCAACCACCATGAGCAGGATCACGAACAAAATGGACTTCGTGATCTGGATCGAGCGAAAGAAATTGACGTGCACGCGCGTCCAGTCGCTCACCAGGACCAGTGAGCCGTATGCGCGGGCCACGTCACGCACGATCTCGGGCGCGGCATAGATCTCGGTCACCGACAGGCGCACACCGCTGACGACGCCCCGTTTGCGATACAGCCTCTGGGCATCGCCGAGGTTGATGAACGCGAGACGGCGGTCGAACTCGTACATGCCGACCCGGTAGATGCCGCTGACCGTAAAGCGCTTGGTTCGCGGCAGGACGCCGGCCGGCGTCACCATGCCCTCGGCGAGCGTCACGGTCACCTTGTCACCCACCGTTACCCCCAGCGCGCCAGCCAGTTCGACGCCGAGCACGATGTTGAACTTGCCGGGCGCGAGCTCGTCCAGCGCGCCCTCCTGCAGGGTATTGGCAATCCCGGATACCGTGTGCTCGAGCCCTGGC
Organism: Woeseiaceae bacterium; assembly: GCA_041553075.1. GTDB lineage: Bacteria > Pseudomonadota > Gammaproteobacteria > Steroidobacterales > Woeseiaceae > UBA1847. The sequence continues at coordinate 63,508 of JBFEJR010000002.1, read as the reverse complement.
TCGATGCCGCGCAATTCGGCACCGCTGAGCTCCTTGCCCGCAACCAGCAGTGCCTGGCCGTCGATATACGGCGCCGCCGCACTGACGCGCGGGTTGGCCAGCGCGGTCGTCCGCAGGTCGTCGTAATCGGGCAGGCGGCCGTCCACGTCCTCGATGCTGGCATGCGCGGTCATTGCCAGCAGGCGCTCCTGCAGCTCGCGCTCGAAGCCGTTGACGACCGACATGACGACGATCAGGACCAGCACGGCAATGGCAATGCCGAGCATCGAGATCGCCGATATCAGCGACACGAAGCGGTTGCGGCTGCGCGACCGTACGTAGCGGCCACCGATCCATGTTTCGTAGCGACGGCCCACTATTCGTACCTCAGCGCAGCGGCGGGATTGACGAGCGCGGCGCGGCGCGCCGGGTACAGGGTCGCCAGCGAGGTCAGGACGAACGCGGCAATCGCGATGACGGTCACGTCCTGCCATTCGAGTTCGGACGGAATGCGCGTCACGTAATACACGTCGCCGGGCATGATCTGGAAACTGAAAAGCTGCTCGACAAACGGCACGATGACCGGCACGTAAAGGGCAAGCACGACGCCGAGAAGTACGCCGACGATGACCCCGGCCCAGCCGATCACCGCGCCCTGCACGAAGAACACGCGCACGACGCCATCCGGCCCCATGCCCAGGGTGCGCAGTACCGCGATGTCCGTCGTCTTGTCGGTTACGACCATGACCAGGCTGGCAACGATATTGAAAGCTGCGACGCCGATGATGAGCGACAGGATCAGCGACATCATCATTTTCTCCACGCGAATCGCGCGGAAGTAACTCGCGTTTTCCACTGTCCAGTCGCTGGTCGTCACGCTGGTGCCGAGACGCTGCTGCAAACGGGCGGCAATCGCCGGCGCGGCCATCACGTCGTCCGCGCGAAACCGCACGGCACTGACCGCGGTGCCGGCTCCGAGAATCGTCGCGGCATCGCTCACGTGCACGAGTGCCAGCACGCTGTCGTGGTCGGCCAGGCCGGCCTCGAAAACACCGCTCAGTACGAACCGCTCCAGCACGGGCTCGAGCGTGCCGTCGCCCACGGGCCGTGGAATCAGCAGCACGACACCGTCGCCGATGCGTGCATTCAGGTCGTAGGCGAGAAGGCGGCCGAGGATGATGTTGCGCTCACCGGGCCGCAACGACCCGAGACTGCCTTCGACGATATTGATCTGCCCGGCCGAGAGCCGTTCCTCGTACAGCGGATCGATGCCATGCACCATCACGCCGAACAGGTCCCGGCCCGACTGGATCATGCCTTCCATCTGGACGAACGGGGCAGCCGCAAAGACCCCCTGCTCGCGGGCAACGTCGTCGACCAGCGGGCGCCAGTCATCGAGCGCCTCGCCGGACGCGCTGACCGTGCCGTGCGCCGACATGCTGAGCAGCCGGCTGCGCAGCTCCCCTTCGAAGCCGTTCATCACGGACAGGATCACGATCAGGGCGGCTACGCCGAGCGCGATCCCGAGCAGGGAAACCAGCGTAATGAAGGATACGAAACGGGTGCGCCGCTTGGCCCTCAGGTAGCGCAGCCCGACGAAAAGTTCGACAGGGTTCAGCATTGGGCCGCATTGTGACACAGTTCGCATGTCTCATCCCGCGCGGCGATGCTATAGTCGCCTGACCTGTAATTGGAGATGGATCATGGCCAAACTGCGTACGATTTCACTGGTCGCACTGCTCGTGGCTGCGTGGGGTACGGCCGGCGCCGACACGCTGCAGATGGATCGCTCGTTCTCTCCCGCAAGTGACGGACGACCGACCCGCGGCATGACGCAGGCCGCCGTCGAATCGCGGTACGGCGCACCGGCGTCGGTCAAGGCCCCGGTTGGCGACCCACCGATCACGCGCTGGGAATACAGCGACTTCGTGGTCTACTTCGAATACGACAAGGTGATCCACGCCGTCCGCAGGCGCTGAGGCGGTACCAGGCCACCCGAGGGGACGGAGCCAACGCTCCGTCCCCTTTTTTATTGCTATGTAATAATCGCGGCCCACCCCCGACGAGCACCACCTTGAACGACCCGCTGATCCTCCCGGCCGACTACACGCTCCCCACCCCCGGCAGCGCAGCCACCTGGGGCAGCCTGCTGGGCGCCAGCCTGGCGCTGGCGGCGGCGGAACTGGCGCAACGCGAGTCCCGGCCGCTGCTGCTGCTGGCCGAGGACCCCCGGCATGCGGACCAGCTCGAGGCCGAACTGCGTTTCTTCGGCGGGCCGGACCTGCCCGTCGAACATTTCGTGGAGTGGGAGACGCTGCCGTGGGACACGTTTTCGCCGCACCAGGACATCATCTCGCAACGCCTGCGCGTGATGGCGGCGATGCCCCGCATGACGCACGGCGTCGTGATCGCGGCGGCCACGATACTGCAGCAGCGGCTGCCGCCGGTACGGTACGTGACGGCCCGGTCTCTCGCACTGCACGAAGGCCAGGAGCTGCCGCGCGAGCCCTTCATCGATGCGCTCACGGAAGCGGGTTACGTGCGCGTCCCGCAGGTGGCCGAGCACGGGGAATTCGCGGTGCGCGGGTCCCTGATCGACGTGTTCCCGATGGGTGCCAGCGACCCGGTGCGCATCGATTTCTTCGCCGACGACATCGAGTCACTGCGCGTATTTTCCGCGGAAACGCAGCTGTCCGGGGATCGCGTCGGGCGGATCGATGTCCTGCCGGCGCGCGAAGTTCCACTGGACGCCGATGCCGTCCGCGGATTCCGCGACCGCTATCGCGAGCGTTTCGCGGGACAGCCCTCGCGTTCGCGGGTCTACCGGGAGATCTCGGACGGCATCGCACATGGCGGTATCGAGTATTACCTGCCGCTGTTTTTCGACGAAACGGCCGCGCTGACCGATTACCTGCCGGAGAACTGCCTGGTGCTCGCACCGGCCGGGCTCGCGGCGCTGCTCGCGCAGTTCGACGCCGAGGTCCGCGAACGTTTCGAGCTCTGCAGTCTCGACCCGGAACGACCTGTCCTCGACGCCGGCGAGACCTTCCACGGGACCGCTGCCGTCGCGGAGCGGCTGGCTGCCGTGCCGCTATTGCACTACTCCGCCCATTCGCCGGCAGCCGGTACGACCGGCCTGGACTTCGATACGCGCCTGCCGCCGGCAATGAAAATCGAAACACGGTACGAGGACGCCGCCGCCGCGCTGCTGCGGTTCCTCGAAGATTTCGGCGGGCGCGTACTGTTCTCGACCGACTCCCCGGGCCGCCGGGAACAGCTCTGCGACATGCTGGCCGGCCGCGGCCTCGACCTCGCACGCGTGTCGTCCTGGGAGGCCTTTCGCAACGCCAGCGAGCGCATCGGCGTAGCGGTCAGCCCGCTCGACAACGGCGTCCTGCTGCCCGGCGCGGGCCTCGCGATCATCAGCGAGCAGCAGCTGTTCGGAGAACGAACCCGGACCAGGAAAAGGCGGCGCCGCAGCGACCGTGACCCGGAAAGCATCATCCGGCAGCTCAACGACCTCGAAACCGGCGCGCCGGTCGTGCACGAGGAATACGGGGTCGGCCGCTATATCGGCCTGGCGACGCTGACTGCGGGGGGCATCACGGGCGAGTTCCTGCACCTCGAATACGCGGACGGTGACAAGCTGTATGTCCCCGTGCACGCACTGGAGCTGATCTCGCGCTACACGGGTGCCTCGCCGGAGACGGCCCCGCTGCACCGGCTGGGCAGCGATCAGTGGGAAAAGGCGAAACGGCGCGCGACGCAGCGGATCCGGGACGTCGCCGCGGAACTGCTCGACGCCTACGCGCGCCGCGCCGCGCGGCCCGGCCACAGTTTCCACTGGCCCGAAGCCGAGTACCGCAGTTTCGAAGCGGGATTCCCGTTCGAGCTGACAGACGACCAGGCGTCCACCATCGACGACGTCCTGGCGGACCTCGCGTCCGACCAGCCCATGGACCGCATCGTCTGCGGCGACGTGGGGTTCGGCAAGACCGAGGTCGCGCTGCGCGCCAGTTTTGCCGCGGTTCACGGCGGCAAGCAGGTTGCCGTACTCGTCCCGACAACGCTGCTGGCACAGCAACACGGGCAGACCTTTCGTGACCGCTTCGCGGACTGGCCCGTGCGCGTCGAAGTGCTGTCGCGATTCCAGGGTGCCCGGGAGGTGCGCGGGATCGTCGCCGGGCTGCAATCCGGCGCCGTCGACATTGTCATCGGTACCCACCGCCTGTTACAGCACACCCGCGACTTCCACGACGTCGGCCTTATCATCATCGACGAAGAACATCGTTTCGGCGTGCGCCACAAGGAAATGCTCAAGGCGCTGCGTAGCCAGGTCGATGTGCTGACCCTCACCGCGACGCCGATACCCCGCACGCTCAACATGGCGCTCGGGGGCCTGCGGGAGATGTCGCTGATAACCACCCCGCCCGAGGATCGCCTGGCCGTCAAGACCTTTGTGTCCGAATGGAACGATGTCGTCATCCGCGAGGCCTGCCTGCGCGAGATCATGCGCGGCGGGCAGGTGTACTTCATCCACAACCGGGTGGAGGACATCGGTCGCATCGAAGAGCGGCTGCGCAAGCTGGTTCCCGAAGCGAACATCCGGATCGGCCACGGGCAGATGCCGGAACGGGAACTCGAGCAGGTCATGCTCGACTTCTATCATCGCCGCTTCAACGTCCTGCTGTGCACGACGATCGTCGAGAGCGGCATCGACGTACCGACTGCCAATACCATCATCATCAACCGCGCGGATCGTTTCGGCCTGGCGCAATTGCACCAGCTGCGCGGCCGCGTCGGGCGCTCGCACCATCGGGCGTACGCCTACCTGCTTGCACCGCCCAAGGCCTCGCTCACGGCGGATGCCGCGAAGCGCCTCGAGGCCATCGACTCGCTCGAGGATCTCGGCTCCGGTTTCATCCTCGCGACCCACGATCTCGAGATTCGCGGCGCCGGCGAACTGCTGGGCGACGTGCAGAGCGGGCAGATCCAGGAAATCGGCTTCTCCCTCTATACCGAGTTGCTTGGACGCGCCGTCGAGTCGCTGCGCAGCGGCCAGGAGCCGGATCTCGACGCCCCGCTGCACACCGGCGCCGAGATCAACCTGCACGTGCCCGCCCTGCTCCCCGACGACTATGTTCCCGACGTCCACCTGCGCCTGATCCTCTACAAACGCATCTCCGCCGCCGCCGACAATGACGAGCTGCGCGAACTGCAGGTCGAGCTGATCGATCGTTTCGGCCTGCTGCCGGACGCCACGAAGAACCTGTTGCGGATCGCCGCGATACGCAAGCAGGCCGTCGATCTCGGCGTGGAGAAGATCGATGCGGCCGACAGCGGCGGCTACCTCGTCTTCGGCGACGACAGCCGGATCGACCCGCTCGCGCTGATCACCCTCGTGCAGAACGACAGCCAGCGTTTCCGTCTGCAGGGCTCGCACCGGCTGCAGATTCGCGACGATCTCAGCCATCTCGAGCGGCGATTCGTTACAATCGAGAACCTGCTGGCACAGCTTGCGGTCAAAGAAGGACCCGATGAATAAACTGATACTGAGCATTCTGGCCGTGGTGCTGCCTGCGCCGCTATTCGCGCAGGAACAAGTCATCGCCCAGGAGGACGAGATCCGGCGTTATACCGTCGAAGTCATCGTCTTTCGTTACGCGGAAGACGTCGGGACCGGCACCGAGATCTTCCGCCCCGACCCGCCCGCGCCTCCCGGGGACACCGATGGGAACACCGCCGATCCGGTCGATCCGGCCGTGCCGCAAGCTCGAACCGGGCCTCTGCCCGATATCGACCTGGTGCTTCTCCCTCGAGCCGACTACCAGCTCGGCGATACGCTGGCGCGGCTCGAGCGGCTCGACGCCTACGAACCCGTCATGCACTTCGGCTGGACCCAGGCAACCTGGCCGGAGGACGAGACCAAGCCGGTTCCATTGCACCGGTTCGCGCGGCCACCGGCCGAACTCGACGGCACACTCACGCTGTACCGGGGCCGGTTCGTGCACCTCGTCGTCGATCTGCGTTGGCGCGCGCCCGGCGGCGGCACCGCGACGCGGGAGCCGCCAGCGGGTTTCAACGGTTACGGCGACGGCCGGCAGCCCGGAGAGCCCCCGGCGCCGGTCTGGTACCGCATCCGTGAAGACCGCATCCTGAAAAACGGGGAGCTGCGCTACTTCGACCACCCGAAATTCGGTCTGCTGGTCCGCATGACGCGCGTGGACGACGCAGACGATGCCGACGAGGGCGAGTTACTCGGCTACCCGGTCCAGTAGCTCGTCGAGAAACTCGGCGGCGCTGCGCGACTCCCCCGAGGGTTCGGCCACCGCCACTTCGAACGCCACGGTAACGAAACGCGACGAGGTCGCGCGCGGATGATGCAGGCCGAGCTCGCGCACCGCGGCCGCGATGCGCGCGGCAAACTCGCCGGCACCCGCCTCCTCCGACGCATGCGAGAGCGCCAGGAACACGGCGCCGCGTGGGCGGGCAACGACGTCGCTGGCGCGCTTCAGGCAGCGGCGGATCGCCTGGCCGACGCGACGCAGGCAGGAGTCGGCGGCGTGGCGGCCGAATACCTCGACGTACGCCTCGAATTCGTCCAGCGTGAAGGACACGATCGACAGGCGGCTGCGCTCGCGTGCCGCGACGGCCCAGTCGTGCTCGAAGACGTCGCGAAACGCGCGTTCGTTCAGTAACCCGGTCGCGGGATCGTCGCGCGACAGGTCGCGGATTCGGCGCTTCGCCTTGAGCAGGGCATGGTGCATCTCGGCGCCATCCGCGCCGGCCGACGTCGCGCTGCTGCGCAGGAATGCCGCGTAGAAACGCGCAGTTTCCTCACCCTCGAGGCGCAACGGTTTGAGGGCGAGCAGGTACTCGCGGCTGCCGGCCTCCATCGGGAAGCTCGTGGCATCGCCGGAGCGCACGGATTCGCTGACGTCGAGGGCCAGTTCGCGGCCGCCGAGTTCTTCTACGACGTCGGCAAAGGGCCTGCCGACCGCCGGTTCGCCGCCGATCCCGGCAAACGCGGGATTGACGAACGCGACGGGCCAGTCCGGTTGATCCACGCGCACCACGACGAGCGGTTCTACCGCGCCCGCCAGGACCTGCTCGAGGATCTCGCGATCGATGTCTGGCATGCCCCTCCCTCAGAGCGCCGCAAAAAAGGCTTCGAGCATAGACATTGTCGCATCCCGCGCACTTTGCGTATGCGTAACGACCGCAGCGTGGATCGGCTCGTCACCGCGGCCGGCCGCGTGATTGACGATCATCGCGATGCAGGCGTACTCGATGCCCGCCTCACGAGCCAGCCCCGCTTCGGGCATCGCCGTCATGCCGACGAAATCCGCGCCGTCGCGCTCCAGCCGGTCGATCTCGGCCGCAGTCTCGAGCCGCGGCCCCTGCGTCGCGGCGTAGACGCCGCCGTCGACGCAGCCGACACCCGCACGACGTGCCGCCGCGAGCAGGCCGGCACGCAGCCCCGGCGCAAACGGTTCGGTGAAGTCGATATGCCGGACCTCGCCGCGCCGGCCATCGAACAGCGTGTGCGCACGCCCCCAGGTGTAATCGAGCAACTGGTCGGGGATGGCGACCTGGCCCGGCGCCGCGATCGCGGTGACGACACCGACGGTATTCAGGCCGATGATCGCGTCCACGCCCTGCTTCTTGAGCGCCAGTATGTTGGCGCGGTAATTGATTGCGTGCGGCGCGAGCGTGTGCCCGTCGCCGTGGCGCGCCAGGCTCAGGATATCGTGGCCGGCGATCCGCAGGCGATGCACGGGTGCGGACGGCACGCCGAAAGCCGTGGTGACCTCGATTCCCCGGTCGCTGCCGGCAAGCCCGTCCCAGCCGCTGCCGACCATCAGGCCGTAGGTATCAGGCATCGAGATGCAGCTCCGGCCGGTCGCCCCAGTGGCGGAAGCGGGCACTGGCGGCTTGCCATGCATCGCTGGCGAGCAGCGTTTCGCGCAGCTGCTGGCTCGTACCGTGCAGGCGCGCCAGCCGCACCAGCGACAGGGGATTGGAGAAGTCGTTGAGTGCCGTGACCGCCTCGTGCGCCGCGTCGCGGTCGTTGCACACCAGGATCATGTCGCAACCGGCCTCGAGCGACAGCCTGGCTCTCTGCGCCATCGAGCCATAAGCCTCCGTGGCCTTCATGCTGAGGTCGTCGCTGAAGACGGCGCCGCCGAAGCCGATACGGGTGCGCAGTTCGCGCTCGATCCAGTATGCGGAAAACCCGGCAGGCAGCACGTCGAGCTGCGCGTAAACGATGTGCGCGAGCATCACGCCGGCGATCGCACCGGTGCCCACGAGGCGCTCGTAAGGCCGCATGTCGTCGAGGATCAGGCCATAGTCGCGGCGATCCACGGGCAGCTTCAGGTGCGAATCGGCAAGCACCGCGCCGTGGCCCGGGAAGTGCTTGGCCACCGCGGCCATGCCGGCACTGCGCAGACCGCGCGCGAAAGCGTTCGCGAGATCGGCGACGGCCTCGGGCTTGCTGTGAAAAGCGCGGTCGCCAATGATCTCGCTGACACCCCAGTCGAGGTCGACGCAGGGCGCGAAACACAGGTCGATGCCCGTGGCGCGCAGCTCCGCGGCGATCAGCCAGCCTGCTTCGCGGGCGGCCTGGAGGCCGCTGTCGGTATCGCGGTCGTATTCCCGGCCGATGCGGCGCATCGGCGGAATCTCGGTGAACCCTTCGCGGAACCGCTGGACCCGGCCGCCCTCATGGTCCACGGCGACGAGCAACGGCGGACGGCGCAGGGCGCGGATGTCCGCAACCAGGTCGGTCACCTGTTCCACGGACTCGAAGTTGCGCGCGAACAGGATGACCCCGCCCACGGCGGGCTCCCGCAGCAACTCGCGGTCGGCCGGGCTCAGCGTCAGCCCTTCAATGTCGAGCATCACGGGTCCCAGTGACATCCGTTGCTCCTCGTTGCGCACACTCACTGTCGCGTCAGGACAGCTATGGATTCTACATGGGCCGTGTGCGGGAACATATCGATGATACCCGCGGCCTCCAGCCGGTACCCCTGCTCGTGCACGAGCGTGCCCAGGTCGCGCGCGAGCGTACCCGGATGGCAGGACACGTAGACGATGCGGCCCGGCGCGAAGCGGTCCATGCGCTGCACGACCTCGGCCGCCCCGCTGCGCGCCGGATCCAGCAGCATCCGGTCGCAGCCGTCTCGTACCCAGTCCTCGGTGCCATCGATCCGGCCGAGGTCGGCGGTCCGGAAACTGGCGTTGTCGAGGCCGTTGCGCCGGGCATTGTCGGCCGCCCGGCGCGTGAGGCCGGCCTCGCCTTCGACTCCGAGCACGGTGCCCGCCCGGCGCGCCAGCGGCAGCGAAAAGTTGCCGATACCGCAGTACAGGTCCAGCACGCGGTGGCTGGTGTCGACCTCGAGCCGCTCGACTGCGAAGTGCACCATGCGCTGGTTGATGACGGGGTTCACCTGGACGAAGTCGACGGGCTCGAAGTCGATGCGGACGTCGAACTCGGGCAACGTGTAGCAAAGGGGTTCTGCGTCTTTCTCCGGGACCAGCGTCCGCACCGAGTCGAGTCCCCCGGGCTGCAGGTAGATGCGCAAGCCGTGTCGCTCGCCAAAGCGCCGCAGGTGCACCACGTCGTCGTCGCTGACCGGGTCGAGCACGCGAAACACCAGCGCAACCCCGTTCTCGGCTACCGCGACCTCGATCTGCGGCAGGCGCGCCCGGACCGACAGCGCGCCGACGAGTTCACTGAGTTCCCCGAGCATCCCGTCGACCGGCTCGGCGAGGACTTCGCAGCGCAGCATGTCCGCAATGAACGGGGCATGCCGCTCGCGAAACCCGACCAGGGCGCGCCCCTTGCCGCGCACATCCTTGACGGCCAGCCGCGCCCTGCGGCGGTAGTTCCAGGCGGGGCCCGTCATCGGCTCGAGCCAGGCGTGCGGCGCGACGCGCCCGATGCGTTCGAGGTTGTCCCGCAACGCCTGCTCCTTGATGGCGAGCTGCTGCTCGCTGCTGACATGCTGCAGGGAGCAGCCGCCACAGCGGCCGTATGCAGCGCAGCGTGGCTCGATCCGCTCGGGCGACGGCTCATGGATCTCGAGCAGTTCCGCCTCGTCGAAATTACGCCGGAACTTGCGTCGCTGGTACGTCACGGATTCGCCCTCGAGGGCCCCGGCGACGAACACCTTCTTGCCCTCGGTGTCGGCGATACCCCGACCGTCGTGGGTGGCAGCGCTTATGCGGGCCGTTTCGGGCCCGCGGCGTTTCTTTCTCGCCACCGCCCTATTCCGGCCACGCTGCCAGGAATTCGTCGAGATGCGGACGGCTCATGCCGGCCAGGGTCTTGCGCACCAGAGCGAACTCCCGCTGCAGGTCGGCGTCGTCGAGATTGCCGCGCAGGTACTCGAAGCGCAGGAACACGAGCCAGGTATTGAGGACGTCGGTTTCGCAGTAGTCGCGAATCCTGTCGATTCCGCCCTCGACGAAAGTATCCCAGACCTTGTCGCCGCTCATTCCCAGCTTGCCCGGAAAGCCGAGCATGACCGCGATTTCGTCGAGCTTCGCAAACGCCCGGTTGTTGAAGTTCGCGAGCACGTCCATGAGGTCGATGTGGCGCCAGTGGTAGCGGCTCAGGTAGTTGTTCCACCGGAAGTCGCGGTCGTTGTCACCGGTCTCCCAGTACCGCGGGGCACGGATTCCGTGTTTCAGCGCGCGGTAGTGGAGTACGGGCAGGTCGAAGCCGCCACCGTTCCAGGAAACGAGATCCGGCGAGTATTTTTCGATCCCATCGAAGAAGCGCTGCACGAGCTCCGCCTCGCCCGAGGTCTCGTCGCCCAGGCTCCAGACGCGCAACGAATCGGCCGTGCGGAACGTCGCCGAGATCGCGACCACCCGGTGCTGATGCAGCGGCAGGAAATCGTGTCCCACCGCCTGCTGGCGCTTGAAGGTCATGGCCTTCACGACGTCCTCGTCGGACAGCCCGTCGAGATCCAGCAGCTGCCTGCCGGCCTCGACGTCGGGAATGGTTTCGATATCGAAAGTAAAACAATGCATATGCGCTTCTCTCTCAGTGCTCCGCCCGTTCGACGACGGCGAAAGCCAGCACCAGCCCGGCGTCGTCGGTCAGGCTCAGGTGCCCGCTGCCGATGCCGAGCCGCGCGCAGACCCGGCTGCCGCGCTCCGACCATACGATGACCGGGCGCCCCCAGTCGTTGTTCAAAACGCCCACGTCGCGCAGCCAGACGCCGTGCGCAAAGCCCGTGCCCATCGCCTTCACGGTGGCTTCCTTGCCCGCGAAACGCATCGCCAGGAAGCGCACCGGATCGCTTGCCTGCCGGTACAGCTCGAGCTCCTCGTCCATCAGGATGCGGCGCGCGAAGTTGTCCCCGAAGCGATCGTAAATGCCCTGCACGCGGCTCAGCTCGACGATGTCCGTGCCGATACCGAAGATCATTGGCCGACGCCCGCGCGCGCGTCCCGCATCAGCCGGCGCATCTCGATGACAGCGGCCCCGAGCCCGTCGAACACGGCGCGGGAAATAATCGCGTGACCGATATTCAGCTCGACGATTTCCGGAATGCGCGCGATCGGCTTGACGTTCTGGTAGTGCAATCCATGCCCGGCGTTGATCACCAGGCCGAGTTCCTGGCCGTAACGCGCCGCCGCGGCAATCCGCTCGAGCTCGGCGGCCTGCCCGGCGCCTGCGGCGTCGGCATACTGGCCGGTGTGCAGCTCGACGACGGGCGCCCCGGCCGCGGCGGCCGCGTCCAGCTGCGCGTGGTCCGGGTCGATGAACAGGGATACGCGAATGCCCGCACCGCCAAGCTCCGCGCACGCGGCCCGGATCTTGTCGGGTTGACCGGCGACGTCGAGGCCGCCCTCGGTCGTGAGCTCCTCGCGTTTCTCCGGCACGAGGCACACGTCGCGCGGCGCAACGCGCCGGGCGACGGCGATCATCTCCGCGGTCACGGCCATCTCGAGGTTCATGTGCGTCCGCATGATCTCCCTGATCTCGTCCAGGTCGTGGTCCTGGATGTGGCGCCGGTCTTCCCTGAGATGGACCGTGATGCTGTCGGCCCCGGCGCGTTCCGCGATGTAGGCCGCCTCGGCGGGACGCGGATAGGTCGTGCCGCGGGCCTGCCGCAGAGTCGCTACGTGGTCGATGTTGACGCCCAGGTAAATGGGTTTATCAGGGCTCATGCGGGTTCTTCTGCTGCTCGCGAGGCGCAATTCTACCGCGAAGGACATCGCGCAGCACCTTGCGGCTTTGCAGCTCCTTGCCGCCGAGATGATGGCTGATGACCGCGCGCAACAGGCGACTTGCCGCCCGCAGGACCTCGGCGTCGCCGAATTGTCGTGCCCCGATCGCCTGCAGCTGCGCACCGGCGAACACGAGCGGGCCCTCGCGCCGTTCCACCGCGACCGGCCCCTGCTCCACCCGGTAGTCATAGAACCGGTCGGCCTCGATCTCCCGGCGCGTGCCCGCCTCGTGATCCAGGCTGATTGCATAACCGAGCAGGCCGAGGAACTCGAGCTCGAAGTCGCGCAGCGCGGCGGCGACATCGATGCGGGCGCCGAGGCTGCGGATCACCTCCGCGTACAGCGCGAAGACCTCGGGCTGCGGATCGTCGCGATGCAGGAAGAACAGCATCAGCTCATTCACGTAGTAGGCCGACAGGAGCGCGTCGCCATCGAGGTGGAGCGGTGGACCGCCGGCTTCGGCACCGGTGAGCGTGCCGAGATCCGTCTTCGCTACCCACGAAACGCGCAACGGCAGGAACGGCCGCAGCACCCCGGCCAGCCGCGAGCGCGGTCCCCGGCTGCCACGTGCCACCACGGCAATCCTGCCGTGATCGCGTGTCAGGATATCGAGAATCTGGCTGGTGTCGCGGAACGGGCGATGATGCAGGACGAACCCGGGCTGTTGCTGGACGCGCTTGCTCATCGCGGGCGGTCAGGGGCTCTCGTAGCCAAGGCTCGCGAGGTCGGCCTCGTTGTCTGCCCAGTTGCTCTTGACCTTGACCCACAGTTCGAGATGCACGCGCCGGCCGAACTGTTCCTTGAGTTCGACGCGCGCCGCGGTGCCGACGCGCTTGAGGACCGCGCCACCCTTGCCGACGACGATGCCTTTCTGGCTGTCTCGCTCCACCCAGATAACGGCGTTGATTTCGATACCGTCGTCAGTCTCGGCGAATCGCTCGACCTGTACCGTGAGCCCGTAGGGCAGCTCCTGGTGCAGCATCAGCGTGAGCTTCTCGCGGATGACCTCGGCCGCCTGGAACTCGCGACTGCGGTCGGTATGCATGTCCGCGGGAAACAGCGGCGGCGATTCCGGCAGGAACGGCGGCAGCACGTCGAGCAAGTGATCGAGGTTGTCGTGTCGCAGCGCCGAGACCGGCACGATCTCGGCGAAGTCGTAGCGCTCTGCCAGCGACGCGATCATCTCGAGCAATTTTTCTTTCGGGTGCACGCGATCGATCTTGTTGAGCACGGCAACGACCGGCGTGCGCGACCCCTGTAACCGCTGCAACACGTCGTCGTCCTCCGACGTCCAGTGCGTCGCATCGCTGACGAACAGGATCGCATCGGCATCGGCCAGCGCATTGACCGCGGTGCGGTTCATCAGGCGGTTCATCGCCTTGCCGGCCTTGCGGTGTATGCCCGGGGTATCCACGAAGATGATCTGCACGTCGGCCGCGGAATGGACGGCCAGAATCCGGTGGCGCGTGGTTTGCGGCTTGGCCGTGACGATGCTGATCTTGCGGCCCATGAGCGCGTTGATCAGCGTCGACTTGCCGACATTCGGCCTGCCGATCACGGCGACGAGCCCGCAGCGATGACCGCTCACGAGCGTTCTCCTTCGAGTATCTCGAGCATCAGCTGCGCCGCCTTCTGCTCGGCCCGGCGCCGCGACGAGGCCCTGCCCTCCGTCGTCTGCGAGAGCTCGGTTACCGTGCAGGAAACGGCAAAACTCTGCCTGTGGTCCTCGCCCGTTATCTCGAGCAACAGGTACTGCGGCAACGCGAGCTGGCGTGCCTGCAGCCATTCCTGCAGACGCGTTTTCGGATCGCGGAGGTCGCGGGCGTCGGGGAGATCCTCGAGGCGCGCCGCGAAGAGCCGCTCGATCACGCCCCTGGCCGCATCGAAACCGGCATCCAGGTAGATCGCCCCGAAGATCGCCTCGAGTGCATCGGCCAGGATCGATTCGCGCCGGTGGCCCCCGGTCTTGCGTTCACCGCTGCCGAGTACCAGGTGCTCCCCGAGGCCGATCGCGCCCGCGATCTTCGCGAGCGACCGGTCCTTGACCAGCGAGGAGCGCAAGCGGCTCAGGTCGCCCTCGCTGGCCGCGGGCCGCAGCCTGAACAGCGCCTCGGAAATCACGAAATCAAGAATGGCATCACCCAGGAATTCGAGGCGCTCGTTGTTGCGGCCGTTCGCGCTTCTGTGGGTAATTGCCTGGATAAACAGGCTGGTATCCTCGAATCGATAATGCAGTGTCCGATCGAGCCAGCTCTCGGCCTTGTCCACGATTTCGCTCTTCAGTGCCGGGGCCGCACGTGGGCCCATCCAGGTCTAACGGCGGACCAGTACGCGTTTGTCGAAGTCCACCACGAATGACACGTTGGCAACGAACGGGGCCTTGTGAGAATAGATCGCGGCCACTTCGTGACCGCCGTCGACCTTGACTACCTTGATGTCCCGGGCCGTAATGACGCTGACGCTTTCGATGTCGAAGCGCCGCACGATCGAACTGCGGATGGCCGAACGCGTGGCCCCGGTGCCGTCGAACTCTTCCTTGACACCCTCGACGACCCCCGCGACCTTCATGTAGTTGAGGTAGACCGGCGTCAGGCGTATGCCGGCGAACGCGAATACGCCAACGAAGGCAACGAGGATCGCGAGGCCCAGCGTCGTCATCCCGGCCTGGCGGTGTTTCACCCGCTGTATTTCCTTAAACTTCAATGACATATGTACTACTCCGTGGGCTCAGATACGCTTCACCCGGCGTCACATTGCTTAACGTAACGTAATTCTAGCCGCCAAATCAGTGACTGGCACCACATTATTGTATCTTCATGCCGATGCGCTCCCACTCCGGCATGTTCCACGGTACGAAGTGCATCCAGATGCGGACCGCCTCGCCGACCAGGTATTGCTCGGGAATCGCCCCGATGAAGCGGCTGTCCTTGCTGCGGTCGCGATTATCGCCCATGACAAAGTAGTGGCCCTTGGGCACGCGGTACGTGCTGTCGCGTGTCGAGTACTCGGGCGTCATCACGAGGATGTCGTGAACGCGGCCGTCGAGATTCTCTTGGTAGAGAGACCCGTCCCAGCTGTCGTTGTCCCCGGGCCGCAACTCGACCGGTTCCCCGTTGATCGTGAGTTGATGCCGCTCGTAGACGACGGTATCGCCGGGCAATCCGATGACGCGCTTGATGTAGTTGACGCTCGGATCCGACGGCAGGCGAAAGACGATGACGTCACCGCGTTCGGGCTCGCCGGTCTCGATTATCTTGGTCTCGGTGACAGGCAGCCGCAGACCGTACGAGTACTTCTTCACGAAGATGAAATCGCCCTCGAGCAAGGTCGGCATCATCGAGCCCGAGGGAATGCGAAACGGTTCGAATACGAACGACCGCACCACCAGCACGAACAGCAGCACCGGGAAAAACGACCGCGAATACTCGACCAGTATGTGCTTGGCGCCGGGCCGGGTGCGGCCGTCTTCTTCGCGCGTCTTCCAGACCAGCTTGTCGAGCGCGACGACGACGCCGGAGACCAGCGTCAGCACGGTAAGGATCAATGCCAGGTTCACAATCAATTTACTCTCTCACTTGTCAACGCGCAGCACGGCCAGGAACGCTTCCTGCGGAATCTCGACCGAACCCACCTGCTTCATTCGTTTCTTGCCGGCTTTTTGCTTTTCGAGCAGCTTGCGCTTGCGCGACACGTCACCGCCATAGCATTTCGCCGTCACGTTCTTGCGCAGCGCCTTGACGTTGCTGCGCGCAATGACCTGGCTGCCGACGGCAGCCTGGATCGCGACATCGAACATTTGCCGCGGGATCAATTCTCGCATTTTTTCGACCAGTTCGCGGCCCCGACTTCTCACATTCTCCGCATGCACGATCGCCGATAGCGCATCGACTCGGTCGCCGTTGATCAGCACATCGAGCCGTACGAGCTTCGCGGGCTCGAAACGCAGGAACTGGTAGTCGAACGAGGCGTAGCCGCGGCTCACCGACTTGAGCCTGTCGAAGAAGTCGAGCACCACCTCCGCCATCGGCAACTCGTACTCGAGCGACACCTGGCCACCGAGATAGCGCATGTTCTTCTGAGCGCCGCGCTTCTCGACGCACAGCTTGATGACCGCGCCGACGAAGCTCTCGGGCACGAGGATGTTGGCGGCGATGATCGGTTCGCGCAGCTCCTCGATTTCGTTCGCCGGCGGCAGCTTCGACGGATTGTCGACGTACAGGGTGGCGCCGCCGGTATCGGTCACCTCGAACACGACGGTCGGTGCGGTCGTGATCAGTTCCAGGTCGTATTCGCGCTCCAGCCGTTCCTGCACGATCTCCATGTGCAGCATGCCGAGGAAACCGCAGCGGAAGCCGAAGCCGAGCGCCGCCGAGGTTTCGGGCTCGAAGTGCAATGCCGCATCGTTGAGACGCAGCTTCTGCAAAGCCTCGCGAAAACTTTCGTAGTCATCCGAGTTAATCGGGAACAGGCCCGCAAAGACGCGCGGCTGAACCTGCTTGAAGCCCGGTAACGGGGCGTCGCATGGCTGGCGCGTCGAGGTCAGCGTATCGCCTACCGGTGCGCCATAGATGTCCTTGATGCCTGCGATGACGAAACCAACCTCGCCCGTACGCAACGCATCGCGATCCGTCATTTTCGGCGAGAACACGCCGACGCGGTCCGCGGTGTGCGACGTGCCGGTCGACATTACCGTGATTTTCTCGCGCTTTGTCAGCGAGCCGTTGACGACGCGCACGAGGGAAACGACGCCCACGTAGTTGTCGAACCACGAGTCGATGATCAGGGCCTGCAGCGGCCCCTCGGGGTTCCCGGCCGGCGGCGGGATCAGCTCGACGAGCTGCTCGAGCAGGTCGATGACGCCTACCCCGGTCTTGGCACTGACCCTGATCGCGTCCTGCGCATCGATGCCGATAATGTCCTCGATCTCTGCAACGACCTTGTCGGGTTCCGCGGCCGGCAGGTCGATCTTGTTCAGGACCGGCAGGACCTCGAGGCCCTGGTCGATCGCCGTGATGCAGTTGGCGACGCTTTGCGCCTCGACGCCCTGGGCGGCATCGACGACCAGCAGCGCGCCCTCGCAGGCGGCCAGCGACCGCGATACTTCGTACGAAAAATCGACGTGGCCCGGCGTATCGATGAAATTCAGCTGGTAGATTTCGCCGTCCGTCGCCGTGTAGCTCAGGGAGACGCTCTGGGCCTTGATCGTGATACCGCGTTCGCGTTCGAGGTCCATCGAGTCCAGCACCTGCTCGGCCATTTCCCGCTCGGCCAGCCCGCCACAGATCTGGATAAAGCGATCGGCCAGCGTCGACTTGCCGTGGTCGATATGCGCGATGATCGAGAAGTTGCGGATGTGCTTCATGTAGGGGAATGACCGCGGGTACGCGACGACCCGGAAGGCGGAAAAATCAGCGGCGAAGTATACCTGTAATCGCCTCGCGATCGAGGAAATGCCGGCAGATAACCTGGCCGCCGAACTCGACGACCGGGATGTCGCGCCAATACCGTTGGCGCCACTGCGGATCCTTATCGATGTCACGCACCTCGAGGGCCACGCGGCCCCGTATCATCGGCAGCAACTCCTCGAGCAGCCGCTCACACAGGTGGCACCCCTCGCGGCTGTACACGTAGAGCACGTCCGTCATGCGTCTCCCAGCCTCGCGGTGACGTGGGGCGTGAATTGCCGCAGGCACTCCGCCCGGCGCAATTGCCGTCGGCCGAGCACGATGCCGGCCGCCGCACCCGCCAGCGCCATGAGCGCAGCCCCGGCATCGCCCGTGCCGGCGATATAGGCAAGGGCCGCGCCGGCCACCGCCCCGCAAAGCGGGAGTCCGTAGACGATCGCCGCGGCGCGTAACACGTTCCGGGGAGCCAGTTCGATCACGACGCGATCGCCCTCGCTCACCTCGACCCGGTGGGCCAGCACGGCTGCCACTTCGCGCCGCCTGTCGCCACCGCCGAGAACGGCCGCGCCGCAGCCCCTGCCGGCTTCACAGCGGGGACAGGCGACCGGTGTCAGCACCTCGACGATCGCGGTCGGCGGAACGACTGTATTGTCGATTGCGAGAATTCGACCGTGGGGACTGTCCATGGCCGCAGTTCGGCGATTACCGCAACATCATGGTCGTGGCGATCTGCTCGACCGTCATGGCCGGCACCTCGCCGACGGCCGTGACCCGGTGGCCATCGATCACGGCGCTGTAGGAGTTCGAACCGCCCACCGACGAGGCGCCCGCACTGCCCGCGTCATCGGCGCTCGCAATGAACACCGACACGTTTGCCAGGCCGTCGCTGTAGACGATATGCGTGGTGATTTCGTCGCTGCCCGGCAGCTTCTCGCCGTGCGTGGCAACCGGCCGAAAACCGCGCGGCAACTGCTGCGCCTGCCAGTCGCTGTCGATCTTGTGGCTCACATGACGGGTCGGCTGGTCAATCCAGCGGAACGACGCGATATCGACGGAAGGCGCCAGCATCGCGGGATCGATCGTCTTGTTGAGGCTGATATCGGCGAACTTCACCTGCTCGATCGGCGAGCCGTCGGTGCCGATGAGCTGCGTCTGCAGCGGAAACGCGGTTTCGAGATCCAGCCAGATGCGGTGACCGTAACGGTACTCGTCGTGAGGCCGGATGGCCACCAGGATGGCGCGGCGTCCGGCCACGCGCTCCTCGCGCACGATCGCGACGTCGTATTCGCTGCCAAAGCGGACTTCGCTGGAGGGCAGCGTCGAAAACAGGGTGGACTGATCGCTCCACTCCTCGACCAGCACCGACTTGCGATCCGGCAGGATGCAGTGCACTTCGTTGCCGTTGCGAATGATCTCGAGACCGTCGCCCTCCTGGGCAACGACCTTCTCGCGGATGACGCCGTCGGCAACGGTGTGCACCACCTTGAGCGCCTCGGCCTTGCCGTCGCGCATGCGGATCACCGTGCCCTCGTAACTGGTCTGCTGCACGGCCACGCTCATGCGACTCAGCCACTCGTTCGGCTCGACGCGCTCGGAGGCTGCCGTCGCGCTGCAGGCAAACTGTGCGGCCAGCGACAGGAGCGCGACCAGGGCGGTTGCGGCGGGACGACGCATCAGGGCTGAGCTGGCGTTTCGTCGGTGGCCTGTTCGTCGGTCACCGGCTCTTCTTCGTCCTCTTCCTCAACGAGCGTCTCCTCGCTGAGACGCAATGTGACGAGTCGCGCGTTCATGCCGTTGGCACCCAGTTCGGACGAGGAGGCACCGTGGCTCAGGTAGTACTGCCGCAACTGCTCGTCGACCTGCCGCGGCACCGTGTAGCCCGGGTCCGGAGCGACGTCCGCCACGTTTTCCTCGACCGGCCCGCCGGTGCCGACGCCCGGCGTCAGCTGCAGGCCGAACAAAGCGACCAGCGCGACCGAGGCCGCGACGGCAATACCGAGAAGCGGGCGCAGCGCCTTGCCCGACGGCGCGTCGGGCGCGACCGCTTCCGCCGCGTGCGCCTTGTGATCCAGTGCGGCCGCGATCCGCGCCCGCAATACCTCGATTCCGGGAACGCTGGTTTCGCCACGGATCGCGCGCCCGAGTTCCAGGAACTCCGCGGCTGCGCGGCGCAACTCGGCATCCTGGCTCATGCGACGCAGCAGCAGGTCTGCCTCGCTGTCCGGCAGCTCTCCATCCACAAACGCGGATATCTGCGTTCTTATTGCTTCATTCATACTCCACCCGCCGGGCTATCCCGCCCCTGTTTATCGGGTCAGCGGACCGACCTTCTTGGCGATCGCATCCCGCGCCCTGAAAATTCTCGACCTGACCGTGCCGACCGGGCACTCCATGGTCTGTGCAATTTCCTCGTAACTCATGCCTTCGAGTTCCCGGAGGATAATCGCGGTGCGCAAGTCCTCCGGCAATCCCGCGATGGCACGTTCTACGGTTTCCTTCAGTTCCCTGCCGAGGGTCACACCCTCCGGCGTATCCGTTTCCCTGAGCCTCGCGTGCAGGTCGTATTGTTCCGGGTCCTGCAAATCGAGCTCTACGTCCAGCGGCCTGCGCCGCTGGGCCGCCAGGTGATTTTTCGCCGTGTTCACCGCGATGCGGTACATCCACGTATAGAAGGCACTGTCGCCGCGAAACCGGGGCAGTGCCCGGTACGCCTTGATAAAGGCCTCCTGCGTTATGTCCAGCGCCAGCTCCGGGTCGCGCACGTAGCGCATCACGAGGTTGACGATCTTGTGCTGGTACTTGAGCACCAGCAGGTCGAAGGCTCCCTTGTCACCCTTCTGGACCCGCTTGACCAGTTTCTTGTCGGCCGCCTTCTCGGACATTCAGGGCTGCTCGCCCAACGGTCGCAATAGCCTGCCGACACCGGGATAGACCGGCACCAGGGGGATTAGTTCTCTCAATCGCGACTTATTCATCTTGGTTCTGTGACGCCGCTTCACGGCAATCGTTCCGCCTCTCCCCCGGCCGGCCCTAACCGTGGATTTTTCCTGATCAATGAGTATGTTAGCAGCTTCGATCCGCAGCTCCAACGTGCCGCCAGATGACCTGCAACCGGCGCCAGTCGTGGCTGTTTCGACACGCGCCCCGGACCGGCTCCGCCCAGACCCGCCCCGGCCCTGCCCGCAGCCGCAGCCAGCCCGCGCGCCGCAGCAGGATCCCGCCGTCCAGCAGTGCCGCCGGCTGCCAGGCGCCATCGATCCCGCGCACGGCGGCGGCGCCGTCGGCCCTGACCCGCAGTGCAAGGCAGCCCGCCCAGGCGCGCCGCAGGTGCGTGAGTTCGCGCAGCGAGCCCGCGCCCCAGGCCAGGGCGGCCGCGACGCGCGCCGCCGCCGGCAGGGGCAGGTAAGCGCAAGCGAAGACACCGGCGCCGCCGAGACAGGCGCCGGACCACCACACCAGGCGGCGCAGGACGGGATCAGGCTGCAACTCGGCGTAGTATGCGTTCGATGACACGCGCGACCGGTTTCGACGACGGGACTTGTCGCTGCAACAGATACGCGTTCAGCTCGGGATCGGCAAGCGTCAAAACCTCGCGAAATGCGGCCTTTTCCGCTTCGTCCGCAGCGGTGTAGCAGTCGTCCAGGTAACCGAGCAGGAGCTCGTCGAGCTCGCGCATGCCGCGCCGGCATTGCCACTTGAGGCGGGAGAACTCGCTCAATACTTGCGTGCCGCCAGCATCTTCTTGGTCTCGGCGATCGCCTGCGCCGGGTTCAGCCCCTTCGGGCAGGTCTGCGTGCAGTTCATGATCGTGTGGCAACGATACAGGCGGAACGGGTCTTCGAGTTCGTCGAGACGCTCGCCGGTCGCCTCGTCGCGCGTGTCGACCAGCCAGCGGTAAGCGGCGAGCAGGGCTGCCGGGCCCAGGTAGCGATCCGAGTTCCACCAGTAGCTCGGACAACTCGTCGAGCAGCACGCACACAGGATGCAGGCCGACGGCTCGTTGATCAGCTCCTGGTCCTCTTTCGACTGCAGCCGCTCCGAATCGGGTGGCGGCGGGGTGCGGGCCTGCAGCCACGGCTTGATCGACGCGTACTGCGCGTAGAAATTGGTCAGGTCGGTCACGAGATCCTTGACGACCGGCATGTGCGGCAGCGGGTAGACCTTGACGTCGCCCTTGACGTCGTCGTTCGCACGCGTGCAGGCGAGCGTGTTGCCGCCGTCGATGTTCATCGCACAGGAACCGCAGATACCTTCGCGGCACGAACGGCGGAACGTCAGGGTCGGATCGACTTCGTTCTTGATCTTGATCAGCGCATCGAGAACCATCGGCCCGCAGCTGTCCATGTCGATCTCGTACGTATCGATGCGCGGGTTCTCACCCGTGGACGGGTCGTAGCGATACACGGCGAAGGTCCTGGTATTACCGGACCCGTTGGCCGCAGCGAAATGCCGGCCCTTGCGGATGCGCGAGTTCTTCGGGAGTCTGAATTCAGCCATGTACCTGCTCCCTAGTAGACGCGCGCCTTCGGCGCCACGTACTCGACTTCATCGGTCAGCGTTTCCATGTGCACGGGCCGGTAGTCGATCGACACGTCACCGGGTCCGCGGACCCAGGTCAGCGTGTGCTTCATCCAGTTCTCGTCGTCCCGGTCGGGGTAATCCTCGCGGGCATGCGCGCCGCGGCTTTCGAGCCGGTTGGCGGCCGACTCGATCGTGGCGGCGGCATTGAGCAGCAGGTTCTCGAGCTCCAGCGTCTCGACCAGGTCGGTATTCCAGACCAGCGAGCGATCACTGACCTTGACGTCTGCAAACGAGGCGAAGGTCCGGCGCAACTGCTGCACGCCCTCGTCGAGCACCTCCCCCGTCCGGAACACGGCCGCGTGGTTTTGCATGATCTTTTGCATCTCGAGGCGAATCTCGGCCGTCGAGCGCGAGCCATCGGCGTGGCGCAGCGAGTCGATCCGGGACACGCTGTTCTGCCCTGCATCCCCGGGTAGCGACCGATGCCGGGCACCCGGCTTCATTGTCTCGGCACAGAAATGCGCCGCCGCGCGGCCGAAGACGACGAGATCGAGCAGGGAATTGGAGCCGAGGCGATTGGCGCCGTGGACCGATACGCAGGCCGCCTCGCCGACCGCCATCAGGCCCTCGACGACCTTCTCGGCATCGTCGCCGGCCTTGGTAAGCACCTGGCCGTTGTAGTTTGCCGGGATGCCGCCCATGTTGTAGTGCACCGTCGGCAGCACCGGTATCGGCTCCCGGGTCACGTCCACGCCCGCGAAGATCCGCGCCGATTCGGCGATGCCGGGCAAGCGCTCCTCGATGACCTCTTTGCCGAGATGCTCGAGGTGCAGGTGAATATGGTCTTTCTCCGGCCCGACGCCGCGCCCTTCGCGAATCTCGATCGTCATCGAGCGCGACACGACGTCCCGTGACGCCAGGTCCTTGGCATTCGGCGCGTAGCGTTCCATGAAGCGCTCGCCCTCGGCGTTGGTCAGGTAACCGCCCTCGCCGCGCACGCCCTCGGTGATCAGGCACCCGGCGCCGTAGATCCCGGTCGGATGAAACTGCACGAACTCCATGTCCTGCACCGGCAAGCCGGCCCGCAGCACCATGGCGTTGCCGTCGCCCGTGCAGGTATGGGCCGACGTACAGGAGAAATAGGAGCGACCGTAGCCGCCGGTTGCCAGGATGACCTGGTGGGCGCGGAAGCGGTGCAGCCGGCCGGTCGCGAGATCGATCGCCACGACGCCGCGGCAGGCCCCGTCGTCCATGATCAGGTCGACGGCAAAGTATTCGATGTAGAACTCGGCATCGTGCTTGAGCGACTGCTGGTAGAGCGTGTGCAGCATGGCGTGCCCGGTACGGTCTGCCGCGGCACAGGTCCGCTGCGCGGTGCCCTCGCCGAAGTGCGTCGTCATGCCGCCGAACGGCCGCTGGTAGATCTTGCCGTCCTCGGTGCGGGAAAACGGTACACCGTAGTGTTCCAGCTCGATTACGGCGTCAGGCGCCTCCTTGCACATGTACTCGATGGCGTCCTGGTCGCCGAGCCAGTCCGACCCTTTGACGGTGTCGTACATATGCCAGCGCCAGTCGTCTTCGCCCATATTGCCGAGGGCTGCGGAGATGCCGCCCTGCGCCGCCACGGTGTGGCTGCGCGTCGGGAAGACCTTGGTGATGCACGCGGTGTCGAAGCCTGCCTGCGCCAGCCCGAAGGTAGCGCGTAACCCGGCGCCGCCCGCACCGATGACAACCACGTCGTAACTGTGATCAATAAACTCGTACTCGCTCATGCGCCGATTCCGATTTTCAATATCGCGAACAGTGCGACCACTGCCAGGAAGATATGCGCAAAGCGCGACAGCACCAGGCTGGCGAGTTTCAGGCCGTGCGCGTGCACGTAATCCTCGATCACGACCTGCACGCCGAGCCACGAGTGATAGGCCATGGTTACGCTCAGCAACATCAGCAGGACCGCATGCCAGGGATTGGCTACAAACTCGACCGCGGCCGCATGGCCGAAGCCCGGCATCGTCGCCAGTGAAACCAGAAACCACGATCCCAGCAGGACCAGGGCGACCGCGGAGAGGCGCTGACTCCACCAGTGCGAGGTACCATCCTTCGCCGTGCCCAGACCGAGCACGCGCCCGAGCGGCGAACGCAGGCTCATGGCAACACCGCCCAGAACACGATGGTGAGGAGCACCGACGCCGCGATGACGAACCAGGCCGAAGCCGTGGCCTGTTCCTTCTCGAAACCGCGCCCGGTATCCCAGACCAGGTGGCGGATGCCGTTGGCGAGGTGATAAAAGAATGCCCAGCTCCAGCCGATGAGCAGCAGCTTGCCGAGCGTCGACCCCATGGCGCCCGCCAATACGGCGTAGGCCTCGGGCCCGCTCGCGATATCCGCCAGCCAGACGACGAACAGGATGAAACCGGCCGCCAGGGCGATGCCCGTCGCACGATGCAGGATCGACGACACCATCGTGACTGGCCAGCGGTAGATCGAAATATGCGGCGACAGAGGCCTGTCGTTAGGATTCATTTGCTGTTGTTCTTACTCAAAAGTCGATGCAGCGTCCGGCCTTTTCCCAGTCGCCGTAGCGCGTCGGGTCCAGGCCACCACGACCGCCGATCTCCCGCGGACGGTCCGCGGCGTCGGATACGGTATCATTCGTTGACGAGAGCGGCTCGGCGGGGATGTCTTCGACCTGGTCGTCGGGCTTCGGTTCGTTCATGGCGAGGAGTATGCCAGAGCCTCGCGGCGGCTGCATTATCACGCAACGACGAGAAACAAATGCTTGCACTTTCAACCATCAACGTGACCGGCCCCGATGCCTTCGAATTCCTGCAGGGGCAGCTGACCAACGACCTGCGGCACCTCGCGACCGAGGGCGAGCTCCTGGCCGCCTGGTGCAACCCGAAAGGCCGGGTCATCTGGTTCGGCACGGTGTGGACGATCGACGGCGGGTATGGCCTGTCGGCCCCGGCCGAGACCGCCGACGACATCGTCGAGCGCCTGGCTCGCTTCCGCTTTCGCGCCAAGGTCGAATTCGAGGTGGCCACCGAGGGCAACACGGTCGATCCGGCCTTTCTCGTCGAGCACGGTTACCCGTTCATCGGGCGGCTACAGGCGGAGCAGTTCACGCCCCACATGCTGAATCTCGACCTGCTCGGTGCAATCAGCCTGGACAAGGGCTGCTACACGGGCCAGGAGGTCGTCGCCCGCACGCACTACAAGGGTGCCACCAAGCGCCGCACGCTGAGATTCGAGTGCGCGGCCGAAGTCGCGCCCGGCGACAAGGTTCAGCTCGACGGTCGCGATATCGGCGAGGTGCTCAACACGGCCGGAAACCAGCTGCTCGCGGTCGTGCCCGTGGACAAGGCGGACGCCGCCCTGACCGCCAACGGCGCCACGTTGACGCGCCTCGACGTGCCCGGCGTCCCGCTGCCCGGCTAACCCTTGCGGGTTCGCGTTACGGCAGCGGCAACTCCTCGACGATATCCTGCCAGGAGGGACGCGGCACCAGGAAGTCCGCGAGCCATTCGTACAGGGGCACACCGTCTGCCGAATCGTAGAACACGCCGTTCTGCAGCGCCGTGTGCGTGGTGCGGCCGGCCTGGATGAAGCGCTTGTAGCGCTCCGGGAACAGGTCGTGAATCTCGCCGTGCTCCCGGATGACCAGTTCCCGGTAGGCCAGGCCGGTCAGCAGGAACTGCAGCCCAAAATTAGGGTCGCCCGGCGGCACCGTGGGCAGCAGGTTCATGAAGAACCGGTTCGTCGTGTCGAAGTCGGTCGAGTAGAAGGCCTCGCGTATCGTGTTGTCGTTGGCGAGGCGCCACTTGATGAGCCCCGTCCCCTGCCCCTGGTCATCGCACTCGAGGCAGCTCGCCGGGTAGAACTGGCCGAACCGCCAGTCGGCGGCGCGCGCCGCGATTGCCCCGGTATCGGCGAGGTTGATCGCCACCGGTCCCGCGTCGTTGAAGACCATGACTTTCTTGTTGTTGCCGTACGCCATGCGCGCGAGGAACGGCGCGAAGGCCGTCGCGCCCACGCCGCCGGCGCTCGACCCGGCCACCAGGATCCGGCTCGCACGCGGAAACGTCTTCTTCGCGAGATCGATGCCGGCCGTCACGTTACGCAGGCCGCGGTGGAACCTGATCAGCGGACCCGTGCCCGGCTCGAGCCCGAGCGCACCCTCGATAAACGCCTGCCACGCCGGATCGAACACGTCGTTGTCGCCGCTGAATACCGAACCGTCACAGTACGGCAGGTAGACGACCGACCAGTCGTCGATCGGGTTGAGGCCCGACGCCTGGTCCCAGATGCCCTCCTGCGGCTCCGGCGGCGGCGGTTCCTGGTCTTCTGCCAGCACGTTGCAGTTGTAGAAACCCTGCCAGCAGGCGCCGCCGCCCTGCAGCATGATCAGCAACTTGGCGGGATTGCCTTTCTTCGTGAACACGGAGTAAGGCGTGCCGGCGATGCACAGCGGACCGTCGAAGGCAGCGCCCCGGTCGAAGGTGTGCTTGATCCATCCCT
Source organism: Woeseiaceae bacterium (assembly GCA_041553075.1). GTDB lineage: Bacteria > Pseudomonadota > Gammaproteobacteria > Steroidobacterales > Woeseiaceae > UBA1847. The sequence goes on along the minus strand of JBFEJR010000002.1, from coordinate 36,836 downwards.
CGCCGACCGGAAACGATCCGACCGGCTCGAACTGGCCCACGTACTTGTCGACATCGGCGTCCCTGAGTTCCTGTTCCGCCTGCGGGTTGAGTCCGCGCGGGTATACGCCGCCGGGTTTACCGTGTGCCGTGTTGGCACCCAGTGACAGGAAAACCAGTATGAGCAGGAAAATAGTCGGTCGCATGCTAACCCCCCGGAGCTGCTGTTGTTTTTGTGGACTACCGGGTGAGTATAGGCCAGCGGCCGAGACGCCACCATCGCCCTGCCGATCACGAGACCGGCGCAGCATTCAGGTGGTTTCTACAAGTCGCCTGTTAGCAACTGACTTTATTGAGAAATCATCCGTTCAGTCGAACGACTCCGGCCGCATGTGCGGAAACAGCAGCACGTCGCGGATCGACGGGGAATCCGTCAGGAGCATGACCAGGCGGTCCACGCCGATGCCGATACCCGTGGTCGGCGGCATGCCGTACTCGAGGGCGCGGATGTAGTCGTGGTCATAGGACATGGCTTCGTCATCGCCGGCTGCCGCCGCCGCGACCTGCTGCCGGAAGCGTTCCGCCTGGTCCTCGGGGTCGTTGAGCTCCGAAAACCCGTTCGCAATCTCGCGACCGGCAATGAACAGCTCGAACCGGTCGGTGACGAACGGATCGTCGTCGTTTTTGCGCGCCAGCGGCGACACCTCGGCCGGGTAGTGGGTGATGAAGGTCGGCTGGCGCAACTGCGCCTCGCCGGTCGCCTCGAAAATCTCGATCTGCAGCTTGCCCGGCCCGTAGTTGTCGCGGACCTCGATGCCGAGCCTGGTGCACCAGGCAGCGAGGTAGTCGCGGTCGCGAATCTTGCCCGCATCGAACCCGGCATTGTATTTCCCGATCGCCTCTGCGACGGTCAGGCGCGCGAACTTCTTGCCGAAGTCGAAGGTCTCGCCCTGGTACGCGATCAGCGTCGAGCCGTTGATCGCATCCGCCATGCCGTGCAGCATCGCCTCGGTCGTATCCATCCAGTCCGTGTAGTCGGCGTAAGCGCGATAGGCCTCGAGCATCGTGAACTCGGGATTGTGCTGGGTCGACACGCCCTCGTTGCGGAAGTTGCGGTTGATCTCGTAGACCCGGTCGAACCCGCCGACAACCAGCCGCTTCAGGTTGAGCTCGGGCGCGATGCGCAGGTAGAGCGGCATGTCGAGCGCGTTGTGGTGGGTCGTGAACGGGCGTGCGATCGCACCGCCCGGCGTCACCTGCATCATCGGTGTCTCGACCTCGAGGAAGTCGAGCGCCTCCAGGAAACCGCGCATGTAGGTGATGATTGCGGAGCGCTTGCGGAACGTTTCGCGGCTCTTCTCGTTGATGATCAGGTCGACGTAACGTTGCCGGTAGCGTGTTTCCTGGTCGGACAGGCCCGCCCACTTCTCGGGCAGCGGCCGTAACGACTTGGTCAGCAGGCGCGCCTCGTCCGCGAGCACCGTCAGCTCGCCCGTGTTCGTGCGCATCAGCATGCCGCGCACGCCGACGATGTCGCCGACATCCCATTTCTTGAATGCCTGGTAGACGCCCTCGGGCAGGCGATCGCGTTCGAGCCGTACCTGGATCTGCCCGGAGCGGTCCTGCAGCTTGACGAAACTGGCCTTGCCCATGACCCGCTTTGCCATCATGCGGCCCGACACCGACACCTCGATCCGCTCGCTGTCGAGCGCTTCCTTGTCGTGGTCGTGGAAAGTCTGGTGCAGTTCCTCGGCAATCGCATTGCGGCGAAAATCGTTCGGGAACGCGTTGCCCTGCTCCCTGAGCGCCGCGAGCTTGGCGCGGCGCTCGGCGATCAGCTTGTTTTCGCTTTGTCTGGTCTGGTCGTCTGTCACTTGTCTACAGTCCCTGCTTGAGACTCGCTTCGATGAAGGCATCCAGCCCGCCATCGAGTACGGCCTGAGTGTTACCGGTTTCTACGCCGGTGCGCAAATCCTTGATGCGGCTCTGGTCGAGGACGTAATTGCGGATCTGGCTGCCCCAGCCGACGTCCGCCTTGCCCTCCTCGACCTCGGCGGCGGCCGCACGCCGCTCCTGCAGCTCCAGCTCGTAGAGCTTGGCCTTGAGCTGGTTCATCGCCGTCGCCTTGTTCTTGTGCTGGGAGCGGTCGTTCTGGCACTGCACGACGATGTTGGTCGGCAGGTGGGTAATACGGACCGCGGACTCGGTGCGATTGACGTGCTGACCGCCGGCGCCGCTTGCACGGTAGACGTCGATGCGCAGGTCCGAGGGATCGATCTCGACATCGATATCGTCGTCGATCTCGGGCGATACGAAGACGGACGCAAACGACGTATGGCGGCGATTGCCCGAATCGAACGGCGACTTGCGCACCAGCCGATGCACCCCGGTCTCGGTTCGCAGCCAGCCGTACGCATACTCTCCGACGATATGCACCGCCGCGCTCTTGATGCCCGCGACTTCGCCGGCCGAGGCTTCGATCACCTCGGCCTTGAAGCCATGCGACTCGGCCCAGCGCAGGTACATGCGCAGGATCATCTCGGCCCAGTCCTGCGCCTCGGTGCCGCCCGCGCCAGACTGGATGTCGAGGTAGGCGTTGTTGGCGTCCATCTCGCCCGCGAACATGCGCCGGAACTCGAGCCCGGCCACCTGATTCTCGAAGCGTTCGAGATCGCCGGCCACCTCGGCAACCGTCGCATCGTCATCCTCGTCGATGGCGAGATCGAGCAGCTCGCCGGCATCCGCGAGCCCGGTCGAGAGCTGGTCCAGGCCGGTCACGATCTGCTCGAGCTGCGCGCGCTCCTGGCCGAGCGCCTGGGCACGCTCGGGCTCGTTCCAGACATCGGGTTGTTCGAGTTCGCGCTGGACCTCGGTCAGGCGCTCCGCCTTGCCGTCGTAGTCAAAGATACCCCCTCAACGCGTCGGCGCGTTCGGTGAGGTCGGCAATGGTCTGCTTGATCTGGCTCGTTTCCATCGGTTTGCGGGGCCTGAAAAAGGCGCGATCTTAGCACGCCGCTCCTGCTCAGAGAGCGGCTATTTGCTCGACGACGAGCTGCGGCCGCTCGATACCCCGGTACTCGTTCACGTCGAGCCGGTACGCGAGCTGCACGGTCCCGCGGTAACCCGCCCCTGCCTGGTTGAATGCGATGGCATCGACTACCGCGCCGCCCCCGGCCGGCCGCACGCGCAGCTTGAGATGATTGTCGCCGACGACGCGTTGCTCGACGACCGCAAAGTCACCGCTCCACAGCGGCTCGGGAAATCCGGAGCCCCAGGGCCCGGCATCGCGCAGCGAGCGCGCGAAGTCGAGATTCAGGGCCTTGCCGGGAAGCGGCCCGTCCGTGACGATCGCGCCGCTGAAATCGGCATCGGGATACAGCCGCGCCATCTGCGCCGCGGCTTCCCGTCTGAACGCACCGAGGCGGGCCTCCTCGATCGTCAGCCCGGCCGCCATGGCGTGCCCACCGAACTTGATGATCAGGTCGGGCCGCACGGTATGCACGGCTTCGAGCAAGTCGCGCACGTGCACACCCGAGATCGAGCGTGCCGAGCCTTTCAGCAGTCCGTCGCCCTCCCGGGCGAACGCGACGACGGGTCGGTGGCAGCGTTCGCGTACGCGGGCGGCGATCAGCCCGACCACGCCCTGGTGCCAGTCGGTTTCGTAGAGGCAAACGCAGGCCGGCCAGCGCTGTATGCCGAGCGAGTCCACGTAGGCGAATGCCTGGTCGCGCATGGTCGCCTCGATGTCGCGGCGTTCGTTGTTTATCTGGTCGAGCACGTGCGCATGCTCGAGGGCGACCGCCGGATCGTCGGTCAGCAGGCACTCGATGCCAATGGCAATGTCCTCGAGCCGGCCCGCGGCATTGATGCGCGGGCCGACGGCAAAGCCGAGGTCGGTGCTCACGCAGCGCTCGGGCTGCCGCCCCGACTGCCGCAACAGCGCCTCGATCCCGGCTACGGACCGGCCCGCCCGGATCCTGAGCAAACCCTGCTGCACCAGCACCCGGTTGTTGTGATCGAGGGGCACGACGTCGGCCACCGTGCCGAGTGCCACGAGGTCGAGATAACGCGCCGGCACCCGTGCCGCACCCGCCATACCTTCGTCCTCGAGCATGCGCCCGACGCGCGCCATCAGGTAGAACGCAACCCCGACGCCAGCCAGGTACTTGCTCGGGAACTGGCTGCCGGGCAGGTTCGGATTGAGGATCGTGGCGGCGTCCGGCAGGTCGTCACCGGGCAGATGGTGGTCGGTCACGAGGACCGGGATACCGAGCCGGTTGGCCTCCGCCACGCCCGCAATACTGGAGATGCCGTTGTCGACCGTGACCAGCAAGGTCGGCTCACGCTCGGCGGCGACGCGCACGATTTCCGGCGACAGGCCGTAGCCGTACGCAAAGCGGTTCGGGACCAGGTACTCGACGCCGGCAAAGCCGAACGCACGCAGGCAGCGCAGTATCAGTGCCGTGCTCGTGGCCCCGTCGACATCGAAATCCCCGACGACGACGATCTTCCCCGCGCGGTTGTCGATGACGCGACGGGCCGCTTCGTCGATGTTGTCCAGCAGGCCGACCGGCGCCAGCCGGGCGAGACTGTAGTCGAGCTGCGCCGGGCTCGTCAGCCCGCGCATCGCGAACAGCCGGGCGTGCACGGGATCGAGGTCGCCGAACGCGGACAGTACCTCCGGACGCGGCGGCGTCCGGGCAACGACAGGCCGCGGCGAGGCACCCATCAGTTCAGCAACTCGCTGTCGCGGCGCCAGAAACGGAGTGTCTGCGAGCGGCGCACGTCAGCCCGCAGCCCGTCCCGAAACAACAGGACCAGGCGGCCGACCCGGCCCGTTCGCAGCAAGGCGTGCAGCTCTTCGAGGTAAGCAATCAGCGTCTCGCTGCGCTGGTCTCCTTCGGGTGTCACGGCGACGAAACCGTGCAGGGACAACTCGGCGCACGCCGTGAGCGAGCCCGGCCACAGCTCGCCGACCGCGGTCGCGCTTTCCCAGTAGCCGGCCAGCAACGGGTCGTCGGCAAACAGCGGCGGCTGTGGCCGCGTGGTTTTTTCCGGCGCGATGCCGCCGCCCCACAGCCACAGCGAATTGACCGGCTGCTTGCCCTCGTCGATGCGTCTCAGGTTGACCTCGTGCTCGTGCAGCGCCATCTCGATCTCGCTCAGGATCGTGCGATGTGTCGCCGTGTGCTCGCCGCTCGGCAGGAATTCGCCCGGTTCACGCTGGTCGACGACGTACGACGGCACGGCCGCGGTCGAGATCGGTTCCGCCGACCGCAGGTAACCGTTCGACCCGAGCCTCGCAAAACCGAATCGCTCGTTCCCGGCCAGCGTTTCCTGCAAGTGCTCGAACAGCGCACGCAGGTCGGCTGGCGATATGCCCACGCCGCGCAGCGCATGCAGGCACAGGTGATCGAGCCGCGGCTCCAGGTAGACCGGGTCGGCAGCCGCGATCCAGACCGCGGGCCGGTCGCCGGTCTGGCCCCACATCCTGAGCGCGGCAAGGCCCTGCTCGGGATACGGCAGACCCAGTTCGTTCGTCAGGCGGTGCAGCAGCTCGCCGGGTTCGGGCGCCAGGGTGAGTTCCGACTGGGCGAGCCAGGCCCGCAGGGAGCGGTCCTCGAGCCGCCCGCCGCGCACGGGTGGCAGCACGACGACCACGGCATTTTTGTCATATGATGAATTCACTTCGGGCGTCGATGTTAAGGGAAGCGCAGTTGAAATTCACAAGAGATTCGTCGGCCAGGCTCGTCATCCGCAGCGTGTCGGCCGGCGCCATTCGCATCAACGACGAGATTCACTCGGAATCGCTCGCGCTGACCGCCGACGAGCTGCTCGGCGCCTGGCCCGAAACGCCGGTCGCGAGTCTGGTGCCCGAGGATTTCGAGACCGTGCTCGCCGCCGGTCCGGAAGTCGTCCTGCTCGGCACCGGGCCGGCCAACCTGTTTCCGCCCCGTGAACTCGCGTTCGCGTTTGCCCGCAAGGGAGTGGGGCTGGAAGTCATGGACACGCCTGCCGCCGCGCGGACCTTCAACGTGCTGGCCAGCGAAGGCCGGCGGGTCGCGGCCATCCTGTACCTCTGATCGAATGCTCTAATCGAGCACCGCGTCGCCCGATATCCCCGCGCGCTCCAGCATTTCCCGCAGGCGCTGCTGCGCGTCGAGCTGGATCTGGCGCACGCGTTCGCGCGTCACGCCGATCTCCCGGCCGATTTCCTCCAGGGTCGCTCGCGGGTAACCGTGCAGCCCGAAGCGCCGCTCGACGACGGCGCGTTGCTTTTCCCCCAGTTCGGACACCCAGCGCTCGACGATATCGTGCACGTCGTCCGCCTGGGCACAGCTCGACGGTTCCGACGAGCGCTTCGCCCGCAGCTGGTCCACCACGCTTGCGGCACCGTCACCGCTGCCGGTGGACCGCAGCGTTACGCGTTCGTGCAACGCCATCAGGCGCTCGATGTCTTCGACGTCGCGGCCGAGGCACGCTGCGAGTTCGCGCGTGGTCGGCGGGTGGTCGTCGTGCTGTCGCAGCCGACGCGCCGCGCGCAGACAAACATTGATGTCCTTGACCACGTGGATCGGCAGGCGCACGGTGCGGGACTGGTTCATGATGCCGCGCTCTATCGTCTGGCGAATCCACCAGGTCGCGTAGGTCGAGAATCGAAAGCCGCGTTCCGGGTCGAATTTCTCGACCGCGCGAATCAGGCCGAGATTGCCTTCTTCGATCAGGTCGAGCAGCGGTAAGCCGCGGTTGACGTAGCGCCGCGCGATCTTGACGACGAGCCGCAGGTTGCTCTCGATCATGCGTTGCCGCGCCGCCTTGTCGCCGGCCAGGGCAGCGCGCGCCAGCTCCTTTTCCTCGCTCGCGCTAAGCAACGGCGATACACCGATCTCATCCAGATACTGGCGTGTCGAGTCGTGCAAGCATTCCCCTCCTGGCAAGGAGCGGCTGTTCGAGACGGTTACTGCGCGGGCAGAAACTGCCGCGGGTTCACCGGTTTACCATTGCGCCTGATCTCGAAATGCAGTCGCGGCTTGCGTTCCGGTCCCTCACCCATGGTCGCAATGCGCTGGCCCTGTTTTACTTCTTGGCCTTCTTTTACCAGCAGCGACGCCGTGTACCCGTAGGCACTAAGGTAAGTATCGTTGTGCTTCAAAATAATAAGCTGGCCGTATCCGATCAGTCCACTGCCGGCGTAAACGACTCGGCCGGAAGCCGCAGCGAGTATGGGTTGGCCCGTCCTGCCGTTGATCAGCACCCCGGTTCCGGGACCCGGTTTTGCGCCGAATTCGACATTGATCCGGCCGCTCGTCGGCCAGCGCCACTCGGGCGATGGCTGGGCGGGAATCTTCGGCAGCGGCCTGGGGGCCGGCCGCGCCGCACCCGGGCCGCTGGCCGTCGACCGGCTACCGGCCGGCGCAGTGAGCCGCAGCACCTGGCCCGGGTAGATCAGCGAGCCGTTGCCCAGGCGATTCCAGCGCGCAACGTCGTCGGGCGATTTGCCGTAACGAAAGGCTATCGAGTAGAGGGTTTCGCCGGAGCGCACGATGTGCGTCTGCGGTGCGTCCTGCCAGGTCGAGCGGCCGCCACAGGCGACCACAACACAGGACAAGACGATAATGACGAGTGCGCGCGTGAACATCACTCGCGCATCATAAGCCACGCGATGGTGATCGCGGCAACCACAACCGTTGCCCAGCCAATTCGTTCGATGTGTTTCGCGAGCGACGTTTCGAAGCGTTCCCCGCCGAGCCGCACCAGGCCGGCGACCAGGAAGAAGCGCGCAGCGCGTCCGACCAGGGAGCCGAGAAAAAATCCGGGCAAGCTCAGCGACGCCACGCCGGCCGCGATCGTGAAGACCTTGTAGGGGATCGGCGAAAAGCCGGCGACAAAAACGACCAGCACCCCGTACCGGTCGAACCAGTCGCGCGCAGTCAGGTAGGCATCCCAGTAGTGCGACTCTCTCAGCCACGGCTCGATGGCTTCGAACATACCCCAGCCGATGGCGTAACCGGCGAGACCGCCGAGGACGGAGAACACGGTCGCGATGAACGCGTAGCGAACCCACTTGTCGCGATCGGCGAGACACATCGGCGCGAGCATGACGTCCACCGGGATCGGGAAGAACGAGGACTCCGCAAAACTCATGGCGCCGAGATAGCGCTCCGCGTGCGGATGGCGCGACCACCGCAATACCCGGTCGTAGAGTGGCCGAAACAGCGTCATGAATCGCCCTTGACGAGCGGCACGAAGCACACGGCCCCGAGCGATACCTGCTCGAAATGGTCATTGCGATTCGTGATCATCACGAGATCCTGCACACCCTGCGGGCCGACCGGGATGATCAGGCGGCCGCCCGGCGCCAGTTGCTGCAGCAGCTTCTCGGGAACCTCGTCCGGCGCGGCCGTCACGATAATGCCGTCGTATGGACCGTACTTGGGCCAGCCCTCCCAGCCGTCCCCGGGCTTGAACTGGACGTTGTAGATATCCAGTTCACGCAGTCGCTGCCGGGCACGCCGCAACAGCTCGGGAATGCGTTCGATCGTGTAGATCTTCTTGACCAGCGGCGCGAGCACCGCGGTCTGGTAACCGCAACCGGTGCCGACTTCGAGCACCGTCTCGCCCTCGAAACCCTCGAGCAGCGCCTCGGTCATGCGCGCCACGACGTACGGTTGGCTGATGGTCTGCCCGAGGCCGATCGGCAGCGCCGTATCCTCGTAGGCCCGGCTCGCGAGCGCTTCGTCGACGAACAGGTGGCGCGGCACGTTGCGAATCTGCTCGAGCACCGCCTCGTTGCGAATCCCCTGGTCGCGCAGGCGCTGCACGAGTCGATCGCGCGTGCGCGCCGAGGTCATGCCGATGCCCTGGCGCGTGTCGATCATCGGGCCAGCCAGTCTGCGATACCGCCCACGTCTTCGTGCCGCGTCAGGTCGACTTTCAGCGGCGTTACGGCCACGGCACCGCTCTCGATGGCGTGAAAATCAGTACCCTCGCCCGCATCCTGCCCGGCACCCGCGGGCCCGATCCAGTAAATCGGACGGCCGTAGGGATCGGTCTGCTTCAGGATCTGCTCGGACTTGTGCCGGAAGCCGAGCCGGGTCGCGCGGATGCCTGTGAGCTGTTCGTAGGGCAAGTCCGGCACGTTGACATTCAGCACCGTGTCCGGTGCCAGCGATGCCCGTTCGATCTTCTGCACGAGTTCCACGGCGACCCTGGCCGCCGTGTCGAAGTGCGTAAGCTGCGCACCGACCAGCGTCTTGCCGACCAGCGACACGGCAATGGTCGGCAAGCCGAGGAAGCGGCCCTCCATCGCGGCCGCCACCGTGCCCGAGTAGATGACGTCATCGCCCAGGTTGGCGCCGTGATTGATGCCCGAGACCACGAGGTCCGGCTCCTCGTCGAGGAGTCCGGTAACGGCCAGGTGCACGCAGTCCGACGGCGTGCCGTCGACCTTGTAGCGCTTCTCACCGTAGCTGGAGACGCGCAGGGGCCGGGCCAGCGTCAGCGAATTGCTCGCCGCGGAGCGGTTGCGATCCGGTGCCACCACGGTGACGTCGGCAACCTGCTCGAGCGCATTGATCAGTGCGTTGATGCCCGTGGCGAGATATCCGTCGTCGTTGCTTACGAGGATTTTCATTCTTTTTTTCGGCGAGCAGAGTCTTGAATGGTGTGTGAGTCGCGCACACTATACCGGCTGTGAGCGAGAAAGACACCGACGACTTCAAGAAGGCAATGCGGGGCACGAGGCGGCTGCAGCACGAGGAGCGCGTGCCCGATGCCCGGCCCAAACCCCGGCCCCGCGCACGCTTTGCCAAGGCCGACGAGCGGCGCGTTCTCGCCGAGAGTCTCGAGGACGACATCGATACGATCGAGCACGGCTACGGGGCTGCCCTGCGCTTCCACCGCCAGCACGTCGGCAAGCGCACCATGCGCAAACTGCAGCGCGGTGGATACAGCGTGCAGGCCGAGATCGACCTGCACGGCATGACGCTCGAAGAGGCCAAGGCCGCCCTGGCCGATTTCGTCAATTACAGCGCCTCGCAGGGCAAGCTCTGCGTGCGCGTCGTGCACGGCAAGGGGCTGGGCTCGGGCCAGCGCGGCCCTGTCCTCAAGAACGCCGTCAATCGCTGGCTGCGCCGCTGGGACTGCGTCCTGGCCTTCACATCGACGCGCCAGGTCGATGGCGGAACGGGCGCTGTCTACGTCCTGCTACAGCGCCCGTAGCCGCGTTACTTGCCTCCGCGCCTGCCCCGGTCGTGCGGCACCAGGACCGCGACCTCGGTGAACACGACCTGGCTGCCGTCCGTGAGCCGCACGTCGATGGTGTAAGTGCGGCCCTCGCGGGTGAAACGCTCGGCCCGCAGCTTGAGACTGCTGGCGCTCGTAATAGCGATGTCACCGGGCTGGTCGCCCTTGTTGTAACCGCTGTCGGCCTCGCTCGAGCTTGCGCCCAGGACCGTGACCTGCAGCGGCGCACCGTCGGCGCCCTGGCCGGAGACTTCGACCCTGCGCATCTTGTGATTCGGCGGCCACAGGCTGTTCGGTGAAGCCGCTGCCGTAAACCCGGAATCCAGCGCCAGCCCGACGAGGACCGGGTCGTGATCCGAGGTCCGATACTCGTGCGGTGCGTAGAGGATCTCCACGTGGTTGGCGCTCTTGAAGTCGGTGTTGTAGTCGAGAACCGACGGTTCATCGGCGTTGATGTGGTAGGGAGCCGCCCCGGTAATCCCGGTCACGAGACTCGCCGATGCCAGTGCATGATCCAGCGACCCCCACTGACCGTCGAATACGTAACCATAGTCGCCCGAGCCTGCCAGCGGATTGGCGAAGCCGTTTGCAGCGAATACCTGCAGCGGGCCTTCCATCGAGTAGCTGTTGAAGTCACCGAGCAACAGGAAATCGGTGTCACCGCTGCCGGTCGGGTCGCTGGCCAGCCAGTCGGCAAGCTCCTGCGCATGCAGTTCGCGCGTGCCATTGAAGTAACCCTGGCCGTCGCCCTGGTCGCAATCCGCGTAGGCCGGATCCGTCGAGCAGACCGCTCCCGAGTTGTCGATCTCGGAGCCGCTCTTCGACTTGAAGTGATTGACGACGACGGTGAACACCTCGCCGCTGCCGTTCTCGATGAACGACTGCGCCACCGCGGTGCGGCTGCGCGCCTCACCGAACGCATCGAGCGAAAACTCGAGCAATGCCGGATCGCCGAGCGGCGTCACGGCGGCCGGTCGATAGATCATGCCGACACGAATCGTGTCGGTGCCGACGACACCGCCGCCAAGAGCTGCCGCATCGACGCCCGCATAGCTGCCATCCCCGAGCAGTTCGTTGAGACGGGCGGCAATGTCACCCTCCGCATCCACGCCCGGCGTGTTCTCGAGCTCGATGAGACCGACGACATCGGCGCCGAGCGTGCTCAGTGCGCTCATCAACTTGGCCTGTTGCCGCTCGAACTCGAATACGGAGTCGGCGCCCCGGCAATCGGCATTTTGCAACGGCCCGCAGGCGTTGGGACCGTCGTCCAGCGTCACGAAGTAATTGAGGACGTTGAATCCGGCAACCCTTAGCGATCCGCCGACCATCGGTGCCGCCAGCGGCCGTGGGTTGGCTGCTGCAAAGTTGATGTAGCCACCGAGCGCGCCGACAGGACGCAAGCGGTAGGCATTGCCCGACGCGGAGTTTCCGGCCCACGTATAGGTCATCACGCCGACCGTGCCGGTCGCGGTGTCGCCACCGCGCAATGTGTTGGCCGCCGTCAGCTCGCCACCGTCGCGACCCAGGACGACCGGGTCCGGGTTCTGGCTGTTCTCGCCGTCATCGATAATCAGGCGATTGAGATCGTTGGCGGCCTGCACGGCAGCCGCGGCGGTGCCGGGTGCGGCGATATCGGTCGGCTGGTAGAGCCGGTCGCCGGACGAGACCACGACCTGCCCGAAGCGGCCGAGCTGGAACAGCTCGGTCACGTACAGCGTCTGCGGGACCACGACCAGCATGCCTTCGACCGCCTCGAGCGACGCCGCGCTGGCCAATGGCAAGGAGATTTCCGCCGGCGTCACGGCATAGCCGGAACCGAGCACTTCAAGAGAGTCCGGAAAGCGCAACTGGGTCTGGCCCTGGAATTCGTCCACCTCACCGGTCACCCTGACGAGATCGCCGACATTCACGGCATCGACGTTGCCATGGAATACGAAAATGCCCTCCGAGGTCAGCGGGTCGCCATCCTGGTCTGCGTCTTCTTCCTGCAGGTAGAAACCACGCAAGGCCGGGCTCGGCCCCTCGTAGTCGCCCACCACGACACCGACTATCGTCACGGACGCGCCGTCGCATTCACTGGCCGCTTCACTGCCCTGGATCTCGTGGATGAAGACATCGCCCGTGCCGCAGGGCACGACCGGCGGCTCGAGTCCGGTGCCGGGCGTCGGCGTATTGTCGGGACCCAGGTTGAAGTCGGCAATGACCCAGTCCGCCTCGGTATCGGTATCGACACCATCGGCGACGCGGCGCACGCCGGCCGGCAGGAACGAACCGTCCGGTCCGATGACCGGCGCGCCGAAGAAGAACGTGCCGCCACCGGAATCCACCGTGGCAACGGCGTCGACTACCGCTTCACCCCCGGTAACGTCCGCGCCGGAAATCGAAGCGGTTTGCACGAGTGCGAATGTCGTGGGCGAGTTTTCGAGCGTGTTCTCCGGAAACGCCTGGTTCGGCGTGACGCCGTAAACGGATTCCAGAAGATCGGCCGTGCCCCAGAGATAGAAACCGTTGTCGCCGAGCGTATCGCCCGCAACGAAATCGAAGCGGTCGTCGATGCGACCGACGGTGCTGCCCTCGGCTTCTACGGCGATAAAACTGAGACCATCGAGGGAGGCGTTGGGAGGGCCGTACAACTCGAAATACTCGACGTCGGTGCCTGTCGTCGAGTTCAGCACTTCGTTGATGACGACCTGTGCCTGGACCTGGGACGTGGCAAATACGCCGGCGAAAGTCAGCAGTGCGGCTGCGATGCGGTGATTCATTGGACGCTCTCTTGTTTGTTGTTCTGCGGCACGGGCGTGCCGGTTCATTTTCAAGAGATCATACCCTATCCGAGCACCGTGACGGTCCGGTGTGTGCGTTACCGACCTCGGTCGGAATTATGTCAAAACTCTGACAAGGTGTCGGTTTGCGCAACAGCACCGGGTGCCCGGCCAAAAAAAAGTTCGCCCCTCATTGCCGGCAGGGACGAACATCGTGCGATTGACTATCCTGGTTTGTAGCGCGCCTAGCTGCCGCTTTTCTTCGGATTACACGCATTTCCCGGATTGCTTCCAAGTGAGGTCAGGAAGTCCCGGAACATCTTGGGAATCTGCCCCCACGATTGAACCCTGTCGCCCCTGAAAAACCCCGCATCTTCGACAGGATCATCCTGCTGGCCCGAATAAGAGCACTCGGATTTTCCTTTTACACCACCCGGTACAGGGTTCCCCTTCCCGTCGACCTCACCAGCGACAGCAACATGCGCACCAACCGACAAGATCCCTGCCGCCAATACCGTGGAGAGGATCTTGGCCTTTGTTGTGGACCGTCTTTTCATTATTTTTCCTCCGTTGTCATGACGCGAAAATGTGCAAACCTCCCTTCAAAAATAGTCCAGCCCAAAGAAACGTCAAGTCGGGGGATTGCTGAATGGTGCCTAAAAGGCGGCGCAAAGAACGGGAATCGGATGCCCGCCTAACCTCGGCATGCACACCCGCGTTCGCCCCGATGCCGGGGACTTCACACGATTCCAGGTCGAGCTGCCAAGTCAGGAACCGGCGTCCGCGATTTCGCGCAGCACCGAGGTTGCGTATGCGCCGCGACCGAGCGTGAACCGCAATGCGATCACGTCTGCATCGAGCGTGAACTCGATGTCCGCAACGCGCAGGCGCTGGCTGCGCGTGGCGGGCTCGACCCTGGCCCTGCCGAGCGCCGCGCACCAGTCTTCCGGAGCCGTCTCCGTGCCCTCGCCCGCCAGAACGCCGGCCGGGTGGATGTCCATTGCGGCGCAACGACGCTCGAGTTCGGCATCGACCTCGGCGACATCGAACACGCTGCCCGTGCCGTCGAGGTTGGCCTGGTCGCCCGGCAAGAGTCGATTCCAGGTGCCGTTGCGCACGCGCGCATCGAGCGCTTCGTTGAACAGGAACGAACGTATCGTGGAGATCGCGAGGCTGCGCTGGTGCCGCGGGAGGCGCTTGCCGGCCGCCCACGCATCGGCGAGTTCGAGGTTGGCACCGTTACGACCGAAGCGCTGCTCACCGAAGTAGTTGGGCACGCCCTGCTCCCCGATCAGCGCAATGCGTGCCGCCAGCGCGTCGGAATCGACATCGGGGTCGGCGCCGCGCAGCGTGATGCGAAACGCGTTGGCCCGATGCGCGCCGCGGCGCAGCTTCTTGTGATGCCGCTCGACCTCGTGGACGTCGACGCCCTCGACGTCGAGGGTCGACCAGTCCGGCGCGTGCCAGCGCGGCACGCTGAACCATTGGCGCGTGACGGCGTGGCGATCCTTGAGACCGGCGTAGCCGATATCCCGTGCCGGGACCCCGGCATGGCGCGCCAGTTGCCGCGCGACCCACTCGGTATTCGCGCCGGTCTTCTTGATCCACAGGTAGTCGTGCTCGCCCTCGCCCGACAACGCCCAGCCGAGGATCTCGGTCACCTCGAAGTCCTCGGAACGGGTTCGCATGCGGGCCGCGAACAGCGGCGGCCCGTGCGCACGGGCCCAGTCCGGGAGCGGCATCCGGTTTGGCCTAGTGGTTGGCGCCGGCGACGGGGACGACCTGGTAGAAGGTCTCGGTCCTGCCGATCATGCCGAGATCGGTACGCGCGCGCTCCTCGGCCGCATCAACACCCTGCTTGAGATTGATGACCTCGGCATCGAGCGCCGCGTTACGTGCGCGCAGCTCCTCGTTCAGTTGTCGCTGCTCGGCAACCGCCGCGCGCAGTTTCAGGGTCTTGCGATAACCGTCGTCGGCGAACCAGAGTTCGGCCTGCAGGCCGATCCCGGCAAGCGCCAACAAGAGTAGCAACCAGCGTGAACCGCTCAATGTCTTCCCCAAGCCGGCCCTTGCCGCGCCTTGCTATCCCGCTTTCACGGAGAACGCGTCGCGAGCCGCATACCCTGCCTGATCGCCCAGTTCCTCTTCGATGCGCAGCAGCTGGTTGTACTTGGCGATGCGATCCGACCGTGACAGGGATCCGGTCTTGATCTGCGTCGCCCGGGTACCGACTGCGATGTCCGCGATGGTCGCATCCGACGTTTCGCCGGAGCGATGCGAGATCACCGCGCTGAACCCTGCTTCGACTGCCATAGTAATAGCATCAAGAGTTTCGCTTAAGGTACCGATTTGGTTGGGTTTTATCAAGATCGAATTCGCAATCTTTTCATCGATGCCGCGGCGCAGGATCGAGGTGTTGGTGACAAACAGGTCGTCGCCGACGAGCTGCACCCTGTTCCCGAGCTTGTCGGTCAGCAGGCGCCAGCCCGCCCAGTCACTCTCGTCCATGCCGTCCTCGATCGTGATGATCGGGTAGCCGTCGGCCAGTTCGGCCAGGAAATCGGCGAATCCGGCCGCGTCGAACTGCCGGCCCTCCGACTCGAGATCGTAGACGCCGTCCCGGTAGAACTCCGAGCTGGCCACGTCGAGGCCCAGCAGGATGTCTTTGCCCGGCCGGAAGCCTGCCTTTTCGATCGCGGTCATGATGGTGTCGAGCGCCGCCTTGTTCGACGGCAGGTCGGGCGCGAAGCCGCCCTCGTCGCCGACGGCCGTGTTCATCTTCATGCCCTTGAGCACGCTCTTGAGGCTGTGGAAGATCTCGGCGCCGTGGCGCAGGGCCTCGGCAAAGTTCGGCGCACCGACCGGCAGGATCATGAATTCCTGGATATCGACGCTGTTGTCGGCATGCGCGCCGCCGTTGATGATGTTCATCATCGGCACCGGCATCGTCGTGCCCGGCCCGAGGTGCCGGAACAGCGACAGTCCCCTGGACGCGGCCTCGGCCTTCGCCGCCGCGAGCGAAATTGCGAGCAAGGCATTGGCACCGAGATTGCCCTTGTTGTCGCTGCCGTCGAGCTCGATCATGCGCTCGTCGAGCGCCCGCTGATCAGCAAACTCGTGACCTAGGAGGGCCTTGCGCAGTACGCCATTGACGTTGCCGACCGCTTTCTGCACCCCTTTGCCGAGGTAGCGCGACGTGTCGCCGTCGCGCAGCTCGACCGCCTCGCGCGTGCCGGTAGAGGCGCCGGAGGGCACGCCGGCACGTCCGGCGCTGCCGTCGGCCAGCGTGACGTCGGCTTCAACCGTGGGGTTTCCGCGTGAGTCGAGGATTTCACGACCACGAATTTCCTTAATCTTGATCATTGTCAGTCCGTCTTGGTGGGCGAGTCAGGCACCCCGAGGCCGAAGTCGGCCTCCAGGTAACCACGTTGTTTTACGCTGGTGTCGATCGACAGCAGCGTTTCGAGTAATTCGCGCATCCGCTCCAGCGGCCATGCGTTCGGGCCGTCGCTCAGTGCCGTGGCCGGGTCCGGATGCGTCTCCATGAAAAAGCCGGCCACGCCGGCGGCGGCCGCGGCGCGCGCCAGGACCGGGATGAACTCGCGGCGTCCACCCGACGCGGAGCCCAGTCCGCCCGGTTGCTGCACCGAGTGCGTGGCATCGAAGACCACGGGGGCACCCGTGCCGCGCATGACCGCGAGGCTGCGCATGTCGGACACGAGGTTGTTGTAGCCGAACGAGAAGCCGCGCTCGCAAACCAGGATCGCGTCGTTGCCCGTGGATCTCGCCTTGTCGACGACGTTCTGCATCTCCCAGGGCGACAGGAACTGGCCCTTCTTGATGTTGACGGGCAGGCCGGCGGCGGCAGTGCGCAGGATGAAAT
The DNA here is from genome assembly GCA_041553075.1 of Woeseiaceae bacterium. Taxonomy (GTDB): domain Bacteria; phylum Pseudomonadota; class Gammaproteobacteria; order Steroidobacterales; family Woeseiaceae; genus UBA1847. The sequence goes on along the minus strand of JBFEJR010000002.1, from coordinate 19,968 downwards.
TCGTCTGCCGGCACAGGAACGCGGGCGTCTGCAGCACGTCGACGACGTCCGCTACCTCGTCCATCGGCGTATCCTCGTGCACGTCCGTCAGCACCGGCACATCGAGCTGCTGCCTGACTTCGGCCAGGATGCGCAGTCCCTCTTCCATCCCCGGACCCCGGAAGCTGCCCTGCGACGAGCGATTGGCCTTGTCGAAGGACGACTTGTAGATGAACGGGATGCCGAGTTCGGTCGTGATCTCCTTGAGCGCGCCGGCCGTATCGAGGGACATCTGCTCGCTCTCGACGACACAGGTGCCTGCGATCAGGAAGATGCGCCGGTCGTTGCCGACTTCGAAGCCACACAGCTTCATGCTTCGCGCGCCTCGGGCAGTTCGCCTTCCATCCGCTTGCGCACCGCGGCGATATAGCTCTTGAACAGCGGGTGGCCATCGCGGGGATTCGAGGTGAATTCGGGATGGAACTGGCTGGCGAGAAAGAACGGGTGATCCTCGATCTCGACCATTTCGACGAGGTCGTCGACCGACAGGCCCGAGAACCTGAGCCCGGCCTGCGACAGCTGCTCACGGTAGTTGTTGTTGACCTCGTAGCGATGGCGATGCCGTTCCACGATTTCGGTGGCGCCATAGGCGCGTGCCGCGAGCGAGCCCTCGGCCAGCGTCACTTCCTGGCCGCCAAGGCGCATCGTGCCGCCGAGCTCGGATTCCTCGCTGCGCTCCTCGGTCGAGCCGCTGGCGTCCTGCCACTCCGTGATCAGGCCGACCACCGGGTGCGGGGTAGCCGGATCGAACTCGGTGCTCATCGCGCCGTCGAGGCCGGCCAGGTTGCGCGCCGCTTCGATGACGGCGACCTGCATGCCGAGGCAGATACCGAGGTAGGGAATCCCATGCTCGCGCGCAAACTTCACGGTCCGGATCTTGCCCTCGATGCCGCGGTCGCCGAAGCCCCCGGGCACGACGATGCCGTCCATCGGCTCGAGGACCGCGGTGCCCTCGCTCTCGAGGTCGGTGGACTCGATGAAATGAATGTTGACGCGGGTGCGCGTATGGATGCCGCCATGCTGCAGCGCCTCGACCAGCGAGATATAGGAATCCTTGAGGTCCATGTACTTGCCGACCATCGCGATGTCGACTTCGGCCGTGGGGTGCTGCTTCGCCTCGACGACCTCGTCCCACTCGCACAGATCGGCCGGGGGCAGGTCGAGACCGAGTTGCCTCGCGACGATATCGTCGAGCCCCTGCTCGTGCATCATTCTCGGGATCTTGTAGAGATCGTCCGCATCGTAGGCGGAAATTACAGCCTTTTCAGGGACATTGGTGAACAATGCGATCTTTTTTCTCTCTTCCGAGGGCAGCGGTTGTTCCGAGCGTGTCACGAGGATGTCGGGCTGGATGCCGATCGAGCGCAGCTCCTTGACCGAGTGCTGCGTTGGCTTGGTCTTGATCTCCGAGGAGGCCGGGATGTAAGGCACCAGCGTCAGGTGCACGTAGACCACGCGGTCGTGGCCGAGCTCGATGCCCATCTGGCGAATGGCCTCGAGGAACGGCAGGGACTCGATGTCACCGACCGTGCCGCCGATCTCGACGAGGCAGATATCGGCATCGCCGGCGCCCTTCTCGATGCTCTCCTTGATCTCGTTGGTGATGTGCGGGATGACCTGCACGGTTGCGCCCAGGTAATCGCCGCGGCGTTCCTTCGCAATGACGCTCTCGTAGATGCGGCCGGTCGTGTAGTTCGAGTGCCGGCCGCACTTGGCCGTGCGAACGAAGCGTTCGTAGTGCCCGAGGTCGAGATCGGTCTCGGTGCCGTCGTGGGTGACGAAGACCTCGCCGTGCTGGAACGGGCTCATCGTGCCCGGGTCGACATTGATGTAGGGATCGAGCTTGATCATGCTGATCGTGAGGCCGCGCGCCTCGAGGATCGCCCCGAGACAGGCCGACGTGATGCCTTTGCCGAGGGAGGAAACCACGCCGCCGGTTATGAATACGTAAGATGTCATGAGTGAGTTCTGGGGCCCCTCGCCCGGTTGTCGACCCCGCAATGAAAAAGGGCTGGAACAAAGCACCGCGTTCGCTGGCGTTGTGCTTTCTCCAACCCTGATCTGTAGCGCCGCCGTTGGATAAAAGACGGTATTCGAGTCTACCGGTTCGTCCCCGGCTTAACAATGACTTGCTAGTGCAGCGCTGGCCGATCGTCCCAGCGCACGCCGACGCCGGGCGATGCCGCCGCGTCGTCGGCCAGCCACAGGTCGCCGACGGCGAGGAGCTGGTCGCCGGCGTAGATCAGCGGCAGCCGGTCGCGCATCCAGGGCACCACGCCCTCTTCCTGTAGCAGTTTCTTCAGCTTGCGCGTATGTGATTGACCTGCAACACGAATCTTCTCCCCTCCCTGGCGCGACTGCAGGCGCAGGCGCGGCCCGACGAGGCGCGGGTCGATGCCGCGCTCGACGCCCGGCTCGAAGCGCAGCGTGCCGAGGCCGCTGCCGAGGAGTATCTCGCTGCCCGCGATCGGTCCTTCCGGGAGTTCGTCCGCGAGCACATCCGGCAGCAGGTACAGGCCGTCACGGTAGCGGCGCACCGAGCCGCCGGGCCAACGCACCTCGGGCTGCGCATCCTCGCGCGCGTGCAGCACCTCGTCGAGGACGATGTCGAGCTGCTGCGCCGTCGGCAGGGTCAGCCCGCACAGGCGCAATACGTGCCGGATCACGTTCTTTTGCCGATACCGCGAGAAATCGAGCAGCGCGCCCACCGGCAGGCGGTCAATGCGCCCCCCCAGCGCTTCCAGGTCGATCTCCGCGAGGTCAATGAGCAGGCTCGTGGCCTCGCCGGCATGCGTCGCCGAGCGCTGCAGCCGCGTGGCAATGTCCGGCCAGCGCGCTTTCAGGCGCGGCAGGATCTCGTGGCGCAGGAAGTTCCGGTCGAAGCGCACGTCGGCGTTCGAGGGGTCGTCGATCCAGTCGATGCCGTGCGTCTCGGCGTACTGCTGGAGTTCCGCGCGGTCGAAATACAGGAGCGGCCGCACCAGCCAGCCGTGCCCGAAGCGCCGCACCGAGCCGATGCCGGCAATTCCGGCAGGGCCGCTGCCGCGCACGAGATTCAGGAGCAGGGTCTCGGCCTGGTCCTCGCGGTGATGGGCGCTCAGCAGCCAGTCGCCGGGATTCAGCTCCTCGAGCAGCGCGTTGTAACGGGCATCCCTGGCGGAGGCTTCCGGGCCTTTGCCGGATTCGAGTTCGACCGACACCCGGCGGCTGCGGAACTCGATGCCCAGCGAGGCTGCGAAGTCCTCGCAGTGGCGACTCCATTCAGCGGACTCGGGCTGCAGTTCGTGATCGATATGGACGGCGAGTACCGGCAGGTCGGCGCTGGCCACGGCGTGTGCGAGCACCGAGGAATCCAGCCCGCCGCTGAAGGCGATCACGTAGCGCGCCGGCCGGTCGGCACGGTATTCGAGCGCCGCGAGGCGCTCCAGCAACTGCTCGCGCGTGAAGCTCACGCCTCTTTGAACTGGCCGAAGCTCGCGATCCGCTGCCGCCGTTGCTCGAGCAATTGCTCGGTGGAGAGCTGGTCGAGCTCGTCGAGCTGCTTGAGGACCGCGTTACGAATGACCTCGGCCGCCTCTTGCGTGTTGCGATGCGCGCCGCCGAGCGGTTCTTCGAGCACCTCGTCGACGAGACCGAACTCGCTCAGGCTCGCGGCCGTGATGCGCATGGCCTGGGCGGCGTCCTCGGCCTTGTCCGCGCTCTTCCACAGGATCGATGCGCAGCCCTCGGGCGAGATCACCGAGTAGATCGCGTACTGGAGCATCAGCAGGCGGTCGGCCACGCCGATGGCGAGCGCCCCGCCCGAGCCGCCTTCGCCGATGACGACGCTGACGATCGGCGTCTTGAGCCCCGCCATCAGGTACAGGCTGAAAGCAATCGCTTCGCTCTGGCCACGCTCCTCCGCGCCGACGCCCGGGTAGGCACCGGGCGTGTCGATCAGCGTCACGACCGGCAGAGAGAACTTCTCGGCCATGCGCATCAAACGCTGCGCCTTGCGGTACCCCTCGGGTTTGGGCATGCCGTAGTTGCGGCGCACGCGGTCTTTCGTATCCCGGCCTTTCTGGTGGCCGATAAACATGCAGGCCCGTCCGTCAATCCGGCCGACGCCGCCGACGATGGCCGGGTCGTCCGCGTACATGCGGTCGCCGTGCAGCTCCTGGAAATCCGGCGCAATGATGTCCAGGTAGTCGAGCGTGTACGGCCGCGACTCGTGACGTGCCACGCGGGCGATCTGCCAGGGGCTGAGCTTGGCAAATATGCTCTTCGTCAGGGACTCGCTCTTCGCCTTGAGGCGGGCGACTTCCTCGTTGATGTTGATCTCGGAATCGTCACCGACGTACCGCAGCTCCTCGATCTTCGCTTCGAGCTCGGCGATCGGCTGCTCGAAATCCAGGAATTTCATATCCATCAGTTCAACTCGCGCGTCGGTGCGTATGTTAAGCGCACATTATTGTTACCGAGCAATTCCGTCAACTTGTCCCGCAGTTCACGGCTCGGCCTTACCGTCCAGTCGGGACCCAGCGACAGCCGTGCCGAGGCCGTATCGCCGATGTAGCGCACCGAAACGTCGCAGTTTCCTTCCCGGAAGGGCAGCAGCAGGTCATGCAGCTTCGCGAGCAGGTTCTCGCCCTGCCCGTTCGGCGCCAGGCTCAGGACGAGGCCCCTCGCGCGCGACTCGATCACGCGGTCGATATGCAGCACCTTCTTCGCATTGACTGTCCAGCTGCCGATGAAGTCGTCGTAACGCAGGCCGCCGGATACGACCACGATCTCGTCCTTGACCAGCAGGTGCCTGAATTCCTGGAATGCTTCGCTGAAGAAACTGATTTCCATGCGCCCGGTGTCGTCGTCGAGGACCACGCTGACGCGATTGCCGCGCTTGCGCACGTCGACGATCAGGCCGGCCACGGTCGTTTCGCGCCGCGTCGCATAGTCCCGCGTCCCCTTGTTGGTCTGCGGTGCCGGCTCGGCCGTGATTTCGCCCAGCTTCCCGTCCGCGAAGAACTGCGCGTCGCGGCGCACCGCGTCGAACGGGTGGCCGGTCAGGTAGAGTCCGAGCGCTTCTTTCTCCGCGCTCAGCAACTGGCGCTCCTGCCACTCCGCCAGCCGCGTCGGCTGGTGCTCCGGCTCCTCCGGGGCCGGCTCGTCGTGACCGAACATGTCGTTCTGGCCGGCAGCCGCCGCACGGGCCTGCTGGTCGGCACTGCGCAGCGCATCGTCGAGCTGGTGCATCATCCCGCGGCGCGTCTCGCCGAAGCAGTCCATCGCGCCAGACTTGACCATGGCCTCGATGCAACGGCGATTGACGCGGTCGTGGTCCGTGCGCCGGCAGAACTCGGGCAGGTTGCGGAACGGGCCGTGGCGTTCGCGCTCGGCGATGATGGACTCCACCGCACCATGCCCTACTCCCTTGATCGCCCCGAGCCCGTACAGGATCGTGTTGTCCTCCGGCACGCTGAAGTGATACGAGGAGTGGTTGATGTCGGGCGTCAGCAGGCGCAGGCCGAGCTGCCGGCAGTCGTCCTTGAGCGTGACCAGGCGATCCGTGTTGTGCAGGTCGGCGCTCATGACTGCGGCCATGAAAGCCGCCGGGTAATGCGCCTTCAGGTACGCGGTCTGGTACGACAGCACCGCGTAGGCGGCCGAGTGCGACTTGTTGAAGCCGTAACCGGCGAACTTCTCCATCAGGTCGAAAATACGCGTCGCCGTCGCTTCGGTAACGCCACGCTCGGTGGCGCCCGTCACGAAAATCTCGCGCTGCTTGGCCATCTCCTTGGGCTTCTTCTTGCCCATGGCGCGCCGCAGCAGGTCGGCACCGCCCAGCGTATAGCCGGCCAGGACCTGCGCGATCTGCATGACCTGCTCCTGGTACAGGATGACACCGTAGGTCTCTTCCAGCACGGGCTTCAGGTCCGGATGCAGGTAGTCGATGTCGGCCTTGTTGGCCGCGTGCTTGCGCGTGATGAAGTCGTCGACCATGCCGGACTGCAGCGGACCGGGGCGGAACAGCGCCACGAGCGCGACGAGATCGTCGAACTGGTCCGGACGCATGCGCTTGATCAGGTCGCGCATGCCGTTCGACTCGAGCTGGAACACGGCCGCGGTCCGCGTGCTGCGCAACAGCTCGAACGTCCGGGCGTCACGTTCCGGGATGCGGTTGATGTCGAAGTCGAGATCCGGGTTGGTCTCGTTGACGATGCGCACGGCCCAGTCGATGATCGTCAAGGTCTTGAGGCCGAGGAAATCGAACTTGACGAGGCCGATCGCCTCGACGTCGTCCTTGTCGAGTTGCGTGACGACGTTCGCCCCGCCCTCTTCGCAATAGAGCGGCGCGAAGTCGGTCAGCGGACCCGGCGAGATCACCACGCCGCCGGCGTGCTTGCCGGCGTTGCGGACCAGCCCTTCGAGTGACCGCGCCAGGTCGATGATGGCCGTGACTTCCTCGTCGTCGCGGTACATCTCGGCAAGCTCGTCGGAATCCTCGAGCGCCTTGTCCAGCGTCATGCCAAGCTCGAACGGCACCTGCTTGGCAATGCGGTCGACGAAGCCGTACGGCTGGCCGAGCACGCGGCCGCAGTCGCGAATCACGGCCCTCGCGGCCATCGTGCCGAAGGTAATGATCTGCGACACCCGCTCCCGCCCATAGCGCCGGGCGACGTAGTCGATGACGTCGTCCCGGCCCTGCATGCAGAAATCGACGTCGAAGTCGGGCATCGAGACGCGATCCGGGTTGAGGAAGCGCTCGAACAGCAGGTCGTGCTGCAGGGGATCGAGGTCCGTGATGCCGAGCACCCAGGCAACCAGCGATCCCGCACCGGAACCGCGCCCGGGCCCGACCGGGACATTGTTTTCCCGCGCCCAGCGGATGAAGTCGGCCACGATCAGGAAGTACCCCGGAAAGCCCATGGACTGGATCACGCCGAGTTCCAGGTCGAGGCGTTCATGGTACGGGGCGCTGAAAGCCGGACGCTCGGCTGCGGGAATATCCCGCGCGGCGTAGATCCTGTCGAGCGCCGCCGCGAGTCCCCGCTGCGCCTCGGCTTCGAGAAACGCCGCCTCGTCCTGGCCATCCGGCACCGGGAACGCGGGCAGCACGCTCGTACCGAGCCTGAGGTCGAGGCTGCAGCGCCGCGCAATTTCTACCGTGTTGGCGAGCGCCTCGGGGGCATCGGCAAACAGCTCGGCCATCTCCGCCGCGGAGCGCAGGTACTGCTGGCGGCTGAAGTCGCGCGGCCTGTCGGGATCCGCCAGGACGCGTCCTTCGTGGATGCAGACCCGCGCCTCGTGCGCATTGAAATCGTCCTCGTCGAGGAAACGCACGTCGTTGGTTGCGACGACCGGCGTTCCCGTTTCGGTTGCGAGTTCGAGGCTCGCGCGGACACAGTTATCCTCGCCGCTGCGCCCGGTACGAATCAGCTCGAGATAAAAGCGGCCGGGAAACACCTCGAGCCAGCCGTCGAGCAGCTTGAGCGCCACGTCGCGGTGATTGGCATGCAGCGCGTGACCGATGTCCCCTTGCAGGCCGCCCGACAGCGCGATCAGGCCGGCGCAGCTCTCGGCCGTTATCCACTCGCGCCGCACCATCGGTTTACCCCGGTACTGGCCCTCGATGTAGCTGCGCGTGATCAGCTCCGACAGGTTGCGGTAGCCGTCCGCATCCTGGACCAGCAGCAGCAGCGTGTAGGGACGACCGGGATCGTCGCCGTTGTACAGGCGCAGGTCCGCACCGATGATCGGCTTGATGCCCGCCGCGATGGCCTTGCGATAGAACTTCACGAGGCCGAACACGTTGCTCTGGTCCGTCAGCGCGACCGCGGGCATGCGCTCGGCCGCGCACTTGTCCATCAGGGCCGGGATGCGAACCGTGCTGTCCACCAGCGAATACTCGGTGTGGACGTGCAGGTGAACGAACGGCGCGTGGCTCAACTCGCGGCCCTCACCGGCGCGAAGCTGCTGCGATGCTGGATGCAGGGACCGTAACGCCGCAGGCGCTCCAGGTGCACCCGGGTGCCGTAGCCCTTGTGGCGCGCAAAGGCGTACTCGGGGTACAGGCGGTCGAGAAAGGCCATGATGCCGTCACGCGTCGTCTTGGCGATGATCGAGGCGGCACTGATCGCGGCAATCTTACCGTCGCCGCCGACGATTGCATCGCCCGCAAGGCGCCGCTCGCCGAACACGAGATCGGGCAGCCGATTGCCGTCGACCTGCACGCCGTCGGGCATGACCGCAAGGTGCATGATGGCACGTCGCATGGCCAGCATGGTTGCCGCCAGGATATTGATCTCGTCGATCTCCGCGGGGGCTGCCCAGCCGACCGACCACGACAGGGCCCGACTGCGAATCTCCCGCGCCAGCCGGTCCCGCCGGCCGGCCGCGAGTTTCTTGGAGTCGTCGAGGCCGTCAATGTGCTCACCGGGCCGCAGGATGACCGCGGCCGCCACGACCGGTCCGGCGAGCGGCCCGCGCCCCGCTTCGTCGACGCCGGCGACGAGTCCCTCCAGTTCAAACAGTCCTGCCTGCTGCATCTGTGCTGAATTATCCGCCCGGTTAGCGCCGCGCCAGCCGCAACACCGCGGCCGCGGCACGCTGGTCTGCATCCAGTGCCAGCTCCTCGCGCAGTCTAGCAAATCTCTGGCTGATGGCGTGCCGCTTGCCGGGATGCGCGAGCAGGTCGACGACGGCGGCCGCGATCGGGCCGGGCCGCGCGTCACCCTGCATGAACTCGGGGACCTGGGGCTCCTCGGTCAGGAGATTGGGCAGCGTGTAGTGCGCCAGGTTGACGCGAAACAGGTACTTGCCCATCCAGTACGTCAGCGGCGCGAGTCGGTAGGCCGCGACCGCCGGTTTGCGCAACAGGGCCGCTTCGAGCACGGCGGTACCGGAGGCCTGCAGCACGACATCCGCGGCGCTCATGACGGCCTGCGCGTTGCCGTCGACGAGCAGGAAACGCTCGGCGATGCCGGCCTTTGCGAGCTGCCGCTCGAAGATGGCCCGCAGCGGCGCCGCCGCGATCGGCGTCACGAAGCGCACACCGGGACGGTCTGCGGCGATGCGGACGGCGGCGCTTGCCAGGATGGCGCCGAGCCGCTGGACTTCGCCCCGGCGGCTACCCGGCATCACGGCCACGACCTCCGCCGCATCGATACCGAGTTGCGCGCGCGCCGCGGCCGTGTCCACCACCGTGGGCGACTCGTGGGCTTTCGGGTGGCCGACGAACACGGCATCGATACCGTGCCTGTCGTAGAGCGGCGGCTCGAACGGCAGGATGCAGAGCACGGTATCGGCGGCTTTCTTGACCTTGTGCACCCGGCCCGCGCGCCACGCCCAGATCGAGGGGCTCACGTAGTGTGCCGTGCGGATGCCGGCCCGGCGCAGCTTGATCTCGAGACCGAGATTGAAATCGGGGGCATCGATGCCGACGAAAGCGTCCGGTGGCGCCGCCGCCCAGCGCCGCGCGAGTTCCCGGCGCAGGCGCAGCAGCCGGGGAACATGCCTGAGAGGCTCGACGAGTCCCATGACGGCGAGCTCGTCGGCCGTCGCCCATACATCGCAGCCCGCCGCTGCCATCGCCGGCCCGGCAACGCCTTCGAAGACCGCCTCGGGCACCTGCGCGCGCAGCGCGCGAATCAGGCCGGCACCCAGGACGTCGCCGGATGCCTCGCCAGCAACCAGACCAATTCTCATGGCCGCAGTCTAGCGCGTCAGGCCGCGCTCGGACGAACGCAGCGAGTCGAGAAACAGTTCGAGCTCGGGATGGGATGCGGCCAGCTCGGCGACCTCCTCGATCGCTTCTTCGAGACGTTTGCCCTGCCGGTAGGTGACGCGATAGGCGTTCTTGATAGTGCGAATCTGTTCCGCCGTGTAACCGCGGCGCTTGAGCCCTTCGCTGTTGATGCCGCGCGCGACCGCGGGCTGGCCCGACACCATCGTGTAGGCGGACACATCGCGGTTCACGCCGCTGTACATGCCGAGGAATGCATGGGCCCCGATCTTGCAGAACTGGTGCGCGCCCGAGAAGCCGCCGCAGATCACCCAGTCGCCGACGTGCACGTGCCCGGCAAGCGTGGTGTTGTTGGCCATGATCGTATGGCTGCCGATGACGCAATCGTGGGCAACGTGAACGTAGGCCATGATCCAGTTGTCGTCCCCCATGACGGTCTCGCCCCGGTCCTGGGTCGTGCCCCGGCTGAAGGTACAGAACTCGCGAATCGTGTTCCGGTCGCCGATGACGAGGCGCGTGGGTTCTCCCGCATACTTCTTGTCCTGCGGATCGTCGCCGATCGAGGCGAACTGGTAGATACGGTTGTCCCGTCCGATGCGCGTCGGGCCGTTGATGACGACGTGGCTGCCGATGCGGGTGCCGCTGTCGATCTCGACATCATCGCCGATCACGGCGTACGGACCGATCTCGACATCGGCGGCAATACTCGCCTTGGCAGAGACGATGGCTGTTGGATGGATCATTTCTTTTCCAGTTTGCGGACACGTTTTTGCAGCGCGTCGAGGCGGCGGATGCGCGCGACCAGCCGGGTCCAGCTTTTCGACGGCTCGGCGGCGAACATCCCGCTGTAGGGCCCCGGCTCGGTGATGTCCTTGGTCACGGTTGCCCGCGCGAGCACGACGACGTCGTCGCAGATGGTGACGTGCCCGACACTGCCGGCATTGCCCGCGAACATGCAGCGTTTGCCGATCGTCGTGCTGCCCGCGATGCCCGTCATCGCCGCCAGCGCGGTATGCGCGCCGATATGGACGTTGTGGGCGATCATGCACAGGTTGTCGATGCGGACGCCGTCCTCGATCACGGTATCGTCGATGGCACCGCAGTCGACGGTCGTGTTCGCGCCGATCTCGACATCGTCGCCGATCACGACGCCGCCGACCTGGGGCACCTTGATCCAGCCTGCGGGCGTCATCGCGTTGCCGAAGCCGTCGGCTCCGAGAACCACGCCCGGATGAACGATGCCACGCCGCCCGATACGCACGGCGCGTGCCAGGGTCACGTTGGCGTGCAGTCGGCAATCGTCGCCAATGTCGCAGTCGGGACCGACCACGGTGCCCGGGCCGAGATAGACGTTCTCGCCGATGGTCGAGCGCTCGCCAACTACGACGTTGGCCGCGAGGTGCGCCGTGTCGGCGACCGTTGCCGTGGGATCGACCACGGCCGACTCGTGAACGCCCGCGGTAAAGTCCGGCGGCGGGTAGACGACCGCGGCCATCCGTGCGTAGCACGCGTACGGGTCGTCATGCAGCAGTGCTGCGACGGGACAGTCTCCAGCATCCGCCGGCCGCAGTATCACGGCAGCGGCCCGGGTCGCCGACAGCTGCTCCTTGTAAGCGTTGCTGGAAAGAAAGGTCAGTGACGTCGACGTCGCGCTGGGCAGCGAAGCAACATCGCTGACGACGACGTCAGGGTCGCCGATCAGCTCACAGCCGAACCGCGTTGCTAGCTCTCCGAGGCTGACCGGCATCGGGCCCGAACTTAACGTGCGCCGGTTGCCTGGTAGTTGGCTTCCACGGCACGCAGTACCTCGTCAGTTACGTTGACGGTGCTGTTCACGTACAGCACTCCGTCGCCGACAATCAGGTCGTAGCCCTGCTGCTGCGCGAAATCCTGGACTTCCTTGAGCATCGCACGCTGCAACAGCCCGTATTCCTCGTTCTGGCGCAGGTTCAGGTCTTCCTGGAACTCGTTCTGCAGCCTCGTGAGTTCGCGCTGCAGCTCGCGCAGGTCCTTCTCCGCGTTACGGCGTTCCGTTTCTCCCATGACCGCGAGGTCTTTCTGGGTCTTCGCCGCAAGGTCTTCGTACTCTTTCTTCTTTGCTTCGAATTCACGCTGACGCGGTGCAAATTCTTCCTGCAGGGCATCCATGGCTGCCTTGGTCTGCGGGGCCCGTTCGATCAGTGCCGGCAAACTGACGACGCCAATCTTCAGATCCTGTGCGGCCGCCGGCAGGGCAAACGCGCCGAGCATGACGATAGCGAGGGCTGCCTTGATCGCATAGTGCTTAACGAACTTCATAGAACCATCCATTCCTTTAAAACGCTTGTCCAATGGAGAACTGGAACCGCTCCAGTTCATCTCCGTAGTATCTGTCGTTACCGCTGTAGGGATTCAGCGGGTACGCGTAGCTGAACCGGAACAGTCCCAGCGGCGCGAGCCACTGGACCCCGATACCGACCGACGAGCGCAGCTCGTCAAGATCCGGTTTGTATTCGACCGGCGAGCCGAGCCTGTCGGTGAACCGCACTTCGCCGGTATTGAATACGTTGCCGACGTCGTAGAACAGGCTGGCGCGCGCCTGGCTGGCCCACTTGTCCGGCAGCGGCAGTATAAGCTCTACCTGGCTGGCAACCAACATATTGCCGCCGTAGGGACGCCCATAGCTGTCGCGCGGGCCCAGGTACGATTCCTTGAAGCCACGCACCGACTGGGGTCCGCCGCCGTAGAACTGTTTGTACGGCGGCAGTGCCGTCGTATCGCCCATCGCCTCGCCCAGTCCGAGCTCGGCATTGACGCGCAGCGTCCACTTGTTGCTCCACAACGGAATGTACTTCGTATAGCTGTAGCGCGCCTGGTAGTACTCGACATCGCTGCCCGGAACGGCGAACGAGAGGTACAGCTGCTGGCGTGTGCCGCGATTGGCGAACAGCGCCCGGTTGCGGCTGTCGTACGTCCAGCCCGCAATCAGCTCGACCGTGTCGAACTCCGTACCAAACACGGTGCCGAAGAAACTCTCTCCCTGCACGAACGGGTTGCCGTTATTGAGCACCCAGTCCTGCGCCTGCTGCGTGCTGTTCTGCGAGGCAACGAGCTCCGAGTGCTGGAACGTCGCGCCGAAAGACAAGGTCTGGAACTCCGTGATCGGGTAGCCGTAATCGATCGTCGCGCCCGCGCTGGTCGTCGAGAAGTCCGACGCCGCCGACGTGAACTGCGTGATGTCGCGGTAGTTCAGGCTGATGGTCCGGCGCACGCCGTCCATCGTGCGGTAGGGATCCGAGTGCGACAGGCTGTAAAGCTTCTGGTATTTGCCCGAGTTCAGCTCGATCGCGACGCGCTCGCCCGTACCGAGGAAGTTGGTGTGGACGATACTGCCGTTGAGCATGATTTTCTGCGATTCCGAGTAGCCGATACCGCCGGAGAACTGGCCTGGCATCCGGTACTCGATGTCGTAGTTGACGTCGACCAGGTCCGGGCTTCCCGGCACCGGCGAGTTCTGGGTTTCGACGTTCTCGACGAACGGCAGGCGCTGCAGCCGGATCTTGGAGCGTTCCACGAGTGTATTCGACAGGTAAGCGCCTTCCATCTGCCGCATCTCGCGCCGGAACACCTCGTCATCGACCTGGTCCACACCGTTGAAGTTGATGTTGCGCACGTACACGCGGCTGCGCGCATTGACGTAGAACGTAATCGACGCCTCTTTCTTCTCGTGGTCCAGTTCCGGTACCGGCTCGATTTCCGCGTTGGCGTAGCCCTCTTCACCGAGGCGGAACGACATGAGCTCCGCCGACTGCGTCAACAGGTTCTGGTTGAATACCGAGCCCGGCTGCGCGAGCACGAAGCGATTCAGCAGCGCCTCGTCGACGACCATCTCACCGACGAGCTTGACGTCCGAAATGGTGTAAACGTCCCCTTCGTCGATGTTGATCGTTACGAAGATGTCTTTCTTGTTCGGCGATATCGCGACCTGCGTCGACTCGATCTTGAAGTCGGCATAGCCGCGATCCATGTAGAACGAACGCAGGACTTCGAGGTCGCCCTCGAGAGCCTCTTTCGCATAGCGGTCGTCCTGCCGGATCCACGACAGCCAGTTGGCCGTGTCGAGCGTGAATCCGGATCGAATGTCTTTTTCGGGGAAGGTGTCGTTGCCGACGATATTCACCTGTCGGATCCGTGCCCGGTCGCCCTCCTTGACATTGATCTTGATACGCACGGTGTTGTTCGGCCGGTTCTGGATGTCGGTGTCGATGACGACGCCGTACTTGCCGCGATCGTAGTACTGGTCACGCAGGAACATCTCGACGTTGTCGAGCACCGACCGGTTGAAGGTGCGTCCGCGGGCCAGGCCAACCGAACGCAGCGAGTCCATCAGGTCTTCGGTCTTGATGTCCTTGTTGCCTTCGATGCTGAAGCTCTCGATCGACGGCCGCTCCTTGACGACGATCACCAGCGTGTCGCCGTCACGCCGCATTTCGATGTCGTCGAACAGGTCCTGGCCATACAGGGCGCGGATCGCTTCCCCGATACGAACATTATCAACCGTGTCGCCGACGTTGATGGGCAGGTAGTTGAATACGGTACCCTCGGAGATGCGCTGCAGCCCCTCGACGCGCATGTCCCTGACGACAAACTCGTTGGCCGCCATCGACGTCAGAGGCAGCAGGGCCAACAACGCTAGTAGTGTCTGTCTCATCCGCAAAATATTCCGTCCGTTCCGGGTCAGCCCAGGATTCTTGCTATATCGTTATAGAAGGCAAACGTCATCAGCAGCAGCAATGCGAGAATCCCGATTTGCTGCCCGAGGATCTGCGCACGCTCGGTCAGTGGGCTGCCCTTCACGAGTTCCGCCACCTGGTAGACGATCTGCCCGCCATCGAGCACCGGGATCGGCAGCAGGTTCAGCACGCCGAGACTGATGCTGATGATCGCCAGGAAGCCGAGGAAGTAGGTGACGCCGCGCTCCGCCGACTCGCCGGCGAACTGCGCTATGTTGATCGGCCCGGAGATGTTCTTGATCGATACGTCCCCGGTCACCATGCGCCCGAGCATGCGTACCGTGAACAGGGTCGACGTCCACGTCTTCTCGACCGCCGCGGTCAGGGACTCGACCGGCGAGTATTCGCGCAGGACGTAGTAGTCCTCCCAGGTGTTCGCGAGTTCGATGCCGATCTTGCCATGGCGCGTGTCGCCCTCCCCGTCGTCACCGAGCACGAGGCTGACCGTCGAGGTGTAGCCGTTGCGAACGTAGTCGACGTCGACCATCTCGCCGGGGCGCGCCTGCACCAGCGTCAGCAAATCGTTCCAGGACTTCACGGGCTCACCCGCGATGCCGGTTATGCGATCCCCCGGGGCCAGGCCCGCGCGCTCTGCCGCCTCGCCCGGCGTGAGGCCGCCGATTACCGCGGGCGGCTGCCATACGTCGAATCCGAGCCCCTCGAACAGGATGCCCGGCTCGGTCAACCGGGTCGCGTCACTGCCGACGTCGAGCAGGGCGCGACGCTGGCCGCCGCGCTGGTCCTCCAGCGACAGCGGCACCGCGCCCGTGGCGACCATCGAATCGAGAATCGCGACCAGCGCGGCCTCCCAATCCCTGACCGGCTGGCCGTCGACCGCCACGATCTTGTCGCCGTATCGCAGGCCGGCTCGCTCCGCGTAGGAGCCGGGCTCGACCTCGCCGACGGCCGGCTGCAATACCATGACGCCCGGCATGAACAGCGCCCAGTAGGCGACGATGGCAAACAGGAAGTTGAACAGCGGACCTGCCGCGAGCACCGCGATGCGTTGCGGTATCGGCCGGTGATTGAACGCGCGCCCCTCGTCTTCGGGCGCGACAGGTCCTTCGCGGCTATCGAGGAAACGCACGTAGCCGCCGAGCGGGATACTCGCGATACAGTATTCCGTGTCGTCCTTGCCGGCGCGGCGCGACCAGAGCGGCGTACCGAAACCTATCGAAAAGCGCAGCACCTTCATGCCGGCCCAGCGGCCCACGATGTAGTGGCCGAACTCGTGGATCGCGACCAGCAGGCTGATCGCCACCACGAAAGACAACAAGTTGATCAACGCACTACCCATGAACTGCATACTTTCCTTGTTGACTCATACATTTAGCCGCAGTTCCCGCAGCATCGCACAAAACCCTAGCACGCACACAATGAACGCGGTCTGAACGCCTCATGCCGCGATCCCGAGCCAGCCGAGTCCGAGCGCGAACAACGGCGCGGCGGCAGCAACCGAATCGATGCGGTCGAGCACGCCGCCGTGGCCCGGAAACAGGGTCCCGCTGTCCTTTACGCCCGTCGTACGCTTGAACATGCTGACGGTCAGGTCCCCGACGATCGAGACCGCGCCAACGGCCAGGCAGAACGGCAGCAAGACCGCGACATCGATATCCCGCCACAGGGCCGTGCCAAGCGCCAGCAAGGCCACGAGTAACATGCCGCCGACCACGCCCTCCCAGGTCTTGCCGGGGCTGATGGCCGGCGCCAGCTTGACGCGGCCGAAACGCTTGCCGGCGAAATACGCGCCGCCATCCGCGACCCAGACAATCAACAGCACGAACACGAGGTACTCGACGCCGAAGCGTAGCAGCGTGTAGAGCGCAACGAACAAGGGCACGATGACGAGCAGGCCCGCCACCCATCGGACGACAGCCGGAATCGCGGTCGGGTAACGGAACGTCCAGAAAAATGCCAACAGCCACCAGGTGCAGGCTATCTCCAGGACAATTTCTGCCTGCGGCGGCGACGCGGCATGGACTGCCGCGAGGCAGGCGGCGACGAGCGCCGTGTACGCGGCGCGCACGGAGCGTCGGTCGGCACCGAGAAAAGCCGACCACTCCCAGGCGCCGGCCAGCAACAGCAGCGCAATGACGAATTCCGCCCAGACCCGGGGCATTGCGAACAGCACGACCGCGACGATCGCGAGTGCCGCAATTGCGGTGATGATCCTGGTTTTCAGCATTCGGCTGCCTCTACCTGTTCGCCCGTATGGCCGTAGCGTCTTTGCTTGACCCTGAATGCATCCAGCGCCCGGTCGAACTCGGCCTTGTCGAAATCCGGCCACAGGACGTCGGTAAACCAGAGCTCGGCGTACGCGAGATTCCATAACAGGAAGTTGCTGATACGCTGCTCTCCGCCCGTACGAATAAGCAGATCGGGGTCAGGGATTTCCCCGAGCTGCAGTGCGGCGGCCAGCGCCGTTTCGTTCACGTCCTCTATGCCAATTTGACCCGCCTGGACTTGCGCGGCCAGTGCCCGGGCCGCGCACACCAGGTCCCATCGACCGCCGTACGCGACCGCGACATTCAACCTGAGACCCGTGTTGCCGGCCGTCTTACGCTCGGCCGCCGCAATTTTCTTTCGCAGGCTGTCGCTGAGTTGTTCGAGCGCGCCGATAAAATTGAGCCGCACGTTATTTTGATGCAGCTCGCCGACTTCCCGTCGCAAAGCCTCGACAAACAGGCTCATCAGCTTGCTGATTTCTTCCTCGGGTCGCCGCCAGTTCTCGCTGCTGAATGCGAACAGCGTGAGGTATTGCACGCCGCGTTCCGCGGCAGCTTCGACGGTGGCACGCACCGCCTTGACGCCGGCCCGGTGGCCCGCATGGCGCGGCTTGCCGCGGCCTTTGGCCCACCGGCCGTTGCCATCCATGATGACGGCAACGTGCTTGGGAACGTTGTCGTTGGCTGCGGGCACGAATGATCCTGACGCGAAACCGTCAGACCTCCATGAGCTCCGCTTCTTTCGCGGCCAGGATTTCGTCGATCTCCGCCACGTACTTGTCGGTGATCTCCTGGATCTCGCCTTCAGCCCTGCGCTCCTCGTCCTCGCCGATCATCTTCTCCTTCAGGAGTTCCTTGACATCGTGCATCGCGTCGCGGCGAATGTTGCGCACGGCAATACGGCCGCCCTCTGCCTCGTTGCGTACCACCCGGATCATGTCCTTGCGGCGCTCCTCGGTCAGCGGTGGCAACGGCACGCGAATCACGGTACCCGCCGTCGCCGGATTCAGGCCGAGGTCCGATGCCATGATGGCTTTTTCGATGACCGACACCATGTCTTTCTCCCACGGTGTCACGGTCAGCGTGCGCGAATCCTCGACGCCGACATTGGACACCTGGTTGAGCGGCACCTGGCTGCCGTAATACTCGACAGTGATGTGATCGAGCAGGCTTGTATGCGCACGCCCGGTACGAATCTTGGTCAGTTCCGTCTGCAACGAGGCAACGCTCTTCGACATGCGTACCCCTGCGTCTTTCATGATTTCGTCCAACACGATTTCTGCCCTCTTGACGTTTTCCTAGCGACCGCTGTGTCTCGACGAGATCAGGGTCCCCACTGCATCGCCGGTCATGGCCTGCACGAGCGCGTTGGCTCGCGTCAGGTCGAACACTCGCAGCGGCACGTTATTGTCGCGGCACATGACGATCGCGGTCGCATCCATGACACCCAGCTTGTCGTGGATGACCTGGTCGTAGGACACGATCTCGTAGCGGGTGGCGTCGGGGTTGGTTGCCGGGTCCGCGTCGTAGACACCGTCCACCTTGGTCGCCTTCAACAACACGTCGGCGCCGATCTCGATGGCCCGCAGGCTGGCCGCGGTGTCGGTCGTAAAAAACGGATTCCCGGTTCCCGCCGCCAGGATGACGACGCGCCCCTTCTCGAGATGCCGGATCGCACGCCGACGAATGTAGTCCTCGCACACGGCATTTACGCGCAGCGCCGACATGACCCGCGCATGGACATCCAGCGATTCGAGCGCATCCTGGATTGCCAGCGCGTTCATCACCGTGGCCAGCATCCCCATGTGATCACCGGTCACGCGATCCATGCCGGCGCCGGCGAGCCCCGCGCCGCGGAAGATGTTGCCGCCGCCCACGACGATGGCGATCTCGACGCCGGTATTCCGCGCCGTCGCGATCTCGCCGGCGATGCGTTTAATGACCCGGGGCTCGATGCCGTAGTCCAGTTCTCCCATCAACGCCTCGCCGCTGAGTTTCAGCAGAATGCGACGGTATTGAACCGGACTGTCCTTCATACACTGGCCTCCTGGGTCGATCAGCCGCTGATTCTAGCGCAATGCCCCGGGGGCCACACCGGAATCAGCGACCCATAGCCCCGTACTAGCTTGCGCCCTGAACCTGCGACATGACCTCTTCGACGAAGTTATCCGCTTTCTTCTCGATGCCTTCGCCGACTTCGAACCGTACAAACGAGACGACCTTGGCATTCGCGCCCTTGAGCAGCTTGCCGACCGACACGTCGGGGTCCTTTACGAACGGCTGACCGACGAGCGTGATCTCCTTGAGGAACTTGGCAACGCGGCCGGTAACCATCTTCTCGATGATCTCCGCCGGCTTGCCCGAGGCTTGCGCCTGCTCGGTGAAAATGCGCTTTTCCGTTGCCAGCGTTTCGGCCGGTACACCGGTCTCGTCGATGCACACCGGGTTGATCGCGGCGACGTGCATGGCAATGTCGCGAGCCAGGTCCTCGTCACCGCCTTCGAGCGCAACGATGGCGCCGATGCGCGCACCGTGGGTATAGAAGCTCATCGGTCCGCTGGCGGCGACAACCTGGGCACGCCGCACCGAGATGTTCTCGCCCACTTTCTGCACGAGCTCGGTACGCGCCGCCTCGACCGTGCGGCCGTCGCTCAGCGACTGCGATGCCAGGGCGGCAACATCCGTTTCCCCGGTCGCGAGTACAGCCGCGGCAACCGCCTCGGCAAATGCGTTGAAGTTATCGTCCTTGGCGACGAAATCGGTTTCGGAGTTGACCTCGACGATCGCCGCCTTGCCGCCTTCCTGCAGGACCACGACCCGCCCGTCGGCTGCGACACGACCGGCTTTCTTGTCGGCCTTGGCTGCACCGGCCTTGCGCAGCGCTTCCGCCGCAGCGTCCAGGTCGCCGCCGGCTTCAACGAGCGCTTTCTTGCACTCCATCATGCCCGCGCCCGTGCGCTCGCGAAGTTCTTTCACCATGGATGCACTGATTGCCATTACTTGTCCTCCGCCTTGTCGTCAGCCTTCTCCGGCGCGGCCTGCTCGTCCGCCTTGGCCGCCTTCTTGGGCTTGGCCGGCTTCTCCTCCGTCGCCGCCTTCTCGGCCTTGGCCGCCTTCTCGTCCTTGGCCGGCTTGTCGTCCTTTGCTGCCTTCTCGGCCTTGGCCGGCTTGTCGTCCTTTGCTGCCTTCTCGGCCTTGGCCGCCTTCTCGG
>JBFEJR010000001.1:0-191795 GCA_041553075.1 Woeseiaceae bacterium | reverse complement strand
GCCTGGATGCCGCTGGTACCCTCGTAGATCGTCAGGATGCGCGCATCGCGATAAAACTGCGCGGCGCCGGTCTCCTCGACATAGCCCATGCCGCCGTGAATCTGGACGCCAAGCGACGTCACTTCTTCGGACTTCTCGGTACACCAGCCCTTCACGATCGGCGTCAGCAGCGACAGGCGCGAATTGGCCGCGGCGCGCGCCTCCTCGCTGGCGCCGTGATGCACGTAGTCGACCTGGGCCGCGGCCGTGAAGGCCACGGCGCGCATTGCCTCGATCTGTGAGCGCATCAGCATGAGCATGCGGCGCACGTCTGCGTGGTGCACGATGGCCACGCGGCCGTCGTGCCCGGGCGCCCGTCCCTGGACCCGGTCGTGTGCGTAGGCGCGAGCGAGCTGGTAGGCGCGCTCGCTGACGGCGAGTCCCTGCTGCCCGACGCCGAGGCGCGCGTGGTTCATCATCGTGAACATCGAGGCCAGGCCCCGGTTTTCTTCGCCGACGAGGTAGCCAATGGCGCCGTCTTCGTCGCCAAAGCTCATCACGCAGGTCGGGCTGGCATGGATGCCGAGCTTGTGCTCGAGTGACGTCGCCCGCAGGTCGTTGCGGGCGCCGATCTCGCCATCGTCGCCGACCAGGAACTTCGGCACCAGGAACATCGAGATGCCACGAACGCCTTCCGGAGCGCCCTCGATACGCGCCAGCACGAAGTGCACGATGTTCTCGGACAGTTCGTGATCGCCCCAGGTGATGTAGATCTTCGTGCCGAAAATCCGGAAGCGATCGCCGTCCCGGACCGCACGCGCCTTGACCGCGGCGAGGTCGGAGCCCGCCTGCGGCTCGGTCAGGAGCATGGTCCCGGCCCACTGCCCGGTGACGAGCTTCGCCAGGTAGGTCTTCCGGAGTTCCTCGGTGCCGTGTTCCTCGAGCGCGATCGCCGCGTCGTTGGTCAGCATCGGCAACAGCGAGTAGGCGAGGTTGGCTGTCTCGACCATCTCGGACGCCGCGTTGGCAACAACAGACGGCAGGCCCATCCCGTCATACTCGGGATTGCCGGCGACCGCTTGCCAGCCGTTCTCCACGAACTGGGCATGCACGTCTGCAAACTCGGCCGGCACCTTGACGGTACCGTTCTCGATGGAGACGCCCTGCTGGTCGCCGATGACGTTCGTTGGCGCGATCACGTCGCGGGCGAACTTGCCGGCCTCCTCGAGGATCTGCTCGAGATCGGCAGCCTCGATGCCCTCGAAGGCATCGAGCGACAGGATGCCCTCGATGTCCGCGAGATGACGAAGGCAGAAGTTGATGTCGTCGAGTGGTGGGTTGTATGCGCTCACATCGATATCCAGGCAAGAGAGTTACGGAATCCGAACATTTTAAAGGTCTCCACGTAGCCGGCGCACTACCACAATCACGCTAGTCGGCGAGTTCCTCCTCGTAGACCTGCGAGGTGGTCTGGGCCGCCGACAGGGCATCGCTGAACGCGATCGGCCTGCGCGCCTGGTTGCCTTCCTTGACGAACCGGTAGCTAATGAACGCGATCAGCAGCAGGTGCGTTACGGCGGAGAAACCGAACAGGCCGCCGGCATCGAAGAGCGTGATCAGGACCGAGGCGATGAACGGACCCGCGATCGCGCCCAGCCCGTAGACGAGCAACAGGCCGGCCGAAACGCGCACGTACTCCGACCGGTCGGCATAGTCGTTCGCATACGCGACCGAGATCGAGTACACCGGGAACGCTACACCGCCCCACATGGCCGCAAGGAGCAGGGCGCTGCCGAAGCCGAGCTGTGGCACGAGGAGCGCCAGCGCCAGGCCGACGAGCGCGGCCAGGAAAGCCGCGGCGACGAGTATCTTGCGGCGCCCGAAACGGTCGGACAAAAGGCCCAGGGGCCATTGCGTCACGGCGCCGCCGATAACGACGGCGGCCATGAACCACGCAGCCATGGAGACCGCATCCCCGACCGCGCCCGCGTAGACCGGGGCGAGACTCCAGAACGACCCGTTGGCGAGGCCGGCGACCAGGCAGCCGATCGTTCCGGACGGGGACACCGCGAACAGCCGGGGCAGGTCGATGCTGGTCCTGGCGGGCCGCGCCGGGGAGGGCGCGACGGAGAGCGCAATCGGGACTGCGCCGATCGAGAACAGGACGGACGTGATGACGAACAGCTGCAGGCCGGTCGGTTCGTAGAGCAGTGTCATCATCTGCCCGGACGCCATCATGGTCAGCGTGATCATCGAGTACGCCGAGAAGATCGCGCCGCGGTTGCTGTTGTCGGAGGATTCGTTCAGCCAGGATTCGATCACCATGTAGAGGCTCGACAGGCAGAACCCGGTCAGGAATCGCAGGATGCCCCAGGCGATCGGCTCGACCACCAGCCCGTGCAGCAGCGGCGCGGCCGAGGCCATGGCGCTCATGGCGAGAAACACGCGAATATGGCCGACGCGCCTGACGAGATCGCCGCCTTTCAGGCAACCCATCGTGAAGCCGAAGAAATAGGCGGCGCCCATGCCGCCGATGGCCAGCGTCGAGAAACTCTCGAGCGATGCACGAACCGGCAACAAGGTTGCCTGTAATCCCTGTCCCGTCAACAGGATAGCGGCGCTGAACAGCAGTGTCGCGACGGGTGCCAGTACTCTCATGCGCGCTACTCTAACAGTGTTGTAAGCTATGTACGCCAGTCAGGGGGAGAAAAAACAAGAATGGCAGGAGCGACGGAAAAAACCTGGTCGTCGGGCGTGACTTTCATACTGGCGGCCGTCGGGGCGGCTGTCGGGCTCGGCAACATCTGGAAATTCCCGTACGTCGTCGGCAGCAGCGGCGGCGGCGCGTTCGTTCTCGTGTATCTCGGTTGCGTACTGTTCATCGCCATCCCGATCCTGATTGCAGAGCTGTGGATCGGCCGGGCCGGCGGCCACAGTCCCCCGATCGCGATGGCCAACGTGGCGCGGGCTGCAGGCCGCTCGCGCGCGTGGGCGCTCGTCGGTTACATGGGCATGCTCGTCGGTTACCTGATCGCGACCTACTACAGCGTCATCGCGGGCTGGACCCTTGCGTATATATTCAAGGCCGGCAGCGGTTTCGGCGATGCCGCGCCGGCGGCGGTGTCGCAGCAGTTCGACGAACTGCTGGCCAACCCGCAGGCACTCGTTGCCTGGCACACCGTGTTCATCGCGATTGCCCTGTTCATCGTCGGGCGTGGTCTCAAGGACGGCATCGAGCGGGTGGTTACGATCCTGATGCCGGCATTGTTTGCCATGCTCCTGCTGATGATCGGCTATGCGGCCGTCGAGGGCGATTTCGGCGCGGCCCTGGGTTTCCTGTTCAGTACCGACTTCTCGAAGCTCGACGGCGCTACCGTGCTGGTCGCGATCGGGCAGGCGTTCTTCTCGATCAGCGTGGCCATGGGCTTGCTCATGACCTACGGCTCCTACGTGCCGAAAAGCGTTTCGCTGACGAAGTCGGCGCTGATCATCGCGGGCGCCGACACGCTCGTGGCGCTGCTTGCCGGGCTCATGATCTTCCCGCTCGTCTTCGGCAACAATCTCGACCCGGGCTCCGGCCCGGGACTGATTTTCCGTACCCTGCCCGCGGCCTTCGCCGACATGCCGGGCGGCACGATCTTCGGGGCGATGTTCTTCATCCTGCTCGCGTTCGCCGCGGTTACTTCGCTGATCGCGATTATCGAGCCCATCGTGCGTTTCGCCGAGGGCAAGTGGAACATGCGGCGTCGCAACGGCGTTCTTATTTTCGGCGCGCTGGCATGGGCGATCGGCCTGTTGACGGTGTTTTCTTTCAACATCTGGGCCGACGTCTACCCGCTCGGTCAGTTCGAAGTATTCGCGGACAAGACGGCCTTCGGCCTGATCGACTATTTCACGGCCAACCTGATGATGCCGCTGGGCGGGATCCTGATGGCACTCTTCGTGGGCTGGCTGGTCAAACCCTCGGTGCTGGCTGCGGACCTGTCGTTCGGCAGTGCATTGGTGGCCAGTGCGTGGTTGTGGATGATCCGCATCGTGGTGCCGCTGGCCGTCCTGTGGATTCTTTACACCAGCATCTGAACATCATCGGAGTTTGCCAATGATCAAGCGTGTTGCAGCGTTTGCGCTGTTCGCCATCGTTTTCTCGTCGACCGCCGCCGGGCAGGATCTGGCCGGGGTCGACATCCCGTACGAGCGTCACGTGCTCGACAATGGCCTGACAGTCTTGTTGCACGTCGATCGTGCGGCGCCGCAGGCGTTCGTCAACGTTTATTACAAGGTCGGCTCGCGCGACGAGCAGCCGGGCAAGACCGGGTTCGCGCACCTGTTCGAGCACCTGATGTTCAATGGCTCGGAAAACTACGACGGCGAGTACTTCGCCCCGATCCAGGATGTCGGCGGCTCGCTCAACGGCGATACGTTTTTCGATCGCACGCGCTACTACCAGACCGTCCCGAACACGGCCCTCGAGCGCGTGCTGTGGCTCGAGTCGGATCGCATGGGCCACCTGCTCGGCGCCGTGACGCAGGAGAAGCTCGACCAGCAACGCGGCGTCGTGCAGAACGAGAAGCGGCGCGGCGACAACCGGCCTTATGCCGACGTATACGACAAGGTGCTTGCCGGCCTGTACCCCGCGGGGCACCCGTACAGCTGGTCGTCGATCGGTTCGATGGAGGATCTCGACGCGGCATCGCTCGACGATGTGCACGAATGGTTCAGGACCTGGTACGGGCCGGCCAACGCGATCGTCACGGTGGCCGGCGACATCGACCCGGTCGAGACGCTCGCGCTGGTCAGGACACACTTCGGCGACATCCCCCCGGGGCCGCCGGTGGCGCACCAGGACGACTGGGTGCCCGGGCGGACCATCAGCACATTCGAAACCTACCAGGACCGCGTCGCGAATCCGCTGATCCTGCGCAGCTGGGCCGTGCCCGGGCAGGACCACGAGGAATCGACGCTGCTGGCACTGGCTGCGAGAATTCTCGGCGGCGACTCGTCGTCACGGCTGTATCGGCGCCTGGTCAAGGAGGAGCAGCTCGCGGTCGCGGCATCGATGAGCGTGCTGGCGCTCGACCTGGCGTCGAACGCGTCGCTGCAGATCGTGCTGCATCCCGGGGCCGACGCCGACCGGGCGCGCCGGGTTGCGGAAGAGGAGTTGCGCCGCTTTGCAACCGAGGGCCCGACGGCGACGGAACTCGAACTGATCAAGACGCAGTACGCCGCGTCCGTCATCAAGGGCCTCGATTCGCTCGCCGGCAAGGCCAACCTGCTCGCCGAGAGCGAGTACTACGGTGGATCGCCGGATGCTTACAAGACCGGCTTCGCCTGGGTGGACAGCGCCACGCCGGAGACCGTGCGGGCGGCAGCAGAGGAGTGGTTCGGCGACGGGTTTCACGAGGTTTACGTGACCATGTTCGGCAGTCCCACGGCGGCGCCGGAGGGTGTCGACCGCAGCGAGTTGCCCGCGGTCTCGAGCTATCCGCCGGCCACGGCGCCCGAAATCCTGGATTTCAAGCTGAAGAACGGAATCCCCGTGCGGTTCGTGCAGCGCGAGGGCGTTCCGGCGGTCAACATCATCGGCGAGTTCCGCATTGGTGAAACGCTGGCCGTCGACGAGAATCCGGCCGCCGCCGGCATCGCGTTCGCGGCGCTGAGCAAGGGCACGGCGAAGCGCTCGGCCGACGATATCCAGGACGACCTGAAGCGTACCGGCAGCTCCATCTCGATGTCGCTTGGCACCGACTCGAGCCGCATGATCATGTCGACCCTGACATCGAAATTCGACGCGGCAATCGAGCTGGCCGCCGACATGTTGCGCAATCCCTCGTTCGAGGCGTCGGAAGTGGCGCTGCTCAAGGACGTGGCCATCGCGTCGATCGCCCAGGGCAAGACCAGCCCGGCGAGCCTTGCGCGCAAGTACGTGAACGCGGTGGTCTATGGCGATCACCCCTACGGCGGCATGCCGGCAACGCCCAAGGACGTGGCGGCGCTCGAGGAAAAAGTGCTGCGCGAGGCCTACAAGCGGCGTATTCGCCCGCAGGACCTGACGCTCTACGTGGTTGGCGGCATCGAGCCCGAGGCGTTGGTCAAAGCGCTGGACCGGCACTTCGGTAGCTGGAAGGCGGCCAAAGGCGAGGCGCTCGGCGTCGACGTCGTCGCTGCCCCGCGTCCCGGGCCGGCGCCCAGGGTCATCGTGTTCGACATGCCGGACGCGCCGCAGTCGAACATCGTTGCGGCCCGCCTGATCGATCCTCCGTACCAGGAGGGATATACCGAGTTCGACCTCGCGAACACGATGTATGGCGGCACGTTCACGTCGCGGATCAACACCAATCTGCGGGAAGAGAAAGGCTGGAGTTACGGGGTCCGCTCGTCGACCACGATGTCGGTCGGCCCGCGAGTCTGGCAGGTCGTGGCACAGGTGCAGACCGACAAGACCGCGGACAGCATGGCCGAGCTTCTGGCCGAATTGGCTGCGGTGGCGGGCGACCGGCCCTTCACCCAGGACGAACTGGACAAGGTCCGTAACGAGCGGGTGCGCAAATTGCCGGCCGCGACCGCGACGGCAAACGGGATCCTGCGCTACATCGCGGACAACGGCCTGTACGGTCGCGCGGACGACTACATCGAATCCCGCAAGGACGAGTACGAGGCCGTGCAGCTCGATGACGCCATTGCCGCGTTCACCGCATCGGTCGACGCCGACGAGCTGACCTGGTTCATCACCGGCGATCTCGAGAAGATTGAGGCCGACATAGCGGCCCTCGGGCTCGGCGAGATCGAAGTCTGGGATGCCGACGGCAACCGCCTGCGCTAAGAATCACGGGAAATACGGTGCCGAAATACGGTGCCAGTCACCCTATTTAAATAGGGTGACTGGCACCGTATTTCCCACCGTATTTCCCTAGTTGCCCTGGATCTTCAGGTTGGATTCGAACAGTTTGAAGATGCGGCGATACGCATCGAGCCAGCTCTCGGGATGCACGAAGCCGTGCGGGTCCTGCGGGTACAGCGCGATCTCGAAGTTCTCTTTCTGCAGTTCGATCAGCCGCTGCACGAGGAGAATCGAATCCTGGAAGAACACGTTGTCGTCCTGCATGCCCGCGGCGATCAGCAGCGGATGCTTCAGTCCGTCCACGTATTCGATCGGCGAGCTGGTGCGATAGGCCTCCGGGTCGACGTCGGGCGTATTCAGTATGTTCGACGTGTAGCCGTGGTTGTAATGCGACCAGTCGGACACCGGGCGCAGGGCGGCACCGGCCTTGAACAGGTCCGGCGCACGGAACATTGCAACGAAGGTCATGAAACCGCCGTAGGACCCACCGTAGATCCCGATACGATCGCGGTCCACGCCGTAATGCTCGACGAGGTGGTCGACGCCGTCGTGAAAGTCCTCGAGTTCGGGTACGCCCATGCGGCGGTAGATGGCCGTTCGCCAATCGCGCCCGTAGCCTTCCGACGCGCGGTAGTCCATGTCGATCACGACATAGCCGTGCCGGGTGAGCAGGTTGTGGAACATGCCTTCGCGGAAGTAATACGGCCAGCCGAAATCGACGTTCTGTGTATAGCCGGCGCCGTGCACGAACATGACGGCGGGGTAGCGCTTTGCCGGGTCGTGATCGTCCGGCAGGTAGATCTTGGAGAAGATCGGCTTGTCGACGTGCGACGACGGCACCTCGACGATGCGCGGTTGTTGCCAGGCGATCGCCCGGTACTCGTCGCTCATGGTGTCCGTCACCTGGCGCGCCGTCGCGCCCGGCTTGTTCTCCTGTACGAAGAGCTCCGGGTGCCGGTTGATCTCGGAGTGAGTGATCAGCAGCTTCGACTCATCGGGCGCTACCGCGGCGAAGTTGACGCCGCCAAGACTCGTCAACTGCTCTGTCCGTCCCGTCGCGACGTCGACCCGCCAGATCTCGTAGATCCCCGGGTGTCCGACATTGGCGCGGTAGTAGAGGTACTTGCCTGATGGCCCGAGCTGCGGGTCGAATACGACATGTTCGCCCGCGACCAGCGCTGCGCTGCGGCGTGCGCCGAGCTTCCGGGTGTAGATCCCCAGGTAGCCATGATCCTCGGACAGGAACCAGAGCGTGCGGTTGTCGTTCAGCCAGCCGTGCTCGATGTGATAGGAGTTGACCCAGGCATCGTCGTGCAGGCGGTGCTGGCTGACCAGTTTCCGGCTATCGAAATCGACCGTGGCAATCCAGCGATCCTTGTTATCGATCGAGCGGATATAAAGAGCGACCTGGGTACCGTCGGTCGACCAGTTCGAGCTCCAGACCATGACGCCGCGCGTGTCCGGTGCTGCGAGACGCTTTTCGGCTTTTTCGCGATCTTCGCCAGCCGCAACGAAGTACTCGATGGCCGAACGCCGCCGGTCGGCCAGCGGATCGTCCTCGATGCCGGGAAGGTCGTCGACGCCGAGTTCGTGCTTTGCGCCCGACTCAAGGTCCACGAGCCAGACCGAGTGGGGCGCATAGCCATTGCGCCCTACGCGCGTGCGCACCTCGCGGGTCTCGACATACCCGCTCGCTGTCACGTAGTTGGGCATGGTGCCGCGCTTGCCCGCGTCGAAGTCCTTGCGGCTCGTTACGACGATGAGCCAACGCCCGGCCGGGGAGAGCGACTGGCCCTCCAGTTCGACCTCGTCGCCGAAGTAAACCGGCGCCGGGGGCAGGTTGGCGTCGAGCCTGTAGAGATCATCGCTGCGTTCGCGCGCTTCCCGGGCATCGCGCTCCGCCTTGCGCAGCTGCTCATAAAGACGCTCCTGGTGCGCCTCGAGTACGTCGAAGTCTCCCTCGTCACCCGGGTCTTTCTCGAAACGAGTATCGGTGAGTTGTTCGATCAGCCCGGTTGCCGGATCGAACACGAAGAACTGCTGGTCCCGCTCGAAAGCCACGCGACGGCCGTCAGCCATGAACCAGGGGTTGGACTCGGCCGCGGCCGTGCGCGTTACCTGCCGCATCGAGTCGCCGTCACCCAGGAAGATGTCGCCCGAGTAGGCCCAGGCATGCAGGTTGCCGCGCTTGCTGTAGACGGCAGAGCCGCGATCCAGTACGGACCAGTCGGCCTCCGCTACCTCGGCTACCGCGCCGTCGCGCGTATCGACCGAGTAGAGATCGCGCAGCTGCGACCCCTGGCGCTTTTGCCGGAAAAAGGCCGTCTCGTTGTCGGCGCCCCAGAACGCCTCCTCGGGCGGGTTACCCAGCCAGTCGGCATCGGCCATGATCTGCTCGAGCGTAATATCCTGCGCCAGGGCGAAATTCGGTAGTGCCGCGAGCAGCAGCACCGGTAGGTAGCGGGCATTCATGGCCGCAATCATACCGATTTCCGACGCCTGGTTGATCCAGCGGGCGCATCGATAGGCGCTGTCTACTCGCGTACAATGACGAATGACGACTCATTACGAGGCGCAACCCATGACCGACGCAGCTGCATCGATGCCGGCGACACCCGACTACTCGTCGATGTTTGCCGACCTGTGCGCGACCTTCGAGACCGAGAAGACCATGAACCTCGCCTGGCGGGCGGCGCAACTGGCGGCGCTCGAACGCATGATGGCCGAGCGCGAGCAGGAGTTCATGGAGGCACTCGCCGCCGATCTCGGCAAGCATGCCCTCGAAGCGTGGTCGACCGAGATTTCCTACGTTGCGGATGCGGCGGCATACAGCCGCAAGAAGCTGAAACGGTGGGCACGCAGGCGCCGGGTGCCGACACCGCTGGTCGGCCTGCCGGGCAGGAGCTGGCTGCAGCCCGAACCCCTCGGCGTCGTGCTCATCATCGGCGCGTGGAACTATCCGCTGCAACTCACGTTCGCGGGACTGGCGGCGGCGATCGCCGCGGGCAACTGTGCCGTTCTGAAGCCGTCGGAACTCGCCCCGGCCACGTCGGCCGCCACGGCGCGGCTGGTCGACGAGTACCTCGACACGGACTGCATCAAGGTGGTCGAGGGTGCCGTACCGGAGACCTCGGCGCTGCTCGAACAGCCCTGGGACCATATCCTGTATACGGGTGGCGGGAAGGTCGGGCGCATTGTCATGGCGGCTGCCGCGCAGCACCTGACTCCCGTGACGCTCGAACTCGGCGGCAAGAGCCCCTGCGTCGTCCTGCCCGACGCCGACCTGCGCACGACCGCTTATCGCATCGCGTGGGGCAAGTTCACGAACGCGGGCCAGACCTGCATCGCCCCCGATTACGTGCTCGTCGATGAGGCGACGGAAAGGAAGCTCGTGCCGTTGTTGCAGGATGCGGTAACGGCAATGTTCGGAGAAAACCCGGAATCCTCGGATTCCTACGGGCGCATCGTCAATGACCGGCACTTCGAGCGGCTGGTCGGCTTGCTCGAATCGGGCGACGTCGCAATCGGTGGCCACAGCAACGCGGCAACCCGCTATATCGCCCCGACCGTGTTGACCGGTGTCACGGCTAAGGCGCCGGTCATGCAGGATGAAATCTTCGGACCGATTCTGCCGATCGTGCGCGCCGACGACCTCGAGTCGGCGCTGCGCTTCATCCGCGCAGGCGACAAGCCGCTGGCCGCCTATATCTTTACGAAGAACAAGCAAGCCGAGACACGTTTCCTGGAGAAGGTCAGCAGCGGCAATGCCTGCGTCAACGACACCATGATGTTCATGGCCGTGCACGAACTGCCGTTCGGGGGCGTCGGGCCGAGCGGCATGGGCAGCTACTCGGGCGAATACGGCTTCCGGACCTTCAGCCACATGAAAGCCGTAATGAAGCGAGGCTGGTGGCCTGATCTCGACGTGCGCTACGCACCGTATACCGACAGGAAGTTCAGGCTGCTGCGCAAGTTACGCTGACGGCCACGACGGCCGCCGTCGACGACAATGTGTTCCTTCGGCCGAGCGGTCAGCCAGCTGAACGTCAGGTACAATCCCTCGAGTCGCCACGACCCTCGTCTGCGCAGTTGAGGAGAAGACCACCGTGATGCAACCGACTTCGATCCGCCGGCCATTGATGGCCGTAACCGCCATCGTCCTTCAGGCGTGTCTGCTCGCCAGTCCTGCTGCTGCATACGAGATTGGCGAAACTCCGCGCGACAGGATCGGTTTTGCTTCAAACGGCGAAGAAATCTTCCTGTCGCAGGGACATGGGCGAATCCAGATCGTGACCTTCTGGGCAACATGGTGTGCCCCGTGCAGAAAGGAACTGCCCGTGCTCGGCTCCATCCAGCAGCAGGCCGGCAAGGACCGGCTGCGTGTCGTCGCGGTCAACCTGGAGGAGGACCGACGCGTCTATCGCAAGGCCGTCGAGGCGATGCGCCAATTCGATCTCACCTTCGTGCACGACAAGCGCGGTGCCACCGCCAATTACTTCAAGGTAGAGGGCATTCCGCACATGCTCATCCTCGATGCCGAGGGTGTGGTGGTGCACAAGCACGTCGGCTACAGCGAGCAGGAGGTCTACACGATCGTGGCGGAGCTCAACGCCCTGTTGCAGGACGACGATTCAGAAACGGAATCCGCCGCCGACTGACCTGACGCGGGGCCGCCTCCCCGTCAGCTGCCGAAGAGCTTGCGTTTCAGCGCGCGCCCGACGATGCGCAACTTGTTCTTCGTATCGAGGCGCTTGATGTTGGTCTGCACCGTGCCCACCGTGAACCGGGTCTTCTTGCTGTAGTCGATCTGCACGTTCACGAGAACCGGGCGATTGCCGCCCGCGACCGTCAGTGCGCGTGCGATACCCTCGCCCAGGTCCGCATCGTTCGCGATGTCGACGTACTCGACGCCGGTGGCCGCCGCGAACGCCGCGTAATCGAGCTTGCCTATCGCGGTGCAGGCCGTCCGCTGGTATGGCATCTCCTGGGCCTGGGCAATTTGCGCGAGTTCGCCGTCATTGAAGACGAACCAGACGGCACCGATGTCGTTGGCCGCGGCAGTCACGGACTCGAGCCCGGTCATCAGGAAGGCGCCGTCGCC
The DNA here is from genome assembly GCA_041553075.1 of Woeseiaceae bacterium. GTDB lineage: Bacteria > Pseudomonadota > Gammaproteobacteria > Steroidobacterales > Woeseiaceae > UBA1847. The sequence goes on along the minus strand of JBFEJR010000001.1, from coordinate 179,877 downwards.
GACAATGCCGACGACCTGGCGTTCAGGCAGGGCCATTTTCACGGCAATCGCGGCCGGCACGCAGTAGCCCATGCAGTTGAAGTCGGTGGGTGAGAGGAAAGCGCCGCCGGCGTTGATCGGCATGAGTTCCGCCGTCAGGAAAGTGTGGTTGCCGTCATCGGAGATGACGATCCCGTCGTTGTCGAGCTGCGAGCGCAGCTCGGCAAAGAAGCGGCACGGGTTCACGCGCCCGCGCGAATCGTGCTGCAGCCATTCCTCGCGATACGCGGCCTTGTCCCTGGCGATGGCGGATTTCGTCGCGCTGCCGTCTCGCGGGTTCATCTTCGCGACCAGCGCGTCGGCCAGTGCCGGTACGGCGTCCCGGGCATCGGCGCAGATGCCGATCGGGGTCGGGTGATTGGCGCCGATGGCGGCGGGATTGATGTCGACATGGATCAGCTTGTCGGGCGGCACGGCCCCGTAACTGCCCGTGCAGATCTCGGCGAAACGCGTGCCGACGGCGAGCATCACGTCGCAACTCTTGAAGGCATTGCGCGCGGCGGGAACCGCCGACGGGCCGAAACTGAACCCCGCGTGCAGTGGGTGGTCGCCCGGGAAGGCGCCCAGCCCCTGCAGGGTCGTGGCGACGGGTGCGCCGAGATGTTCGGCGATGCGCACCAGGTCGGCAGTGACGTGCCGCGCACCCCAGCCGACGAAGAGTCCGGGTTGTTTCGCGCCGGCGAGCATGGCCGCTGCGTCCGCGATCTGCTGCGGATCGACCTCGGGGCGCCCGATCGACAGGTCCGCTGCCGGCAGCGAATCGATCTCCCCGGCCAGGAGCTGCAGGTTGGCGGGCAGCTCGATGAAAACCGGGCCCGGCTCCCCGGACACCGCCGTGGAATAGGCTTCGTACACGGTCGCGATGGCGTCTTCGTAGCGCTCGATCTTGTACTGGGCCTTGGTCAGCGGCCGCATGAGTGCCTGCTGGTCGACGTCGTGCAGTTGGAAAGACTGCTGCATGTCGGTGCGAATACCGCCCGAGATGACGAGCATCGGGATACCGTCCAGGAAGGCCTCGCCGATGCCGCTCATCGCGTGCGTGATTCCCGCCGCGGGCACGATCGCCAGCACACCGATCGTCTCGGTCGCGCGGCTGATGGCATCGGCCATGAACGCGCCGCTGCCCTCGTGGGTGACGAGGACCGGCGTGATCGTCCGGGATCCGAGCAGTTCGTCGTACAGCTCGATATTGTGGACGCCGGGAATGCCGAACGTGTAGCGAACGCCGAGTTGTTCGAGCGCGTGGCGCACGAGCGCCGCTGCAGTGGTTTTCATATCGGTTGGCCCGGGATTGCCGCTGAGCGGATATTCTGGGTCAAAACGCGGTCAATTCCCAACGACAGGTGGCGACGGGATAGACTTGCGGCCATGCGAGACGAGTATCCAGGAATCAGGCTGGCGGCTGTACTGCTGCTGTTGCAGCTGGGCGCGTGTGCCGATCCCGACCAAGCGGAACTGCGCGGATCGCTGTATTTCACGGCCGGCAATTACCTGGCTCTCCTCGATCTGCGCGACGGCAGCACCTCGGTCGTCGCCAATCTCGGGGACGTGGACATCCGCTCGCTGAGCCCGCAACAAAAGGAGCGGCTGTTGCTGACCGTCATTGGCAGCGAGAACGGCAAGGAAACGCGTCGCCTGGTCCTTTTCGACCTCGCAACGCGGCAGACGCTGACGCTGCTCAATGGCCGCAACGGGCATTACCTGCCGGGCACCCGGGCGCTGGTCTACGACGATGGTGTGCGCATCTACGTTACCGAGCGTATCCGGGGGAGCTGGGAGAAGACCGAGGTTGCCGAGCACCGCTACAACCAGGCGGTCGACATCGTGCCGCTCTCCGCAACCCGTTTCATATACCGGGTCGGCGATGGCCCGCTGCTCGTCTATGACCGGACCGCGGGCCGTTCGATCGAACTCGGCGGCCTGGAGTCGGCCTGCCGCTTCGACCGCGCGCTGTGGTTCGGCATGCGCGAACAGGTGCTGTGCCAGTTGCGGCGTGAAGGGCATTCCTTCCAGTACGCGTTCGTCGGGCTCGACGGGACCAGGCATGAACCCGTCACGCTGCCGGCCGGGCACGACCTGAGGCCGATCGCGTTTCTGCCTGACCAGGATGTGCTGCTTCTGACCGAGCGCTGGCGCACCCGCCTCGCGGGCCGTGTCCGGTGGGGCGTATGGGCCTACCGCTTCGATACGCAGGAAGCCTACCGCCTGCTCGACGACCAGTACCTGGGCACCTCGGTGCTGTACCTGCCCGACTGACCGGCCGGCGGGTTTCAGGCTCGCGGCGCGACCGAGTCCCTGATGACCAGCTCGTGCGGTACGACGACGGCCGCCGCATTGTCCTCGCTTTCGATTGCGCGGCAGAGCTGCTCGACGACGTAGACGCCCATGTCCTCCGCCGGTTGCCTGATGGTCGTCAGGGGCGGATTGCTGACGGCGGCATAGCGGGTGTCGTCGAAACCCGCGACGGACACGTCGGCCGGCACGCAGAGGCCCGCCTCGCGAAGTTCGTGCATGCAGCCGAGCGCGAGCTCGTCGCTGGCGCAGAAGATTGCCGTTGGCGGGCTGGCCAGGCTCAACAGCTGTCTTGTCGCCGAGCGTGCGCCGTCCAGCGTGTTCCCGGTATCCACAACGCAGCCCTCGCCGACGGACAGGCCGGCCTCTTCCATGGCCTGCCGGAAGCCACGCTCGCGGTCGACAAACGACGGCTTCCGGCCGCTGAAGATCAGACCGATGCGGCGATGCCCGAGGCCGAGCAGGTGCCGGGTCATCGCGCGGGACGCCGCCACGTTGTCGACGTGGATCACCGGCGTGCGCGCGAGCGGGTTCGAGCTCGTATCGAGCGGCGCGGCGACATAGGTCATGTTGTTCAGCAACACGAGCCCGTCCGCCTGTTTCGAACCGAGAACCGCATTGATCTCGGCGTTGGTCAGCGGTTTCTCCCGTGTCTCACGAATGAAGACGCTGTAACCGTTGGCCGTCGCGGCGCGTCGCACGCCACGCATGACGGCACTGAAGAACGGGTCTCCGACGGACGGGACGGCCACGAGAATCTGGTGCGAGCGGCCGCGGCGAAACTTCTGCGCAAGCGTGTTCGGCGTGTAGCCGGTTTGCCGAATCGCCGATTCGACCCGGCGCTGCGTGTCCCGGGCGACCTGCTCGGGGGTGTTGATATACCGGGAAACGGTCGCGATCGACACGCCGGCGACGTACGCGACCTCGTTCATCGACACGTGCTTCTTCATTCGTCGCTGCAGGCGCAGGTCAGTTTGCGGATGCGGATACGCAGCAGGTCAACGTTGTTGCCGATCGGGTAGCGCCTGGCGAACACGACGGTCTGTTCGTCGGCGCGGCTCCAGGTTTCCTCGAATCGCAGCTTCTCGGGGGCATCGGCGCCATCGGCCTTGACGGTTACTTCGACGACGAACTCACCGGACGAAGCGGCGCAATGCGGGTTGTCGATGCGCGCCTCGACCTCGGCCTCCGCGCCACGCTGGAAATAGTCAAGCGCGGCCGTCGCCCTGCAGCTTTGCGAGACATACTCCTCCGCCGCAACGGCAGCCGTGCTCGTGGCGAGCGCCAGCCACACAAGGCACCAGCGGATCATGCTGTTCATATTGAATTGTCCCTGGCTCGATTGTCCACTAGTGTATACGACGTGACTGACGCGATTGCCAACCTGACCAACATCGTCGGCGAGAAGCACCTGCTGGATCGTGAGGCGACGGCGGGGCGCGTCACGTCGTTCTGGAATCCCGAGCCGATGCAGGCGCGGGCGCTCGTGATGCCCGAATCGACCGACGAGGTCTCGCAGGTGCTGGGCGCATGCCACTCGGCCCGGCAGGCGGTCATCACCCAGGGCGGATTGACCAACTGCGTCTGCGCGGTGGAGCCGACCCGTGACGACGTCGTATTGTCCACCGAGAAAATGACGGACATCCTCGAGATCGACGCGATCGGCGGGACGGCCGTGGTCGAAGCCGGTGCCGTCCTGCAGACGGTGCAGGAGACGCTGGCGCGCGAGGGCCTGTACTTCCCCCTCGATCTCGGCGCCCGCGGCAGCTGCACGATCGGCGGCAACATCGCGACCAACGCCGGCGGCATCAATGTGCTGCGCTACGGGATGATGCGCAACCTGGTCCTCGGCCTCGAGACGGTGCTGGCGGACGGCACCGTCGTCTCGTCCCTGAACCGCATGCTCAAGAACAATGCGGGTTACGACACCAAGCAGCTCTTCATCGGCTCGGAGGGCTCGCTCGGCATCGTGACCCGGGCCGTGCTGCGCCTGTTCCCGCAGCCGCGCAGCAAGCAGGATGCGCTCGTGGCACTGGACAGCTTCGACCAGGTCGTGGCGCTGCTGCAGCGACTGCAGACGGACCTGGCCGGGACCCTGAGTGCGTTCGAGATCATGTGGGGCGACTACTACCACGAGGTGACGGGGGCGGGATGGCACAGGCCGCCGCTCGGGCGCGACTACGCGTTCTACGTCGTGTTCCAGGCAGAGGGCAGCGATCCGGTCAACGATGAAAGCCGTTTCGAGACGCTTCTCGAGCGCGTTTTCGAGGATGGGCTGATTGTCGATGCGGTCCTGCCGAAGTCGGAGTCCGAGGTCCGCGGCATCTGGAATATCCGTGAGGATTTCGAAGCGATCCTCAAGTACGAGCCGCAGTACCTGTATGACGTCAGCCTGCCGATTCGCGACATGGAAAAATACGTGAGCGACGTTTACCGCCTGCTAAGCGAGCGCCTGCCGGGCAGCGTCGCGTTTACGCTCGGCCACATTGCCGACGGCAATCTGCACCTGTTCGTGTGTCCGCGCGCCGCGGGCGACCACCGCGATGTCGCCAACCAGTGCGTCTACGATCCGCTGCGCGCCTACCAGGGATCTGTGTCGGCGGAGCATGGCATCGGCCTCGACAAGATCAAGTGGCTGCCGCACAGCCGCTCACCGGCCGACATCGAGTTGATGCGTACGCTGAAACGCAGCCTCGACCCGCACAACATCCTGAACCCCGGCCGCGTACTCCCCCCGAAATAGGGTGCCAGTCACCTTATTCCGGAAATAAGGTGACTGGCACCTAATTAATGAAGATGGTGGCGGGGTGCTCGAGCATGTTCTTGATGCGCTGGATCAGCGCAGCCGCGTCATAACCGTCGACGAAGCGATGGTCGAACGACGATGACAGGTTCATCATCAGGCGCACGGTAACCTGGCCATTGAGCACGACCGGCCGCTCGACGGCGCGGTTCACACCGACGATGGCGACCTCGGGCGCGTTGATGACCGGCGTCGAGGCGATGCCGCCGAGCTTGCCGAGGCTCGTGATCGTGATCGTCGAACCCGATAGCTCGCTCTTGGTCGCCTTGTTGCTGCGGGCAGCTTCCGACAGGCGCCGGATTTCCGCGGCCAGCCCGTCGAGTGTCTGCATCTCGGCGTGCCGGACGACCGGCACCTTGAGGCCATCGGGCGTCTGCGTTGCGATGCCGAGGTGCACGGCTTCGTGCTGCAGCAGCAGATTGCGGTCCTTGTCGTGCGTCACGTTGCACTGCGGGAATTCGCGCAGCGCCCGGATCAGGGCCAGCGCCAGGAAGGGCAGCAAGGTCAGGCGATCCGCCGGATCCCGCGTCTCGTTGAGGTGCTTGCGCAGCGCCTCGAGCTCGGTGATGTCCAGTTCCTCGACATAGGCGAAATGCGGGATCTCGTTTTTCGCCGCCTGCATGCGTTCGGCAATCACGCGACGCACGCCGATGATCTTGGTCTCGGTTACCTTCGTCGAGGGCAACGCCGGCGCTGCGATGGCAGCCCCGGTCGCCCGGGCCTTGAGGTAGTTGTCGAAGTCCTTGCGCACGATGCGGCCGCCGGGTCCCGAGCCCGGCACCAGGGCCAGGTCGACCCCCGCCTCCTTGGCGCGCCGGCGAATGGCGGGCGACGTAATCACCCGCAGCGGCTTGTCGTCCGCCTCGGGCTCCGGTCGCGGCGGGGGCGCCTCTGCTTCTGCGGGTTGCGGCGCGGGGGCGGGGGTTTCTGCTGCCGGTTTCTCCTGGCCGGTGCCCTCGGTATCGAACACGACGAGAGGAGCACCGACGGCCACGACGTCACCGGGCTCACCGGCGAGCCTGACGACCTTGCCGGTAACCGGGCTGGAGACTTCGACGGCGGCCTTGTCGGTCATGACCGTGCCGACGATGTCTTCTTCCTGGACGAGGTCACCGACCTTGATGAACCACTCGCCGATTTCCGATTCGACGGTACCTTCACCGAGATCCGGCAGCTTGAAGATGTACTCGCTCATGCTACCTCCATGATGCGTCGGATCCCGGCCTTCATGCGCCGCAGACCGGGGAAGTACTGCCATTCGAAGGCATGCGGATACGGTGTATCCCAGCCGGCGACGCGGCTGATGGGGGCTTCGAGATGATAGAAGCACTCTTTCTGGATCGTCGCCGCGAGTTCGGCGCCGTATCCGCCGAAGCGCGTTGCTTCGTGAGCAATCATGCAGCGCCCGGTCTTCTGCACCGAGTCGGCGAGGGTCTTGACGTCGAGCGGCGCGAGGGTGCGGACGTCGATCACCTCGGCATCGACGCCGGTTTCGCGGGCCGCGGCAATGGCAACGTGTACGAGCGTGCCGTAGGTGATGATCGTCAGCTCGTCGCCTTCGAGCGCCACCTCGGACGTGCCGAGCGGCACCGTGTAATAGCCCTCGGGGACTTCGCCCTTCGGATGCGACGACCAGGATACGCCGGGTCGTTCGGGGTCACCGTCGAACGGGCCGTTGTAGATGCGCTTCGGCTCAAAGAACACGATCGGATCGTCCGATTCAATGGCGGCGATCAGCAGTCCCTTGGCATCGTAGGGGTTGGACGGCATCACGGTCTTGATGCCGGTGACGTGCGTAAAGATGCCCTCGGGCGACTGCGAATGCGTCTGTCCGCCGCGGATACCGCCGCCGCAAGGCGTACGGATCGTTACCGGCGAGAAGAAATCGCCTGCGGAGCGATACCGCAGGCGCGCGAGCTCCGACACGACCTGGTCGAATCCCGGGTAGATGTAGTCGGCAAACTGGATCTCGGCCACGGGCCGCAGTCCATTGACGCCCATGCCGATGGCCGCGCCGATGATGCCGCCTTCGGCGATCGGCGCATCGATGACGCGGTGCTCGCCGTACTTGCGCTGCAGGCCGTCGGTGCAGCGGAACACGCCGCCGAAGTAGCCGACGTCCTCGCCGAGCACGACAACCGTCGGATCACGCTCCATCATCACGTCATGCGCGGAGCGAATGGCCTCGATCATGTTCATCTGTGCCATGGCTTACTCCTCCCCGAGGATTTCGAGCAGGCGACGCTGCTGCGACTGCAGGTTGCGCGGCATCTCGGCGTAGACGTCCTCGAACATCGTGGCCGGATCGAGGAACGGCGGCTCGGTCATCGTGCCGTAGGCCTGCGCCTCCTTCCATGCCGCGGTGACCTCGGTGACGCATTCGTTCCAGAGCCGTTCGTGCTTTTCCTCGCTCCAGTTGTTGACGTTGATCAGGTACTGCTTGAGCCGTTCGACGGGATCGCCGAGCGGGAAAGCCTCCCATTCGTTCTTGGGCCGGTATTTCGACGGGTCGTCGCTGGTCGAGTGAGCGCCCCCGCGATAGGTAACGAGTTCGATCAGGGTCGGGCCGTGGCCGCGCCGCGCGCGGTCGGCCGCCCACAGCGTGGCCGAGTAGATGGCCAGGAAATCGTTGCCGTCGACGCGAATGCCCGGGATGCCGAGGCCGAGGCCGCGCGCGACGAACGGGCGCCGCTGGCCGCCGGCCGTCCCCTGGAAGGTCGAGATCGCCCACTGGTTGTTGACGACGTTGAGGATGACCGGCGCCTGGTAGACCGCGGCGAACGTCAGCGCGTGGTGAAAGTCGGCTTCGGCCGTGCTGCCGTCGCCGAGCCAGGAAGCCGCGATGTGGTCCTCGCCCTTGAGGGCAGAGGCCATCGCCCAGCCGACGGCGTGCGGATACTGGGTCGCCAGGTTGCCCGAGATCGAGAACACGTTGCCTTTCCTGCTGTGATACATGATCGGGAGCTGGCGGCCCTTGCACATGTCGCGCGTGTTCGAGAGGCACTGGCACATCAGGTCGACGAGCTTGACGCCCCGGTACATGAAGAGCCCCTGGTTGCGGTATGACGGAAAACACATGTCACCCGTGCGCAGCGCCATTCCCTGGGCGATCGAAATGGCCTCTTCGCCGAGCGCCTGCATGTAGAACGAGATGCGGCCCTGCCGCTGGATCTGCCACATGCGGTTGTCGAAAGCGCGATTGAGCAGCATCCAGCGCAGCGCGACCTGCAGCTTCTCCGGATCGAGATTGGGGTCCCACGGTCCCTGCGCCGTGTGGTTGTCGTCCAGTACGCGCACGAGCCCGTTGCTGAGGAACTCGATGTCGCGGGTGCGCGTGCCGATCGGCGGCTTGTCGACGGCGCCGGCCGGCGACAATTCGAGGTAGCTGAAATCGGGATCGTCGCCGGGGCGAGCGTAGGGGTGCGGGATCTGCAATCGTGATTTTTCGATCATTCGAAGTGCTCCATTTACTTGCGGGCCGCAGCAACGAGGCTGCGCGCCAGCTCGTCCGCCAGTTCGTGCGTCGGGCGGCCCGTGTCCTTTGCTTCCGTGAAGATCGCCTGCAGGCGGTCCTTGATGCGTCCGACGTCGGCGCGCACGTCTTCCTCGGAGGCGTCGCCGTAAAATTCGGCTGCGACGCTGATGATGCCGCCGGCATTGATCACGTAGTCCGGCGCGTACAGGATGTCGCGCTCGGCCAGGCGGACGCCGTCCGCGGCCGTCGAGAGCTGGTTGTTCGCGGCGCCGGCGATAACCTTGGCGCGGATTTTCGGGATCGTGAACGAGGTCAGGATATTGCCGAGCGCGCAGGGTGCGAGTACGTCGACATCGGCAAACAGCACCTCGGTCGGTGCAATGACCGCCGCCGGCACTTCCGCCAGGGTCGCCTCGAGGTGGTCGCCGTTGACGTCCGCGATGCAGAGTTCCGCGCCCGCCTCGTGCAGCAGCTTGCACAGCTGCTTGCCGACATGGCCGACGCCCTGGACCGCGACCCGGATGCCCGTGAGCGAATCGACACCGAGTCGCGCCTTTACCGCTGCCTCGATGCCCTGGATGCAGCCCAGCGCCGTCCAGGGCGACGGGTCGCCTCCCGCATCGTTGCCGCTCTGCGGCAGCCCGGACACGTACTCCGTGACCTCGCGGACGTAGCGCATGTCGTCCACCGAACATCCCACGTCTTCCGCCGTGATGTAGCGGCCGGAGAGATCGTTGACACAGCGGCCGAAGGCCCGGAACAGCTCGGGCGACTTGGGCGCCGCATCGCTCGCGAGGATCACGGCCTTGCCGCCACCGAACTTGAGGCCGGCAACGGCGTTCTTGTAGGTCATGCCGCGCGACAGGCGCAGCACATCGGTCAGTGCGTCGGCGTCGTTCCGGTAAACCCAGCGACGCGTGCCGCCGGCCGCAGGGCCGAGCGCAGTCGAGTGCACCGCGACGATGGCCCGGAGGCCCGTGGCTTCATCGTAGAAATAATGCAGAGCTTCATGGCCGTCGAACTCGGCATGATCGAAGACGCTCATATTGAGTCCCCTGAGAGCGCAAGATAATCTGAACTAATATATCGCCAAAAAACCCGATAAAACTTGCAAAATCTTTTATCTAAGTCAAAAACAGCGCATAATCTATGCAATTCGTGTAGTAATTTGGCATAAGTCATGCAAACCGCCTCCCTCGACCATATCGACCGCAAGATCCTGAGCCTGTTGCAGACCGAGGCGGGCATCAATGCGTCCACGATCGGCGAGCGCATCGGCCTGTCGCAGTCCGCCTGCTGGCGTCGAATCCAGCGCCTGCGCGAGGAGGGCGTCATCAAGGACCAGCCGGTGGTGCTCGATCGCGAAAAGGTCGGGCTGACGACGATGGTCTTCGCGCACGTCAAGCTTACCTCGCATGGCCGCAGCAACCTGTCCGCATTTGCCGCAGCCGTGCAGAGTTTCCCCGAAGTCATGGACTGCTACGTCGTGCTCGGCAACGTGGACTTCCTGCTGCGCATCGTCACCGAGGACATCAAGGCCTACGAACAGTTCTTCTTCGAAAAACTGTCGCAGCTACCGGGCATCCAGGAAGTGAACTCGAGCATCGTCCTGTCGGACACCAAGCACACGACCGCACTCCCCATCTGAGTTAAGTCAACTGTCCCTTATCTAGTTGAGGGACAGTTGACTTAATTAGTCGGCGAAGGTGCGGACGATGATGTCGCTCGTCGAAGAGGCCGCGGCTCGCTTCATGCCTTGCGAGTTGTAGGGCATCGCGATCTCCCCGTCGCGGGTTACCGCGATGAGGCCGCCATCGCCGCCGAGGCGTGCGACCTCGTCCAGCATTTCCCGGGCCGCGTCGTCGAGCGCAAGGCCCGAGCGCAGGCGAAACGCGACCGACGAGGCGCCGCCCGAGCGGATGATGTGTTCGCCGACGCCCGTGCAGGAGATCGCGACATCGTCGTCGGCCCAGGTCCCGGGCCCGATCAGCGGTGTATCGCCGATCCGCCCCTCGAGCTTGCCGAAGGTCCCGCCCGTCGACGTTGCGGCTGCGAGCGTTCCGGCCCGGTCGAGCGCGACGGCGCCCACGGTGCCGTGCGCGATGTCGCCGACGTCGGCCCTCGTCACGCCGACCGGCAGACGGTAGTAGGAAGCCGGGTCCTCGACTGCGGCAAAGCCCTCGCGGCGCGCAAAGGCGCCGGCACCGGTGCTGGCCAGCAGCACGTGTGGCGTCTTTTCCATCACGGCGCGCGCGACGCCGACCGGGCTGACGAAATCGCGCAGTGCGGCAACGGCGCCCGCCGCGCGCGACGCACCGTCCATGATCGATGCATCGAGTTCGACATAGCCGGCGCTGTTGGGGGCCGACCCGCGGCCCGCCACGTAGAGGCCGCAGGCTTCGAGCTCGGCCACGGCGAACTCCACGACATTGAGCGCGGTGCCGCCCCGGTCGAGCTTATGCCGGCAAGCCCCTGCGAGTTCCAACAGATGCGCCTCGGTTGCGGAATAGTCGCGTCCGGCTACGGGGCCGGCGCCGCCATGCAGGGCAAATGCCCATTCGGGTCTGTGGTCTTGCATGGCGCAAATCTACACTATTTCCCGGCCGCCGCGCGCGACGGGAATATCGAAGCTGGCCAGTCACTTACCGGCGGGGAAACATAATTCTGCGCAGAACCGCGCATTCGCTGCGATTTCGGTGCCCCTCCAAAAATGCACGTTTCGTGCGTTGACGATACAGGCGGGACCCGGCACCCGCCAGGGGGGTCCCTGAAGCCCTTTAATGACGCAGCCTGCGGCCGGTTGTGTGTTTTTCGCAACAACTGTACCTGTGGCGACAAAGCCACTATTTCCGGCGGTTTGGGGCTTATTACTGAGGAATATTTGCGATTTTGAAATCTCTATGTATCATTTCTGCCACGACCTAAGGGAGCGGTCCGTGCCATCCCCGGCCCGGCCTCGACCTTAGTGGCATAAGGGACCAGGCAATCACACCAACAGCCACCGGCTCGCGGCGTCTTCGTCTGGGTAGTAGTAAACGATTAGGGGATAATCATGACACAACGTAAGCCATTGGCAGTTGCCGTGGCGGCAGCGCTCGGAGCGAGTTCCTTTGCTCTCAGCGGTCCTGTGCTCGCACAGGATGCCGTGGATGAAAGCGGCGAGCCGATTGAAGAGATTGTCACGACCGGTTCGCGCATCAAGCGCTCCACCAACACGCAATCTCAGGAAATCATCACGTTCACGATCGAAGACATGGAACTCAGCGGCGATGTTTCCGTTGCTGACGCTCTGCGCTCCTCGACGATGAACACCCTGGGTTCTTTCCGCGAGTCTTCGGGTAACAGTGCACAGTCGAACGCAACGCTCAACCTGCGTGGTGTCGGCGCCGCACGTACCCTGATTCTGATCAACGGACGTCGCGTTGTCGGCTCTCCGTCGCTCGGCGGCGGTGGTACCGTCAACCTGAACATGATTCCGTTCTCGGCTGTTGACCGTATCGAAGTCATCGCAGACGGCGCATCGGCTATCTACGGTTCTGATGCTGTGGCCGGCGTTGTCAACGTCATCCTCAAGAAGAACTACGACGGTCTGCGCTTCTCGGCTCGCTACGGCGACCGTGACCGCGACGACGGTTCGGAGACGGGCTTCTCGATGTTGACGGGCGCCAGCAGCGACCGCGGCAGCGTTACGCTCGGACTCGAGTACGACACGCGCGACCCGATCTTTGACGCTGACCGTTCGTTCACGGCCGCTTCGGCTCGTGACCTCGACGGCGACGGCTTCATCACCGGTTACGCCGAGACGGTTGGTATCTCGTTCTACGGCTACACGCTGATCAACCCGACCTACACGGGTGCACCGTTCGATCCCAACGATCAGACGACGTGGGCTGTCAGCCCGGGCGCCAACTGCACGGTCAACGAGCTCGGCTTCCAGGGCCCGATGAAGGCCGACCTGGTCTTCGGTCCGGACACCGGCTTCTACTGCGGTTACGCGTTCGCGCTGGTTTCGGCCAACCGCGCCGGTATCGACCGCGTCAACACGTGGGTCAGCTCGGAATACGAACTGACGGACGACATCACCGTTCATGCCGATGCCATCATTGGCCAGAACAAGTCGTTCGGTCGTTACGCACCGCCTGCGGCCTCCGGCCCGACGATTCCTGGCGATCCGCGCAACGACGTCGGCGCCACGTTCGGCTACTTCCGCTGGACCGACATCGGTACGCGTGACAACGAAGTCAACGACTCCTTCACCGACATCAACGTCGGTGCCGAAGGCGAGTTCACCGACACGATCTCCTGGGACCTGAACTACACGTACTCGAACTACACGTCGGCTTCGGTAGGTACCTACTACCTCAGCTACGCGGGTCTTGCGTACAACGTCTACTATGAGATCGACGACTTCGACACGTTCGTTGCCAACCTCAAGACGACCACGTTGAACGACGACCGCCAGAAGCTCGAGAAGATCTTCGGTGGTATCCAGTTCGACCTGTTCGAGCTTTCGGGTGGCACGGCCACGGCCTACTTTGCTGCTGAGTACTACGAGGTCGATTACACGGCGCTCGTGGACGCACAGTCCGAAGCCGGCCTGGTTGGTGGTTCAGCCGGTAACTCGGCCGAAGGCAAGCGCGACGTAACGGCATTTGCCATCGAAGCCATCTTCCCGGTTACCGACTACCTCGAGCTCGACGCAGCACTGCGCTACGACGAATACTCCGACTTCGGTAACGCTACCTCGCCGCGCGTTGGCGCGACGATGGAAGTCCCGGGGGTCGATGGCCTGATCCTGAAGGCTTCGTATGGCCAGGGCTTCCGCGCTCCGGACCTGTCGGACCTGTACGGCGCAACGTCGTTCTCGGCTGAATTTGCAACCGACTACTGGGGTTGCGAGCTGGCCGGTATTCCTCTCGGCGATTGCCCGGAACGTCAGTACGACACCTACATCGGTTCGAACCCGAACCTCGATGCAGAGAAGTCCGAGACGTATTCGTTCGGTGTTGAGTACAGCTTCTTCGATACCTGGAAAGCCAGCCTCAACTACTTCCACCTGACGCTGGAAGACAGCATCGAGTACACGTCCGCCCAGGACCAGCTCGACGTTGACTACCAGACCGAGGGCGGCAACCCGAATGTTGAGCGTGGTGCACTTGGCGTATCGCGTATCGATGCAGGTTTCCAGAACGGCGTAACGGAATTCGATCGCGATATTCTCGATCTCGCTGTTTCGGCTAGCTACGACACCAGCTTCGGTATCTTCAGCGGCACGTTCAACTCCAGCTACTACCTGAACTACGATTCGGAAGTATCGTACGGCACGGGTGAGCTCTACGATGCCGTTGGCAACCTGGGCTTCCCCGAGTGGCGTTCGAACCTGCTGCTTCGTTGGGACCTGGGCGACAGCTGGTTCTCGAGCCTGAACGTCGACTACATCGGCGAGTCCGAGAGTGTCATTTCCGGCACGAAGTGGGATAGCTGGACGACTGCTAACCTGTCCGTTGGCTACAACACGGACAACTACGGCACGTTCACGGTTGGTGCCACCAACCTGACGGATGAGGATCCGATCCTCAACGACATCACTGGTGAAATGGTAGAAGAGTATCTCTACGATCACACCGGTCGTGTCTTCTTCGTCCGGTACTCTATCGAATTCTGATTTGGTAGAGATTAAGATGAGGGGCCTGCGCGTTTCGCGCAGGCCCTTTTTTTTTGTCTGACGTGAGAGCCTTATGAATCCGTGGTCCGTCTTCTGGCGCCAGGGTCACAGCACGACCTTCGGCGACTACTTCAAGCACGGCTACGACGGCGCCGTTGCTGCCTGGTGGCAGCAGCATGTCGACGCCATGGGAACCGACACCACCGTATTGGAGGTCGGCTGCGGCAACTGCTCGTTGCTGCCGTTCCTGGTCCGCTCGGGTAACCGCGGCAAGTACATCGGCGTGGATCTCGCCAGCATCGAGATCAGCGAGGTAGCGCGGGAAGGGCTCGACGACAGCGGCATCGACGTGGTTCTCCACGGCGAGACGCCGGCGGAGGAGATTCCGGAAGGGGATGCCTCGGTCGACATCGTCGCCTCGGTTTTCGGTATCGAGTATTCCGACCTCGACCGGAGCCTCGGCGAGGTGCAACGGGTGCTGAAACCCGGCGGCAAATTCGTCGCGCTGTTGCACCATGACGCCTCGGTCGTGACCTCGATGTCGCGTCGTGCGCTGTCGGAATACGACGCGGCGGACCTCGAATCGGTGATATCGGCCCTGCGGACGATCAGCCTTGCGCGCGACGAAACGCCGTCGCTGGCCGACCTGAAGAACCACCCGCAGGCCGAGCAGGCCCGGGCCGAAATCAACCGCCTGGCGGCCAAGTACCTGAACGACACGAACCCGGCGACCGCCAACGCCACGATGTTCGAGCTTATGACGAATGCCCTCAAGCTCTTCAAGATGATGGGCGCCAGCAGCGAAGAGAGGCAGCGGTTCATCGAGTCCCTCGGTACGGAACACCGGGCCTCCCGGGAACGCTTCGACCAGATGGTGTCGGTGGCCTGCGACGAAAGCGGCATTCGTGCACTTGAGGTAAAATTGGGCGACTTGGGCTTCGGCAATACGCGGACCGGCGCGGTCCACACCAACAACGAGATACTTGCGTGGGAACTATGTACAGAAAAACAGCTGCCGCACTAATTATGCTGAGCCTTGCATCGACGGCGGGTGCGCAGTCGATGCTCGAATGCTCGCAACTCGAAAACGAAGAGGATCGCCTTGAGTGCTACGATCGCGTCGCCGGGCGCGTGGAGGAGAAGCTCGAAGAAAAGCGCTCCGGCACCACCGCGGAACGCGTCGAGGCCCGTAACGAGGCCGTCACCGAGGAGATCGTGGGCGCGAAGTCCGATGAGAAGGTTCCCGACCTGCTCACCGTTGAAATCGCCAAGGTGATGCGTGACCGTTCTCGGCGCGTCGTCTACAAGACGTCTGACGGCCGCTATTTCCGGCGCAGCTCCGGCTCCGTCATTACCTTCAGCGTCGGTGATACCTGCGAAATCGAGGAAGGCATGCTGGGTTCCACGTTCCTCGTGCGAGCCGACGGTCAGAAGAACAAGGTCAAGGAACTGTCCGTAGACTAGTCGTGCCGTCTGCTGCCGACCTCAGGCACCTGGTAACGCTTTACAACCAGGGCCGGATAGCGGACGCGTTGCAGGCTGGCGAGCGCCTGCTGACCGGCGATCCGGACGACGCCTCCCTGAACAACATGCTCGGCGTTCTGCTCGCCAGGATGGATCGCCTCGAAGAGGCCCTGCAGCGCTACGAGCATGCCCTGGCTCTGCGGCCCCGCTATGCCGAGGCGTTCAACAATCGCGGCAATGCGCTGGTTCGGCTGCAGCGTTACGACGAGGCGATTCGTGACTACCGCGAGGCGCTGGCCGTCATGCCCGGTTATGCGGCCGCGCACAACGGACTCGGCAACGCACTGCAGGCGGCGGGGCGGCCCGAGGAGGCCGCCGCAAGCTTGCGGCGGGCGTTGCAACACCACCCTGACTATCCGGAAGCCCACAATAACCTCGGTAGCGTCCTGCTCGAGTTGCATCGCCCCGCCGATGCGGAACAGAGTTTTGCCACGGCGCTGCGTTTGCAGCCGGGCATGGCACGGGCGTGGGCAGGCCGGGCCAGGGCGCTCAACCAGCTCGGACAGCACCAGGAAGCGCTGGCCGGCATCGACAAGGCCGTCGCGTTGCGGCCCGCAGAGGCGCGCTGGTACATCGAGAGAGGCAATGTTCTCTCGGACCTCGGTCGCGCCGACGATGCGGCCGCCAGCTACGCGAAAGCGGCAGAGCTGGATCCGGAGTTACCCGAGGCCTTTGCCAGTCTCGGCAACGCACAGCTCGACCTCGGCCGCGTTGAGGCAGCGGCTGGAAGCTACCGGGCGGCCCTGCGCCTGCAGCCCGAATACGCCGAGGTGCACTACAACCTCGCTTACGCCGGGCGGGTCGAGGAGGCCGGCGACCACGCTCGGCAATTGCAGGCGCTGTGGGACAAACCGGATCTCCCGGACAACGATCGCTGTTACCTCGCCTTTGCGCTCGGCAAGGCCTGCGAGGATGCCGGCGATTTCGACCGCTCGTTCGAGTATTACGAGCAGGGCAACCGGCTGCGCAAAGCCAGCCTCGGCTATGACATCGAAGCCGACCGCCGGCAGTTCGACCTGATCAGGCGCGTGTATGCGGAGCAACGTGATGCGCTCGAGAAGGCGGCGCCAGGCGTCGCTTCCGGGGACCCGCGCCCGGTCTTCATCGTTGGCATGCCGCGCTCCGGGACTTCGCTGGTCGAGCAGATTCTCGCCAGCCACTCACAGGTCCACGGCGCCGGCGAACTGGACACGGCCACGCGGGTTCTGCTGCCGCTGCTGGAGCGATTCGATCCGGGCGATCTGCAGGGCGTGAGGGCAGCCTACCTCGCCGATATCCGGTCGCGTGCGCCCGGCGCGGCCGTCGTGACCGACAAGATGCCCGGCAATTTCCGCTGGATCGGATTCCTGCTCGCCGCACTGCCCGAGGCGAAAATTGTCCACGTCCGCCGGAACCCTGTCGCTACCTGCTGGTCGATGTACAAGAGGCTTTTCAGCCGTAACGGCTTTACCAACGATCTCGGCGACCTCGGCGCTTACTACGCGCTGTATGCCGACCTCATGGCTGACTGGCGAAAGATGCTTCCCGGCAAGGTGTACGATCTCGATTACGAGGCCTTGACGGAAAACCAGGAGGGGGAAACGCGGCGGCTGCTCGAAGTTTGCGAGCTGTCGTGGGAAGATGCCTGCCTTGATTTCCATGCAACGGAACGGGCCGTCAGAACGGCCAGCGGGCGCCAGGTACGCAGGAAGATGTACCAGGGCAGCTCCGAGGCCTGGCGGCGCTACGAGGCGCACCTCGGTCCGCTGTTATCGACACTCGGGGCGACCCAATGACGCAAGACCTGAAACAAACACTGTCCGAGCTCGAAAAGCGGGGCGAGCTTTTCGCGGCCATCCCGCTCCTCGAGCAACTCGCCGCGGCCGAGCCCGACAACCGGGACTACAAGCTGCGGCTGGCCGTCGCCTGTATCGACACCGGCAAGGTCGAGAAAGCCGAACAGGTCCTGCGGGCCTGTCTCGATGACGGCGGCGACGATCCGCGCCTGAAATTGAATCTCGGCCATGCGCTCAAGGCGCTGGGCAAGACCGAGGAGGCCGCTGCCTGCTACCTGGAAGTCGCCAGGCACGAGGACGATTCGCGGGCCGCGGTCGGCTACTGGAGCCTCGCCAACATGAAGAGCTTCAGGTTCGATGATCTCTTGCTGACGCGCCTGCGCGACAGGGTACAGCAGTCCGATGTCGGCTCGCCGTTTCGCGGCCTGATGCTGTTCGCCCTGGCGGCCGCCTGGGAACAAAAGGAGAACTACGAGGCCGCGTTCATGGCGATGTCGGAAGCCAACCTCATTTTCTCGGCGCAGCGGCCTTTCCGGGGCGACCTGTTCGGCGACATGATCAAGTCGATGTGCGAGACCCTGACGGAGCCGCCGGCGCTGGCGCCGTCCGAAGGTCCGACACCGATCTTCATCGTCGGCATGCCGCGGTCGGGAACCACGCTGGTCGAGCAGATCCTCGCCAGCCACTCGCAGGTCGAGGCGACGGACGAACTGCCGTTCCTGAACCGCATCGGGCTGCAGCTCGAGCAGGGCGGCGGCTATGCCAGGGCGCTGGCGTCGATGGACGAGAAGCGACGGGACGAGCTCGCCCGCGACTATCTCACCCGGGTCGAGCAGTATCGCCACGAGGGCCTGCCGTACTTCATCGACAAGCTGCCGCACAACTTTTTGCACATCGGCCTGATCAAGGCGCTGTTCCCGCAGGCGAAGATCATCAACGTGGTCCGCGATCCGCTGGACAACGCCATCGGCGTTTTCAAGATGTATTTCAGCGAGGGCGCGGAGTATTCCTTCAGCATGGAGGGAATCATCTACTACTGGCAGGGCTACATAACGTTGATGCACCATTGGGACAAGCTGTATCCCGGCGCGGTCAAGCACCTGAGCTACGAGGAGCTTGCGAAAGATCCGGATGCGAAGATCAGGGAGTTACTGGACTATTGCGGCCTGCCGGTCGAAGAGCAGTGCTTCCGGTTCTACGAGTCGGATCGCCCGGTCCTGACGCCGAGTGCCGGGCAGGTACGCAGCCCGATCTCGACCAAGGCCATCGGCAGCGGCCAGAGGTACCAGAAGTACATCAAGACATCCATTCCCGCCCTCGCGGAGATCAAGATCAAGTCGCGCGAGATTTTTGGGATCAGTTAGTCAAAAGCAAAGGAAGAGAAGACATGTCGAAGCAGGTATTGAAGGGCTTTGTTGCGGTTGTGCTGGTATTGCTGAGCGTCGCCCCGGCGCAAGCGATCGACGAGCAGCGGCTCCGGGCATTCCTCGAAGGAAGCGACTTCTGGAACGTCCGGCTGTCGCCCGACGGGGAGCATCTCGCCGCCATCACAAAGCGCGACGACCGCAACACGCTGGTCATCCTGGATATCGACACGCTCGAAGCCAAAGCAGCCGTCAAGTACGAAGAGTCCTCGGACATCGAGATCAGTAGCGCCGAGTGGGTCAGCGACGAGATCGTGCGCTACAGCACGACCCGCAAGATCGCGCAGTACGAATCGCCGTTCCTGTACCCGGACATGTTCCTGCTGTCGGTCGACGGCAAGAAAAACGCACGTATCTGGAGCGTCTCCGGCAACTACGAAGACAACAAGCGCGGGTCCGGAGACCTGGTGCGGGGTTTCCCGTGGGTCGTTTCGAGGCTGAAAGACGAGGACAACGAACTGCTCCTGTTCGTGAGCTCGTTCGAGCGCCGCGACGGCGCCGGCCGCGGCGGAGTCTACAAGCTCGAACTCGATTCCGGCGACGTGCGCGAGCATTCAAAAGTGCCGCATCTGACGCAGTCTGTTTTCAGCAACGCCGATGGCAGCGTGCTCGTCGCCGTCACGATGAACCGCGAATCGCTGCAGGAAGTCTTCATTACGCTCGACCGGTTCGAATGGAAACCCCTGGCGATGGATCTCGCCGGGCTGGCGAGTGACTTCACACCCTTCCGGGTCGCCGGCGACTACGTCTACGCGAGGACCCAGGCGGGGGATGCCATCGATGCCCCGACGCACATCGTGCGCTACCGGATCTCGACGGGCGAATGGGAGGACGTTTTCGAGCTGGGATTTGCCTCGGTATCGGATATCGCGATCGGCGAGGACGGCGAGTTGGACCGGGTCCAGTGGGTCGACGGCAAACCCAAACTCGCGATACTCGACAAGAGCGACAAGGTGTCACAGGTGGTCAACGTATTTTCCCGTTCCTACGAAGGGTTCAACATCAATGTCGTCAATCTGACCGACGATGAAAGCCAGGTGCTGATTCACGTGGGCTCGGGCGCGCACGCCGGCGAGTACTTCCTGTTCGATTTCGCTACCCGCAAGGCGCGCTTCCTCGTCGGCATGCAGGAGCGCATCGACGGCAACGAGCTGGCGCCGCTGGAAGATGCGACGTTCGTGGCCTCCGACGGCGTGACCATTCCAGGCTGGTTCCAGGCGCCTCCCGGCGTCGAGTTGCCGCCGCTCGTGGTGTACATTCACGGCGGCCCGCACGGACCCTACAACACCTATTCTTTCAATATGCGCTGGCACCTGCTCAATGAAATGGGTTACGCCGTGTATGCGCCGAACTTCAGGGGCAGCGGCGGCTACGGACCCAACTTCGAGCAATCGGGTTACGGCCTCTGGGGCACGCGGATGATCGACGACATGTACGAGGGCGTGCAGGCGCTGATCAAGGCCGGCAAGGTCAATCCGGATCGCGTCTGTGCGCTCGGCGGAAGCTACGGCGGATACGGCACGGCGCAGAGCCTTGTGCGGCATAACGACTTCTACAAGTGCGGCGTGATCATCGCCGGCGTCTTCGATTTCAAGGTCATGATGAAGCTGACCGATATCGCCGACACCTACATGGGTGACAAGTTCATGGCCAAGGTGATCGGTGAGGACCCCGAGCTGCTCAAGGCGATTTCTCCGCAGGAGAACATCGACAAGATCAAGGCGCCGATGCTGATCATTCACGGCGAGGAAGACGAGCGCACTCCGTTCAAGGATGCCGTCAAGTTCGTCGAGGCGCTCGAGGAAAAGAACAAGCGTTTCGAGTACAAGTGGTACCCGAAGGAAGGCCACGGCAACGTAAACATCGACAACCAGGTCGACGAGTGGCAGCTGATCCAGGCGTTCCTGTCGGAGAACCTGTAATCAGTTGCCGGGGACCCAGGACAGGGTCAAGCGAACCGAGTACCGGGTCGTAAACTGCAATTCGTCGTTGAGGTCGCGCGCCACGGGAATCTTCCCGGAAAGCCGCAGTGCCACGGCGTCATTGACGTGGTACTGCACCGAGGGAACCAGGTCGAGCCACTCGCCGCCCGTGTTCGGAATCGTCGAGCCGGCGCGCTGGTCGCGGTCGGCATTGCGATAGAGCAGCTCGACGTTGAAGCCCCAGGGCGTCTGCGTCTGGTAGGAGGCGCCGAGGCTCACCGTGGCAGCGTGTCCGAAGCGGTAGTCGCGGTCGTTCTCGCCGTTGTTGGTGTAGGTCGCGTTAGCGTACAGGCGAGCGCTGGATGACTCGTTCAGCGCCCTTGCGGCGTATACCCACAGCATCCCCGCGTAGGCGCCCGTCGAGGGCTGCAGGTCCTCGGCGAGCACCACGCCGTCGTTCGCCGCATCGTCCTTGCCGAGCGGCAGCTGGGCACCGATACCAAGAGACAGCGCGTTTCGTGAATAGAGTGATATAGCCAGCGGCGAATACTTGAACATTACGATCGCATCGCCGAGCCCTGTCGCGTTGTCGTTGAGCCCGCCCACGGTGCGGTCATGGCGCACCGTGGCCAGCATCGCGGAGAGCGAGAACTTCTCGCCGAAGCCGCGACCGAGCTCCAGCACCAGCGCCTCGGACGTGCGGTCGCGCCCGGTTGCATCGGGTACTGTCGATGAGCCGCTCACGAGTTCGCTCGCATCGTGAAATTCGTAGGTACCCGCGACGAACCATTGGCCGTCGGCGGGGGTTGCGAGCTGCATCGTCCCGAGCAGCGGCACGTTCGCGCAGCTGCAGGTGGTCGCCGCTGCGTCGGCCGCGGCGAGCACCAGGAAGGAAAGCAGGATAGGTTTGGCAATCCTGGCCATCAGTTGAAGTGGATCGCCGCATTGCCGAAGAATGCAGCCCACGCGAACCACATGGCCGTGTACGACTCCGTCAGCGCCAGCTGTGTCCCGGCACGGGGCCCGGAAACGGCGGTGCCGAAAACGTCCCAGCTATTGCCCTCGCTGTCCGACATGACGACCGGGAGCTGCGCCTGGACCGCCGTGAAATCGAGAATCGTGCCGTCCGCGAGTTCGCGGCTGTAGATGGCGGCGAAATCGAGATCGCTGTTGCCGACCACGACGACCGGGTTGCCGTCGAAGTGCTCGTTGATTGCCTGGGTGTCGCTGCCGAAGCTGTCGACCTGGTAGACCTTGCTGGCCGTGGCCGAGCGGATGCCGATGACGCGGCGCTTGGGGTGCAGGCGATTGTCCTCACGCGTTACCGGGAACAACAGGTTGTCGTCCCAGCGATAGCTGCCGTACGGGTAGGCGAAGTAGTCGCGCTGGTGGCCGGTTTCCCGCGTGAGCACCTGGCTATCGGGATACATCGCCCTCCAGGTTGCCCAGGTCGTTTCGATGACCTGGATACGACCTGGAATTTCGCCTGACCGGCTGCCGCGCACCGACTGTTCGAGCATCTGCGACCAGAAGCTGCCGGTATCCCGGTCGTAGAGAATCAGGTTCGAGTTGTACAGCAGGCCCGACACGCCGAAATCGGGGTCCAGCCGGCCGTCATCGACGTCCCAGGCGAGCGCGGAACCGGTCAGCGGGCAGTAACTCAGGACGTAGTCGTCCGTGCCGACGGTATGGTTGACGACTTCGTGCCAATTGAGAATCTGGTGAGGAAAGGCGAAGGACTCGCCGCCGACCTTGACGCCGACGACCAGCTCGGCATCGCCGAGAAACGTGATGTCCTGCACGGGCGCGAACACGGGCCGGTCGATGGACGGTATGCCGTCCTGTCCGGGGCCGGCATCCACGACCTGGCTCTGCGGAATCAGCCAGCCGCTGGTGCCGCCGCTGCCGTCACCCGAACCGCCACCACCGCCGCCGCAGCCGGCCAAGGCGAGCATTGCCAGCAGCAACACGCTGCCTGTTGTTGTTCTCATCGGCGTCGTCCCCCTGCGCCAGGTTTCAAGTCCCTACCTACCGGACCCGGGGACGCGCGATTTTATTACAGCGACTCAGCGCGGGATGGGCTGGTCCAGTATCAGCGCCCGCACGTACTTCACGGGGGGCGACCCGTAAGACAGGGCCTGGTCGTGGTAGCGGCGCAGCGTGAATTCCTCGCCCCACGCCTTCTCGACCGCGCGGCGCATCTCGATGTGCTCCTGGTAACCGACGAAATAGGTCGAAAGCTGCGCCGAGGTGAGCTGTGCCCGGATCCACTTGCCGGCGGCCTCGCGCTCCTCCTGGAAGCCGCCCTCGACCATCAGCTTCATGGCCTGGTCCCGCGTCATGCCGTCGACATGGATGGCCGAGTCGATGATGGCATTGGTCACGGCCCGCAGGTACCACTTGAGCGTGATGAGTCTTTGCAAGGGGTCGTTATCCTGGTAGCCGGCCTCGATCATCATCTGCTCGGCGTAAACGGCCCAGCCCTCGACGAAGGGGCCCGACCACAGGACACTGCGCAGGGCCGAGGGATAGCGATTGGACAGCGCGATCTGCAGGTAATGCCCGGGCACACCCTCGTGAATCGTCAGGTCCTGCAGTGAATACAGGTTGTACTCGCGCAGGAATGACGCGACCTGTTCGTCGGTCCACTGCTCGGGCAACGGCGCGACCGCGTAGAACGCGGGCTGGTCCTTGTCGAGCGGTCCGGGCGGATCGAGATAAGCGACCGACACGCCCCGCTGGAATTCCGGCATGATGATGATCTCGACGGGTTCCTCGGGCATCGTGACCAGGTTGTGCTCGATGACGAAGTCCGTGGCTTCCTCGAGCTGCTGCCTGGCAACCTCGACAATGCCGTCGCGTGGCGGCAGCGCCTGGTAAGCCTCTTCGAGCGCGGCACGGATAATCGCCTGCTTGTAGGGCTCGTTCGGGTTGTCGGGAAACGCCGTCATCGGGTATTTCCCGAGATACACGGTCTTGGCGACCTCGTACATCCGGTTGCGGACGTTCTGGTACTCGAGCTCGGCACGCGCCTTGATTTCCTTGCGTGACAGCGGGGAGTCCAGCGCGAAAGCGAGCTTCCTGTCGTACAGCTCGGCACCGATACGGAAGTCGCCGTTGGCGCGCGGCAGGAGCTCCGTCTCGAGCCACGTCTGGTGATCGGCAATCGCGTTGCGAGCCGTCTCGATGGCGGCGTTCAGTCGTTCCTGCAACTCGGCCGGCAGGGCCTCCATGTGCGGCAGGATCATGTTGTCGATGATGCTGCCGAGCCCCGGGTTCTGCTGGATCGCCGTTTCCGCGTGGATCTTCGGAACGCGCGCCGGCTCGAGCGCACCCCTGGCCTGCTCGAGGAAGCGCGGCATCTGTTCGAGCCGCGACGCGGCCGCCTCGAGTCGCTGCTCGAGCGGGGCGAAGTCGCGCGCGAGCAGCCCGTAGATCGCGCTGCCCGAGAGCTGGATATAGTAGAGCGGGTTCCACGCCCATTCCTGCAGTTTCTCGGTAGACCAGATGGCCGACCTGACGTTGTGCAGCAGGAGCGCCGCATCCACCTGGTTGGCGCGTGACAGGTCCTCGAAAGGCAGCGCTTCGAGTGCCGTTTCGTACTCCCGCAGGAGCTCGAGCGACTCGGTGCGCGCGGCCGCGTCGACCTCGTCGAGTTCGCCGTCGGCGCTGTGGTCGCCGATCAGCGTCGCGTAGACCGGGGAGAAGTGGGTCAGTTCGCTGATGTACTCGTCCGCGAGGTTCTGAAATGCCTCGTCCGTGGCGCTGTCAGCCCGCGCGATGGCGGTCAGAGCAATCAGTATCAGGAGGATCGGGAATCGTTTCACGGACGTGCCTCTCTGCTGATGCGGCCAGCCAAAGACCTTAGCATGGCCGCATTGGAACGGTATTGTTTGCGGGCGCCCGCTAGCGCAGGCCCTCGCGCGCCAGCAATTCCTCGATAATCTCCAGCAGCTCCTGCTGGTTGGCCACGCGGTACTTGCCGTTGACGACGATCGTGGGTACGGACGAAGCGTTGTAGCGGCGGCCGAGATCGCCCGCGACGCGTATCTTCTGGTTCACCGGGAAGGAATTCCAGGTCTTCTCGAAATCCTCGCCCGACACCCCGAAGCGCGCGAACAAGCGCTCGATCGCGTCGACCGAGACCAGGCGGTTGTTGCGGCGGTGGAACTCGTTGAAAACGGCCGTGTGGAACTGGTCGAAATCGGGCAGCGTCCCGTTGGCGGCGAGCAGCTCGGCCGTGTAGAACATCTGCGCGTGCAGCTGGGCTGCGCGGTTGAAGATGGCCGGGACGCGCACGAACCGCACTTCGGGCGGCAACTCGGCCGCCCAGGCGTGCAGGGTCGGATCCAGCGTGAAGCAGTGCGGGCAGCTGTACATGAACAGCTCGGTAACCTCGATCTTGTCGGCGCCGCCAACGGTCGGCTGGGCCGGCACGAGGCGATCGTAGTGCTGGCCTTCCTTGTACTTCCAGTCACGCGCTGGCGCGTCGGTATCCGCCATGGCGAGGACAATGGCCTCGTCCCCGGCCTCTTCCTCGACCGCGGCCGACTCCTCGACGACTTCCAGCGTCTCGTCGGTCGTTTCGGCAACAGGCTCGGTGCCTTCAATCGTGCTGTCAGGCGTCTCCGCCGCGACGGGCGCCTGCTCGGCTGCGGGTTCCTGTGCTTGTTCCTGCTTGCCGCACGCGGCGAGCGCGACCAGGACGACGAGCAGGGCGATAAGATGCTTCATAGTGTATTCCTGAATCCGATCCGGTTCCTATTTCAGACCCTGGACGTACGAAGAAATTGCAGCAATCTCGTCGTCCCTGAGCCGGACGGCGATATCCCGCATCACGCGGGTCTTGCCGTCCGAGGTGCGCGCACCCGAGGCGTAGTCGCGCAGTTGCTTGGCGATGTAGTCGGCATGCTGGCCGCGCAGCGCCGGGTACTTGGCGGTCGGGTTGCCGTTGCCGGACGGACCGTGGCACGACATGCAGGCGGCAACGCCTGTCTCGAGGTTGCCGCCGCGATACAGCCCTTCGCCGCGGCCGACCGTGTTCCTGTCTTTCACGGCCTGTGCCGCCGTCGGCAGGCTCTCGAAGTAGACCGCGAGGTCGGCCATGTCGTCGTCGGCCAGCAGCATCGCCTGGCTCGTCATCAGCGGGTCCGAGCGCATGCCTTCCTTGAAGGCCTGCAGCTGCGTCAAGAGGTAAGGGGCATTCTGGCCCGCGATGTTCGGCCACAGCGGGTTGGCGCTGTTGCCTGCGGGGCCGTGGCAGGCCGTGCAGGTCAGCGCCTTGGCCTTGCCGTCTTCGACGGACCCGTCGACCAGGCTCGAAGCCTGGGCGTGAAAAGCTGCCAGTGTCAGACCGGCCGTCGCGAACAGCGAAGCGAGTTTGATTTTCATATGTACTTAACCGTTTGTTCCCTGGACTGGGTTGGAAGGCGGCGCGCCGCCTTGCTGCAGGACCGCGAACCGGTCAAACTTGTCAGCCCGCCCTGCCCTCAGCAAGCGCGAATTATACACAGAATCCACGGGGCATACCCATGTCGCACTTCCCCCAGGCCGTCTTCATCAAGAGCGCGAACTCGCCCGCGCAGTTCGTTCCCGACGAGGGCGCCGAGGTGGCGTTTGCGGGCCGCTCCAATGCCGGCAAGTCGAGCGCCATCAACATCATCGTCAACCGGCGCCAGTTTGCGAGGACCAGCAAGACGCCGGGCCGCACCCAGCTCGTGAACTTCTTCGCGCTGCGCGAGGGCGAGCGTATCGTCGACCTGCCCGGCTACGGATTCGCGAAAGTCGCGGAGCGGATGCGGGATCACTGGGCCGATCTCATGGCCGAGTATTTCGAGTCGCGCGCCTCGCTCCGCGGGATGTTCCTGATCGTCGATATTCGGCGCGGCCTCACCGATTATGACCAGCAGATGCTGGCGTTCGCCGAGGCCGTGGGACTGCCCGTACACGTGCTGCTCACCAAGGCCGACAAGCTCAAGCGGGGCCAGGCGGCCACGGCGCTGCTCGAGGTCCGTCGCGAACTGGGCGAGGGCGTTACCGTGCAGCACTTTTCCGCGCTGAGCCGCCAGGGCGAGGACGAGGCCCGTGCCCGGCTCGAGGAGTTCCTGGCCAGGCCGGTATAAAAAACCCCGAAGCGCCAGCGGCGCCCCGGGGCCAGAAGAAGCAACAGGCTTGGGGTTACCTTGTTGCACACCTGCTTAGGGAGGTAAACAGGCGAGTGGCTTACGCACTCACAAGCTTAGAAATCGTGCCTACCTGAAAGTTCCCGTCAGTGCGCCTCGTCCCAGTTCTTGCCTACGCCGGCCTCGACCTTGAGCGGCACCTTGAGCCTGGCCGCAGCGCCCATGAGCTTCGTCACCCGGGCTGCCACGGCATCGGCTTCCTTGCGGGCGACCTCGAACACGAGTTCGTCGTGGACCTGCATGATCATGCGCGCCGCCGGCTGCTCGTCCTGCAGCCAGGCGTACACGGCGATCATCGCCCGCTTGATGATGTCGGCCGCCGTGCCCTGCATCGGCGCATTGATCGCGCTGCGCTCGGCATACTGGCGCCGCTGTGCATTGCGCGCGTTGATCTCGGGCAGGTATAACCGGCGCCCGAAGACGGTCTCGACATAGCCCTGCTTGCTGGCCGTGGCGCGAATGTCGTCCATGTACTGCTTGACGCCCGGGTAGCGCTCGAAATACAGGTCGACGTACTCCTGCGCCTCGCCGCGCGCGATGCCGAGCTGCTTGGCGAGGCCGAACGCCGACATGCCGTACATCAGGCCGAAATTGATCGCCTTGGCCGAGCGCCGCTGGTCCGCGGTGACGTCGTCGAGCGCAGTCCCGAACACCTCGGCCGCCGTGGCGCGATGGATATCCTGGTCCTGCTCGAAGGCCTTGAGCAGCCCCTTGTCGGCAGACAGGTGGGCCATGATCCGCAGTTCGATCTGCGAGTAGTCCGCGGCGAGCAGCACGTTGCCCCGCGGTGCCGTGAAGGCCGTGCGGATGCGCCGTCCGTCCTCGGTACGAATCGGGATGTTCTGCAGGTTCGGGTCCGTCGATGACAGGCGCCCCGTCGCCGCGACCGCCTGGTGGTAGGAGGTGTGGATGCGACCCGTACGCTCGTTGATCATCAGCGGCAGCTTGTCGGTGTAGGTGCTCTTGAGCTTGCTGACGCCCCGGTACTCGATGATGACGGCCGGCAATGCGTAGTCGCTGGCGAGCTCGACCAGCACGTCCTCGGCAGTGGACGGCTGGCCCTTGGGCGTCTTGCGGATGACCGGCAGCTCCTGCTTTTCGAACAGGATTTCCTGCAGTTGCTTGGGCGAGCCCAGGTTGAACGGGCCGCCCGCGAGCTCGTGTGCCTGCGCTTCCAGTTTGACCATCTTCTTGCCGAGCGCGGCGCTCTGCGCGGCCAGCATGTCGCGGTCGACGAGAACGCCCGTCTCCTCCATTGCCAGCAGGATGGGTACCAGCGGCTGTTCGATCTCCTCGTAGACCTTCTTAAGAGGCGGTATGTCGCCGAGCTGTTGCCACAGGTTCCGGTGGAGCTGCAGCGTGATGTCGGCATCCTCGGCGGCGTAGGGCGATGCCGTGTCGAGGTCGACCTGGTTGAAGGTCAGCTGCTTGGCGCCCTTGCCCGCGACATCCTCGTAGTGAATGGTTTCCTTGCCGAGGTAGTGACGTGCGACCGAGTCCATGTCGTGGCGCGTCGCTACGCTGTTCAGCACGTAAGACTCGAGCATCGAATCGTAGGCCATGCCGCGCAGCGCGATGTCGTAACGGGCCAGGATGTGGGCGTCGTACTTGAGGTGATGCCCGACCTTCTTCTGCGACGGGTCTTCGAGCCACGGCGCGAGTTTTTCCAGCACCTCGTCGAGCGGCAGCTGCTCCGGCGCGCCCGGGTAGTCGTGGCCGAGGGGCAGGTAGCACGCCTCGCCGTCGGCAACCGCCAGTGACAGGCCGACCAGCCGCGCGTTCATGTAGTCGAGGCTGTCGGTCTCGGTGTCGAAAGCGACCAGGCTGGCCTTGTGGATCTTCTCGAGCCACGTATCGAACGCCTGCCAGTCGAGGACGGTCTCGTACTCCGGCCGATCCGCGGCGGGCTCCGGCTCCGGCGCGGCACCCGCCTCGTCGTCGAGTTGCCGCAGCAGCGAGCGCAGCCCGAAGTGCGCGTACAGCTCCCTGAGCGCATCCGGGTCGCCATCCCCCGCCTGCAGGTCGTCGATCTCGAGGTCGAGGTCGAGGTCGGTCCGGATAGTCGCGAGGTCCTTTGACAGGCGCAGGGACGCGACGTTGTCGCGCAGGCTCTCGCCGACCTTGCCCTTGATCTGGTCGCCGTGTTCGACGATACCGTCGGCGCTGTCGAATTCGTTGAGCCACTTGGCGGCGGTCTTTGGCCCGACCTTGGGCACGCCCGGGATGTTGTCCGAGCTGTCCCCGACCAGCGCCAGGTAGTCGACGATCTGTTCCGGCCAGACGTCGAACTTCGCCTTGACCGCGTCGCGATCGAGGCGCGTATCGTCCATCGTGTTGACCAGGGTCACCCTGTCGGAAACGAGCTGGGCGAGGTCTTTGTCGCCGGTCGAAACGAGGACGTCCATGCCGCGTTTCGCGGCCTGGGCAGCGAGCGTGCCGATGACGTCGTCGGCCTCGACGCCTTCGACCTGCAGCAGCGGCAGGCCCATGGCCTCGACGGCATCGAGGATCGGCTGGACCTGGGAGCGCAGCTCGTCCGGCATCGGAGGTCGCGTCGCCTTGTACTCGGGATAGAGGTCGTCGCGGAACGTCTTGCCGGGCGCATCGAACACGACGGCGATATGCGCGGGGCGCTCTTCGCGCAGAAGCTTGCGGATCATCGTCAGTACCCCGTGCAGCGCGCCGGTCGGTTCGCCCTGCGAATTGCTCAGGGCAGGCAGCGCATGGAAGGCGCGGTACAGGTACGACGACCCGTCGATCAGGACGAGGTCAGTCATGGGCGGGTGCTAGTTCTTGTCGCCGTCTTTGTCGCCGTTTTCCTCGGCTTCCTCGTCGGCCGGCTCCTCGGCGGCCGGTGGCGGCTGTTCGATCCGGGTCGGATTACCCGGAATGTAGAGGGGGCCGCTCTGGCCGCAGCCGCTTGCAAGGAACAGCAAGGCGGCGAGTAGTGTGCTGAGACGTTTCATTTGCAGGACCCGTTGACAAGACTCAGTCAGTATACCTCCTGGCCACGATGCGGTAGGCCTCGCGAAACGGCAGGCCTTGTTCGGTTACGAGCCTGTAGGCTTCGGCCGTGGCGAAAATCCCGTCGTCGAGTTCGATGTTGTCGGGCAGGAAGGCGAGGCCATCTAGCAGGTAGGCCATGATGTCGACGCTGTCGACGGCCAGGTCGATGGCCCGAAACACGGGCGACTTGAGGCGCTGCAGGTCGCGATGGTAGCCGGACGGCAGCTTGGCGGTAATCATCAGCGCCTCGTCGAGACAGGCCTGCGTCGTGGCCGACGACGCCCGCAGCAGTTCCAGCACATCGGGATTGCGCTTCTGCGGCATGATCGAGGAGCCGGTCGTGACCTCGGACGCCAGCGAGACATAGGCGAACTCCTGCGTATAGAACAACAGGAGATCGGTCGCCATCCGGGACAGGTCCTGCATCAGCAGGGTGATTTCGAACAGCAGGGCGCTTTCGGCCTTGCCGCGCGACAGTTGCGCAGCCGTCACCGGTTCCTGGGTCGAGTCGAAGCCGAGCCTGCGGGTAGTGAACTCGCGGTCGAGCGGCAGGCCCGGCGTGCCGTAGCCGGCCGCGCTGCCGAGCGGGTTCTTGTTGATGCGCCTGTGCACCGCTCTCAGGCCGGCGACGGCATCGGCGAAACCCTCGTCGAAGCCGCCGCACCAGAGTTCGACCGACGAGGGCATCGCGTGCTGCATGTGCGTGTACCCGGGCAGTTCGACCTCCCCCTGGCGCTCGGCGAGATGGCCGAGCGAGGCGCGCAGGTGCTCCACGCGGCCGCCGAGATCGAGGGCCGCGTCACGCAGGTACAGCCGCAGCGCGGTCAGCACCTGGTCATTGCGCGAGCGCCCGAGGTGCAGGCGCCCGCCGGCCTCGCCGATGGCCGCGGTCAGCCGCGTCTCGAGCGCCGTGTGCACGTCCTCGTCGTCGAGCGTGATCTGCCATGCACCCTCGTTGAAGCTCGCCTCGAGGGCGCGCAGACCGTCGCAGATGGCGTGGCAGTCGTCGTGCGAGATCAGCTCCTGGGCCGCCAGCATTTCGGCATGGGCGATCGAGCCGCGGACGTCGTAGGGCACGAGCCGCGCATCGAGCACGTGATCCTCGCCGGCCGTGTAGCGCAGCACGCGCTCATCGAGCGGCAGCCCCTTGTCCCAGAGCCGGCTCATGACTCGGCAGCCTGTTCTTCGGGCGAGAGCGCGTTGACGTCGTCGACGACCAGCGTGCCGGTTCCCTCGTTGGTGAAGACCTCGAGCAGGATGCTGTCCGGCAGCTTGTAGGATATGACGTGCACGCGCGACACGCCGTCCCTGATGGCTGCGTCGATCGCTGCCGCCTTGGGCAGCATGCCGTCGGCGAGCGCGCCCTTGTCGCGCAGCGCCTGGAGGTGCTTGCGATCGATGTAGCTGATGAGCGAACCGGGGTCGTCGACGTCCTCGAGGATGCCGGTCGCGCCCGTGACGAGAATGAGTTTCTCCGCATCGAGCTCGGCCGCAATCGCCGCCGCCACGGTATCGGCATTGATGTTGAGCAGCGTTCCCGACTCGTCGCAGGACAGCGGGCTGACCACGGGCATCAGGCCGTTGTCGAGCTGCTTGCGCAAGATGTCGGCATCAACGGCGTCGATGTCGCCGACGAAGCCGTAGTCGACGGACTGCCCGTCCTTGCCGGCCACCGGGGGCCGTTTGTGCGCGCGGATCAGCCCGGCGTCGACGCCGCTGATGCCGACCGCGGGGATCTGCAGGTCGCGGCAGGCGGCGAGGATGCGCGTGTTGATCTGGCCATTCAGGATCATCATGGCGACGTTGAGGGAATCGCTGTCGGTGACCCGGCGGCCCTCGACGAAGCGCGTGTCCAGGCCGAGCTCGGCCGCGAGCCGGGTGGACTGCGGACCGCCGCCGTGAATCAGCACGGTGCGAATGCCCACCTGGTGCAGGATGCCGACCTGCTCGACCAGGGCTCTCGCCAGCTCCGGATCGGCGAATACCTCGCCGCCCGCCTTGATCACGAATACCTTGCCCTTGAAGAGGCGAATGTAGGGCGCTGCGTGCTTGAGCGCGGACACGACGATGGCACGGTCTCTCTGCGAGGTCATGCGCCGGCACCGAGCATCTGGTACAGCACGGCCATCTGCGCCAGCATCCGGTTCCGGGCTTCGGGAATCACGATGCTGCGCGGCCCGTCGAGAATCTCGTCGGCGACGACGACGCCGCGGCGCACGGGGAGGCAGTGCATGAAGCGGCAGTCCTGCCGCGCGTTGTCGAACCAGGTTTCGTTGACGCACCAGTCGATCAGCGGTTCGCGCAGCTTCTGGTCCGCGAGCTTGTCGCCGTAGTGCTTCGTGGACATCCACGACTTCGCATAGATTACGTGTGCGTCCTCCATCGCCGCCCTGCGGTCCGTGGTCTCGGTTACCGAGCCACCCGATTCCTCCGCCGCGAAGATCGCCTTCTGCATGACCGGTGCCGGCAGCTCGAATCCCTCGGGGCGCAGCACCGTGACGTCCATGCCGCGCTGCGCGGCCATGTGCAGCGTGGCGGCAGGTACCGCGAGGGGCAGGGCACGCGGGTGCCACGCCCAGCTCAGCACGAACTTGCCGCCGTTGGCCGGCATGTCGAAATCGTCGAGCGTCTTCCAGTCGGCCAGGCTCTGGCAGGGATGGTTCAGTGCCGATTCCATGTTGATGTAGGGCTTGTCGACCAGCGCCGTCAGCGAATTGAAACGGGTCTCCGCCATGTCGTCCTCGATCTTGTTCCGATCGGCAAACGCGCGGATGCCGATGGCGTCGCCGTAGGACGCTATGACCGGCACGGCCTCCCGAATGTGCTCGGCGGCAACCCCGTCCATGACGATGCCGTCGCGGACTTCGAGCCCGTGGATCGACATGTCCGGAGAGATGACGAAGGAGCCGCCACCAAGGCGCACCATCGCGGCCTGGAACGACGCGAGCGTCCGCAGTGACGGGCTCAGGAACAGGAGCGACAGCACCTTGCCCTTGAGCGCCTCGGGTTCCGGGTGCCGGTCGAGGCGTCCGGCCAGCTCAACCAGTGCCTTGATCTCATCCGTGGAGAAATCTGCGAGGTCGTTGAACGCTTTCATA
Source organism: Woeseiaceae bacterium (assembly GCA_041553075.1). Taxonomy (GTDB): domain Bacteria; phylum Pseudomonadota; class Gammaproteobacteria; order Steroidobacterales; family Woeseiaceae; genus UBA1847. Next base: position 146,672 of record JBFEJR010000001.1, on the reverse strand, counting down.
CGCTGTTTCCTTTTCCTAGTCTGTCGCCGGCACGATGTTGGCAAGTGCCTGGGCAAGATGATCAACGTGTTTGTCCTGCAGCACGAGGGGCGCGAGGATGCGCAGCACCTCGGGATCGGCGCTGGTGCCGGTCAGGATGTCGTGCTCGAGCAGGGCGTCGCGAACTTCGACGGCCGGCCGGTCGCAGACGAGGCCGAGCAGCAGGCCCATGCCCTGGATCCTGCGCACCGGACCGATCACGCACCGGTCGCGGATCTGCGCCTCGCGGGCACGCACGTTCGCCAGCAGGTGTTCCGCGAGAATGCCCTGGATAGTCGCCGTGATCGCCGCGGCGGCGATCGGTCCGCCGCCGAAGGTCGAGCCCAGGTCGCCGGTGCCGAAGCGCCGCGCGATGTCCTGCGTGCACAGCACCGCGCCGCACGGAATTCCGCCACCGAGCGCCTTGGCGCTGGTGATGATGTCGGGCGACACCGCGTGCGCCTGCACGGCGAAAAACTGGCCGCAACGGCCCATGCCCGACTGCACTTCGTCGGCGATCAGGATCGCGCCGTGCCGCTGCGTCGCGCTGCGCAGCGTCTCGATGAACTCGTTCGACAGGTCATAGGCCCCGGCGACCCCCTGCACGGGCTCGAAGATGACGGCGGCAATATCGTCACCGATCATCGCCTGTGCCGCGGCTACATCGTCGCGTGGAATGAAATCGACCTCGAAAGGTTTGCTCGGGAAGCCGTACCACTTGTCGGCGTTCCAGGTCACGGTTGCAGCGGCCGCCGTCCGGCCATGGAAGCTCTGCGTGATGGCGAGGACCTTCTTGCGGCCGGTCGCCATGAGCGCCATGCGCAGGGCATTTTCATTGGCCTCGGCGCCCGAGTTCACGAAGAACACGCGCTCGATCCCGTCCGGCGCGATGCGGGTAAGCTGCTCGGCGGCATCGGCGCGGACGTCCAGCGCCACGGCATTGCTCTGGAACAGGAGCTTGCTGCTCTGCTCCTGGATCGCCGCCACGAGCCGCGGGTGCCCGTAGCCGAGCGCCGCGACCGCGTGTCCGCCATACAGGTCGAGGATGCGCCGCCCGTCCCGCGTGAAGATGTCGCAGCCGCTCGCGCGCTCCGGCACGAACGGCAGCTGGCCGTAGACCGGGATCGTGAGCGCCGCTTCGCGAGCCCGGGGATCTTCCATGTGTTCGATCGTCACTGCCATCAGGTCCATCCCGGGGCCGGCATGTCGAGACCGGCCGTTTCCGGCAGCCCCCACAAGCGGTTCATCCACTGCACCGCGCCGCCCGCGGCGCCTTTCACGAGGTTGTCGATGGCGGCCATGATAACGACAGTCTCTCCGTTCGTCGCGACCCCGATGTGGCACTGGTTGCTCGCCACGACATTCTTGATGCGCGGCATGTCGGCGAGGACGCTGACGAACGCCGCACCGGCGTAAGCCTCCTCGTAAACTGCGCGCAGCTCGGCCTCGGTGACGGTTGCACGGGCCTTTGCCTGCACGGTTACGTGAATGCCGCGCGCGAACGGCCCCGAGTGCGGCACGAAGTGCACCCGGGTCTCCCGGCCACTGACCGCCTCGGCGAGCGCGGCGACTTCGGGTGCGTGCCGATGCGCGAGCGGCTTGTAGGCGTACAGGTTGCTGTTGCGCTCGGGGTGGTGAGTCCCGGCGACCGGTGTCTTGCCCGACCCGGTGCTCCCCGTGACGCCGCTGATGTAGACCTCGGCATCCGTCAGCCCGGATTTCATCAGCGGTGCGACGGCCAGGGTCGAGGCCGTCGCGAAGCATCCCGGGTGCCCGATGTGCGGCGTGTCGACCGCGGCAAGGTGCTCGGGCAGCGCACACGTGAACCGGTCGAGAAGCTGCGGCGCGCCGTGCGGCCGGCCGTACACTTCCTCCCAGGCGGGCGCTGTCGCGAAGCGAAAATCGGCCGAGGAATCGACGACATGCAGGTTGACCGACTGCGCTTCAGCGGCCGCAATGACGGCAGCCAGCATGGCGGCTGAATCGCCATGCGGGGCGGCGGAGAACAGCGCGAGATCGGACCCCGGCTCCACGCGCTCGAGCCACCGGTCCTGCGCCGTGAACTCGTAGTCCGGCAACGCCGCGGTGAGATGGCCGAACAGGTGACCGATAGGCTTGCCCGCCGCGCTGTCGGAAACCGCGACCGCGAGTTCCAGGTTGGGGTGCCCGGCGACCAGCCGCAGCAGTTCGCCGCCGACGTAGCCGCTGGCGCCGATGACGGCGGCGGGAATGGTGCGGGTCATGTCGCTTCCTTACGCAGCAATTCCGCGACCTTATCACCAAGCGCCACGCCGTTGACCAGCGCGTTGATCCCGGCGAGCCCCGTGCGCTCGGCGATCTGCTGTACGCCGACGTCGTTGTCGGTGGCCGGGCCCGTGACGAGCGCCGGTTCGATATCGAACTCCTTGCGCAGCAGCTCCGTGCCGCCCCAGGCCGACACGGGATCGGTCGCGCACAGCACGACGGCGGTTAGCGCGGCGCGGATCTCGTTGTCCGCGAGGATCGAGCCGACCCCGTAGGCGCCGAGCAGCCCGTCACCGAGTTCGAGAACGATGACGTCGGGCTTCTTGCTGGCCAGCCCGGTCAGCAGGGCGCGCGTCAACTGGCGGCCGTTGGCCTCGGTCGTGGTGACGATGCCGAAGTCCGAGAAGATCATCGACTCGCTGGCGCCGGCGTCTTCCATCGCGAGGACATCGCGCCGCAGCGATACGCCCGTCGCCTTGCACGCCGCCACGTTGAAGCCGAGGTGCCGCAGGCGGCCGACGATGGCGCATGCGGCAGCCGTCTTGCCCGAGTCCATGCAGGTGCCGGCCATGGCAATGACCGGGACGCCGTTCGTGTCGATGGCAGGGTCATCCTCGAGCGTGCTGGCGCCTGCGCGCGCCGGCACGCCGATGCGCTCGCCGAGATAAGGGAAACTCAGGACCGTCCCGAGCACCTCGCAGTCGAACGGCGCGCCGACGTCGGGATTGGCCGAGTCACAGATCCCGAGGACGCCGCCGATGTTGAGGATCTGGATCGTGTCGCCGGGCCGCAGCGACGTCGGCAGGTGGCCCGAGTAGCCGCGCAGGGCCTTGCGATGACCCAGCGCGCCGACGATGACATCGCCCTGGTTGATCGTGGCCATGCGACCCGAGGTCAGTTCGAGCTGGTTGTAGCGCGACTTGTTGTTGAGCACCCTGGCGGCGACGAGCACACCTTCCTCGCACGGGATCTCTTCCGATACGCGCAGCTCCGACGTGAGGTCGTTGTGCTGCGCCACCGACGCGATCTTGTCGACGACCACGCTCTTCATGGTCAGTGTCCCCCGGCGCGGGTTTGCAGCGTGCCGGGCAGGGACATGATGCGCGCGTATCCCAGGGCATCCTCGGGCGTCCACTCCCCGGCGGCTTCGCCGTAAACGCCCCGGGTCGCGGCGAGCAGCGAGTGCTCGGACTCGACGCCGTCGATGAACAGCTGGCCCGGACGCAGCGTGAAGTTGACCGTCCCGCTGACGCGCCGCTGGCTGGAGGCGAGCAGCGCCTCCACGTCGGCGCACGCGAGGTCGAGCTGCTTGCCCTCGTGGACCCAGTCGCCGTAGACCGCCGCAACGCTGTCCTTGATGCGTAGCTGCTGGCCGCTGAGGACGAGTTTCTCGAGTTCCCGGTGGGCCGTGATCAGCGTAATTGCCGCAGGGGCCTCGAAGGCGACGCGCCCCTTGGTGCCGAGTACCGTGTCGCCGAGATGGATGCCCCGGCCGATGCCGTAACGGCCGGCGAGTTTCTCGAGTTCCTCGATCAGGCGCACGGGTGGCAGAGGCTTGCCGTCGAGTTTGGCGGGCACGCCGCGGCGGAATTCGAGCGTGTGCTGCGACGGCGGCTGCGGGTCGCTGAACGCATTGGCCGACAGCACCCAGGCCGACTCGGGAATGGAATGCTCCGAGGTCAGCGTTTCCTGGCCGCCGATCGTGATGCCCCAGAGGCCGCGGTTGATCGAGTAGGCCGACCCCTGCGGCGGCAGCGGCAGCTCGTGCTGTTCGAGATAGGCCAGCTGTTCCTCGCGGACCCAGCTGTTGTCCCGCACCGGGGCCAGCACCTCGAGCCCCGGATTGAGCGTGCTGAGCGCCACCTCGAAACGCACCTGGTCGTTGCCCGCCGCGGTGCAGCCGTGGGCGACGGTCGTGGCGCCGCGTTCTTTCGCGATCGCCGCGAGCTTGGCGGCCTGCAAGCCGCGTTCCGCGCCGACGCACAGCGGGTAGGCGTTGCCGCGCAGGACGTTACCCGCGATCAGGTGACGGATGACCGTGTCGAAGAACTCCTGCTTGGCATCGATCAGGACATGCTCGATCGCGCCGAGCGCGGCTGACCGTTTCTCGAGGGCAGCGGCCGCGGCCGCATCGATGCCGCCCGTGTCGACGCAGGCCGTGACGACGTCGCGCCCGTAGTTTTCCTTTAGCCACGGCACGCAAAACGAGGTGTCGAGGCCGCCGGAGAAGGCGAGGATGATTGGGGAAGTATCCTTGTTCACTGTGGTCTCCTGTCAGGACCGGGTCGCGTGCTCGATCCGTGCAATAAGGTTTTTCTGGGCGTGGGCAGACTCGGTCGCGATGAAAACCGTGTCGTCGCCCGCGATGGTGCCGACCATGCCCGGCCAGCCGCTGCGATCGAGCGCGAGGCCCACCCGCTGCGCGGCGCCGATGCCCGTCCGCAGGACCAGCAGGTTCGACCCCGCCGGCGTGATGCTGCGCAGGAGATCCGCCACGGCGGCGACCTGCGCATCGCCGTCCGCGGGCACGGCCGGGAGCTCGTAGCCCGCGGCCGTCTTGACGGCGCCAAGCTCCCTGAGGTCGCGACTGACGCTGGACTGCGTGGCACCGAAACCGAGGCTCTCCAGCGCGCGCACGAGCGAGCCCTGTGTCGCCGCGGGTTCGCGGGTCAGCAGCTCGCGGATGGCGGCGCGCCGCTCGTGTTGTTCCTGGCTGGTCGGGGGCATCGAGGCTTCAAATGAATAAATATGCGCATAGTAAATAATAAATGCGCATACTTAGTCAAGGGCCCTGCGCCTATTTTTCGCCGCCGGATGGGTTACACTGCGCCGTTTTCGGACGACTGGAGTAGTGACTTGGGCCTGCCTGACTGCGTGGAAGTAACGACCGGCAACACCCCGGTGGGGAGCGTTATCTGGCTGCATGGCCTGGGCGCCGATGGCCACGATTTCGAGCCCATCGTGCCGGAACTGCGACTGCCCGACGATCTGCCGCTGCGTTTCGTGTTCCCCCATGCCCCCGTGCGAGCGGTGACGATCAATGGCGGCATGGCGATGCGTGCCTGGTACGACATCAAGAGCCTCGACAGCGAGGGCCGCGCCGATGCGGACGGCGTGCGCGAGAGCACGGCGATTCTCGAGGCGCTCATCCTGCGGGAAATCGAGCGGGGCGTTCCGGCCGAGAACATCGTGATTGCGGGTTTCTCGATGGGCGGCGCCATCGCCATCCACACGGCGCTCCATACCGGACACCGGCTGGCCGGCCTCATGGCACTGTCGACCTACCTGCCGATACCGGAAGAGGTAGATAGCTCCAGCGGCAGTCGCCACCTGCCCGTGTTCATGGCCCACGGCACGTTCGACCCGATGGTGCTGCACCAATGGGGCAAGGCGTCTGCGGACGGCCTCGCGGCCGCGGGCTTCGGCGTCGAGTGGCACGACTACCCCATGCAGCACGGCGTCTGTCCCGAGGAGATCCAGGATATTCGGTCGTGGCTGTTGCGGGTGTTCAGTTCTCGAAGGTAGCGTCGCCGAAGTCCGGGCAGGCCGCCACGGGCTCGGGATTCTGCAGATCCTCGCGACTGTCCGCGAGCCAGCATTCGTCGAATATCGAACAGTAGCAATAACTCACGTAATTGCCCTGGGTAGCAATGGCGGCCTGGAAACTGCGGGCAAGGTCGGCATCGGTGGTGCTGATCAAGTCGACTCGCTCTTCGGGCCGCAGAACGCGGCCGCTGAGAAAGTTGCGGGCGACGCCGTTGTCTGGATCGCCTCCGACGGCCGTAACGGCCTGCACCCAGTCACGCACGGGCTCCCCGCCTATCTCGATGCGCAGGCCCCGTACCTTGGCCGGCCCCACGCCCACGTTGACGAAGGCGATCGTGAAGCCTGCCGAATCCTCGTTGTCGTAATCCTCGATGACCATTTGCACGAACGGCCAGACGGCAGCGGCCGTCTGTTGGCGCACCGCGGCCGATTCCGTGAGCGCGGCATACAATGCGACCACGGCGATAAAGATGCCGACGACGGACAGGATCGTCTGCCAAAGCGTCATACGTACGAACAGGCGCTCGGCGCCGGACATGATCATCGAACCGGTTTCCTGCCCCGGTCGTTCCTCTTGTAAGTGGCTATCGCTCTCGGTCACCTGTTGCCTCCTGCCAATTCGATACGCATCGGCCCTCGATTGTAAACGGAAGCCGAACTCGCTGCCCTGGGTACGTCAGTGAAACGGGTTCGTGGCGAGCATCGCGGAACAGCCGGAAGACACCGCTCGAGTTCCATGGTCGTTTCCTGAAACTTGCCGCTCGCGCATGGCTGCTTTTGGCAAGTGGCGGCAGGCCGGTGTGCGCCACAAGCAGACGCTCAGATGGTAGTATTGAGCGGAATGGAAAGGGCCGCTTGTGACCCAATCCAGCCGTCGAAACGGAGGCGACTAGCTGAACAAGCTTCGTGAAGTTATCTTTGGGATATTTATTATCCAACTCAGTGCCTGCGTTGCCGGTTACGACCCATACCGCGCGCAAGCATATTGCCCAGTCGACGATATTCCAGCGCCGAAAGAGTCTCCGTTTGAATCGGACGTTTATGGCAATTATCTGATCGATGGCGATTACGTTTGGATCACAGTTGACGGAAGTGCCGAGTATCAAGGTGACGAGCATCCCCCATATAGAGTTCGCATGTGGCTGCTGCCGGCCACGAGCAATCTTGAAGAAACGGTGCTACACGGCCTATCTGCTCAGTACAACGGCGGTCAACATTTTGGTATTGGACTGATCGAGGACGCACAAGGCGAGCCCATCAATTTGCCCATTTTGCGCAAGCCGAATCCTGAGTTTCCCAGAGCCGCCATCAGCTACGTTTCGTCGGAGATAGACATCGGCCATACGATAGGTGATTCATTGGCGATTTTTGCAGACATCGAAGTCGTCCACGATGGCCAGTCCTATCGAAGAATAGTGTCCCGGCAATTCGAAGCGAGACTCCGTGAAGGTGCTTTCAGAATCGACGGATTCACGGGTGATCCATGTGGGTAACGAACGGCTGGTTCTAGCCGTAAGCAGATCCCCGCCGCTTCCCTAAAGCGGATGTTTGAACGGCAAGTATCGGGAAAAGCAGCCGCCTAGCCTGGGTGGTGAGCAAGGGTCAGGACTTGCCGTTACCTCTGAGCGGCCGCGTTTTCCGATAGCAGCCTTCTGAGCATCTTGTTCGGGGAAATCGAAACCTTCCGAGAACGGCTTCAAGCGGTCATTCGGCCAGTTGCCCCTGACTCGAGATCAAGCCAGATACTTCTTGAGTTTTTCCGCACTGGGTACAGTGCCTTCTATCACAATATCGTCGTTCACGGCCAATGCGGGGGTTCGCATCACGCCCGCGTCAATGATGGCATTCATGTCAGTCACTTTTTCAATGTCGTAGCTCAGTCCCAACTCTTGAGCCGCCGCTTCAGCATGCTGTGTAAGCAGATTGCATTTGCTGCAACCGCTACCGTAAATTTTCAGTTTCACTTCATATCCTCAATCAAGTCGTTCAGAAGAAGTTCCCGTACCCATAGCCGGTGATCGTTGCCATAACCACAACAAGCGTGCAATAGACCAGGGTCTTCTGGGTTCCAAGAATCGAACGAATTACCAGCATGTTGGGGAGCGACAATGCTGGGCCTGCCAACAACAGTGCCAGGGCCGGTCCCTTGCCCATACCGGCGCCCAACAGCCCCTCGACGATGGGAACCTCGGTCAACGTCGAGAAATACATGAACGCACCCAGAACCGATGCCATCACTGTAGAGAGAAGCGAGTTATCCCCTACCGCCATGCGGACCCATTCCGACGGGATCAGGCCTTCGAAACCGGGCCGGCCCAACAGGAGTCCGGCAACAAACACGCCGGCCAGAAGCAACGGCATGATTTGCTTGGTGAAGCTCCAGGTTTCAGCCGCCCATGCCTGGTCGCGCTCACGTGTTGCGGCGATCAAGATAACGCCCAAGGCGCCGATCGCGAACGGCAATTCCGGCGTGCCCGGAAACATCAAGGCACCGATCACAATGAGACCAGCGAGAACCAGGAGATACCTGGCAGGCCATTGCCAGCACAAAACCAGCAATCCTGCGAACAGCATCGCCAGCAATGAGGTGATCTGCCATTTCCACTCGTATATGCGCATCCAGGCTGAGCTGTCGACGGCCGCCCAGTTGGCAAAAACAAGGATACCTATCATCAGAGAAAAGAAGGCCACCACTGCCCCTGGCGGCTTCTCCGCCTCATCGGCCTCGAATCCGCGAGCGGAGTCTTGCGCCCGTTGACGCTCTTCCTTTCGGTAAAGCACGTGCATGATCATGCCAATCACCAGCGCAAAGACTATCGCGCCCACGGCACGGGCAATACCCAGTTCGGCGCCCAGCACTTTCGCGGTGACAACGATTGCCATGATGTTGATCGCGGGGCCGGAGTAGAGGAACGCGGTCGCTGCTCCCAGTCCAGCTCCGCGTTTGTAAATGCCGCCGAAGAGCGGTAAGACGGTGCAGGAACATACGGCCAGCAACGTACCTGAGACCGATGCCACGCTGAGAGCAATGGGCTTTGATGCCTGTGGACCGAGAAATCGCAGAACCGATCCCTGGGTAATGTACAACGCCATTGCCCCGGCGATAATGAACGCCGGTAGCAGGCACAGAATGACGTGCTCGCGTGCGTACCAATTGGTCAGGCGTATCCCTTCGAGAACGGCATTATCAAAGCGGGTTGTCCCCACAGGAATGTAGTAGATAAGCAGGAACAAGCTCACGAACAGGAGCAGCAGATAGGCCTGTCCCCGGTTCTCCCGGTACAGCGTTGTCAGGTTTTCGAACACGTCCTTACCGCTTCAGCACCTCGATCGCCCCGGGGTTCTTACCGTCCGCCGCGATTCCGGCAGATTGCCTCTCCGGGCGATTATCCATACGGGCCAGCTGTTGTCGGTCTTTCTTGTAGGGGTTCAGTTGGTGCAGTCGGCCGTACGTTTCTGCGATGATGTCCATGCCCCATTCGGGGAGCGTGGGTTCAAATCGATAGTGCATCCAAGTACCTTCGCGTCGCGATTTCACTATTCCCGCATCCCGCATCAGCGCCAGGTGACGAGAGATCTTGGGCTGTGATTCGTTCAGCGCGAAGGTCAGTTCGCAAACACAGACTTCGCCTTCTGATTGAATGAGCATCAACGCTCTCAGGCGAGTGGGATCGGAAAGAACGTTGAACAGTAATTCGGGCTTTATCATGGTGGAGACCATATACGGTATTACATATATATGTAAGTCCGTATATACCACCATGGTTTTCGCATCATGCAAATGGACCCGGCCAGGAGCCGATTGACTGACTGGATCCGGCAGCGACTACCGGGTGATCTCGACCCGCCGCAGTTCCGAGCCGTTGCGTACGAAGAAGAAAAACCTAACTCCGGAAAGTGAAACGCGACTCCCCGGTGGTCCGTCCCTGCGGGTCGAAACGTCGTTCCACGAAGTGCCATTCGCCCTCCCGGTCGGCTAATAGCACGGTCGTGCAGCGCGTCCCGTACTTCGGCTGCACGATGAAGGGCGCCGTAATCGCGTGGGCCGTGTCGAATTCGAGCCGCCCCTTTTCGACTTCGTCGACAGGACCCCGCTTGCGGTCGTCCATGAGCTTCACCAGTGACGACTCGCCGACCGCATCGTTGTCCAGCAGGGTCCGCAAGCGGCGCTTGCTGCGCTCGACCTTGTCCCAGGGGCCGTCGAGCAACGCGTTGCTCAGTCCGTAGATACCCGGTGCCAGGACACGGTTGCCGTCCTCGCGGTTCGACAGGTACATGACTTCGGTCGCCGTCCCGACTATCAGGCTGAAGCCCGCGTAGGCATCCTCGTCGATCGATTCGAGGTACTCCGTTGCCGGCAGATCCGTCTCCAGGAAGCCCGTCACGAGTTCGCCGCGGGAGCGCTGCCCGGGGGACGGGGCCTGCGCGTCGCGGTAGTTCGTGACGGTCGCGAAGCGGCCGCGCCGGTGTGCGGCGAGCCAGGTTCCGCCGGCTTGCAGATCACGCCCGCCGAGGACGTCGGGCCTGTCGGGCCACCAGTGCGCATCCTGCGTCGGCCGCGCGTGAAACTCGTCGCGATTGGCGGCGACGACGAGCGGATAGTCGGGGTGTTGCCCGAGCGCCAGGACAACGAGGCACATCGTCAGTCCCCGTTGATGAACTGGTCGACGAGGCGGCGCGCGATGGAAATGCGGAACGGCAGCCCGACGGCGCCGGAGCGCAACTCCTCGCGGGAAAGCCAACGGGCGTCTTCGAGTTCGCCGTCATTGAGCCGGATGTCGGTCGAGTTGGCCTCGGCGACGCATCCGAGCATCAGCGCGGACGGGAACGGCCACGGTTGCGAGCTGTGATAAGCAACGGAGCCCACGCGAATGTTGGTTTCCTCGTAGACCTCGCGGCGCACCGCGTCTTCGATGCTTTCGCCGGGTTCCACGAAGCCGGCGATCGTCGAATAGCGGCCCTCGGGCCAGCTCGCGTGGCGGCCCAACAGGCATCGATCGCCCTCGGTGACGAGCACGATGATGGCCGGGTCGGTGCGCGGAAAAATCTGCTGGCCGCAGTCCGGGTTGCTGCAGCGGCGCATGTTGCCACCGGCATCGGGCTGCACCGGGCTGCCGCACTTGCTGCAAAAGAGCGTCGCGTGGTGCCACAGCACGAGCGCACGCGCATGGGCAACGAGATTGGCTTCGTCTGCGGGCAGCAGGGTGCCGAGCGAGCGCAGGTCGCGAAACTCACCGAGGTCCGCAAACGGCGCGGCGGAGTCCGTATCGAGCGCGACGGCGAACGCGGGCTGGGTCCGGAAAAGGCCCAGGAAAATCACGTTGTCGTCGTTTATCCTGCCGGCAACGGCACTCCGCTCGAGCAGCACCGCCGACGGCGGGTCTCCGCCGGCCAGGCAGCGGTCGCCCCAGACGGGAACGAAGCGCGCTTCCTTGCTCGATAATGCCTCGGACAGCCAGTCGGTGTCTTTGCGGCGCTCACCGAAGCGATCGACGAACGCGCCGGCAAATACGTTGGGGTCTTCCATCAGGCGAGTGTAACGGAACTCGCCCCGATCGCGCAGGTTGGGCAGGTCTTCCGATCCAGGGCATAGGCGTCCTGGACGTAGCGGGCGTCGCAACCAACGCAGTTCGCGAGGTACAACTCGTCGTTGTACGAGATGCACTGCAGCAGGTTCCAGGCCCACTCGAAGTTCAGCGTCGCATCGTCATGCAGCACGAGGTAAGTCTCGTACGCGCGGCACAGGCGATGCCCGAACTCGACGTCGGGCCGCGGCCAGCACGCGTGCACCTTGTCGTCCTCGTCGATGCGAATCAGGAAGCTGGCGCAGAACAGCGCGACGAGCGTGGTGGCCTGGAGCTGGTTAACCGGGTTCTTGACGAAGCGCTGCACCTGGCGAGGCGATTTGCCGCGCCGCCGGCGAATGTCGGTTCGATCGACGAAATAGGTCGCGTACAGCTTGCGGATGCGGTCGTCGGACAGGCCCGTGCATTCGCGGATCGTGCGAGTACGGGCTTCGTGGCGGATCATCCGCAATGCCAGTTCGAACTGGGCCTTTTCGCCGGCGTAACGGTCGTCGGTTAGCCTCATTTGTTGCCCTTAGTGCTAGAAAATGACCATATATAGAACTACTATAGGCTATATCATCCATACATGGTCGAATAAGCCAAAATATAGTAAATCCGGAAAACAGCAACAAACGGGTGCAACTCGCGGCACGGGGAGGGTGTATGGGGTACGAGGGGCTGACCACTGACGACCTGGCGAATGTCAGGGCACTGAACCACGCGTGGCTCGATCAGCGATGGCCCCGCGACATGGCGCGACTGTCCCCTCAGCGGCAGGAACGCCTGGCCGCCACACCCTTCCTGCTGTTCTCCTTCCGCGAGCACGACACCGGCCTCTGGCGGCACCTGCTCGCCGAACGCGAACAGCGCGACCTGTTTCGCCAGCCGCCCGCGGCTGGCGGCGGGCAGCTCGACCTGCAGGCCGCGGGCCTGGCTTTTCTGTGGGAGCTGACCCGTCGTAATCCCTACGCGGCGAGAATCGTCAGCGGCGCTCCCCTGCAGTGGTGCGAACAGGTGGCCGCGACGACCCTGTGGCGCGTACTCGAGTGCGCGCGCTCCGGCGATCTCGCGACGTGGCGATTTCCGGGTGACTCACCGGTTTGCCGGCGCCTGTTCCTGCACGGCAGCGCTGCGCCGCGCGAGCCCCGCGTCGCGGCACAGGTCGCGGCGCTGCACCGGCTGCTGACCGCCGGGGCCGTCGCGCAGCTCGGGCACCTGCGGTCGGCCGCCTGCCGCGCGCGCCAGGTCGGCCGCCGCCTGAGCGACGAGGTGTGACGCCGGGCGGCACGCGGTTACAATACGCGCGCAATGGACGCCCTCTCGATCAAGAACCTCACCAAGATCTACAGCAACGGCAACCAGGCACTGAAGGGCATCGACCTCAGTGTCGCGGAAGGCGATTTCTACGCGTTGCTCGGCCCGAACGGTGCCGGCAAGACGACCGCGATCGGGATCATCTCGTCCCTGGTCAACAAGACCAGCGGCGACGTCGAGGTATTCGGGCACAACATCGAGACCGAGCTGGAAGCCGCGAAAGCCTGCATCGGCATCGTGCCGCAGGAGATCAATCTCAACCTGTGGGAGAAGGTCGGCAATATCGTCTTCAACCAGGCCGGCTACTACGGTATCGGCGGCCAGCTCGCGAAGAAGCGCGTCGAAAAGTACCTGCGTGCACTGCGCCTGTGGGATCGTCGCGGCGACACGGCGCGCAGCCTGTCGGGCGGCATGAAGCGCCGGCTGATGATCGCGCGCGCCCTCGTGCACGAGCCGCGTCTCCTGATCCTCGACGAGCCGACGGCGGGCGTCGATATCGAAATCCGGCGCTCGATGTGGGGATTCCTGCAGCAGATCAACGCGGCCGGCACGACGATCATCCTGACGACGCACTACCTCGAGGAGGCCGAGTTCCTGTGCCGCCACATCGCGATCATCGACGACGGCCGTATAATCGAGGATGCCCCCATGAGCGAGGTGCTGCGACGCCTGAACCGCGAGGTGTTCGTGCTGAGCCTCGAGCAGGAACTCGACCAGGCGCCTGAGCTTTCGGGCTTCGTCACGCGCCTGCGCGATGATGGCGAACTCGAGGTCGAGAAAGGCGCCGATACGAGCATGAACGACTTGTTTTCCCAGCTGCAGGCGCAGGGCATCCGCGTGGCGAGTCTCAGGAACAAGGCGAACCGCCTCGAGGAGATGTTCATGCACCTGGTCGAGCACAAGGGAGATGCCGCGTGAACCTGGCGCTCAATCTCGTCGCCGTCAGGACCATCATCCGCAAGGAAATGAGCCGTGTCCTGCGGATCTGGGTCCAGACGATCGTGCCGCCGGCGATCACGATGACGCTCTACTTCATCATTTTCGGCAACCTGATCGGGCGTCGCATCGGTTCGATGGACGGCTTCGACTACATGCAGTACATCGCGCCCGGCCTGATCATGATGTCCGTGATCACGAACTCCTATGGCAACGTCGTGTCCTCGTTCTTCGGCGCCAAGTTCGGGCGCCACCTCGAGGAAATGCTGGTCGCCCCGATGTCCTATGCGACCATCATCGTCGGCCACGTCGCGGGCGGGGTGCTGCGCGGGCTGCTGGTCGGATTGCTGGTCACGATAGTCGCACTGTTTTTTACGCGGCTGCAGGTGGCGCATCCCCTGATCATGATCTCGATCGTGCTGCTGTCGTCGATCGTGTTCTCGCTCGCGGGCTTCATCAATGCCGTCTTTGCCAAGAAGTTCGACGACATCTCCATCGTGCCGACGTTCGTGCTGACACCGCTCACGTACCTCGGCGGCGTCTTCTACTCGATTTCGCTGCTGCCGGAATTCTGGCAGAACGTGTCGAAGGCCAACCCGATCCTCTACATGGTGAACGCGTTTCGCTACGGCATCCTCGGCACGTCCGACATCAGTATCGGCAACGCGTACGTGATTCTCGTGGTCTTCGTCGTCGTGCTGTTCTCGGGATGCATGTTCCTGATGAAACGCGGCGTCGGGATCCGGGAATAACCGCATGTGCGGACGCTTCGCATTCTATTCGCCGAGCGAGGCCGCCGCGGCCCTGTTCGGCGTGTCATCGTCACTCGAGGTCGAGCCGCGCTACAACATCGCGCCGACGCAGTATGTCGCCGCGGTTCGCGCCGACAGCCAAGGCGCGCGGGAGCTCGTCATGCTGCGCTGGGGCCTGGTGCCGTTCTGGGCTAAAGACCCGTCGATCGGCAATCGCATGATCAACGCGCGCGCCGAAACCGTCGCCGAGAAGCCCTCCTATCGCAATGCCTACAAGCACCGCCGCTGTATCGTGCTGGCGGACGGGTTCTATGAATGGCAAAAGCAGGGAGACGTCAAGACGCCGTTCTATATCTCGCAGGCCAGCGGAGAGCCGTTTGCGCTGGCCGGGCTGTGGGAGAACTGGACCGACAAGGAAAGCGGCGAGTCGCTGCAGACGACGACCCTGATCACGACGGACGCCAACGAATTCATGGCGCCTTTGCATCATCGCATGCCGGTCATACTCGAGGCGCATTCGGCGACCGACTGGCTGGCTGGAACACCCGACCTGCTGGACGATGTCGCGGCGATTACGCCTCCGCTGCAGGCCTGGCCGGTCGACAGGCGCGTCAACAATGCGCGCAACGAGGGTGCGGAACTAATCCGGGCGGCCGGCGACGTCCTGCGCTGACACCCAGGGCCGCACCGCGGCGAGCAGGGTGCCCGGTCCGCCATGGGCGCCAATCCCGGGACCGAGGCCGGTAATCACGAGCCTGGCGATGTCGGGCACCAGGCGGCGCAGGTGCCGCTCGAGCTCATGCGCATCGTCTTCGCAGAGCGCATGGCCGATGCCGATTTCGAGCGGTCCGCGCGGTGCGCGCCGCGCGACATGCCGCGCGAAGCGCTCGACCCGGCTGTGCCGGCCGACCAGGAAGCCGCTGAGGCTCACCTTGCCGCGCCGCGTCGTGCAGATGACCGGAATCAGTCGCAGCAGGTCGGCGAGGGTCTTCACCCAGGGCGGCAGGCGCCCGCCCCTGACCGCATAGCGCATGTCGCTCACGACCGCGAAGGTGCGCGTCTCCGGGATCTGCGCCGTGACGGCCTGCAGCGTCGTGTCGACGTCGAGCCCGGCCGCGGCGCACTCGGCGGCCAGCACGGCGAGTTGTCCCTGTCCCAGCGATGCATTGCGCGTATCGATGACATGGACCCGGCCCGGCGCGCTGGTGCGCGTGGCGGCAAGGCGTGCGGCCTCGTAGGTTCCGCTCGCTACGGAGGTCAGGTTGATCGAGATGACGTCGTCGAAATGGCTGGCGAGAAACTGGAACTGGCGACGGAAGTCGCCGGGCGCCGGCTGCGACGTGGTCGGGTGGTGCGGGTTGGATGCGAGCTCCTCGTAGAACTCCTCGATCGTAATGCTGACCTTGTCGAGATAGCCGTGGCCGCCGAACTGGATGCGGCACGGCACCATGTGAATGTCGAGCCGCTCCATGTCGGCATCGGCGATGTCGGCGGCCGAGTCGACGATCACGGCGAAGCGCCGCCGCCCATCGTGCGTCGCGTGCTGCTGCCGATGCATGTCGTCGGCTTTCTCGGAACTGAGCTCGCCGAACCGGCGAGCGGTGTCGAACACGAGCTCGGGGTCATCGACGTGAATGTGAACCTTGGCCTTGCGCTTGGTCCCGGCCAGCACGAGCGAGTCGCCGAGTTCGGCCAGGCTCTCCCGCAGTTTGCGGCGATCGATGTCGGTCCCGGTGACGACGCACTCCGTGCAGTAGCGGTAGTGTGACTCGTTGTCGGCTTCGGTCGCCGCGACCGGTGCTTCGATCTCGTGGGCGATCGACGTGTCCGGCAAGGGGACCTCGATACCGTCGCGTACGTAGTCCACGGCACCGGCAACGAGCTCCGTGAAGCCCTTGGCGCCGGCGTCGACGACCCCGGCTTTGCGCAGCACCTCGAGCTGGTTGGGCGTATTGGCCAGGGCCGCCTCGACCTGCCGCAGCGCCTCGTCGAGAACGGCTGCGAAGTCGGCCTCGGGCACCTTGAAGACCTGTGCGTCGATGCTCTCGGCGAAGGCCGCGATGACGGACAGGATCGTGCCCTCGCGCGGTGTCGACAGGGCGTCGCGGGCGTAGTCGCTGCCCATGCCGACGGCCTTGCCGAACGTGAAGGCGGTGAAGCGCGTGATCTCCCCGGCCGAGTCGCTCATGCCCTGGAAGAACTGCGCCATGATAGCGCCCGAGTTGCCGCGGGAGCCGTCGAGCAGCGCGTCGGCCATGCCGGCCAGCAGGGTGCCGAGGTGTTTTTCGCCCGGCGCGTTCAGGATGGGGAGCGCGGCGCCCAGCGACAGCGCAAGATTGGTTCCCGTGTCGCTGTCGGCGACCGGAAAGACGTTGATGCGATTGAGCAGCTCCTGCTGCCCGAGCACGCGGTGGATGCCGGAGCGCAACGCCAAAGCGAGCGCATCGCCGTCAAGATGCCTAGTCACGCGGCAGCAGGAACGACGTGCCGTTGTGCTGGAGGACGACGCCGTCGGGCGTGATCTCCTCGACAAGTGGCCCTTCCGGAAGCCGGGAACCTTCCTTGTGTTTGACCATGTTGATGAAGACGAAGCGGTCGGCCGCGACGTCACTGTACACGTGGATGTCCACGTGCAGCTCGGGCAAGGTCACCGTGCCGCCGGCCTGTACCTCGGTCAGCGTCGGGAGCAGCGCGGTGGACTTGCGCGGGCTGCGGGCCACGGGCACGGGCACCGGTTCGGGAGATGTCGCGGCCGGCCGGGGTTGCTCTGCCGCGCGCGGTTGCTCGCGTGCCGGTGCGTTCTCGCGCGCGCTGGCCACCCGTGCCGCGAAGTCGTCGCCGGCCGTGGCTTGCGGCATCGCGACGGACGCAGCGACCGGCTCGTCGGGAGTATCCCCGGCCCGCATCAACACGATTGCCAGCAACGCGAGGTTGAATACCAGCAGGATGCCGACAATCCACAGCCAGCCGGGCGGGCCCTGGCGCGGCTGGCTGCTCGCCGGGACGCCCGCGAACTCGGCACTACTGCGTTGCTGCCGGTCCGTTTCCGATTTCCTGAGCGCATCGAGGATGAACGACATGCCTACTCCTGGGCCAGCACGGGTGAGGAGAGCTGCGGCGTGCCGTCCACCCCGAGCAGGGAGTTGATGATGATCTGGGTCTGCTGCCCGGCAACGCCGTCGACGTCGAGCCGGTGGTCACGCTGAAACGCGCGGACGATCCGGTCGAGCTCGTCGTCGAACATGTCCGACTGCGGGTTTGCACTGGCATAGCGGCCGTCGATGGCCGCAAGGCTGTCCCGCAACCAGACGACCTCCGGGCCGCGCGTGCCGGCACCGAGCGGTACGGCAGCGCCGGTCGGCGGTCGCCACAGCAGCATGAATTCGCCGAACCAGGCGGCCGTGACCTCGGCAACCGGGTGCGTGACCAGCACGCCGCCAATCGACAGCTCGGCGTTGTCACCACGGATCGCGGTCAGGACCACTTCGTGGCTGTCGCCGTTGTCGTCCACCAGTGTCAGCACCGCGGGCCGGTCCATCTGCGCCAGGCCCGCCCACGAGCCGCGCTGGTACAGGCAGTCCAGGCCGGCTGCGGCGGCCTGCTGACAGCCGGTGCGCCCGCCCGCGCGATACTCGAGGCCCCAGGTCTCGAACAGCGCGGCCAGCGCAAAGCTCGTACTGGTCAGTTCCTTGGCCAGTTGCAACTGTTCCTGCAGGCTGGGGCCGGGCGCGGGCACAGGCGCTTGCACGACGGCTTCGGCGACGGCCTCCTCGACGACCGGCCGCGGCTGCTCGGCGACGATCGCCGCCTGCTGGACCGGCACCTGCGTTTCCTGCGGCGCGGGCGGCGTCTCCTGCCGCAGCACCGACCAGCTACCCACGGCGATGATGGCGGCGCCCGCGAGCACGGCCGCGTAGGCCGCGCGGCTCAGCCACGGGGATGGCTCGAACTCGCCCTTGACCTCCGCCGCCGCCTGCCGGACCAGCCGCGCGGTGACCGGGCGGGATTCCTTTGCGTACGCGCCGAGGAGGGCGCGATCGCAGATCACGTTGACCAGGCGCGGCACGCCGTGCGAGAGCCGAAACACCTCTTTCTTGGCGGCCGCGTCGAACACTTCGCCGAGCGCACCGGCGACCTTGAGACGATGCTCGATGTAACTCGCGGTTTCCTCGCGCGTCAGCGGTTCGAGGTGATAGCGGGCCGTGATGCGCTGCGCCAGCTGCCGCAGGTCGGTGCGGGCCAGCAGCTCGCGCAGTTCGGGCTGGCCGATCAGGATGATCTGCAGGAGTTTTTGCTTGGCCGTCTCCAGGTTGGTCAGGAGCCGTACCTGCTCGAGCACGGCCGGCGCGAGGTTCTGGGCTTCGTCGACGACGAGTATGGTCCGGCGTCCGGCGGCGTGTGCATCGAGAAGATGCCGGTTCAGCGCGTCGGTCAGCGCCTTGACGCTGCCCTTGTTGTGCACGACCTCGATGTGCAGCTCCTCGCAGATCGTGGCGAGAAACTCGACGACGGACAGCTGTGGATTGAGGACCACGGCAACGTCCGCGTTGTCGGGCATGCGATCGAGCAGCAACGAGCGCACCAGCGTCGTCTTGCCGGTTCCGACCTCGCCCGTGAGCTGGATGAACCCGCCGCTTTCGGTGACGCCGTACACGAGATGTGCGAGCGCCTCGCCGTGGCGCTCACTCATAAAGAGGTAACGCGGATCGGGCGTTATCGAGAACGGTTTTTCGTTGAGTCCGAAAAAGCTGGTGTACATGGTTCCTGGCCGCGAGCGGGCGGACCCCCGATTCTACCTTAATTCAGCGCCGTCACGGCCTACTGGCCCCGCTCCACGATGAAACGCGCCAGCCATTCGAGCGGTGCCGCGCGCCTCCCGAAGCACTGCAGCATGCCGAGCGCGCTGTCGAGCAGGTCGTCGCAGCGCCGGCGCGATGCCGCGATGCCGAACAACGCAGGGTAGGTCGCCTTGCCATGCTTTTCGTCGGAGCCCGACGGCTTGCCGATGACGTGCGTCTCGCCTTCGACGTCGAGGATGTCGTCCTTGATCTGGAAAGCGATGCCGATATCCCGGCCGAAGATGTCGAGTGCGCCGGAATGCGCCTCGTCGAGCGACTCGCAGAGGGCGCAGGCCGACGTAATCGCTGCGTGGATCAGCGCGCCGGTCTTGAGCGAATACATGTGCTCGAGTTCCGCGACCGTCAGCGACTGGCCTTCCGCGGCAAGGTCGATCGACTGGCCGCCCGTCATGCCGCGCGAGCCGCAGGCCTCGGCAATGAGCTCGACCAGGGCGTTGCGTGCCTGGAGCGGCGCTCCTTCGAGTTGCCCGATCACGGCGAACGCGAGCGGCACCAGCGCATCGGCAGCGAGGATCGCCGTCGCTTCGTCAAACGCGATGTGCACGGTCGGCTTGCCGCGTCGCAGCTCGTCATCGTCCATGGCCGGCAGGTCGTCGTGGACCAGCGAGAAGGCGTGGATCAGCTCGATGGCGACCGCCGGGGCGTCGAGCAGGCGCGCCTCGACTCCGAGGCACTCGCCCGCGGCATAGGTGAGCAGCGGCCGCACGCGCTTGCCGCCGTTGAACACCGCGTAGCGCATTGCTTCGTGGAGGCGCCGGGGCGACACCCCGGGCGCCGGCAGGGCCGCGTCGAGGCAGGCGTCGACACGTCGTTGGTAATCGCCCAGGCGATCCTTGAATTCAGGGGGCACGGCTCTTCACTGTAGCGGTAGCCCGTGTAGCTTATATAATTCGCGTCCCCCGATCACACATCCGAGGTCCGGCCGGCATGCAGGCAACGGCCATTGCACAGCCCAACATCGCGCTCATCAAGTACTGGGGCAAGCGCAACGTCGAGGAGAACCTGCCCGCGGTCGGTTCGATCTCGATCACGTTGCGCGACCTCCATACGCGCATGCGCGTCCGTTTCGACGACGCGCTGGCCACCGACACGCTCATGGTCAACGACGCGCCGGCGCCCGCGATGTTGCCGCGGCTGTCGGTCTGCCTGGATCGGGTGGCCGGCAGCGAGCGGCCGCGCGCGCAGATCGAGAGCCACTGTAATTTCCCGATCGCCGCCGGACTGGCCTCGTCTGCCTCGTCGTTCGCAGCGCTGGTCGTCGCCGGCGCTGCCGCTGCAGGCAAGACCTTCGATACGGCCCGGCTGGCGCGTCTCGCCGGGTACGGATCGGGTTCGGCGGCCCGCTCCCTGCTCGGCGGATTCGTCGAGCTGAGCAACGTCGGTGACACGATCGAGGTGCGCGAAATCTGCCCGGCCGACGGCTGGCCGCTCGCCGTGGTCGTCGCCATTACCGAGCCCGGGCCCAAGCCGGTCGGGTCGACCGAGGCCATGGAGATCAGCCGCAGGACCTCGCCGTTCTACGCGCGCTGGGTCGAGCAGCAGGAGCAGGACCTCGCGACGGCGCGCGAGGCCATTGCCGCGCGCGACTTCGCACGGCTGGCGGCCATCGCGGAGCACAATTGCCTGAAGATGCACTCGGTGATGTGGGCCTCGCGGCCCCCGACCGTGTTCTGGAATGCCGCCACGATGCGCTGCCTGCAGACCATTCGCAGGCTGCAGGGCCGCGGTCTCGACGTGTTCTTCACGATCGACGCCGGGCCCCAGGTCAAGGCCGTGTGCGCACCCGGGGCTGCCGTCGAGGTCGAGTCCGCGCTGCGGGCTACGGCCGGTGTCCGCGAGGTGATGACGACCGGCCTCGGCGCCGGTGCGCGCCTGGAACAGGGCGCGTGACCGTTACGGCCAGCGCGCCCGGCAAGATCGTCCTTGCGGGCGAATACGCCGTGTTGTGGGGAGCGCCGGCCATCTGCATGGCGGTCGGGAGGCGCGCGGTGGTCACGGTGAGCCCGAACGCAGCGGGCGCATGCCGCGTCAGCACGCCCGGCTACGAGGGGACCGACCGGCTGCGCATCGTCGATGCGGTTGCCGGTGGTGAGCGACCGGCCTGCGACATCGAACTCGACACCCGGGCCTTCATGGAGGAGGGCAGGAAGACCGGCATCGGCTCGAGCGCGGCGCTGACGGTCGCGCTGGCGGCAGCGCTGGCGGCTTCCGGGGACGTCTACGCGCAGGCGCTGGCGGCGCATCGCCGCCTGCAGGGCGGCGCGGGCAGCGGCGTCGACGTCGCGGCCGCCGTGCACGGCGGGTTGTTCGAATACGACATGCCGACGGGTTCCGTGCAGGCCTTGCGATGGCCGGACGCCCTGGCGTACCGCGTCATCTGGACCGGTGTCCCGGCGAGCACCGAGGCGCAGCTCGCCAAGGTCGCCGCACGCGCAACGCGCGCCTCCCGCTCGGCCCTGCTGCTCGCGGCGCCGCGCATGCGCGACGCATGGCGCGCCGGTGACGCGGACGGGATTCTCGAGGAATACGTCAGTTACATCGGTGTCTTGCGCCAGTTCAGTGTTGACCATGATCTCGGCATATTCGATGCTGGCCACGACGAACTGACGGATGCAGCAATGGGCGAAGGCCTCGTGTACAAGCCGGCCGGCGCGGGTGGCGGCGATATCGGCATGGTGTTCGGGCGCGACGAGGCGGCCCTCGACGCTTTCGTGACGGCGCACGCCGGTGAGGTGCGCGGCGTGCTGCCCTGCGACATCGATCCGGCGGGTGTGCGCGTGGAAACCCGATGACCGATTCGCGAATTCGCGGACTCTACCGGCTGTCGGTTGCCGAGCGTCTCGAGCGCCTCGAGGAACTCGGCTGGCTGTCGGCCGCGGACGCCCGCTACCTGCGCGATGGCCACGGGGTGCTGGCAGCGGGCGCTGCCGACCACATGATCGAGAACGTCGTCGGGGTGTTCGGGCTGCCCTTCGCGATCGCGCCCAACTTCATCGTCAACGGCCAGGATCGCATCGTGCCGCTGGTTGTCGAGGAGCCCTCGATCGTTGCCGGGCTCAGCGCCGCTGCGGCGCTCGCGCGCGATGCCGGGGGCTTTGACGTCCGCTGCACGGAATCGTTGCTGATTGGCCAGATCCACGTGACGGACCTCGAGGACCCCGACCACGCGCTCGCCGCCATCGAACGCCGCAAGGCGGCGCTGCTCGAGGCGGCCAATGCCGTGCACCCTCGCCTGGCGGCCCGCGGCGGCGGTGTCCGTGACATCGAGTTGCGCCTGTTCGCCCTCCCGGACGGGAGCCCGCTGCTGGCCGTGCACGTTCTCGTCGACACCGGCGATGCGATGGGCGCCAACCTCGTCAATACGATCTGCGAATCACTGGCGCCTGACGTCGCCGCGGCCTGCGAAGGCAAGGTTGCCCTGCGCATCCTGTCGAACCTCGCCGACCGCTCCCTGTACACGGCGCAGGCCCGCTTCGCGGTCTCCGGCGAGGTGCGCGACGCCATCATCCTCGCCAACGACATCGCGCGCGTGGATCCCTACCGCGCCGCGACTCACAACAAGGGTGTGATGAACGGTGTCGACGCGCTGGCGATAGCGACCGGCAACGACTGGCGGGCCATCGAGGCGGGCGCCCACGCGTTCGCGGCGGCGACCGGGCAGTACCGTTCGCTGACCCGCTGGGTCCGCGACGACGATGGCGGGCTTCGCGGGGAGATCACCATGCCGCTGAAGGTCGGTACCGTCGGCGGCACGTTGTCGAGCAACCCGGCCGCCGCGCTCGGCCTCGCGCTGACCGGCGCCGGTTCGGCCAGGCAGCTCGCCGAACTCATGGCCGCCGTCGGCCTGGCACAGAACTTCGCCGCGCTGCGCGCGCTCACGACCGACGGGATCCAGGCCGGACACATGAAGCTGCATGCCCGTCACGTCGCCGCAACCGTCGGGGCGGGCGGCGCCCTGTTCGACGACGTGGTCGAGCGCCTGGTCGCGAGCGGCGAGATCAAGGAGTGGAAGGCACAGCAGATCCTGGCCGACCTGCAGGGCACAGTCCCGGCACAGGCAGACGGCACCGCGGCAGGCAAGGTCATCCTGCTCGGTGAACACGGCGTCGTCTACGGGCGGCACGCGCTGGCCGTGCCGCTGCCCGATGCGGTGCACGTCAGGCTGACCAGGGCGCAGGCCCTGTCCCACGACCTGCCCGACGACTACGTTGCCTGCCTGCTCGATGCGCTCGGCGTCACCGCGACGGATTGGCGCATCGACGTCGATTGCCGCCTGCCGCTCGGCAAGGGCCTCGGGTCCTCCGCGGCGATCGCCGTGGCGCTCGCACGGGCCTTCGACGCCCGGCTCGGTCTCGGTCTCGACGATGCCCGGGTTAACGCGATCGCGTTCGAGGTCGAAAAGCTGGCGCACGGCACCCCCTCCGGTATCGACAACACGCTCGCGACGCTGGCGCGACCGATGCTGTTCCGCAACGACGGCGCACTGCAATATGAGCTGCTCGACCTTGTGCAGGCGCCGCCGTTGGTGATCGCCTGGGGCGCCGAGACCGGCCGCACGAGCGAGATGGTCAGCGCCGTGCGCGCCCGCTACGAGCGCGCCCGGTCGCATTATGACGCGCTCTTCGACGAGATGGACGCACTCGGCAGGGAGGGCAGTGAGCTCCTCTCAGCCGGCGACTGGACGGCGCTCGGGTCACTCATGAACATCTGCCAGGGCTTGCTGAACGCGATCGGCGTCTCGACGCCGCAGCTCGAGCGCATGATTGCGCTGGCGCGCCACAGCGGTGCCGCCGGCGCCAAGTTGACCGGGGCGGGCGGCGGCGGCGCGGTCGTGGCGCTGTGTCCTGGCGCCGTCGACGAGGTCGGCGCCGCGTTACGGCGGAGCGGCTACGTCACCTTCATTCCGGGGGCCGGGGGCGATTCGTGAACGACCGGCACCCCATCGTCTCGTCGGAGCGCGAGGAACTGATTCTCGTCGATCGCAACGACAGGGAGGTCGGTCATGCGTCCAAGGCCGACGCGCATGACGGCCGCGGCATCCTGCACCGGGCCTTTTCCCTGTTCCTGTTCAACGCCGCCGGCGAGTTGCTGCTACAGCAACGAGCCCCCGACAAGCGGCTGTGGGGCGGTTACTGGTCGAACAGCTGCTGCAGCCACCCGCGCCGCGGCGAGTCTCTCGAGGTTGCCACCACGCGCCGCCTGCTCGACGAGCTGAACTTCACGACCGAGCTCGAACATGTCTACTGGTTCTGCTACGAGGCGCAATTCGGCGCGGCCGGTTCCGAGAACGAGCTGTGCCACGTCTTTCTCGGGCGGGCGTCGGGCGACGTGCAGCCCAATGACAACGAAATCGCTGCGCTGCGTTATGTCACACCGGATGCGCTGGCGGCCGAGTTCACCGCGCACCCGGAACGGTTCACGCCGTGGTTCAAGCAGGAATGGGGGGAACTGACGACGACCTACCGGGAGCAGCTGGCGCGCTACTGCCCGATGAGCTAGGCGATGTACTTGTAGTACTCGATGCCGAGATCGGCAAAGTGGCGCTCGTCCGAGTTGCCGACATTGTCGATGACGAACTCGTTCGCTGGTTCGTAGTCGAGACCCGTCGCGTGCAGCCCGTCGTGCAGCGCCTTGTACTGGGCGAAATCGAGATCGATGGCGAAATCCAGCGTTTCGTTGAAGCGAATTTTCCGCGTTGCCTCGCGCCAGTTCTCCGCCATGAAGAACGGGATGACCTCGGCCGCGTCGCCGCTGCCATAACCCAGTGTGAGTACTTCCTCGCCGACCTCGAGGCTGTCTTCGGCCAGCGCCTGCTCGAAGCCGGCGGCCATCCAGGCCGGCAGCGCAGCCGTATACAGGTTGCCAAGGTCGCGCATGGTCTCGAAGCCGAGGCGCAGTTTGCTCACCACCTCGCGCTCGAACTTGTCCGTGGCGCGGAACGCGCGCAGCGCCGCCATCGTGAGCGGGTACGCTTCGTAGCTCAGGCGCTCGGGCGTCGCCAGGTTCGCAACCTCGGGCTTCGAGGACACTTCGCGGATCATGGCATCGGTGTCGATGCCCGCCGTATCGCAGTAAGTCGCCAGCTCCGCACGGTCCGCGCCGTCGCCCTGGGCGAGCGCGAACAGGTACGACACGGCCCAGCCCGTTTCGGGCATGCGACGGTAGGGCCGGTGCATGAAGACGGTGCGCAGGGAACGCAGGTACTGGCCCGGGTCCAGGTTGCGCTTGTCGTACATGTCGTTCAATGCCTGCAGCGTTTCGTCGATGTAACAGGTGGTGGAGTACTTGCCGTTGAAAACGGGGAAATCCTGGACATGGTGCGTCTGGGAACGGTCCTGGCCGCAGAAACGCAGCATCGGCTTGCGAAAGTCCATCACGCGGTAGTCCGACGCCGATCCCGAGCCGATGAGATCGACCACGGCCAGCTGCGGGTTTTCCTCGAGCAACATCGCGACCGCGCCGGCGCCCTGCGTCGGCTCGCCCGAGCTGCCACGCGCGTACTCGGCGATGTCCGCGCAGACCACGATTGCCTGGCCGCCCGCACCGTCGAGCGCGAGGTGGCGAATCGCACCTTTCATGCCGTAAACGCCGCCAAGGCAGGCATGCTTGAACTCGGGCACTTCACAGCTGCGCGAAATCGGCGGCTTGCCCCGGGAGGCGAGCGCCTCGTCTACCATGCCCTTGACGATGATCGCGCCGGCCGAGTTATCGGTGCTCGACTCGGTGCCGAGGCCCAGGAACTTGACGCGGCCCGGATCGACGTCGTACTGGTCGATCAGCCGGATGACGGCGTTGGCCGCCATCGTGTACATGCTGTGGTTCGGACCGCGCACGCGGAAACTCCGCCCGACCACCTCGCGGATCTTGGGCCACTGGTTGTCGGTCCACTCACACCAATCCTCCAGCCATACCCGGTACGGCGGGATATACCCGGCCAGGCCGCTGATTCCGATCGGTCGTGTGATATTGAGGCGTTTCATAGCGAAAGTACGTGGTAGCCCGGCGATTTTAGTTGTGCCGGCCTTATCACTCAATACTTTATTCCACCACTGGCGTAATTAGTTGGGACACGAGCGGCGGATCGTGCGGCAGGTACAGGTGGCCGCCGGCCAGCGTCTGCAGGCCCTGCTCCACCGGTTCGGCGACAATTTCGGTCTCTGCGCTGCAGTCGCCGATAGGTACGTCCCGGATGCACACTAATGGTTCTCCAATGAGGTCAGACGGAAAAAAGCGCGACCACGAGGGCCCCCATGATCGTGACACTGACACCGGCCAGGTAGGCGACCGATAACGCGACGTACTTGGTCATGGTCAGCAGATGCCCCTGATCGTACACCCGGCGCATCGCTTTGTAGAGATACACCGGGACGTAGAATCCGGCCGCAACCACGACGAGCACCGAGATCGGCTCGGGAATGAACACGAGGTTCGCGAGCCGCGAAAACAGGATCTGCAGCGTCAGGATCAGGAAGAAGAACGCGTGATAGTGCACGACAAACAGCAGGTGCTCGACGAAGTAGCGCCGTGACAGCGGGTACAGGCCTTTCAGAACCAGGGCCATGAACGGCAGCAGGACGATCAGGGCGATCGGGATGTTGTCGAGCATCAGGCTGAAGAACGTCTTGCCCTGGTCGGCGGCGATGCGTTCGCAGATCTCCTCGAGCCGGTCCTGCGTCAGGCGCCGCTGCAGCCAGGCGGGCAGCTCGTCGACGCCGCTCGCCGTGCACGTGTCGGTCTTCGGATCGTAATCGAGGTTCAGGCCGTTCGACGTGCCGGTGACCGTGAACATGTTGCCGCCTTCGTCGCGGTCTTCGATGGCCGCGGGCGCTTCGTCGGCAGCTTCCGGGGTTTCGATTGCCTGCTCGGGTACGTTCTCCGGCTCGGGTTCGAACAGCAGGCTCAGGTCGTCGCGCGGATCGAAGAAAGCGACGACGAAAAACACCACGCTGAGCACGAGGTACATGCGAAAAGGCGGCATGTAGCGCGCCCGCCGCCCTTCGAGGTAATCACGGGTCAGCTTGCCGGGCCGCGCGAGCAGCGGGATGACGGTCCGCCACAGCCGCGAATCGAGTTCGAGCAGATCGCCGAACGCGTCACTCAGCAGCTCCCAGAGGCTGATCAGCCGGCTACTGGCGCGCTGCCCGCACTGCCCGCAGTACTGGCCGTTCAGCGGGGTGCCGCAGTTCAGGCAATCCGGGTGATCGGGCAGCTGGACGGCACGCCTCGGCATCGATCAGGCTTTTGCGGCTTTTTTCTTTCCTGCCTTCTTGCGCGTGGCCTTTTTCTTTGCCGCGGGTTTCTTGCCGGGTGCAGGCGCCTCCGCAGGCCGATGCAGGAACTCGCCCGGGGCGAAATCGTCGACCTCGAGCAATGCTGTCACTTTCTCGTGGTAGTTGCGCAGGCTGTTTGCTTCGGCCTTGCTGACGACCTGGGCCTTTTCCGCTTCGTCGATCTGCTGGCCGAAGTAGTCTGCGACGATCAGCCGCTCCTTGCGGGCCTGGCGCAGCCGCTTCTCGAGCGGCGCGTGCTCCTGTGCGAGTTCGAGCGCCTCCTGCAGCTGGCCGAGCGGGTTGCCCGGCTCGAGTGTCGTGTAGGCAAAGCGGCTGAGCCGCTCCCGCGCCTCGCCCGGCGTGGTGACGAGTTCCACGACGCGCAGACCGATCTCATCCGAAGGATTCTTGTAAGTGCGGCCGCGCGGGAAGATGAAGCACCGCAGGAACCACGACACCCAGCGGTTCGGGAAATTGAGCAGGAACGCATGCAGGGCCTCCTGGGCCTGGTACATCAGCGTCCGTACCGACCATTCGACCAGCGGCAGGTCGGTTGCGCGGCGGCCCTCGTTCTCGAAGTGCTTGAGTACGCACGAGGCCAGGTACATCGAACTCAGGATATCGCCGAGCCGCGCCGACAGCAGCTCGCGCTTCTTGAGGTCGCCCCCGAGTGTGAGCATGGCGAAGTCGGATGCCAGTGCGAAAGCCGCGCTGTATCGGTTGATGTTCTGGTAGTAGCGCCGGGTAGGCGTGTTCAGCGGTACGCGGCTGAACTTGGCGTGCGTGAGCGCCAGGAAGAACGAGCGTGCCAGGTTGCTGATGGCGTAGCCGATGTGACCGAACAGCGCATCGTCGAATTCGATCAGGCCGCGATCGTGGTCCTCGTCTCCCGCGGCCTGCAGTTCCCGCAATACGAACGGATGGCAGCGTATCGCGCCCTGTCCGTAGATGATCAGGCTGCGCGTCAGGATGTTGGCGCCTTCGACCGTAATCGCGATCGGGGTCGCCATGTAGCCGCGGCCGAGGTAATTGGTGGGGCCCATCATGACGCCCTTGCCGCCGTGCACGTCCATCGCGTCGTTGGCGCACTTGCGGCTCAGCTCGGTGCAGTGATACTTGAGAATTGCCGAGGGCACCGCCGGTTTCTCGCCCTGGTCGATCGCGCCGGACGTGACCGACACGGCCGCGTTCATGATGTAGGTGTAACCGGAAATGCGCGTCAGCGCCTCGGCGACGCCTTCGAAATTGGCGATCGACGTGTTGAACTGCTTGCGGATGACCGCGTAGGCGCCCGTGGCATAGCTTGCGGCCTGGCCACCGCCTGCGGCGGTCGACGGCAGCGTAATCGCGCGGCCCACCGACAGCAGCTCGACCAGCATCTTCCAGCCCTTGCCCGCCATTTCCGGTCCGCCGATGATGCAATCGAGCGGCACGAACACGTCCTTGCCGGTCGTGGGGCCGTTCATGAATGCGACGGACAGCGGATTGTGGCGGCGCCCCACCTCGACGCCCTCGATGTCGGTCGGGATCAGTGCCGCGGTAATGCCGTACTCGTCCTGGTCACCGATCAGGTGATCGGGGTCGTACAGCTTGAACGCGAGCCCGAGCACCGTGGCGACCGGCGCGAGCGTGATGTAGCGCTTGTTCCAGTTGAGGCGGATACCCGTAATCGTCTTGCCCTGCCACTGGCCCTTGCAGACGACGCCGCTGTCGATCAGCGATGCGGCGTCGGAGCCGGCCTGCGGCGACGTCAGGGCGAAGCACGGAATCTCGGTGCCGGCGGCCAGCCCGGGCAGGTACCGGTCCTTCTGTTCCTCGGTGCCGTAGTGCAGCAACAGCTCGGCCGGCCCGAGCGAGTTCGGCACCCCGATCGTGCTCGAGGCCACGGCACTGCGGCTGGCCAGTTTTTCGATCACGACGGCGTTGGCGTAGGCCGAGAAATCGAGACCGCCGTATTTCTTCGGGATGATCATCGCGAAGAACTTCTTCTCGATGATGTAGTCCCACACCTCCCGCGGCATGTCGCCGAGTTCGTGATTGATCGCCCAGTCGTCGATCATGCGGCACAGCTCTTCGCAGGGCCCGTCGACGAACGCCTGCTCTTCCTCCGACAGCCGTGGCGCCGGGAACGACATCAGCTTGTCCCACTCCGGCATGCCCGAGAACAGCTCGCCGTCCCACCAGACGCTGCCGGCCTCGAGCGCCTCGCGCTCGGTATCCGACATGGAGGGCAGCATCTTGCGGTACACCGCCAGCAGCGGCTTGGTGATTTTCTCGCGCCGCACCTCGATGAGGTTCGGGACGACCATGAGCCCGAACAGGACCCACAGGATCAGCAGCCACCACCAGGCGCCGCTGCCGAATACCGTGTAGGCGACCAGGGCAAGGCCGGTCGCAATCGTCGACATGCGCAGGTCGACACGCTGGTACGCGAGAAAAATACCGCCGCCGACAAACAGCAGCGCCCAGAACAGACTGACGATCAAATCGGGCATGTCCCTACCTTATAGAAGTTCCTCGATTGCGGCACGCTCCTCACGGAGTTCCGCCGCGGTTTTGTCCATGCGCGTACGGCTGAATTCGTCGATCTCGAGGCCCTGCACGATCTCGTAGTCGCCGCCCGAGCAGCGCACCGGGTACGAGTAGATGACGCCGGGCTCGATGCCGTAGCTGCCGTCCGCCGGCACCGCCATGCTGACCCAGTCTCCGTCCGGCGAGCCGAGCACCCAGTTGTTCATGTGGTCGATGGCCGCCGAGGCCGCCGAGGCGGCCGACGACGCGCCGCGCGCCTTGATGATGGCGGCGCCGCGCTGTTGCACCACGGGAATGAATTCGTCCGCGAGCCAGCCCTTGTCGACCAGCGTGCCTGCCGCCTTGCCGGCGACCGTCGCATGCGAAATGTCGGGATACTGGGTGGCCGAGTGGTTGCCCCAGATGGTCATGCGCCGGATGTCGTTGACATGGCTGCCGGTCTTCGCGGCGAGCTGTGCCTTGGCGCGGTTGTGGTCGAGGCGGGTCATCGCGGTGAAATTGCGCGGGTCGAGGTCGGGGGCGTTGGCCTGCGTAATCAGCGCATTGGTGTTGGCCGGGTTGCCGACCACGAGGATTTTCACACTGCGGCTCGCGTGCTCGTTGAGTGCTTTGCCCTGCACGGAGAAGATCGCCGCGTTGGCTTCGAGCAGGTCCTTGCGCTCCATGCCCGGTCCGCGTGGCCGGGCACCGACCAGCAGCGCGTAGTCCGCGTCCTTGAACGCGAGGTTCGGGTCGTCGGTCGCCACGATCCCGGCCAGGGTCGGGAAGGCGCAGTCGTCGAGTTCCATGACCACCCCTTTCAGGGCGTCGAGGGCCGGCGTGATCTCGAGGAGCTGCAGGATCACGGGCTGGTTCTTGCCGAGCATCTGCCCCGAGGCGATGCGAAAAGCGAGCTGATAACCGATCTGGCCGGCCGCGCCGGTGATCGTGATGCGAGCGGGTGCGTTCATGGTTCCTGTCCTGCGTTATTTTTAATTGGATTCGGGGCGGCGATTCTAGCATCGGTAG
Source organism: Woeseiaceae bacterium (assembly GCA_041553075.1). Lineage (GTDB taxonomy): Bacteria > Pseudomonadota > Gammaproteobacteria > Steroidobacterales > Woeseiaceae > UBA1847. The sequence continues at coordinate 115,626 of JBFEJR010000001.1, read as the reverse complement.
CCCCGGCAGACACTCTGCAGAATCCCTTACCTCGCAGGCGGCACCTGGTAATCGGGGTACGCATCACGCAACGCATCGAGCTCGGCGGCGGCTGCGTCATCGCGGCCCTCGCCACGCAGCGCCACGATGCAGGCGTACCAGCTCGCAGCCGTGGCGCGTGACGCGTCGTCGCAATGGCGAACGGTTTCGCGGCTCTCGACCAGCGGCATGGCGCGTTCTGCCTCGGCGGCGGCGGACGCGGGCGCGCTCCAAGACGGGTGGGTTGCGCGCCGGGGCGCCGCCAGCCTGACGGCGTCCTCCTCCTTGGCCTTCATCACGTCGGCGTCCTCGCGGCTGCGGTCTTCGACCGGGGCCGGCTCGGCCACCGCGGCCGGGGCCGCCGTGGGTACGGCCGTCGCGGGCACGGGAGGATCGGCGGCGAACCAGGTCATCTCGAGCAGGAACGCGAGGCTCAGACCGATCGTCGCGGCCCAGGCCACGGGGCGCATCCAGGCGCGAACCAGGCCATAGCGTGAGCGGGATTCGCGCGCCGCCCGCTCCAGGACGCGCCGGTCCAGGCGCGCCGGCGCCGTTTCCGTCGCCAGGTCGCGATAGGCTTTTGAGACTCGCCCGGTATCGTTGTCAGTCGTCATGGTCGTGGTGCCGGTTCGTCAATGGCCGCGCGCAGCTTGCCGACAGCATAGCGCAGCCGGCTTTTCGCGGTTTCGCGATTGCAGTCGGTAACGGCGGCGATCTGGTCGATCGTCAGTCCGCCTTCCTCGTGCAGCAGGAACACGTCACGTTGTTCCTCGGGCAGGCCGGCGAGCGCCGCTTCGAGCCGTTCTCGCGCCAGGCTGCGTTCGGTCATCGCTTCGAGGGATTCCCCGGGATCCCGGTGCATCTCGGGCTCCAGCGACGCGTGTCCGGCATGGCGGCGGTTGCGCCTGACGTGGTCGATGAAGCAGTTGTGCGCGACGCGATACAGGAAGGTCGTGAACAGGGCTGTCGGCCGGTAGGTGCCCCGCGCCCTGATGATCTTTCCCCAGACCTCCTGGAACACGTCCTCGGCGGTATGAGGGTGCCCGGACAGGCGCAGCAGGTAGCGGTACACGGGATCCTTGTGGCGCCGGTACAGGGCCTCGAAAGCCGCGACGTCGCCATCCTTGTAGCGCAGCATCAGCGCACTGTCGTCCGGGGTATGGGCCATGCCCGCAGCATAGGCGAGCACCGGCGCCGTGCAAAGGTCTGCGGCCCGGTCGGTGACGCCGGCGGAACGGGTCGACTTGGAGGTTACGGCAGCGCCCATATCAAGGGTAAACGGGACCCGGCGCCGCGCCGGGTTAAAAAAGTGTCGCGGCGGGCTTGCAATCCAGGCCCGTAGTGTTATAGTCAACTATAACACCAGTTCACCTAGACCCTGAGCGGGGGCCCCGGCCAGAACCGGGAGACCGAAAATGAGCAAATTATCACCGTATATAAATGAATTGATTAGCTTTGTTGTCATGTTGCTGTTGCTGGCCGCGCTCATCTGGGGCCAGCTCAACGCGCGCGAAATACAGCTGGCGGGCGCCGGCGACCACGACGCGGAAATCAGGCTTATCCGTCTCGAAGACGAGTAGCGTAGCGACGGAGCTCTGGCGCCGGTCCTTGAGGCCGGCGCCCTTTTGAAGGGACACGATGGACCCGAAGTGGAACGAAGACCAACCGATCTATCGCCAGCTGCGTGACCGCGTGGTGGCGATGATCCTGGAAGGTGTGCTCGGTGACGGGGACGCGCTGCCGTCGGTACGCAATGTCGCGGCCGAGTATCGCCTGAACCCGCTCACGGTGCTCAAGGGCTACCAGGAGCTCGTGGACGAGGGCCTCGTGGAGAAGAAACGCGGTCGCGGCATGTTCGTGAACGAGGGGGCCCGGACGCAGTTGCTGAAAGACGAGCGGCAGCGCTTCCTGGAGAAGGAATGGCCGCAGGTCCTGGCGACCATCGAGCGGCTGGGGCTGGATCCCGCGGCGCTGCTCGAACCGGAAGCGAACGGGCAAACAGGAGACAAGAATGACTAGCCTGGTCACCGCGCGCGGCGTGTCGAAACACTTCGGCTCGGTGCGGGCCGTCGACAACGTCGACTTCGATATCAAGCAAGGCAGGATTCTCGGCCTGATCGGCCCGAACGGCGCCGGCAAGACGACGTTGCTCAAGGCCTTGCTCGGCCTGACCGAATGCGACGGTGAACTGTCGGTCCTCGGCCTCGACCCGTTCCGGCAGCGCAAGCAGCTGATGCGCGAGATCTGCTTCATCGCCGACGTCGCCGTCCTGCCTCGCTGGATCAAGGTCTCGCAGCTGCTCGACTACGTCGAGGCCGTGCACCCGAATTTTTCACGCCCGCGGGCGCAGGAGTTGCTGAGCCAGACCAAGGTGCAGCCGGGCGCCAAGGTCAAGGAACTGTCGAAGGGCATGGTGACGCAGCTCCACCTGGCGATCATCATGGCGATCGATGCCAGGCTGCTCGTGCTCGACGAGCCCACCCTCGGCCTCGATATCCTGTTCCGCAAGGAGTTTTACGCCAACCTGCTCAACGATTATTTCGACGAGGAGCGCACGATCCTCATCACGACCCACCAGGTCGAGGAGATCGAGAACCTGCTGACCGACATCATGTTCATCAACGACGGCAGGATCCTGCTCGACTCGACGATGGACGAACTCGGCGAGAAGTACGTCGAACTGGCGACGTCCGGGGACAACGCCCTCAAGGCGCGCGGGCTCGGGCCGATCACCGAGAGCCAGATGTTCGGCAAGTCGGTCATGCTGTTCGAAGGCGTTAGCCGCGAGAACCTCGCAGGGCTCGGCGAGATCCGTATCCCGTCAGTCGCGGATCTGTTCGTGGCGAAGATCAAGGAGGCACGCAAGTGATTGGCCATTACGTTGCGCTGATCCGGCGCGAACTCTGGGAACACCGTTCGATCTTCGTTACGCCGATCGCGATCGCCAGTATCGTCACGCTCGGCACGCTCACCGCGCTCGTCTTCGTCGGCGAGTTCAAGGAGGAGCTCGACCTCGCGATCTTCGGCGCGCAGAACGTCGCCGGCGATACCGAACGCAGGGCCGTCCTCACGGGGCTGTTTATCGGCTCATCGTGGCTGTTCCTGCTGGGTCTCGGCGTGTTGACGGTGTTCTATGCCCTGGATTCGCTGTATGCCGAACGCAAGGACAAGAGCATCCTGTTCTGGCGCTCCCTGCCGGTTACCGACGCCGAAACGGTTATCTCGAAGCTGCTGACCGCGTTGCTCGTGATTCCCGCGGTCGCCATGGCCGGCATCATCGCGACCCACCTCGTCAACCTGATCGTAACGGGTATCTGGGTGTCGTCGAAGGGGGGCGACGCCGGCATGCTGATCTGGGGTTCCGTGTCATTCGTCGACAACTGGCTGGCGATGATCGTCGTGCTGTACGCGATCTCGCTGTGGATGTCGCCGTTCGTCGGCTGGTTCCTGTTCGTCTCGGCCTGGACCAAGCGCTCGCCGTTGCTGATGGCGTTCCTGCCGCTGGTACTGATCCCGATGATCGAAGCCATCTTCGTGCGTTCGGCGCACTTCGCCGAAGCCGTCTGGGGGCGCGCCGCCCAGATTCCTCTCTTCGCCGGCATCGACATGAAACGGTTTTTCGACGAGGAAAACCCGATGCACGGAGCCGCCAACATGCCCGACGAGATGGTCAGCCTGCTAGGACACCTGGATCCCGCCCGCTTCCTGACCAGCATCGATACCTGGATCGGACTGATCGTCTGCGGGCTGCTGACGACGGCGGCCATCTACGTGCGGCGTTACCGCGACGAAAGCTAGCTTGCTGCGGGCTTGCTGCGGATATTGAATTTCCGCAGCTTGCCGCGGAACTGGTGGTAGCTCAGGCCGAGCAGGTCGGCGGCCAGGCGCTGGTTGTAGCGCGCCTTTTCAAGGGCGGCCTCGAGCAGGTCGATCTCCGTGTCCACGAGACGCTGCTGCAGGTCCGTAGGCACCAGCGGGGCCTTGCGCCTGCGCGCGGCGGGCTGGGCAGCCGCCGCCGGCGTCACCATCTTGTACGGTGAATCGAACGCGTCGAGCACGATGCGGGTGATCGGCTGCTCGGGATCCGGGGAGCGGTACACGGAGCGCTCGATGGCGAACTTCAGTTCGCGCACGTTGCCGGGCCACTTGTTTCTGAGCAGTGCCGAGGTCGCGCGGGCACTGAAGCCCGGGAAAAAGCTCCACCTGAGTTCGCTCGCCATGTTGATCGCGAAGGCGTGCGCAAGCGGCAGGATGTCTTCGACCCGCTCGCGCAGCGGCGGCACCGTGATCACGTCGAACGCGAGCCGGTCGAGCAGGTCCTTGCGAAAGCGACCGTCGGCAGCCAGCGCCTGGAGGTCCGCGTTGGTCGAGCCCACGATGCGCACATCGACCCGCAGGGTCTCGTTGCCACCCACCCGCTGAATTTCACCGTACTCGATCGTCCTGAGGATCTTCTCCTGCATGCGCAGGGAGATCGTCGCGAGCTCGTCGAGTATCAGCGTGCCGCCGTCGGCCCGCTCGAAGTGCCCGATGTGCGTGCGTGCGGCGCCGGTGAAGGCGCCGGCCTCGTGGCCGAACAGCTCGGATTCGAGAATCGACTCGGTCAGCGCTGCGCAATTGACCTTGACGACATGCTGTTCCCAGCGTTCCGACAGGAAATGCAGGCGCGAGGCGATCAGCTCCTTGCCGGTGCCGCGCTCGCCGACGACCAGGACGGGCTTCGACAACGGTGCCGCGCGCGAGACGTGTTCGAGCATCTCGAGGAACGCAGGGGCCTCACCGATGATCGGCTGGGATTCGGGCGAGGTTGCCATTAGCCAATTACACTAGAAGTTAGCAAAAAACACCAGTAGATAGTGAGATTGACCATATCTGGCGAGCCGGTCGAGGCACTGGGATTGCCTTTTTCTCTTTTTAAACCAGTTACTTGCGATTTCCAGGCGAAGCTGGCACGAATGCTGCAGTAATACAGGCAGGTTCTACGTTCAAGAGGAAACGACATGGGTATTTTCACGAGATTCAGTGACATCGTGAACTCGAACATCAACGCGATCCTCGACAAGGCAGAGGATCCCGAGAAGATCGTCCGCCTGATGATCCAGGAAATGGAGGACACGCTGGTCGAAGTGCGTTCGGCTGCCGCGCGTTCGATCGCCGACAAGAAGGACCTCAATCGCAAGATCGAGGCGCTCGACAGCGAGCGGGATGACTGGGATGACAAGGCCGAACTGGCGATGCGCAAGGGTCGCGAAGACCTGGCCCGCGCGGCACTGATCGAGAAGTCGCGCGTTGCGGCCGCTGCCGAAGCGTTCAAGGAAGATTACGTTGCCGTCGACGAGGGGCTGTCCAAGCTGAACGACGATATCGCGCGGCTCGAGGCCAAGCTGGAAGACGCCAAGGCGCGGCAGAAAGCGCTGCTCGCCCGCCACAAGACGGCCAGCAGCCGCCTCGCCGCGCGCAAGAAGATCCATGACTACAAGATCGACGATGCGATGCTGCGCTTCGAGGCGTACACGCGACGCATCGATGACGTCGAGGGCCGGGTCGAGGCGTATGACCTCGGCATGCCAAAAGGCCTGGATCATGAGTTTGCGGGTCTCGAGGCGGAAGAAGCGGTCAAAAAGGAGCTCGACGCGCTCAAGGCTCGTGTCGCAGCCGATCGGGCCCCGGAGGCGGAGTAAATGTACCGCGACCGAGAGAACGGCTGGGTGTTCGGCGTCTGTGCCGGCATTGCCGACCGTTACAATCTGAATGTCGTAACCTTGCGATGCATCGCGGTAGTCAGCCTGCTCGTGTTCTTCTGGCTGACAGCCGCCGTCTACCTGGGGCTGGCGCTGCTGGTACGCAATAAGCCGCTCGTCTACTCTGGGAGCCGCAGCGAGTACGAATTCTGGCGGCGATATCGCCGCGACGACTGGAGGCATTCATGAGCACATTCGCAGGTACTTCGGGACGCCGGCTGTACCGGGACGCCGACCGGGCGGTCCTCGGCGGCGTGTGCGCCGGGCTTGCCACGTACCTCGGTTTTAATCTGAAGGTAACGCGGCTGCTGTGCATCATCGCATTTCTCTGTGCGTTTCCGTTTGCACTGATCGCCTACCTGGCCGCCGTCCTGCTGATACCGGCATCTTCATCGCGCCGTTATGACGAGGCGGTATACGACGAGCGCCGCAAGGAGGCGTTGCGCGAGGAAATCCGGCGCGCGGAACCGACCGTTCGCGAAGTGCGCAGCCGTTACCAGGACCTGGACGCGCGTCTCGCCAGGATAGAAAAATACGTTACGTCGTCGCGGTACCGCCTCGACGAGGAATTCCGCAGACTCTGATTTCTACTGAAGGGACCGTCCATGAATACCTTGTTTTACGTCGTTTGCATCGTCGCAATCGTCTTCACGGCGGATACCATCCAAAAGTATCTGAAAATGAAAAACCAGAAAAAAACCTCAGACCCGGAACTCGAAGAAACGCTCGCACACATCGAGCAGCTGGAGGAGCGGATTCGCGTCCTCGAGCGTATCGTTACCGAGAATCGTACCGATTTGAAAGGCGAGATCGACCGCCTGAAGTAAAGGCGCTACCGGTCCCGCTCTTTGTAGGCCCGTAGCTGGACGTTGAACTCTTCGGCTACGAGGTTCATTTCTTCGACCGCTGCGTTGTACTTCTTGTTGAAGTTCTTCTCGCGCTGGGTCTTCATCTCGTCGTTCGCGCTACCGAGCGCGATCATGGCCTGGGCCTCTTCGGCCTCGATGCATGCCAGGTAGGCATTCATGTCGTTGATGTACGCTTCCACGGCTTTCTTGCCCGCCAGCATGTCATCGCGGGTTGCCGTGGTGCCGTCAGGAAAATCCTTGACGCGCTCCGGGTAATCGCAGGCGAGCGCGCCCTGCGCGAGGAGCAGCACGGCCACGGAAACGGCCAGTCGTGTGATCTTCATAATCATAGTCCGGCAATTTAAGCACAAAGCCTGCGTCAGGCAAACAACGCGCGGTGCGTATCGGTCCCTTCTACCTGGGCGAGCAATAATTCCAGGTAGTTATCGGCGCTCATCGGGTCGCCGAACAGCAGCCCTTGAACATAAGTACAGCCCAGCTTCTGCAGGTAGTTGAGTTGTGCCTCGTCTTCGACACCTTCGGCAACGACGTCCATGTTCAGGTTGCGGCCCATCTGGATGATCGTGTCGACAATCGTCGCATCGTCGGGATTGGTAACGATGTCCCTGACAAAGGAACGGTCGATCTTCAGCGTACTGATCGGGAACTGCTGCAGCGCGCTCAGCGACGAGTACCCGGTGCCGAAATCGTCAATGGCGAGATGCAGCCCGAGCCCGTACAGCTGATCGAGAAGCTTGATCGTGCGTTCCGGGTTTTCCATCAGCGTGGTCTCGGTGATCTCGAGTTCCAGCGATGTCGGTGATACTTCGTGACTGCGCAGGATCGCGCCGATGCGCTTGATGAAGTTGAGCTGTCGCAACTGCTTCAGGGAAAGGTTGACCGACACCCGCCCCGGAGAGCCGACGCTGCGCTGCCAGACGCGAAAATCCTCGCAGACCTTGTCGAGCACCCACTCGCCGATCTCGATGATGAGGTTGGTTTCCTCGGCGATGGGAATGAAGTCCGAAGGCAGGATGAGGCCGCGCTCCGGCAGTTCCCAGCGCACCAGCGCCTCGGCGCCGAACACCTCCCCCGTCTCGAGGTTGTACTTGGGCTGGTAGTGCACGAGCAGCTCGTCGCGCTCGAACGCGCGCTTGAGCTTGCTCTTGGTCATCAGCCGCTCGACCGAGGCCTCGTTCATTGCGGGAGCGTAGAAAGCGCAGACGTTGCCGCCCGATTTCTTTGCGCTGTAAAGGGCGGCGTCGGCGTTGCGGATCAGGTCGATGACATTGGGGGCATCCTTGGGGTAATACGCGATACCCATGCTTGCCGTCATGAACACCTCGTGACCCTGGACGTAAAACGGGTCTGCCAGGCGATCGAGAATCTTTTGCGCGAGCTTGCGCGTATCGTCCGCGCCGTTCTCGTCGGGGCCGAGGCCGTCGAGAATGACCGCGAACTCGTCGCCCGCCAGGCGCCCGATGACGGCGCGCCCGGGCAGGGTCGCCGCAAGGCGCTGCGCCACGGTTTCCAGCGTCGTGTCTCCGGCGAGATGACCGAAGGTGTCGTTGATCTCCTTGAAGTAATCGATGTCGACGTAGAACACGCAGAGCGGCTTGCCGGCACGGCGTGCACGCGCAATGCCGCGTTGCAGCAAGTGCTGGAACTGCATGCGGTTGGGGATCTTGGTCAGCGCATCGATGCGGGCAAGGTAACGGATACGTTTTTCGGCGCGCCGCCGCTCGGTGATGTTCTGCGCGGCATAAATGCGGTCGCCGGGATCGTCGCCGTCGCCGCTGATAACGGAGCAGGTATAGGAGACGGGTATCGATTCGCCGTACTTGCTCTCGAAAATCGCCTCCCTCGGCAGCCCCGACGGTGCGCCCTCGACCAGCGAGCCGCTTTTCTTGTGATTGACGATAAAGTCGATCGACGTGCCTTCGAGTTCGTCCTCGTCGTAGCCGAGCAGGTGCGTCGTTGCCGAGTTGATGCGCTTGATGCGGCCATCCCCGGCCGTGACGATGATGGCTTCGTTCATCCCCGACAGGATGCTGTCGAAATAGTCGCGGGACAGGGTCGTCGTGCGCAACTTGTCGCGCATGTCGTCGAAGACCCGGGCGAGCGCCCCGAGCTCGTCGTCACCCGATTGCGACAGAGGCTCGCCGAAATCGGCATCGCGGAACTTCTCGGCCTGCTTTTTCAATTGCCGGATTCGCCGGGTCTGGCCGCGCACATTGAGCCACACGAGCCCGCCGCACAGCAGCAGGACCGCGATGGTGCCGCCGCCGATCCACAGGTAACTCACGCGGCGGCTCTCGGACTCCTTCGCGTGCAATTCGTTTTCAAAGCGCGCGAGATCCGCCCGCAGCGCACTCAGGTCGAAAGACCCCCACAGGCGGGCCACTTCGTTGCCGTCCCTGAGCACCGGGTACGAAAGCAACAGGTGATCGGTCAACATGGCCGTCTCGACGATTTCCGTCTCTTCCGGAAAGTTGCCGCTGGCCCAGGTCGCGCCGCCGGCGCCCGCCAGGCGGAGTCCGTTGAGTTCCGGCGTCTCGGTCAGCGCGTGGTTGAGCGACGCAACGATCGCGGCGGCGTCGCCACCGGCCCCCGCAAGCGGGAGGCTGTCCGCGATGGCATGCAGTTCGGCACGGGCGCGCCGCGTGTAACTGGCCTCGAGCACGGTACGATGCTCGTCGTAGCTGGCGGCAACGATCTGGCTGGCGAGCCAGCGGTACTGGGCGTAGAACAGGGACAGCATGATCGCCGCGACGATGACGCCGAGCGCCATCACATAGAAAAGTATGCGGGGGGTCCTGCTGCCGGTCATATCATCGTTATTATGCGGCCGAATGTCAGTTCGAGTTTAGCATCACAGTCTCCCGCGAGACCGCGATTTCCCCCATAACCGATCGATACGGGCAAAATTGCCCAAATGGACGAATTGCCCGGTCAGTCGTCGTGGGTGCGCTTCTCGACGAACCCGAGCGGTTCGGGTTGCCCGGTCGTCTTCATCTGGCCCTCGACAACGGCCCCTTCGGCGACCGCAATGGCCTCTCCGGTGACCTTGCCCGAGATGCGCGCGGAGTCCGAAATCTCGACCTTGCCAGCGGCGATAATATCGCCTTCGACGTGGCCCGAGATCACGACGTGCGCCGCGTTGATCGTACCGTTCCAGTAGCCGGTACGCGTCAGCGTGACGGTGCCGTCGATTTCGCAGTCGCCGTCGATCTCGCCGCTGACCTGGTAGTCGCCCTTGCCCGTGATGACTCCAGAGATCTTGCAGCCCTCGTTGATAAGCGTCGGCGCACCGGAGGTGCGATCCCGAAAACGCCTCAGTTTCGTTTCGTTCATGCGCGCAGTGTACCCGTCGTCTGCGATCTGCGCGATAGCGAATACCGCGGCAACCATGGAGAAGATGCGCCAACGCATGCGTCCGGGCATGGCAGATGTGGTAAAACTGCAGGCCGGCCCGCTGGAAGGGCCGTATTCTAGGGAACGGTTTTGCAGCAGGGTTTCGAGAAGCGCCTGGCCAGCTTGACCGCCAACGGCGGTGATGCCCTGTACGGCGGGCTCAAAGGTGTGGAAAAGGAGTCGCTGCGAGTCAGCGCCGACGGCCTGCTGGCGCAGACTCCGCATCCGGCCGGCCTCGGCTCCGCCCTGACGAATCGCTTCATTACGACGGACTTCTCCGAAGCGCTGCTCGAGTTCGTCACGCCGGCGTTCACGACGACCTGGGAAGCGTTGCGATGCATCTGTGACATTCACCAGTTCACCTATTCCCACCTGGGCGAGGAGATGCTCTGGACGTCCAGCATGCCGTGCCGCATTCCGAGAGACGAGGGCGTCCCGCTGGCGCGCTACGGGACCTCCAATGTCGGCCGCATGAAGACCATCTATCGCCGCGGGCTGGGGCACCGGTATGGCCGGGAAATGCAGGTGATTGCGGGCGTGCATTTCAACTACTCGTTGCCCGAGGCGTTCTGGCCGGCGTACCGCGAAATCCTGGGCAGCGAGCTGGAGCTCACCGAATTTCGTTCGGAGCACTACCTCGGGATGATCCGGAACTTCCGCCGCATGGGGTGGATCATCCTCTACCTGTTCGGTGCCTCGCCGGCCGTCTGCAAGTCCTTTGCCGGGGCGGCAGCCAGCCTGCCGTCGCTGAACGACGATACCTGGTTCGAACCCTGGGCCACGTCGCTGCGCATGAGCGACCTCGGTTACAGCAACAAGAACCAGTCACGGATCGACATCTCGCTGAACAGCCTCGATGAGTATGTCCGCGACCTGACCCGGGCGATCAATACCCTGGAGCCGGCCTACGAGAAGATCGGCGTCAAGGTCGACGGCGAATACCGGCAGCTCAATGCCAACCTGCTGCAAATCGAAAACGAGTACTACTCGCCGATACGGCCGAAGCGCGTTGCGCGATCCGGGGAGCAGCCGACCGCTGCGCTGCGCCGCGACGGCATCGAGTACGTCGAGGTGCGCTCGCTGGACATCAACATGTTCGACCCGTCGGGCATCAACCAGAACACGATGCGCTTTATCGAAGCATTCCTGATCTACTGCCTGCTCGAGGACAGCCCGAAGATCGACGACCGGGAAAGCAGCGCGATCCGTGAAAACCACACCGGCACGGCCAGGCATGGCCGGGACCCCGGGTTCCGGCTGCAGCGCGACGGGGCCGAGGCCACGCTGCAGGAGTGGGCCCGCGAAATCCTGGACAAGGTGCTCGCGGTCGCGGAGTCTCTCGATCGCGACGGCGACAGCTACTCGGCGGCGATTCACCACCTGCTGGCACTGGTCGAGGAGCCGGAGAAAACCCTGTCGGCGCGGATCGTCAACGAACTGCAGCGCACAGGCAGCAGCTTCTTCGAGTTCGCCCTGCAGACGGCACGCTGTCACCGCGACTACTTTGCGTCGATCGCGCCGCTCAGCGAAGAGCGCGAGGCGGTGCTCGCGGAAGAAGCGGCCGATTCGGAGCTGCGCCAGCAGGCGATCGAGTCGGCGGACACGATTACGCTCGACGAGTACCTGCAACGTTACTTCCAGGCCTGTTGAGGGACCGCTGCACGCGTTCCTGTGCGGCCCGTCACAAAAAAGGCCTAATTCGGTGGGACGGCGCTGCCAATTTAACTAAACTCGTTGCATGTGCCTGATTTGGCGCGGGAATCAGCAGCAGTGAGACAGGTTTGTTCAAGACGTTCCTAATTGGAGTAGTACTCGGAATCGCGGCCGCGGCCGGCGCGCTGTACGCGTTTCCGGCCGTCGACCAGGCCCGCGAGACCTCCCTCGTAGCGGTGGCGCCGAACGGTGGCACGCTGGAGACGTTCCATATCAACATTCCCATGGACCGGATCATGATCGGCGGCCAGGCCGAGGGCAGCCCGGTGCCGCCCGGCCTCAGGTGGCCGGCGGACGAGATCCTGGCCGACGTACGCTCCGAGATGTTCAAGATCCGCAACGCGCGGGATGCGGTGGTCGGTGTCGCCGTGCGCACCGCGGCGCGGCGCCCCGACGGGAACGTCATCGACTGGATGCTGCACCTGCCGGCCCGCGGTTCGCTGTTCGTCAGCATGGAAGCACAACCGCGCGACGGCGGAGTGCGTGTCGGCAGGATCGTCTCGGGCGCGCGCGAGTTCGCGTTGCTGACCGGCTCGGTCGGTGAGCGCTGGGTGGCCGGGACGTCCACCGACGAAGACGCGCCGGCGGGACGAATCGAGCTGCGCGCCAGTTACGTGGCACAGATGGAACCGGTCGAGTTGCTCGAGGACGCGCAATGAAACACGTCGTCATGCTGCTCGTCGGAGCCATTGTGGGCGCCATCCTGTTCGGGATTGCCCTGCTGTATAACCCGTTTGCCGCGAACCGCAGCTTGTCGCCGCTGACGGTGACGGATGCCGACATCATTTCGTTCGGCTATTCGCCGGTTCCGGCAGAGAGCATCGTGTTTACCAACAACGGCGAGTCGATGCATGCGCCGAACCCGGAGAAGGTTTTGCAGTTGTGGGAGGCGCCGATTCGCCAGACGAGCGCAATGGCCGTGCTGTTGCACGATGCGCGCGGCGCGCCTGCCGGCATCGGCGTCAAGTTCTCGTCGAAATCGGAGAGCACCCGGCTGCTGGGGGCCCAAGCTATCATCGACAGCACCTGGCACATCTACGCGCCCAACTACGGCAGCCTGTTCATCGCCCAGACAGAGAACTACTGGTCATTCCTGCAACAGGTCGGGTTCCCGGCCTGGCGCAGCAGCTCCAGCAGCTGGCGCGGTACCTGGCACGGCGACGTTACGGCGGGGCCCGGGGCACTCGGCACGGCGGCGGTCAGCGGCGCATCGGGCCTTCTGCGGGGCCTGGAAATGGAGGCGGTCGAGTCGCTGTCGGTGCGCGCATTCTCCGCCGACCACGGGTTCGTCTCGGCCGAGGGTCGCCTGATCATCGCGCTGCCGGAGCCGGCCGTCGCGGACGACTAGACGACCAGTTCCCTGAGTGCCGCAGCCGGGTCGGCGAGGCGCGCCATGTCGAGTTTCACGCCCTGCGCGATCAGCTGTCGTGACTGCACGAAGTCACGCGGTGCGTTGATCGCATCGGTCGCAATCAGCATGCCGTCGCGCAGGTAGACGCAGGAGAACGCGCGCTCGGCCGGGTTACCGCGAATGACGACATCGTCGTAGCCCTCCGACAAACCCGCGATCTGCAGCTTCAGGTCATACTGGTCAGACCAGAACCACGGAACATCGTCGTAAACCGTGTCCTTGCCGCAGATATTGAAGGCCGCGGTCTTGGCCTGTTCCAGCGCGTTGTGGACGGACTCGAGCCGCAGCATGCGGTCGTAAATGCGGTTCGGGTGCAGCGTGCAGTCGCCGACGGCGTAGATGTGCGGGTCGCTGGTTGCGCAGTGATCGTCGACGACGATGCCGTCATCGACATCGAGCCCGGCCGCGCCGGCCAGCTCGGTGTTCGGCACGATACCCACGCCGATGACGACGACGTCGGCCGGAATTTCCTCGTCTTGTGCCGTGATCACGCTCTTCACGCGCTTCTTGCCGCCGAACCCCGCCACGCTCGTCGCCAGGCGCAGCTTGACGCCATGGTTGGCGTGCTCGATCTGGTAATAGTCGGAGATCTCGGGCGAAACGACGCGGCTCATGACGCGATCGGCCATCTCGACCACGGTGACATCGAGCCCGGCCTGCTGCGCGACGGCGGCAACTTCGAGGCCGATGTAACCGGCCCCGACAATGACCAGCCGGCCCCCTTTCGCAAAGTCCTCGCGTATGGCGTCCACGTCGGCGATCGTGCGCAGGTAGTGAATACGTTCCAGCGTGACGCCGTCCACGGGCAGGCGGCGCACGCGCGAGCCGAGCGCCAGGACGAGCTCGTCGTAGGCGATCTCGACCTCATCGTCGGTGCGCAGGCAGCGGGCCGCGCGATCGATGGCCGCGATCCTCGTCCCGAGGTGCAGCTCCACGCCGGCCGCTTCGTAGAAGCTCGCCGGTTTTACGTACAGTCGCTCGGCCGACATCGCGCCTGCCAGGAACTTTTTCGACAGCGGCGGCCGTTGATAGGGCAGGCAGGGCTCTTCGCCGACCAGCACGATCTGCCCTTCGAAGCCGGCCTGCCGCAGGCTGGTTACGACCTGCCCGGAGGCATGCCCCGCGCCCGCGATGACGATTCTCCTGCTCATTACGAAACCTCCCTAGGCCGGCACCAGCGGCCACAGGATGGGCAACAACACCATCACCGTGATGAAGACGACGATGGTCAGCGGGACGCCGACCTTGAGATAGTCGACGAACCGGTACCCGCCGGGGCCCATGACCAGGATGTTGGCCGGGTGCGAGATGGGGCTCGTGAAGCTGGCCGATGCGGCCATCGCCACGGCCATCATGGCGGTCTCGGGCGCAACGCCGAGATCGCCCATCGCGGACAGCACGATCGGCGACATCAGGACGACGAGAGCGGCCGTCGGGATGATCATCGTGGCCATCGCCGTGAGAATGTACAGGCCCATGATGACGGGCCACGGCCCGGCATCACCGAGCAACTCCATCACCTGGGTGGCGAGATACTCGGCCGCGCCGGTTTCCTGCATTGCCGTGCCGAGCGGCAGCATGCCGGCAATCAGGAAGATCGCGCGCCAGTCGATCGCGCGGTAGGCCTGCTCCATGTTCAGGCAGCCCGTGAGCACCATGATCGACCCGCCGATGACGGCCGCGACGGAAATCGGTGTCGCTGTGAACATCACCGAGAGCACGACTGCGAGCATGATAAACGCGGCGAGCGGCGCACGGCGCGTATCGGGGGGTTCCTGCCCGAGCGGCGTGAGAATCAGGAAATCCGTGTCGGTTGCCAGCAACTGCAGCCGGTCGCGCGGGCCCAGCAGCAGCAGTGCATCGCCGATCTGCAGGCGCTCGTCGGCGAGTTCGGTGCCCACGGTTTCGCCTTCGCGCCAGATGCCGGCAAGCTCGATGCCGTAACGCTCGCGGAAATTGAGCTCGCCCACGGTCCGGCCGGCGAGCGAACTGCGGGGGTCGAGCGTGGCGTCCATGAGCGTGAGGCGCTCTGATTCGAACGCCGATACGTTAGGCGGCACCTTGGTTTCGATCTCGATTTCCTGCAGGCCCCGCAGTACGTCGAGGTCACTGTGCTGTCCTTCGATCAGCAGCAGGTCACCGCCGAGCAACACCTCGTCACCGCGCGGCATGAGTGTCAGTTCGCCGTCGCGGAAGATGGCGAGAACGCGGAAGTCGAACACCTCGGCCAGCCGGCTCTTGGCCAGGGTCTCCCCGACGAGCCCGCTCTCCTTCGGCAGGCGCACGACGAACATGCGTTCGTCCGCTTTGTATTCCTCCGCGAGCCGGTCCTCGGTGAAGATGTCAACCGCGGTAAAATCGGCGAACTTGTCGAGCTGCGCGATGGCATCGATTTCGCCCTGCACGAGAACCTGGTCGCCGGCTCGTATCGGCACGTAGGCGAGGTTGGTCACGCGGTATTCGCCGCGGCGCTTGATGCCGACGACGGCAACGTCGAACCGCGTGCGAAACGCTGCATGCCGGACGAGCTCGGATACCACGGGCGAGTTGTCGGCGATCGTGACTTCGGCATACATGACCTTGGCAGCGACCATCGACTTGAGGACCGGGGCCTCACGCTCGATGACGAGGTCCGACCAGCGTCGCAGCTCGCGGAACTGGTCGACGCGTCCCTGCACCAGCAGGCCGTCGCCGCCGCGCAGCACCGTCTGGCGCCCGGGCAGCGTCTCGCTGCGGCCGTAGCGCTCCAGCGACAGGATGATCAGGCCGGTGGACGCGCCGATGCGGCTCTCGGCGAGGGTCTTGCCGACCAGGATCGAATCGGTCGGCACGCGCAGCATGAACGTGCGCTCCTGCAGCTTGTAGCGCGACCGCAGGCTGCGCTGGCTCACGTGCTTGTCGCGCGCCACCTTCTGTTTCGGCAGCAGGAAGCGGCCGGCGAACGCCACGAACAGGACGCCGACGACCATGACGGCGCCGCCGAGCGGCGTGAAATCGAACAACTCGAACGGCTCGTAGCCGTTGAGGACCAGTGACTCGGCGATCAGCAGGTTGGGCGGCGTACCGATCAGTGTCATCAGGCCGCCGAGCAGGGTCGAATAGGCGAGTGGCATCAACAGCCGCGACGGCGGCAGCCGCGTCCGGCGCGCGACCTCGACGACGACGGGGAGCATCAGGGCAGCGACGCCGATGTTGTTCATGAAGGCCGACAGCACGGCGCCCGTGATCATGATGACGATGATCATCGAGAATTCCCGCCGGCCACCGATGCGCATGACCTGGCGGCCGATAATGTCGGCGATACCGGTGCGCGTCAGGCCCTCGCTGAGAATGAACATCGCCCAGACCGTGATGACGGCGCTGTTGCTGAAACCCGCGAATGCCTGGGACGAGTCGACGAGGCCGGTAATGGCGAGCGCGCCCAGCACGAGCAGCGCCACGAGGTCCATCCGGATGACCTCGCTGATGAACAGGACCAGCGAAATTGCGAGGATGCCGAGAACCAGTGCGATTTCGAGGGTCATCCGGGCTTTATACACGACCTATTGCGTTGTACAACCTTGAGTTAAAACTTGTAAATTTATCCAGTACTGTATAAAAATACAGACTGTTTTCGAGGGGTCACGTGCAGCCAGCCGAACAGCAATTCGATCACCTGGGGATGCTGAACCCGGCACAGCGGCTCGCCGCCGAGTACGGCGAGCGATCGGAGTCGTCGGGTTTCCAGTCCGGGCCGCTGCTCGTTATCGCCGGGGCCGGCACCGGCAAGACGATGACGCTGGCCCACCGCGTCGCGCACCTGTTGCTCCAGGGCATCGGGCCCGAGCGAGTCCTTTTGCTGACGTTCACCCGCCGGGCGGCACAGGAAATGATCCGCAGGGTCGAGAACATCGTCCGGGCGACCTCGCCGGACACGGTGGCGGTGCCGCCCGGCGGATTGCCCTGGGCCGGGACGTTTCACTCGGTCGCCAACCGCCTGCTGCGGCGGTATGCACACAATCTCGGCCTCGACCCCGGCTTCTCGGTACTGGATCGTGGCGACGCCGCCGACATGCTCGACGTGGTGCGTCACGAACTCAAGCTGTCGACGAGGTCGCGCCGTTTCCCCAAGAAAGATACCTGTCTCGCCATCTACTCGCGCTGCGTCAATGCCCGGCAGCCCCTGCCCGAGGTCCTCGACCGGACCTACCCCTGGTGCGCCGACTGGAGCCAGGAACTCGCGGAGCTGTTCCGTCACTACGTGGAGCGCAAGCAGCAGAGCCAGTCGCTCGACTACGACGACCTGCTGTTGTACTGGGCCCACCTCGTCAACGAGTCCGAGTTCGCCGAGGAAATCGCCGCGTGGTTCGACCACGTCCTCGTCGACGAGTACCAGGACACCAACCTCGTCCAGGCGCAGATCCTGCGCAGCCTCAAACCCGACGGCGCCGGCGTCACGGTGGTCGGCGACGATGCCCAGTCGATCTATTCGTTTCGCGCCGCCGAGGTCGAGAACATCCTCGGCTTCCCTGACCAGTACATACCGACGGCGCGCGTGGTGACGCTGGAACAGAACTATCGTTCGACACAGCCGATTCTCGACGCGGCCAATTGCCTGATAGCCGAAAGCGAGCGCCAGTACCGCAAGAACCTGTTCTCGGAGCGCGAGGGCGGCGCCCGCCCGCAGTACGTCACGGTCGAGGACGGCGACGCCGAGGCCGAGTACGTCGTCGGTGCAATCCTGGCGGCGCGGGAGCAGGGGCTGCAGCTCCGGGACCAGGCGGTGCTGTTTCGCGGATCCCACCACAGTGACCGGCTCGAACTCGAACTGATGCGCCGCAACATTCCCTACGTGAAGTACGGTGGACTCAAGTTTCTCGAGGCGGCGCACGTCAAGGACCTGCTGGCAGTACTCAAGTGGGCCGAGAACCCGAAGAACGAAATGGCCGCGTTCCGGGTGCTGAAGCTGCTGCCGGGCATGGGCCCTGCGCTGGCCGCCAAGTGCTTCGAGTTTCTCGCCGGCAACGACTTCAGCCTGGCATCGCTGGCGGCGTTTCATCCGCCCGCGGCGGCCGCCCGTGACTGGCCGGACCTGTGCGCGACGCTGGTTTCGATTGCCCGCGCGGAACCGGACGAGCACGGCTGGCAGGCGCAGGTGACGCTCGTTCGTCACTGGTACCAGCCTCATCTCGAGCGCATTTACGACAGCGTCGAAACGCGCGCGGCGGACCTCGAGCAGCTCGAGCAGATCTCCGGCCGTTACGCGACGCGCGAACGTTTCCTGACCGAGTTGACTCTCGACCCGCCTGCCGCCGCCGGCGATCGTGCCGGCGATCCGCTGCTCGACGAGGACTACCTGGTCCTGTCAACCGTGCATTCGGCCAAGGGCCAGGAGTGGGACGCGGTCTTCGTCCTCAACGTCACCGACGGCAATTTCCCTTCGGAGTTTGCGACCGGCAAACCCGAGATGATCGAGGAAGAACGCCGGCTGCTGTACGTGGCGATGACGCGGGCCCGGCAATCGCTCTCGTTGATTGCGCCGCTTAGGTTTCACGTCACGCAGCAGCACCGCGACGGCGACCGGCATGTTTACGGTGCTCGCAGCCGCTTCATGACGGACCCGGTGCTGGCGACACTCGACCAGCGCTTCGCAGGGCGATCCGCGGACGAGCCCGGGGCGTTCCGGGTCCGCAGCGACAAGCGGATCGACGTTGCCGCGCGCATGCGGCAGATGTGGGACTCGAGCTAGCGCAAAAAAGGCGGTGACCAGGGCCACCGCCAATCCTTACGAAGCAAACAGCACAAGGGAATCGTCAGTTCGTTTTCTCTACATTCTTTTTGATGATGCGAACTTCATGGTCGCCGTGAGCCTGGGTGTCTTCATGAAGTTCGCTGCCATCGAGAAACAGGATCTCGCCGTCTTTGCCGGACTCCTTGAGCACCTGTTGGAGCCTGGCCCGGGTTTCTTCGTCGATTTCGTCCGATGAGATGATCGTGACGTCGGCGGCGTCATCAGTCGTGATGATCTTCACCTTTTTCTCTTTCTTGTGGACCTGGTGAACTTCGTCACCGTCATGCATGACGTCGATGTCGACAGTAACGTCGCCGTCGCCGGCGAACTCCATGAGGTCGATCTTCCTGCCACCGACGTCGAGTTCGAGCCCCTTCCCGGTGCGGGTCACGGTGGCTTCCTTGCCGTCCTCGCCGATTACGGTCTTGCTTTCGCCTACCTCGAGATCGGAGAAGTCGGCATCGGAGCTGCGCCATTCGAATACGCCGCCGTCGGTATCGTCGGTCACTATTTCGATGTGCGTCTCGTGCTTTTCGCCTGCGAGCGCGGCGGTTGCAACGAGACATCCCCACAGAAACAAGGTCATAGTTCTCAAGTTCACGAGCATCCCCTGGTTTTGGTATTGGTTACAATTATACGATGCGCGGCCCCGGAAAACCGTCGCAGGCCGGGGCCCGTTCAGGCGAGAAACATCGAGTAGGCCGGATTGTCGCTCTCTTCCCAGTGCGGGTAGCCGAGCTGCGCGAGGTGCGTCTCGAGCTCGTCGAGTTCCCCGGGCGGTACGTCGATACCCGCGAGAATCCGCCCGTAGTCCGAGCCATGATTGCGGTAGTGAAACAGGCTGATGTTCCAGTCCGTGCCGATGGCATCGAGGAAGTCGTGCAAGGCACCGGGCCGTTCGGGGAACTCGAAGCGGAACAGGTGCTCGTTGCGGACGCCCGCTGCGCGGCCGCCAACCATGTGCCGCACGTGCAGCTTTGCCATCTCGTTGTCGGACAGGTCCTCTACCGGAAAGCCCGCGCCCCGCAGCTGCCCCAGCAGCTCGGTACGCTCCCGCCGGCCTCGGGTCAGCTGGATGCCCACGAAAATGTGGGCGCGCTTGTCGTCAGCATAGCGGTAGTTGAATTCCGTAATGCCGCGGCGGCCGACGGCCTCGCAAAAGCGCCGGAAACTGCCCGGCTCCTCGGGGATCTCGGCCGCCAGCAGCATCTCCGTCTGCTCGCCCACGGCGGCGCGCTCGGCAATATGGCGCAGGCGGTCAAAGTTGACGTTCGCGCCGCAGTTGACGGTCACCAGGGTCTTGCCTTCGAGGCCATGCTGAGCGACGTACTTCTTGGCGCCGGCGACCGCGAGCCCGCCGGCCGGCTCCACGATCGAGCGCGTGTCCTCGAAGATGTCACGAATCGCGGCGCAGATCTGGTCGGTGTCTACCGTGATGATCTCATCCACCAGTTCGCGGCAGAGCCGGAACGTCTCGTCGCCCACGCGCCGCACGGCGACACCGTCGGCGAAGATACCCACATGGTCGAGCGTGACGGGCTCGCCCGCAGCCAACGACTGGCGCATGGCGTCCGAATCGTCGGGTTCGACGCCGATAATCCGGATACCGGGCGCGGTCTGTCGAACCCACGCGGCAATGCCGGCGATCAGGCCGCCACCGCCGATGGGGACAAAGATGACATCGAGCGGCTCGCTGGCCTGCTCGAGAATTTCCTTGCCGATCGTTCCCTGCCCGGCGATAACCAGCGGGTCGTCGAAGGGATGAATGAACACCAGGTGTTCCCGGTCGGCCAGCGCCTGCGCATGCACGTAGGCCTCGTCATAGTTGTCGCCGTGCAGGACGACGTCGCCACCGAGCGCGGCCACGGCCTCGGTCTTGATCGAGGGCGTGGTTATCGGCATCACGACGACGGCGCGCACGCCACGGCGGCGGGCCGCCAGCGCGACGCCCTGGGCGTGATTGCCGGCCGACGAACAGATCACGCCGTTCGTCACCTCGTCGTCGCTCAGCCGGGCGATCCTGTTGTACGCGCCGCGCAACTTGAAGGAGAACACGGGCTGCAGGTCCTCGCGCTTCATCAGGATACGGTTGCCGAGCCGCCGCGACAGGTTGGTCGCGAGCTCCAGCGGCGTTTCTTCCGCAACGTCGTAGACCCGGGCGTCGCGAATCAGGTCGAGGTATTCCTGCGTCTGCATGCAGCCCTTATCGCACACCGCGATGTTGGTAATCAACGGTGGACCCTTTCATAATGCCTCAATGAAGAAGACCCTGCTAAGCAATGCGCTGCTCGTCAACGAAGGCTCGACCCGGGAAGTGGACGTCCTGATCGAGGGCGACCGCATCGCGCACATCGGTGCCGGCATCAGCGCGCCGGCGGATGCCACCGTCATCGACGTGCAGGGCAAGTACCTGCTCCCGGGGATGATCGACGACCAGGTGCACTTTCGCGAGCCGGGCCTGACCCACAAGGGCGATCTCGCGACCGAATCGGCGGCGGCCGTGGCGGGCGGCATTACCAGCTTCATGGACATGCCCAACGTCGATCCGCTGACCACGTCCCGGGTCGCGCTGGCGGAGAAATACGAGCGGGCCGCCGGCCGGTGCTCCGGCAACTACGGCTTCTACCTCGGCGCCACGAACACCAATATCGACGAAATCCGCGCGCTCGAGGTGGGCGAGGCCTGCGGCATCAAGGCCTTCATGGGCGCGTCGACAGGTGACATGCTGGTCGACAACCCCGAGACGCTCGACAAGATGTTCGAGCACGCGCCCGTTATCGTCGTCACGCATTGTGAGGATTCGCCGACCATCTGGGCGAACGAGGCCGAGGCGCGCGAGAAGTACGGCGATGACGTCCCGTTCACCGAACATCCCAGGATTCGTTCCGCGGAGGCCTGCTATGCATCGTCGAGCCTCGCGATCGAACTGGCACAGAAGCACGATGCGCTGCTGCACGTACTGCACCTGACCACCGCGCAGGAAATGGCGTTGTTCTCCGGCCTGCATCGCTCGGCGAAGCGCGTGACTGCCGAGGTCTGTGTGCACCACCTCTGGTTCGACGAGTCGCGTTACGAAGAGCTGGGCGCGAGAATCAAGTGCAATCCCGCGATCAAGCGCGCCGCGGATCGCGAGGCGCTCGTGGCGGCGCTCAACGACGGGCGCATCGACATCATTGCCACGGATCATGCTCCGCATACGCTGGCGGAGAAACAGGGCACCTACTTCAAGGCGCCCGCGGGCCTGCCGCTCGTGCAGCATGCGCTGCAGTCGCTGTTCGATCTTGCCGCGACAGGGCAGATCAGCGTTGAACTGATCGTCGACCGGGCATGCCACGCGCCGGCCGACATCTTCGGCGTGACCGACAGGGGTTATGTAAGGGAGGGCTGGTTCGCCGATCTCGTCATCGTGGACCCCGCAAAGCCGTTCCGGGTGGCTGGCAGTAATGTCCTGTACAAGTGCGGCTGGTCGCCGTTCGAAGGACATGAATTCGGCGCAACCATTGACACGACCATCGTCAACGGCGAGGTGGTCTGGCGAGACGGCTCCCTGACCGGAACGATCCCGGGCCGGCGCCTCGAATTCACGCGGGCGCGCTAGCCGCGACCTTTTGTTTACTTTCCGGCCGAGACCGTTATGCTAGCCCGAACCTGATGAAGCCGACCGACACCTCCAACCCCGAGTACTACCACAAGGTCGTCGACTGCCAGTACGGCTGTCCGGCCCATACCGACGTTCCCGAGTACATCCGCCTGATCGCCCAGGGGCGCTTCAGCGATGCCTACATGGAAAACCGCAATTCGAACGTGTTTCCGGGCATCCTGGGCCGCGTCTGCGACCGCCCCTGTGAGCCGGTGTGCCGCCGCGGACGCGTCGAGGACAAGCCGGTGGCTATTTGCCGCCTGAAGCGCGTTGCGGCCGATCATCGCGACGACATCACCGACCGGCTGCCGCAGGCACCGCGAGAGAGCAACGGCAAGAAGGTCGCGCTCATCGGTGCGGGCTGCGCCTCGCTGACCGTCGCGAACGACCTGCGCCCCCTCGGCTACGAGGTTACGATTTTCGAGGCGCTCGAGACGACGGGTGGTCTCATGCGCACCAACATCCCGCAGTTCCGGTTGCCGCCCAAGGTCCTCGACGAGGAGATCGGCTATATCCTCGACATGGGCGTCGACCTGCGTCTGAACCACCCGATCGAGAGCATGAAGGCGCTGCTCGACGAGAACTACGACGCCGTATTCGTCGGGACCGGGGCGCCGAAGGGCAAGAACCTGGAGATTCCCGGACGCTACGACTCGGAACGGATTCACATCGGCATCGAGTGGCTGGAGTCGGTCGCGTTCGACCACATTGATTCGATCGGCGAACGCGTGCTGATCATCGGCGTCGGCAATACCGCCATGGACTGTTGCCGGACGTCGCTGCGCCTCGGTGCGAAGGACGTGAAGGTCATGGCGCGCAAGCCGCGCGGGTTCTTCAAGGCCTCCGCGTGGGAGCTCGAGGACGCCGAGGAGGAAAACGTCGAGATCATCGTCAACCATTCCCCCAAGGAGTTCGTGTACGAGGACGGCACGCTCGTCGGCATGAGATTCGAGATCATGGAGTACAAGGTCGACGATGACGGCGGCATCGATCGCGGTACGGTCACCGGCGAGGTCGTCATTCCCTGTGACGACGTGGTGCTCGCCATCGGCCAGGACAACGCGTTTCCCTGGATCGAACGGGATCTCGGTATCGAATTCGACAAGTGGGATTGCCCGGTCGTCGACGAGACGACCATGATGTGCTCGCGTGACGGTATCTTCTTCGGCGGCGACTCGGCGTTCGGCCCGAAGAACATCATCTGGGCGGTTGAGCACGGACACCAGGCGGCGATCTCGATGCACAAGTATTGCCAGGGTGAAGACCTGCACGATCGCCTGCCGTTCGGAATGAACCTCGTGAGCCAGAAGATGGGTATGCACGAGTGGAGTTACTCGAACGACTACGACGTCGCAGGGCGGCGTCTCATGCCGCACGTCGGCCTCAAGGAACGTTTCAAGAAGCTGGATATCGAGGTCGAACTCGGCTTCACGGCGGAGCAAGCGGCCGAAGAGGTGGAGCGCTGCCTGAATTGCGATATCCAGACCGTGTTCACGGCAAACCTGTGCATCGAATGCGACGCCTGTCTCGATATTTGCCCGGTCAATTGCCTCACGATTACGCAGAACGGCGATGAGGAAGATCTGCGCACGCGGCTCAAGGCCCCGGCCCAGAACCTCGACCAGGCGCTGTTTGTTTCCGAAGACCTGCCCCAGACCGGGCGCGTCATGGTCAAGGATGAAGATCTGTGTGTCCATTGCGGCCTGTGCGCCGAACGCTGCCCGACCGGGGCATGGGACATGCAGAAATCCAGGCTGCTGATACCGTACGCGCTGGACGAGGCGGCGGCCGAACAGCCACAACCCGCAGCAGGCGGAGCAGCCAAGTAGGAACGAGCCGTGGCTTCAATCAACGACGTCGTAATCAAGATTGCCACGGTCAATGGCACCGGGTCGGCAAGCGCCAACAGTTTGCTGCGCAAGGCGATCTTCCGCATGGGCGTGCCGGTCGTCGGCAAGAACTACTTCCCGTCGAATATCCAGGGCCTGCCGACCTGGTACGAGATCCGCGTAACCGGCGACGGCTACTGCTGCCGCTCCGACCGGGTCGACGTCATGGTCGCGATGAATGCGCAGACTTACGCCCGGGACCTGGCCGAGGTCGAGCCAGGCGGGTGCCTGATCTACGACTCGACCTGGCCCCGCAGCAAGTTGCTCGATCGTGAGGACATCACGATCATCGGGATTCCGTTGTCGAAGATGTGCAACGAGCACTTCGACGGCGCCCGCGCGCGCATCCTGATGAAGAACATCGCCTACGTCGGTGCGATCGCGGCGTTGCTATCGGTTGATCTCGATGTCATCACGGAGCTGCTCGAAGAGACGTTCGCGGACAAGTCGGACCTGATCGACTCGAACATGAAGGCGATTCACCTCGGCTACGACTACGTGATCGACAAGTTCCCGTGTCCGTTACCCGCGCACGTCGAGATAATGGACAAGACCCGGGGGCACATCGTCATCGACGGCAACACGGCGGCGGGCCTCGGCTGCATGTACGCAGGCGCGACCATCGGCGCCTGGTACCCGATCACACCTTCCACGTCGCTGATGGATGCCTTTCGCAATTTCTGCTCGCGCTATCGCGTGGACCCGGAGACCGGCAAGCGCACCTACGCGATCATCCAGGCCGAGGACGAGCTCGCCGCGATCGGCATGGTGCTCGGCGCCAACTGGATGGGCGCGCGCTCGTTCACGCCGACCAGCGGTCCGGGTATCTCGCTGATGAGTGAGTTCATCGGTTTCGGTTACTACGCCGAGATTCCGGCTGTTATCTTCAATGTGCAACGGGTCGGGCCGTCGACCGGCATGCCGACGCGCACGCAGCAGTGCGACCTGATCTCCTGCGCCTACGCATCGCACGGCGATACCAAGCACGTGCTGTTGTTCCCGGCGGACCCCGCCGAGTGCTTCACGATGTCGCCGCAGGCTTTCGACCTGGCTGAGCGCCTGCAGACCCCGGTCATGGTCGTGACCGATCTCGATATCGGCATGAACGACTGGATGGTGCCGGAACTCGAGTGGGACGACGCATACGTGCCGGATCGCGGCAAGGTGTATACGGCCGAAGAGCTCGAGGGCATGGACAAGTTCTACCGCTATCTCGATGTCGACGGCGACGGCATTCCCTACCGTACGTTCCCGGGAGTGCACCCGAAGGGGGCTTACTTCACGCGCGGTTCGGGCCATACGAAGTACGGCGCTTATACCGAGGACTCCGCCGCCTACCAGGATGTGATCGATCGGCTGTTGGTCAAGTGGGAGACCGCGCGTACCCTGATGCCCGAGGCCGAGATCCGGTATTCCAGGTTCAACAAGGCAGCCATCCTTACGCTCGGCAGCGGCGACGGCGCCTGCAAGGAAGCGCTGGATCGCCTCGAGGCGCAGAATGTCGGCCTCAATTACTGCCGCGTCCGGGCGTTCCCGTTTACCGAGGCAGTGCGTGAGTTTATCGACCAGCACGACGTCGTCTACGTCGTCGAGCAGAATCGCGACGCCCAGCTGCGTCTGCTGCTGATCGACGATATCGACGCCGACCAGAAGAAGCTGGTTCCGGTGCTGCACTACGACGGCATGCCGCTGAACGCAGGATCGGTCGTCGACGGTGTGCTGGCAGAGATCAAGAAGGGAAGAGCCGCATGACCTACATCGCGAAGCCCAAGATTGCTCACCCGAGCATGCCCAAGAACGCCCTGGGCCTGACCACCCGCGACTACGAAGGCGCGATCTCCACGCTGTGCGCCGGTTGCGGTCACGACTCGGTGACCGCCGCCCTGATCCAGGCCGTTTTCGAGCTCGATATCGAACCGCACATGCTGGCAAAGATGTCCGGTATCGGTTGCTCGTCGAAGACGCCGGCGTACTTCGCAAGCCAGGCGCATGGATTCAACGCGGTGCACGGCCGCATGCCGTCCGTGACCACCGGGGCCAACGCCGCCAATCGCGAACTGACCTACATCGGCGTATCGGGCGACGGCGACTCCCTGTCGATCGGGGTGGGCCAGTTCGTGCACGCGATCCGGCGCAATCTCAACATGTGTTACATCATCGAGAACAATGGGGTCTACGGCCTGACCAAGGGCCAGTTCTCGGCGTCGGCCGACATCGGCAGCCTGCCGAAAAAGGGGCTGCCCAACCAGCAGGAGCCGATCGACCCGGTCAGCACCGCGCTGAGCCTCGGTGCGACCTACATCGCCCGCAGTTTCTCGGGAGACAAGGAACAGCTCGTGCCGCTGCTGAAGGGCGCCATCAAGCACTCGGGCTTTTCGCTGGTCGATGTCATCAGCCCCTGCGTCACGTTCAACGATCACGAGGGTTCGACCAAGAGCTATGCGCATACGCGTGAGCACTACAACCACGTGAGCGATATCGACTACATCCATCCCTCCGAGGATATTTCGATATCCTACAAGGAGGGCGAGTCCATGCCGATCAGGCTGCGCGGCCACGACACGATCGTGTTGCGCAAGCTCGACCGGGAGTACGATCCGACCAGCCGGGCGGATGCGTTCAAGTACCTGCGCGGCCGCTTCAATGCCGGCGAAATCACGACCGGGCTGCTGTACGTCAACGAGGAACGTGCCGAGATGCACGAGCTCATGGGCAACGTCGATACGCCGCTGGCCAAGCTGCCCTACGAGGGGCTGCATCCGGGCAGCGGCGAACTGAAGAAGATCCAGCGCCGCTACCGTTAGGCTATTGCCTGCTTGCCGCGATTTTTTCAGCTACCTACGGAGAACCACGATGATCCGCACCTTGTTCAAGCGATCGATTGTGTACGTCATGACCACGTGCCTCGTGATGCTGCCGATGGCGCAGACCGCGAGTGCCGCCATCATCACGACGGACCAGGCGATCGAGATTGCCGAGCGCGGCCAACAGATCGACCGCATCAACGAGATGCTGGACCGACAGGCGGTACGGGACGTACTCGTCAGTTTCGGCGTGGATCCGGCCGATGCGAGCGCCCGGGTCGACTCGTTGACTGCCGCTGAATTGCAGGTGCTCGAGAGCAGGCTCGGTGAGTTGCCGGCAGGAGGCGTCGGTTTCGTCGAAGTGGTTGGCATCGTTGCGATCGTCCTGATCGTTCTCGAGTTGTTGAACGTCACCAATTTCTTCGCCGAATTCTGACGGGAGTCGCGTGTCAACGGCACGCGCATGCGCCGGGCTCGTCGTCAGCTCGCTCGGTCTGCTGACGGGCTGCGCCGGCTCGGTCGGCCATCTCCTGGCGGAACTCGAGGACCGGTCGCAACCCGTCGAACTCGAACACGTGCCTTTTCATGCGCAGGTCACTGACCAGTGCGGCCCGGCGGCGCTTGCCACGATCCTCGGTCACTCCGGCGTCGAAACCACGCCGCAGGAACTGAAATCGCGCGTGTACATTCCGGGCCGCGAGGGCGCCCTGCAGCTCGAGTTGCTTGCGGCGACCCGCCAGTACGGTCGCATTCCCTACCAGGTCGATGCGTCGGTGGGCGCACTGCTTGCCGAGCTCGACGCCGGTCGTCCCGTTCTCGTGTTGCAAAACCTCGGCGTGTCCGTGGCGCCGCTCTGGCACTATGCCGTCGTAGTTGGTTACCTGCCGCATGGCCGGGAGTTCGTGCTGCGCTCCGGGGACCAGCCGCGCCACCAGGTCGAGGCGCGGCGTTTCGTGCGCAGCTGGCGGCGCGGTGAATTCTGGGGTTTCGTGGCGCTGCAGCCGGGCGAACTGCCGGCCCGGCCCGATGCCGCCCGCTTCCTGCGCGCCGTCGCAGCCGTCGAGTCGACCGGCGATGTCGAAAGCGCGGTCGCGGCGTACGAGGCGGCCAGCAGGCGCTGGCCGCAGAACCGCCTGGCCTGGCTGGGCCTCGGCAATGCCTCGTTTGCCCGGGGCGCGCTGCAGGCGGCGGCGATCGCCTACCTGGCGGCGCTGGAGTTCGACCCCGGCGACGCCGTCGTCCTCAACAACCTGGCCGAGGTGTACCGCCGGCAGGGTTGCCGCGACCGGGCGCTCGCCACGATCGAGGCGGCGATGGCCAGCGTCGCGGCGGGCGATCCCATCCGCGCTCATCTGCTTCTCACCCGGGAGGAAATACGGCGGGACACGACCCGGTCGCGGTGCGAGTAAGGCCGGAATCCGACCAGGCTACTGCCACAACCGCTTCCACCAGGGGTCCCTGTCCGGCCCCGGGCGTTCGCCGCCGGCGTAGGTGATCTTGTTGCGGATGTCGGCAATGTCCCAGCCGGTCAGGTTGGCGAGCTGCTGCGCTTCGCGCTCCTGGCGTTCGCGCACGCTGGCATGATACCGGGTCAGGTCACAACTCGCCGTGCCTTTCCAGGGATGACGAATGACGTAGCGCCCCTGGTAGTTTTGCCGATCTCCCGTTTCCTGGAACACCAGGTCCTCGGGAAAATGCTCTGCGTCGTAGCGGACGTGCAGCCGCGTCACGAAGACGTTTTGCGCGGGCTGCGGCATGATTCGCTTGTTTGCCTCCCGCCCGTCTCCCAGCCAGAAAACGCCGAGTGAGCGCAGCTCCTTGGCGGTCAGGGGATCGGCCGCACACGGGTCGCACCAGGCCATGTCCCAGGCGTACTCGAGAAACACGGCCCGTTCGTTGTGTTCCTGCGTCTGCTGCTCGAACAGGGCGCGATAGAAGTCGGCGAATTCGTCCTCGACGAACTCGGGTACGTCGATGTTGCTCGGCAGCCTGACGGTCCGGTAGTTCGTCGTTTCGACACGGCCGGTGCGCGTCAGCGCATAGACGTAGAGTTCCTGCTTGCCTCTCGCATTCAGTGTGCCGAGCCGGATCGGCAACATGAACTTGTTGCTCTCGTACGCAACCTGGATGGGCCGCAGGTACTGGTAACCCGACTTTGCCTGTTCCTCGAGATTGACCCTCGCGACGAAGAAGCGCATGTCCTGTTTCAGGTAACTGCCCACGATGCGCTCGGCGCCTCGCGGCAGCTTGTAGCCGTTCTCGTTCAGCCATGCTACGAGGCCGTCGCTCTGGCCCGCCGAGAGGATCATGATGTCGTATTCGCCCACCGTATACTGCGCCTCGATCGTGACGCCGCGCGACCGGGCCGAGCTGGCGAGTTGCTTGGCAGCAGCCGGCAGGGCAGCGTCGCTGCGTATCGCCTCGTCGGCTTCGTACCGCGCGCAGGGATCGGGATCGTGATACTCGACGAGCCGCGGCGACGTGTAGGCGTCGAGGTGCTCGATCACGGCGCGATCGCCCACATTGATCTGCCCCCGCTCGATCATCGTCGGGACCGGGATGACCACGGCAAAATCCTCGGCATCGCCCTCGAAGTCGTTGGCCATCGTGATGACGGTGCGATTACCGTCGCGAACGAGCACGACCTGCGAGGCCTGGTTGAACAGGCTCGTGTCCGCCTTGGCGACGTAAAAGCCGCAGAACGCCTGCGCCGTGGTTGAAACCAGGACGGTCAGCGCGGCCGTCATCACGGTAACGAGAATTCTCATTTTGAAGCTCCTTGGGGTTGTTCCACCGGTAGTGCGATCCCTGCAGCAGGGCGTCGATGAGCGGCACGAGCGGCGCGGACAGGACCAGCGCGAGAATCGGGCCATTGGGCGTGTAGTAAACAAACTGGATGATGAACGCGATCGTTGCGACGATCGTTGCGTACGCTACGCGTCCGAGCGGCGCGTCAGGCGTCGTCTTCGGGTCGGAAATCATGAAGAAGGCAAAGATCAGCAGCGCGCCGTTCTGCACCTGGTGCAGCGGAATGGACAGGGGATCGCCGAGCCACAGGGCGCGAGCGAACAGCAAGGCGCCGTAGATCAGCAGGAAGGCGATCGTCGTCTCGGCTCGCCGGGCCCGCGTCAGCACCAGGAAACCCAGGCAGGAGAGGCTGAAGGCGCCGAGCGCGGCGCTGCCCCATTGCCCGGACGATACCCAGGCCTGGTCGCTGACCAGCATCAGCGAAACCAGCGCGACGTTGGCCGGGTTGAAAACGTGCTTGCCGCGTACCCGCACGAGGAACTTGCTGCCGATCGCAATCGTGGCGGCCAGCGCCGCGAGCAGCAGCATCTCGGTGCGCAACAACAAGGTCAGGGACAGGGCGGTAATCAATGCGCTCAGCGGGTCGAAGCGCGGTAGTCGGGCGAGGCGGGTGCCGAGATACTGCACGGCCTGCGCCGTGACGAGGATAGCGACGGCGTTCTGCCAGCGAATTCCGAAATCGAGTACCGTGATGCCGAACGCCAGCAGGCTGCCAAGCACCAGTACCTGGTAACAGCGTGGATCAGCCAGTCGTTTCCATGCGTTCATGTCTGCTGTAAACGCGCGACACGAACGACCGGGTCTAACTGCGGACCAGGTTCTCCAGCGGCACGGCCCCGGCGCTGCCCGGGAACACCTCCCGTTCGACGAACGTCGGCGCCAGCCCGAGGTGTTCGATCAATATGCCCTTGAACAGGCTGCGCAAGTCGGTCGTCGGCCGCAGGTCGCGGTCCTCGTGAAGCGTCGCCAGGCCCGGCCAGTCGGCAATCACGCGACCGCCAGTGATCCCGCCGCCGAGCAGCAGCGCCGCCGTGCCGGTGCCGTGGTCGGTGCCGCGGGTACCGTTCACGCGCACCGTGCGGCCGAACTCGGTAACCACCGCGACGACCGTTTGGTCCCACGCTTCACCGAGTCCGTTGCGCAGTTCGGCCAGTCCCGCGTCGAGGGCCGCAAAGCGATTGGCCAGCTGGCCGTTCGCAGCGCCCTGGTTCGCATGCGTGTCCCAACCCGTGAACTCGAGCACGGCGATCCTCGCCCCGTCCGGCGCGGCGAGAAACCGGGCTGCCGACGTCATCGGTTCGGTGAACTGCTGGGTCACGTTGCCGCGACCACGGCGCCTGCCGTCCACGTCTCCGGCGATTTCCCGAGAACGCAGTGCCTGCGCGAGTCGGGTCGCGAAGAACGCGTCCCCGGCATACAGCCTCTCCAGCCGTTCGAGCGTACCCTCGTCGGTGTCCGGCAGCCGCGACGGCGCCCAGCTCGTGACGGGCGAGCGGCCGCGCAGAACCAGCGGCGTGTTTTGCGCGAGCGCGATCGCAGTCGCTCCCGGGAGGCTGGCAAGGCAACGGTTCAGCCAGCCGTCATGCACGGTGCCGGCGCGCGTCCCGCCGCTTTCGAGCAGGTCCTGCCCGTCGAAGTGTGAGCGGGCCCGGTACGGGCTCGCAACCGCCTGCACCACGATGGCTTCGCGGGCCGTGAAGCGCTCGTGCACGCCGGCCAGCGACGGGTGCAGGCCGAACAGCCTGTCGAGCGCCAGTACGCCATCGGCCGCACCCGGCCTGCCCAGGGCGAGTTCGCCGCGCAGGCCGGCATAGTTTCCGTCACCGTAGGGTGGCGCCAGCGCCAGCCCGTCGACGGCGCCGCGCAGGATGACGAGGACGAAGCGGGCATCGGTATCGGCCGCAGCCAGCGCGAGCCGCCCGAGCCCGGTCGCCGCGGCGGTTGCGCCAAGCGCTTTCAGCAGGTCCCTGCGGTTGAACATGCTCATCTCCTTTGAAAGTCGGGTGACGCCAGCAACAACGTCATGCCCTGTACCCGGCTATCGGCCCGGGAAACAGCCTTGCGGGTTTCGGGATCGAATCGCGCGCCCAGCACGGCGTCGCCGAGAACGGCCGGGTCGACACGCCCGCCAATCGAGCGGGCAACCGTGTTGGACCACTCGATGCGCTTGTAGAGCGCATCGGCGCCGCCCCACTCCGCGGCCGTATCGGGCCAGCCCTGCGGGGAGCCGGGCCGGAACGGTGCCTGTCCCATCAGGTCGAGGGCGCCGACGATGAATTGGGGGTTGTCGGGCGCGTGTGCGAAGGCGCGCAGCGTCGAGACGAGGAAATCGTGCGGGCTCTTGTACTTGCGATGCGAGTCGGCCCAGGATTCCGGCGCGCTGACCATTGCCCGGTAGACGCTCGGCAGGTCGCCGCCGCTTTTCTCCCAGGCCTCGACGAGTCGGGCGACGAGCGATGCGGGCGGATCGTCGGCCACGAAATGCCGCGCGAGCTTGGTCGATACGAAGCGCGCGGTGGCCGGGTGCGTCGCGAGGTCGCGCAGCACGGCTTCACCCTGCGCCACCCCGTCCTGCCGGTAGGTGGTGCCGAGGATGCGCTGCGGCCCGGGTTCGTGAATCGCTTCCCGGAATTCGAAGCGCCCGGGATCGCCCTCGGCAAACTGGCCGCGCTCGCCGGCACCGCCGATCGACCATCCCGTAATCACCCGGGCGAAGTTGCTGACGTCTTCCTGGGTATAGCCGGCGTCCACGCCGAGCGTGTGCAACTCGAGAATTTCGCGGGCCAGGTTCTCGTTGAGGCCGACCTGCCGTTCCGAGCGGCGCCGGCTGGCCCGTTGGCCCAGCTTGGAGTTTGGGCCCACCGAACGCTGGTTGTCGAGATACAGGATCATCGCGGGATGTCGTTCCACCGCCAGCAACAGGTCGAAGAACGATCCGCTCACGTGCGGGCGAATCGCTTCGTTCTCGAACGGGCCCGCCACGGCGGCCAGCGGCTGCTTGTCGACCGAGACGGCGAAATGATTGCTGAAGAAATGCACGAGGCGCTCGTGGAACGGGTGCTCGCTCGTCGCCGCGTGGCGGTACCGTGCGGCCACCTGGTCCAGGTAGTGCCCGCGGATCGTCAGGCCATAACTCCGGGCAGGTTTCCGGTCGGCCCGCCGGGCTGCCTGTCGCTGCCGCCGCAGCTCGTCGATCTCCACCAGGACCGACGCGGAGTCGGGCAGTTCGCCGAGCTCGGGCGGCACCCGGGACGGACCCTCGAGCTGGTCGAGCAGCCAACGCCCGGCGTCGTCGATTCGCCCGAGTTCGCCGGGCCTCGCACCGAGACCGAAGCGATTCGTCGCGATGGCATTCCTGGCTGATTTCAAGGCAACTCCTTGCGCTGGCGCGGCTGCGGGTCCATAACGTCTAAACGCCGCTTTCCCGAATTTGTTGACCCGCACCCGCATGCGTATGACACGACTTGAGTAAAGTTAATAAAAACAGAGGGTTGCATTTGCATCCAAGTGGCCTCCGGCACGCATCTATAGGATGAAGCAAGATCCTACCGAACACCAAGTGGAGAAGCCGAAATGGCAGAAGAATTAATCCCCATCGTCATGTTCATCAGCCTGGCCGTTGTACTGGTCTTCCTGTTCTGGTTCCGCTGGCGTGCGCGTGACGGCATGCAGCAGACCATTCGCATGGCCCTCGACAAGGGGCACGAACTGACGCCCGAGATCATCGACCGGCTCGGCCATCCCAAGGCGGGCAAGTACAAGGACCTGCGCCTCGGCGTCATCTGGCTGGCCATCGCCGTCGGTCTGGCGCTGATTGCGGTTGCGGTTCCGGATCCCAGCGGTCACGCGATGCGCGGGACGCTGGCGGGTGCCGCGTTGCCGTTCGCCATCGGTCTGGGTTACCTGATCCTGTACCGGTTCACGAGCAGGGAAGAAGAGTAGCAGGTACTGCCTTGACCACGAGCGCAGACCACCAGCTCGTCGCGAGGGTCGTATCCGGACAGGATACGCACGCTTTCGGCGAGCTGGTTCGCCGCCACCAGTCGCACGTGCGCAATTTCCTGCGCAAGCTGACCGGCGACTACACGCTGGCGGACGATCTCGCCCAGGATTGTTTCCTGCATGCGTGGGACAAGCTGCAGACCTACTCGGGACGGGGGACGTTCATCGGCTGGTTGCTCAAGGTGGCCTACACGACGTTCCTGCAATCGAAACGCAAGTCGAAGCGCTATGCGGAGATCCTGGAGCAGGTCGGGCATGGGACGGCGGCGCCCGCGTACGGGAAACTGGCGGACGAGACCGGCGACCTCGATCGTTTTCTCGCCGTGCTGACCGACGAGGAACGTGCCGTCATCGTCATGTCGTATGCCTGCGGGCTGTCGCACCGGGAGATCAGCGAGTCCCTGGCGATGCCCGTCGGTACAGTGAAATCGGTGATATTCCGTGGTAAAGAGAAGATCAGGACGAGTTTTGACATCAAAGATCATCAACATGGCTGAGCGCATCAAAGACGAACAGGACCGGGTGCTCGAGACGATGTTCGCGTCCGGGCCGGTCGCCGACGACGGCTTCAGCGTGCGTGTCATGAAGAAGGTCCGGCGCCGCATCTGGCTGCGCCGCCTGACCCTGCCGGTGGCAACGTTGATCGGAACGCTGATTTCGTTCAAGCCGCTGACCGAGCTGGTCACGACGCTGGCTGGGCTCGTACAGCTGATTCCGCCGGAGGTCCTCGATACCGGCAAACTCGTCGTCCCGCAGCTGCCCATGCTCGTACTTGGCGCGATGCTGCTGGCGGCCTGCTTGGTCGGCCTGCGCTCGCTCGAGGATTAGAGACGCCCGTCATTGTCTTGCCATGGGTGCTCGGTTACATTGCGTCCATGAGCCTTCGGGAAAAAGTCGAAGCCCTGTTGCCCAACTGGGAGCGTTGGTATCCGAGCCTGTTTGACGCCGCCAGTGACCTCGGCATCATCAAGGCCGAGGTGTGCGACCCGAATTCGCTGCTGCTCACGCGCCGCCACCAGAAGGTTCGCCAGCGAGCCGAAGACGCCCACCGCGAGAAGTGGGGCGGCAAACCGCAGGACTGATTAATGACCTATGACCTCGATGCCGTGCGGGCGCAGTTCCCGGCGCTGGCGATTCGTGATGACGGCGAGCGCCGCATCTACCTCGACAACCCGGCCGGGACCCAGGTACCGGCCGGCGTTCGCGATGCCATGTCCCGCTGCCTCGTCGAGACCAACGCCAACGGCGGGGGCTATTTCAGGACGTCACGTGCCGTCGACGAGGTAATCGCCGCGGCGCGGGCCGCGATGGCCGATTTCCTACACGCCGCATCGCCTGACGAGATCGTGTTCGGCCAGAACATGACGACCTTGACGTTGCACGTGTCGCGTTCGCTTGGCCGCCTGCTGCGGCCCGGCGACGAGATCGTCGTCACGCGCATGGATCACGATGCGAACGTCTGGCCATGGGTGCTGCTCGCGCGTGACCTCGAGCTCGAGATCAGGTGGCTGCCCTTCAACACCGAGACGTTCGAATTCGACCTCGTCGAACTCGACAGGCTGATGACCGACCGCACGCGCCTGGTCTGCATCGGCGCTGCGAGTAACCTGCTCGGCACGATCAACGACGTTGCGGCCGTCTGTGCAAGGGCGAAAGCGGCAGGCGCCCTGACGTACGTCGACGCCGTGCAGTCGGTACCGCACCTGGCGACCGACGTGCAGGCGCTCGGCTGCGACTTCCTGGCTTGCTCTCCCTACAAGTTTTTCGGTCCGCACCAGGGCGTGCTGTACGGGCGGGCCGGGGTCCTCGAGGAACTCGAGCCGTACCGGGTGCGGCCGGCCCCGTCGCGCTACCCGGGCAGTTTCGAGACCGGCACGCCGAGCTTCGAAGGCTGCGCGGGCATCACGGCGGCGGTCGAGTACCTGGCGTGGATCGGCAGGACCATGGCCGGCGCCACCGACCGGCCGGCCGCGCTGCGCGCGGCGATGAAGCTGTTGTTCGAGTACGAACAAGTGCTGGGCGCACGCCTGATCGAAGGGCTCGTTTCTTTGCCGGGCGTAACGGTCCAGGGCATTACCGACGCCACGGCACTCGATCGGCGTGTGCCGACAGTTTCGTTCACCCATACCGGGATCGCCTCGGCAACGATTGCCGAGAAGCTCGCCGCGGCGAACATCTTCGTCTGGAGCGGTCACAACTACGCGGTGGAGGCCGCGCAGGCGCTCGGTATCTACGAATCGGGCGGGGCGGTGCGCATCGGGCCAGTGCATTACAACAGCGTCGCGGAAATCGACGAAACGCTCGACGCACTGGGCGGAATTCTGCGGGGCTGAACAAAGAAAGCCGCATCGCTGCGGCTTTCCGTGGAATCGAGTATCTGAAAAGGAGGGTCAGCGAAGCGTCGTACGGTGCTCCATCTTTCGCGTCAGACCTTCAGGTTTTCCGGATACCTTGATTATCCCACGAGACATGGATCACCTCCTTTCATTTGTTTGCCCGAGGTCAGTATGTCTGGGAAATCAATAGATTCCAAGCCTTTTCTTAAGTGATAAATATGCCTTCAATTCGACACATTTTGTGGGTTATTATTGATGGCCCGCCTCGGGAAGCAGCCCGACAGAAAAACAAAGCGAGTAACTAATGGCAATTGCAGACCTTACGAACGTACTGAAGATTTTCGGTGGCTCCGACATTGGCGAGGAGGCGCAGAAGGACCTGTTCGAAGAAACGCTGCTGATGACGCTGGCGCGAGCCGCCAATGCTGACGTCAGCATCCAGAATGTCGAAGTCGACAGTATCCGGGCGATTCTCAAGAAGCATACGGGCAAGAACTTCAGCAAGGCGGACATCCGGGTCGCGGCCCGCGAAGAGCTGTACGCCGAGGCCACGCTGGTCAAGTATCTGCGGCGGGCCGAGAAAGGACTCGACGAGATGCAGTGCAGCGAGATCGTGCAGGCGCTGATCGAGTTGTTCCGCAGCGACCAGAGCGTCAGTGCTCTCGAAGTCGACTTCTTCAACAATGTCGTCAATGCGCTGAACGTGACGCCGGCGCAGATTGCGGGCCTGTCGGCAGGCGACGTCTGACGCGCGCGGCGGGTAACCGCCGGTCTTCTCCACAGTGATTGCGTGAACGCGGGCTGAACAGACAGCCCGCGCTGCCGTCGTGCGATGGCCGGGTTCAGCATCGATTCAGTGTCCTGCTGGTTAACTGGGACCGTAAACCAGCGACAGAGGACACCGACATGAAATACCTTTCCCGCACTTTGCTGCTTGCAATGTTGTTCGCGGGTGTCTCCATGGCGGACACGGGCACGGAGCCCAGGCAGAGCCTGACGAACGACACCTATAACGAGCATCAGCCTTTGAAACTCGGCGACACGGCAGTGGCCTCCAAGGACGCGGACGCCAAGCAGCGCTCCGCCCGCATCGGGTTCCTGGATGATCCGAATTTCTGGTTCTACGACGTCGACGTCACGCTGTTCTCGGACTTCGACCGCGATGGCTATTATTTCGGCATCGACCTGGTGTTCGATGCGGACACCAACTACGCCATTGCCGACGTCTACGCGGTGGTCTACCTGAGCTACGAGTACGGCCCGTGGAACGAATATGCCGAGACGGCCGATTTCACGCTCTTCGGTACGTCCGGCAACGACGACTACGCGGTCGAGACGGAACTGATCTCGGGCTACCCGACCGGAAGCTACGACATTCTGATCGAGCTCTACGATGCCTACGACAATACGTATCTCACGAGTATCGGTCCCGAGGAAGCGGTCGAACTCTCGCTGCTGCCGCTCGAGGACTCGACGCGTGACTCGACCAGCAGCGGCAGCACTCAGGTGGTCGTCAGCTCCGGCGGCGGCGCGCTCGGCTGGCTGCTGCTACTGGCCCTTCTCGCCGTCCGCATGACCTTGCGGCCCCAGGCCGCCAGGTTGTCGAAGTAAATGTACAGGGCTGGCACGACGAGCAGCGAGACCACGGTCGAGAATGCCAGCCCGCCGATGATCGCCCTCGCCATGGGATAGTACGGAGGTCCGTCCCCCCCGATCTGCGTCGTTCCCATGGCGAGGGGCGTGAGGCCGACGATCGTCGTCGCGACGGTCATCAGGATCGGTCGCAGGCGATCGCGACCGGCGATCACGATTGCCCGGTCCCTGGGCTGCCCTTCCATGCGCAGATTGTTGATGTGGTCGACCAGCACGATGCCGTTGTTCACGACAACCCCGATCAGGATCATGATGCCGATCGTCGCCATGAACGAGAACGTGGTCCCGGTAACCGCGAAGAACAGGAACACGCCGAAAATCGAAAAAGCAATGGATCCGAGAATAATCGAGAACGGCAGTAGCAGCGATTCGAACAGGGCGGCCATGACCAGGAAGATGCAGGCGACGCCGAGCACGATGTTGGTTGCCATCATCTGCGCCGTCTCGTCCTGGCGCTCGAAGCCGCGCCCTTCCTTCCAGCTGTAACCGGGTGGCAGCTGGATCTGCTCCATCATGCTGTTGACGCGCGGCCGCACTTCCTCGGCGCTCGCATCCTCGTCGAAGTTCGCATTGATGATGACCGCGGTCTGGCGGTCCGTGCGCCGGATCGTATCGGGCGCCGTGCCGAGACGCATTGTCGCGACGCTGCCGAGCGTTATACGGCGGCCGTCCGGCGTGTACAGGGGCAGGTCCGCGAGCTGCTCGATGCTCTGCTTGTCGTCGGCGCGAAACGCCAGCCGGACCTCGATCTCGCCCGCGGCGTCGCGGAACTCCCGCAGGTTTTCGCCGCGCATCGCGATAGCAATGGTCTGGCCGATGTCGGCCGAGGTCAGTCCGGCATTGGCGGCACGGGTCCTGTCCACGGTTACGCGCACCTCGCGCTCACCTTCCTCGGCATCACTGGTGACGTCCTTGAGTCCCTCGACGCTCTCGAGAGCCCGTACGACGTCGACGCTGAGCTCGTTGAGAATCTCGGTGGAGTCGCCGCTGAGCTGAATCGAGAAGCCCTCGCCGCCGCCTTGCTGCTCGAACTGGAAGCTGGGCTTGCCGATGGCGATTTCCGGGAGATCCGCCTCGATGCGCTCGATGATCTGCTTGGTCGACAGGGTCGCATCGTCCTCGTCGGTCAGCAGGATCGTCGATTCGGCACGGCCCTGTTCGTAATAGCTGTAGACCGAACGAATATTGAATTCCTCCTGGCGCGAGTACAGGTATTCCTCGATCCTGTCGACGGCCGCCTCGACGGTCTCGAGCGCATACTCGCCCTCGACGTGGTACGGCATGAACAGGCGGCGCCCGACGTCCTGCGGGAACATGTCGAACTTAACGAGCTGCAGGGCGTTCGGCAGTATCCCGATGATGCAAATAAGGGTGATGCCGAGTGCCGTCCACCAGCGATGCCCGATGATCCACTCGAGTGCCCGCACGTAGCGGTTGGTCAGGCGCTCCATCAGGGCGCCCTTCTTGGGCCGTGGCGGCACCGCGATGCGTGCCGCCAGCATCGGGACGAGGGTCTGCGCGATGAGCAGCGAGGCGAGCAGGGCGACGATGATCGTCACCGCGACGTGCGTCAGGAAGATCGTGATGTCGGTCTGGGCGCCGAAGACGACCGGCGCAAACACGATGATCGTGGTCATCGTGCCGGCGATGACCGCGAGCCCGACTTCCCTGACACCCTTGAGCGTTGCGCCGAAGGGCTCGTCCGGTTCCTCGGCGCGGTGGCGGAAGATGCTCTCGGTGATCACCACGGCGTTGTCGACGAGCATGCCGACGGCCAGCATCAGCCCCATCATCGACAGGATGTTCAGCGTGAGGCCGGCGAAGTACAGCGCACCGAGCGTAATCAATAGCGAGAACGGGACGGACGCCATGACGATCAGCGTGGTCGTCACCTGGCGCACGAACAGGTACAGCACGATGACGGCGAGCAGGCCGCCGAGGAGCCCCGCGTTGAGCAGGTCCGACAGCGACTCCCGGACACTGTCACCCTGGTTGTCGAGCGGAAAAATATTGATGCCCTGCATCTGCGGCAGCTCGCCGATCTTCTCGACTTCGGCAACCACCCGGTCCGTCACGTCGACGAGATTCGTGCCCGTCGTCTTGTTGACCGCGACGCCGATCGCGTAGTCGCGGTCCAGGTGGCGGCCGTAGTTCCGTTCCGGCGTGCGCAGCTCCACGTCCGCAATGTCTCGCAGCCGCAATCCCGATGCATTGACGGCGAGATTGCGGATTTCGTCGACGGACGAGAACTCGCCGCTGGGCCGAACGCTGAAGCGCTGGCCGCCGGCCGTGATCTTGCCGGCGCTGACGGCAAAGTTGCTGCTGAGCAGCAGGTCGCGGACCGTGGCGATGTTCATGCCGTAGGCGGCGAGCATATCCGGCTTCATCAGGATGCGGATCTCGCGCGGCTCGACGCCATGCAGTTCGACCCGCGAGACGCCCTCGAGGCGCTCGAGGCGCCGCTTCAGCACCCGGTCGAGCAGCTCGTAGCTGTCCGACAGGTCCCGCTCGCTCGAGATGCGCAGCTGCAGGACCGGCTGGTCGCCGAGCGAGCCCGTGAACACGAACACCCGGCGTATGTCGGCGGGCAACAGGTGGCGGATGCCGTCCACCTTGGCGCGCGCTTCGATGCCCTTCGCGCCCATGCTCTGGTCCCAGCCGAACTGCAGGAATACCTGCGCCTGGCTTTCGCTCGAACTCGAGAACATGCGCTCCACGCCGGACAAGGTGGCGAGCGCCTCTTCCACGGGGCGTGTAATGAGGCGCTCGACCTCCTCGGGCGTTGAACCCTCGTAGGGGATTTGTACGAAGATTCCAGGGAACTCGATGTCGGGGAACTTCTCGAGCGGCAGCAGTCGCGACGCAAGCAGCCCGATGAGCGCCAGGGCGACGAACACGACGACGGTCGTGACGGGCCTGCGCAGTGCGATCTCGGTATGTCTCATGGCGCAACCTGCGCCGGCCAGCGCTTGCGATCCAGCAGCGAATAAACGACCGGTATCACGACGAGCGTCAGCAACGTCGACACCGCGAGCCCGCCGATCACGGTGATGGCCATGGGCGTGCGGACCTCCGAGCCTTCGCCAAAGCCCATCGCCATCGGCAGCAGCCCGAGCGCCGTCGTCAGCGAGGTCATCAGGATGGGGCGCAGGCGCGCGGTGCCGGCCTCGACGATGGCGTCGAAACGCTCCGCCCCCTGGGCGCGCAGCTGGTTGATGAGGTCGACGAGGACGATCGCGTTGTTCACGACAATGCCCGCCAGCATGATGACACCGATCAGCGCGACGATATTGATCGTGGTGCCCGTGATGAACAGCGCGAGCACGGCGCCGACCAGTGCCAGCGGGATCGTGAACAGGATTACGAACGGATGAATCAGCGATTCGAACTGCGACGCCATGACGAGGTACACGAGAAATATTGCCAGCAGCAGCGCGAACCGCATCGATTCGAAGGACGCCTGCATTTCCTCGCTTTGCCCGGAGACGATCGCCGTGACGCCATCCGGCATCGGGGTACGGCTGACGATGGCGCCGGCCTCGAGCGCGGCGGCGCCGAGGTCGCCATAAGCGAGATTCGCGGTAATGATCGCGACGCGTTCCTGCGCGACGCGCCGAATCTCGGCCGGACCCTGCGAGACCGTGACGGTCGCGACCGCGTCCAGCGTAACGGGCCGGTCCGCATTGGGGTTGACGATGAGGCGGCGGATTTCGTCGATGCTCGCGCTGCGGGTATCGATGCTGCGCACGAGTACGTCGATTTTCTTGTCGCGCCAGGTGTAGCGAGTCGCGAGTTCACCACGGACATTTGCGACGACGCGGTTGGCGATGTCGCGAACGGCGAGTCCGAGCTTGGCGGCGCGTTCCTGGTCGAACACGATCTGGATCTCGGGGTTGCCGCGCTCGACGGTCGTACGGACGTCCGAGAACCGGTCGGATGACGACATCTGCTGGACGACCGCGTTGCTGACCAGCGCCAGGGCATCGAGGTCGTAGCCCGAGATTTCGATCTGCAGCGGGCTGGCAAACGACAGCAGGGCCGGGCGGCTGAATTCATACTGCACGCCCGGCAGTCGCGACAGTTGCGCCCGCATCGCATCCATTGCCCGGTTCTCCGCAGCGCGGCTCGCGCCCGACGCCATCTGGATGCTGAGCGTACCCGTGTTGTCGCCGGCGTCGACCGGGTTCGCGTCGAGCCTGTTGCCGGTGCCCGCCACGGAATAGTTCAGCGCAACGGAATCGATCGCCGCGGCCGCCTGCTGCGCTACCTGGATCGCCCGGTCGGTTTCCGTCAACGGCGCGCCCGGCGGGAGACGCAGGTCCACGTCGAACTCGCCTTGCGAGAACTGGGGTATGAGCTCCGTGCCGAGACGCGGCAGCAGCGCCATCGTGCCGACGAACACGGCAACCGCGGCAATGACCACGGTCGCGCGGTGTCGCAGTGACCAGCGCAGAAGGCCCGGATACACGCCGGCGACGGCGCCATAGAGGCGCTGCAGCAACCACGAGGGGATCCAGAGCAGCAGCCAGAACACGTAACGGATGGCGTAGAAGACGTAGCCGAACACACGGACGACGGACGCGGAGAAACGCGTGAACCAGCCAGCCGGGCTGCCGTCTCCGCCGTCGTCGTACCGGCTGCGGGCGCCGAGCGAGGCGAGCATCGGGATCAGCGTCAGTGCCACGACCAGGGAGAAGATCAGCGCAAACGTAACGGTCAGGGCCTGGTCCCGGAACAGCTGACCGGCGACGCCGCTGATGAATACCATCGGGAAGAACACGGCGATCGTCGTCAGCGTGGCGGCCGTGACGGCGGAACCGACTTCGGTCGTGCCGTTACGCGCTGCCTCGACGATCCCCTCGCCATGCTCTTTCTTGCGCACGATGTTCTCGAGCACCACGATCGAGTTGTCCACGAGCATGCCGACGGCCAGAGCGATACCGCCGAGGGACATGATGTTGAGGGAAATATCGTTGAGATACATCAGCAGGAAAGTGCCGATGACGGACACCGGGATCGCAACGCCGATTATGGCCGTGGCGCGCGCATCGCGCAGGAAACCGTACAGCACCAGGATCGCGATCAGGCCGCCCAGGATGGCCGCGACCCGGACATCGTTGACGGCGGCGGAGATGAACTTCGACTGGTCGTAGATCGTGACCAGCTCGATGTTCTCGGGCAGTGATTCGCGCAGCGATTCGAGGCGTCGGTCGACGCGCCTCGCAACCTGCACGGTGTTGGCGTCGCCCTCCTTGTACACGGCGAGTTCGACCGATTCGCGGCCCCGCACCCGCGTGATCGCCTCGCGCTCCTTGTAGCCGCGTTCGACGGTCGCGACGTCGCGCAGGTAGACGGGCGTGTTGCCGACGTAGCCGACGATGGCGTCGCTGAACTCGTCGACGGTCTGGAACTCGTTGAGCGTCCTGACCAGGAAACGCTGGTCGCCTTCTTCCAGCCGACCGCCCGACAGGTTGACGTTCTCGGCGCGAATGCGCGCGGCGATCTGGTCGATGCTCAGCCTGAGCTGTGACAGCTTTTGCTGGTCGACCCGTATCTGGATCTCGTCCTCGAGGCCGCCGCTGACCTTGACGGCCGCGGTACCCTCCTGCGCCTCCAGGTCCGTCTTGATGCGGTCCTCGGCGAGCCGGCGCAGCGTTTTCAGCCGCAACTCGTTGGTGGCCGCGTCCGCCGCTTCCTTGTACAGCAGGCCCAGCCGCACGATGGGCTCCGACGACGGGTCGAAGCGCAACAGCATCGGGCGGCCCGCCTCCAGGGGCAGGAACAGGATGTCGAGTTTCTCACGTACGTCGACACCCGCGATGTCCATGTCGGTGCCCCACAGGAACTCGATCGTGACGTCCGATTGCCCGGACCGCGACACCGAGCGCACGACGCGCACGTTGCGGACGACGCCGACGGCCTCTTCGATGGGCTTGGTGATCAGGTTCTCGACTTCGGCCGGGGCGGCACCGGTGAGCTCGGTGCGCACGGTCAGCGTGGGATAGGAGATGTCGGGCAGCAGGTTCAGCTTGAGGCGGGACAGCGAGACGACGCCGAACAGTACGATTGCGACCATGAACATGACGATCGTCACGCGCCGCTCGGTCGCGATTTCGATCAGGCGGCGCATCAGCTGTCGTCCCCGGCGTCCATCGTCTCGTCCTCCGGCGGCTCCTCCTCGCGCGGCGCACCGATGACCGACACCTTGGCACCGGGCTTGATGCCGACCTGGCCAACCGTGATGACCGCGTCGTCGTCGTTCAGTCCCGCGGTGATCTCGACCATGCCGTTATAGCCGTAGCCGGTCTGCACCGTGCGCCGCACCGCCTTGCCGTCCTCGACGACGAACACCGCCTCGTTGCCCATGTCCTCGACGATCGCGCTGCGCGGCACCTGCAATACGTTCTCGTGCACGTCGTAGACGATGCTCATGCGCCCGAACATGCCGGGCTTGATGCGTCGTTCGTCGTCGTAGATCTCTATCGTGATTTTGAAGGTCCCGGTCTCGGGATCGACCACCGGGCTGATGCGCGTCACGGTGGCCATGGTCTGCTGTCCCGCGAGCGCATCGATGTCGATCGCGACCGGCTGTCCCGGACCGATCTGCCGGTATTC
The DNA here is from genome assembly GCA_041553075.1 of Woeseiaceae bacterium. GTDB lineage: Bacteria > Pseudomonadota > Gammaproteobacteria > Steroidobacterales > Woeseiaceae > UBA1847. The sequence continues at coordinate 70,964 of JBFEJR010000001.1, read as the reverse complement.
CCGTTCCGGGACATGCAGGTAAGCGACCAGCGGATCGAGGCTGGTCACCCGAAACGCGGGTTGACCAACCGGGATCGTATTGCCGACCTTGACATAGCGCTCGGACACCACGCCATCGATGGGCGCGCGGATTTGCGTGTAATCGAGCTCGAGGCTCGCCAGGTTGAACGAGGCCTCGAGCGCCTGCAGGTCGTACCGCAGTTTCTCGAACTCGCCTTCCGAGAGCAGGCGCTTTTCCCGCAACTCCTTGTTGCGCTCGAAGTCGCTGCGCATCTTGCGCAGGCGGGCGCGTGATTCGCTGAGTTCGAGGCGCAGGCGATCGCCGTCAAGTCGGGCAAGCACGTCGCCCTTGGCGACGGTGTCTCCCTCCTCGACCAGGATTTCGCGAACTTCTCCCGCGACCTTGGCGATAACGTCGGCCTCGGCGTAGGCTTCGATGGGCGCGGTACCCGAATACACGGCGTAAACGTCGCCGCGTATGGGTGCACTGGTCTCGACCGGGATCGGCGCGGCGTCCTCCTCGTCCTCTTCCTGGCCGGGTTTGCCGCCCGGCTGGCACGCGCTGAGTAGCAGGGCACAGGCGACGGCAGCCGCGCTAATGCGATATCGCTTCATGAATCCTCCCCATCCAGATGCGCCCGAGCCGAGGCGCACGACGCATCAGCCCGTGAAGCTCTCCTGCAGCGCGTCGCTTGCGAGAACCCGGCTGCCATCGCGCAGGTTCGAGTGGCCGACCACGACCACGACGTCCTGCTCGCTCAGGCCCGCGAGGATCTCGACCTTGCCGTTCATCTCCACGCCGGTCCTGACCACGCGGCGCACGACTTCGTTGTCGTTGACCACGTACACCGCGCTCTCGTCGTCCTCGTCGATCAACGCAGCGGCCGGCACGACCAGTGCATCGGCGTGTTTTTCGTAGGCGATCGTGAAGCGACCGAACATGCCGGGTGCCAGCGCACCCGCGGCATTGTCGATGACGGCTGTCGCGCGGAACGTGCCGTTGCGCGTATCGATCGTCGGGCTAACCCGGGCGATCCTCGCAGGGAATGTCTCGCCCGGCATCGCGGCGACCTCGATGCTGACCTCGTGGCCGGCAGCGAACTTGGCCAGCTGCGCCTGCGGAATCTGCAGGTAGGCAAGCAGCTCGCTCGTATCGGTGATCCGGAATGCCACCTGGTCGACCGCCAGGTGTTGTCCCGGTTTGATTTCACGCGCGGCAACGTAGCCCGCAATCGGGGCGCGGATCGTCGCATAGCTGTATTCGAGCTGCCGCCGTTCATACGTTGCCTCGAGGGCCTCGAGATCGTACTGCAGGTTGTCGAATGCGGCCGCACTGATCAGGCCGCGCTTGCTCAGGTCGAGGTTGCGGGCGAGTTCACTGCGCGCCTGGTCGAGATTCGCCCTGGCGGCCAGCATTTCGAGCCGCAGGCGCTCGCCGTCGAGGCGTGCCAGGGCCTGGCCCGCGGTGACGTAATCGCCTTCCTCGACGAGCAGCGCCACGACATCGCCGGCGACCCGGGCGACGACGGGCGCGTCGGCGTCCGAGCCAATCGTGGCCGTCGCGGAGTAGGTGGCGTAAATATCGGTGCGGTACGGATGCGTAACCTGGACGGGCACGGGCGTCGCGGCCTGGATCGTGCTCTCGTCCGCCACTTTGGCCTCGCCGATGTCACACCCGGCGAGATGGGCGCAGGCCGCGAGGGCAGGTAATGCAATGATCGCTTTGACTGCTTTCATGACCCCAAGATCACTTTCTTTAGTGTTATAGTGGAGTATAACACTAGTTCGCTATAACGCAAGTCACCCGTTCGTTCTGATTGTAGCGGGCGCTGGCGATCCTGCTTATTAGATGCGCGATCGGCAGGTTTTGGATTGAAAGCGGGCCGAAAAGTTTCCTCGCCCAGAAAATTCAATGACTTGCGGACGTCTGCCGCGCAAGGGCCGTCACTCGCCGCTCGTGCCAGCGCTTGACCAGGTTGGCCTGGACCATGAGCAGGCTCGGTGTCAGGAACAGGGTCAGGACCGTCGCGAAGGCGAGGCCGCCGGCCACCGACGAGGCGAGCTGGGTCCACCACTGCGAACTCGGCGCGCCGATCGAGACCTCGCGCTGCAGCAGGTTGATGTTCACGCCGAGGACCATCGGCATCAGGCCGACGATCGTCGTAACCGTCGTCAGCAGCACCGGGCGCAGGCGAATCGCGCAGGTCCGCACGATGGCCTCGAAGGCGCGCTCGCCGCGGCTGCGCAGCACGTTATAGGTATCGATGAACACGATGTTGTTGTTGACGACGATCCCCGCGAGCGTGATGACGCCGACACTCGACATGATGACACCGAACGGCTTGCCCATGACCAGGTGGCCGAGCAGCACGCCGCCCGTCGAGAACAGCACGGCCGTCAGGATCAGTCCAGCCTGGTAGATGCTGTTGAACTGGGTCACGAGAATGATGGCCATGATGGCGAGCGCCATCATCATGGCCCGGGCCAGGAAATCCATGTCCTCCTGCTGATCCTCGGTGCTGCCACGGAACGACCAGCTCACGCGCGAGTCGATGCCGAGCTCGGGGACCTCGGCCTTGAGCCGGTGAACCACGTCGTCGACCAGCACACCCGGAGCGACGTCCGCCTCGATCGACAGCGTACGGCGCATGTCGGTGCGGCGAATCGTACCGACCTGCTGGGCCGGCACGCGCTCGATGAACGTGCTGATTGGCACGAGGCCCTGGTCGCTCGGAATGCGCAGCTCGTCGATCTGCGCGAGACTGCGGCTCTCTTCGGGGTAGCGCACGCGAATATCGATCTCGTCGTCGCTGTCATCGGGACGGTACTCGCCGATCTTGATGCCGTTGGTTACGAGCTGCACCATCGCTCCGACCAGGGAAACGTCGGCACCGAATCGTGCCGCCTCGGCGCGGTCGACCCTGATCTGCCACTCGATGCCGGGCAGCGGGCGACTGTCCTCGATATTGACGACGTCGTCCTGGGTCTCGAGGAAATTGCGCACGCGGTCCACCGCGATATCGAGTTGCCCGGGGAAGCGCGAGGAGAACTCGATGCGGATCGGCTTGCCGATCGGCGGCCCGGGGTCCGGCTTGCGCGTTTCGATGCGAATGCCGACCAGGTCGCTGGTGCGTTCCTTGATCTCGGCGAGAATCTCGTCCGCCGGCCGGCGCCGGTCCCACTCGACGTAGTTCAGGGTCAGGGATCCGATCTGGTCCTCGGCGGCCTGGTCGCTGCTGCCGGTCTTGGCGTAAAGGTATTCGATCTCCTCCATGCCGAGGATGCGTTCTTCGACCTGGCGTACGAGCCGGTCGCGTTCGTCGGTGGACAGGTCGCCGCGGGCGCGGATATCGACCATGCCGAAGGGTTGCTCCACGTCCGGGAAGTACTCGACGCCTTTGCCGAACAGGAAGAACGCGCTGTACACGGCCAGCAGCAGGCCCGATACGGCGGCCACGTTGAGCCACGGCCGCCGCAGGGAACGCTTCAGGAACCGGATATAGCGCCCCGTCAGCCCCGTGACCTCGTCGAGGTTGCCGGTCTCGGCGGCGGCAAGGTTGCGGCGCGCCTCCTCGGTGTTGGCGCCGGTGCGGCCGAAGATCGAGCCGAGCGTCGGCACGAACAACAGCGCCATGAAGAGCGACGCGGACAGTACCGCGATGAGCGTGATGGGCAGGTACTTCATGAACTCGCCCGAGGTGCCGGGCCACAGTGCCAGCGGGACGAAAGCGGCCAGCGTCGTGCAGGTGGATGCGATGATCGGCCACGCCATGCGAATCGCGGCCCGCGCGTACGCGTCCTGGCGGGATTCGCCTTCGGCCATGCGGCGATCGGCCATCTCCGTAACGACGATGGCGCCATCGACCAGCATGCCGACCGCCATGATGAGCGCGAACAGCACCATCATGTTGATCGTGATGCCGAACGAGCCGATGAGCAGGATCCCGAGCAGGAAGCTGCCCGGAATCGCGACGCCGACGAGGAGCGCCGAGCGGATGCCGAGAATCCCGATGATGACGATGAAAACCAGGAGCACGGCCGAGAGCACGTTGTTCTGCAGTTCCGTCAACATGTCGTTGACGTCTTTTGACTTGTCGCGCGACGCGATGATGTCGATGTCCGGAGGCCAGTACGCCTGTTCCTCGGCAATCAGCCGTTTGACCTCGTCGATGGTCTCGAGGATGTTGGCACCCGCTCGCTGGACGACCTCGATCGCGAGCGCCGGCTTGCCGTTGAGCCGGGCGACGCTCTCGGCATCCTTGAACGTGCGGCGTACCTCAGCGATGTCCTTGAAATGCACGACGCGTTCGCCGACCGCCTTGATCGGCAGATCGAGTACGTCGTTCGCGCTCTCGAATACGCCCGGAACCTTGACCGGGAAGCGGCCCTCGCTGGCATGCAGTGCGCCGGCCGCCACGAGGCGGTTGTTGCGGCTGACGAACTGGATGATCTGTGCCTGGTCGAGGCCGTAGCTCTCCATCGCCAGCGGGTCGACGACGACTTCCATCAACTCTTCACGCGTCCCGACGAGGTTCACTTCGAGCACGCCGCTGAGCGCCTCGAGCTTCTCCTTGAGGTCTTTCGCGATCGTCGTGAGGGTTCGCTCGGGCACGTTGCCCGCGAGATTGAGCACCAGCATCGGGTCGAAGCGCGACATCTTGACCTCGTTGACGGTCGGCTCCTCGGTTTCGCCGGGGAGCTTGGCCTGGGCGAGATCGACCTTCTCGCGCACATCCTGCAGGGCGCGCTTGGTGTCGATGCCGGCATCGAATTCGAGCTGTACATTGGCCCCGCCTTCGTAGGCGTTAGCCGTCATCTCCTTGATGCCCTCGATCGAGCGCAGTTCCTGCTCCATGGGCCGCACGAGGAGGCGCTCCGCGTCCTCGGGCGAGATGCCCTCGTGCACGATGCTGACGTACACGATCGGGATCTCGATGTCCGGCTCGGCCTCCTTGGGGATCGTCATGTACGCGACGATGCCGCCGATCAGGACGACCAGCAGCGACAGCACCACGGTCCGTGACCGCAGCATTGCAGCCTCGATAATGCCCACTAGTCGACGTCCCCGTCATCCTTGACCGCCAGCGCGGTTTCGACCTCACTCTCCGGGACCGCCGCAACGCGCGCGCCCGGCACCACGTAGCCCTGGCCAACGGTGATGATCGTCGCGGTCTCGGGTAGCCCGGCCAGCCAGACGCCATCGTGTGACGACAGTGCGATATCCGCCACGACAAACTCGACCTGGCCGAGTTCGTTGATGATCTTGACGCCGACATTGCCGGCATCGTCGAGGGTCAGCAACGACGGCGCGACACGGTGCGCCAGCACGGTCTCGGCCGGGATGCGCAATTCGGCGCTGCCGCCGGCGCGCAGCCTGCCGTCGCCATTGTCGACCTCGAGCTCGACCGTGAACGTGCGGGTCGCTTCCTCGGCAACCGGTGCCACGTAACGAATGCGGCCCCGCACGACCTCGCCGGTCGCCAGCCGTGCCTCGGCCGTCTCGCCGATCTCGACCGCCTGGGCGTCGAACTCGGACACGTCGGCGCTGACGATCAGCGTGCGGTTGTCGACGTAGGTTGCAATCGGATCACCGCGCGAGACGAAGTCGCCGATCTCGACGCTGCGCGCCTGCAGGGCGCCGGCGAACGGCGCACGTGTCGTCATGTAGCCGAGGTCCAGCCGCGCCCGGGTCAGTTCCGCCCTGGCCGTTTCGAGAAGCGCGAGGGCCTCCTGCAACTGGGCTTCCGAGACATAGCTCTCGCTTTGCAGTCTTGCGCGGGCTGCGTATTCGACCTCGCGCTGGCGCAGCAGCGCCTCGGCCTGCGCGAGGCGCGCCGCGCGGTCACGCTCGTCGAGGCGGACAATCACGTCGCCGCGCTCCAGGCTGGCGCCGCGCTCGGCGCCGATGAACTCGACCCGGCCGTCGGTCTCTGCCGCGAGATGCACGATCCTGGCCGGCGCCGTCTTGCCGTTTACCACGATGGTCCGCATGACTTCCTCGGCCGACTGGGTACGGACGCGCACCGCGTACTGGGGCGCAGCGGCGTCCGCCGCCGCGGCCTGGTTGTCCGCATCGGGCTCGTCTGCGTCGCTCGTGAACTGGCCGGACACGATCCACAACGCTGCCAGGGCAACGATGCCCGCGGACAGCAGCCAGGATTTATGACGCGTGATGGTGCCGGGCTTCATGATTCTCGTTCCTTTCACTGGTGGTCGTCGACGCGCCCGATGAGGCAGTCAACATGTGACGGTTCTCGGCGATGTAGGCCTCCATGGCGGCGGAGACGGCCTTGCCGAAACCGAGCACGAATTGCGCGCCCTGCGGCCAGTCGCACATGCACTCGGCTTCGAGCTGCTGGAACATGGCCTGGTAGCGGGCGATGTCGGCAAGGCGGTTGTCGAGCACGGTTTCGATGTCCCCGGGCCGCATCAGGTGGGCGAAGCACATCGTGGCCAGGAACTCCGAGCGCACCTTGTGGCACGGGGACGGGTTCCGCAGCGCGTCGCGCAGGAACTCGCGGCCGTCGGGCGTGATTGCATAGACCTTGCGGTCCGGCTTGCCTTCCTGCCGGATCTCCTCGCAGCTGACGAGCCCCTGCTCGGCCAGCGACGACAGGGCCGGGTAGATCGAGCCGTAGCCCGCGGCGAAAAAGTGGCTAAACGTCGATTCGAAGTGTTTCTTGAGATCGTAGCCCGAGGCCGGGCCGTCGGTCAGAATTCCGAGGCAGACCGTCTTGACATCCATCGTGCACACCTGGCGGCAGGCGCCGCCGATATATCGGGGCGATGTATAATATCAATTCGATATATAAAGTCCAGCGATGTTGTGTAACAAGTCGTTTCGGCGGCCTCAGCCGAAATACTGGGCCATGAACGGGCTCAGCAGGCGCCCCCGGGGGTCGAGCTGGTGGCGAATCTTGCGGAAGAAATTCAGCCGGTTGCCGTAGACCTGGCCCGCGTATTCGGCGCGCGCCGCCCGCGACAGGCTGAACAGGGGAACGCCGCCCCAGTTCTCGGCGAACTGGGCCAGGTCGATGACGAAATCCTCCCAGCCCCGGTCGAAGGTGCAGGCGGTCTGCAGCGCCACGAGCGGCTCGTCGAAGGACGGCGACAGCAGCGACGTGGTGTCGCGGCCGAGCCGGAACCCGACCACCGGCAGGTCCGTGCGAAAACCCGACCCCGCCAGCGTCGTGGTGCAGAATTCGCGGTACGCCTTGATCACCACCGAGAAGTCCGACGCCGGGAAACACCAGGTCGACTGGCGCAGGTTCCGGGGCTTGCGGCGGCGCCGCGGACCGGTGGCCGTGGCATTGTTGCCGCTCCGGACCAGCCGGGAATTGACCAGGCCGTGAGTTGCCGCGCTGATGTTGTCGATCAGCCGGTACTTGACCGCCGGGATGGGCATGACCCGGTTCAGCGACTTGAATACATGGGGAAGGACCGTGCTTTCCCCCCAGTCCTTGATTTTCCAGGGCGTGTCGTAGGCGCTGGCGTCGGTGGGTTCGTAGCGGCGCAGATCGAGGTAGACGCGATCCCGGTAGGGCAGGACATAGAACTTCTGCCCGACGTCGGCCTGTGCAAGCCGGCTGGCGACATCGGCGAACGTGGCGATGTCCATGCTGCGATGGCTGGCCGTAAACGTTGCCATCGGGCGTACGCGCAGCGTGATCTCGTACAGGACGCCGAGCACCCCGTAGCTCATGCGCAGCGCGGTAAGCAGGTGCTGTTGCTTGTCCGTCACGGTCATGAGCTTGCCTTCGGCCGTGACGACCTTGAGGCCCACCACCTGCGTCGACAGGTAGGCGGCCTTGCCGCCGATACCCGCGCCGATGCACGGCGAGGCGACCGCACCCCCCAGGGTACGTTCCATCTGGTCGTGGTTGCCGACCAGCTCGAGGCCTTCTTCCGCCAGCGCCGCCACGAGGTTGCCGAGCCGTACGCCGGCCTCTGCCGTGACGGTCCGGTGATGTGCGTCGATGCGCACGATGCGGTCGAGGCCGGTCATCTCGATCAGCGTCCCCGAGGAGCACGTGTTGCAGTCGGTCGCCGCGCTCCCGGCGCCGCGGACCCTGATCGGCGTCGCCGCCTTGCGCGCCGGATCGAGGTAACGCATCAGGTCCGCCAGGGTGGCGGGACGCAGGGTCTTGATTGCTGCGGGACGCCGCACGAAGCGGCCGGTGTCGCGAAATCTAGGGGATGCCATCCACGTGTCTCCAGCATTGGTTCTGTCATGCCAACGACACGGGCTGCAGGCGGCGCTGCAGTGTCGCGTTGGTAACCCCGCTGTCGTAGAGAATTCCTTAGACCGGTGGCTTTGCGGCCCTGCCTTTCGACAGGTGTGCCTTTGTCAAACGAGTACTGATGCTGGCACATCCGGATGGGCTCTGCAACGAATCCGTCCCGCGCCCGGATTCTGTAAAATTGCATGCAGAACGCAGGACGCGGAGACTTCGGCTGCATGGGTATGTTTTCGACACTGGTGGGCAGCCGGCTGCCGCCGCGGTATCAGCGATTCTTCAAGCTGCCGCCCCGGGTCGAGTCGTACAAACCGACGAACACCGGCGACACGGTGCTCGGCAAGGCGGTCAGGGCCTGGTTCGAGGGCCACGCGGCGACGGCCGCGGTCTACCGTCTCGATTCCGGGAGCGATGCCCTGGGCGCGCGCGTCGGCCTGATTGCCCGGGCCGAGCAAACGATCGACATCCAGAGTTACCTGATCAAGGACGACATCAGCGGCAACCTGATCGCGTTGCAGCTCGCCGCCGCCGCCGACCGGGGCGTACGCGTCAGGCTGCTGATGGACGACGCGCTGACCGACGAGGTGGATGCCGGCCTGTTGTCGCTGACGGAGCACGAGAATATCGAGGTGCGCGTATTCAACCCGTTCCCGAGGCGGCGCTCGCGCTTTATCAGCCTGCTGGCAAATTTCAATATCCTGAACCGCCGCATGCACAACAAGTCGTTCACGGTGGACAACCAGGTAACGATCGTCGGGGGCAGGAACCTCGCCGACGAGTATTACCGGACAGGCGGCACGACGGAGTTCATCGATGAAGACCTGCTCGTCGTGGGAGCGCCGGTCGACGAGGTATCGGACGGTTTCGACGAATACTGGAATTCCCCCGAGGCCATCCCGATGTCGTCATTCAGGCACCTGGTACCTCATGGCCACATGCACGACTCGCTGCAGGTGGCCCGCGAACTCGTCGAGGCGCACATCGAGGGGCCGTTTCTGCAGGACGTCGACGGCCGCCTGATCGACGACCTGGTGGCGGGGCGGCTCGAACTGATCAAGGGCCGGGTCGAAGTCGTCCAGGACCGGCCGGACAAGGTGCGCAACCTGATACGGCGCCGGCAGAGCGCGTCGCTCGAGTATCTGCAGCGCATGGTCTCGGCCGCGGAACAGGAGTTGATCGTCATCTCGCCCTACTTCGTGCCGCAGAAACAGGGGGTCGATTTCTTCGCCGCACTCGTGCAGCGCGGCGTGCGGGTCGTGATCATCAGCAATTCGCTCGCGTCGACCAACCATTCGAGCGTGCACGCGGTCTACGCGCGCTACCGCAAGCCGTTGCTGCAGCAGGGCGTGGAGCTCTATGAGTTGCGGCCGCGCTTCGAGACGACGGAGACCGACACGAAGCTGACGCTGCATTCCAAGGTGGCCACGGTCGACCGCCGGCGCACGTTCGTCGGCTCGTTCAACCTGGACCCGCGCTCGCTGTACCTGAACACGGAGATGGGGATCGCGGTCGACTCGCCCGAACTCGGCGCCCAGATGGCCACCGGAATCCTGGACACGCTGCCCGATTTCGCCTACCAGCTGCGACTGTCGAAGAAGGGACGCCTGGAATGGCTGCTGCGGACCGGCGGGGTCGAAGAGATCATCACGACGGAGCCCCAGACGAGCCTGTGGCGCCGGTTCCTGACGAAGTTGATGAGCCTGTTGCCCATCGAGGAGCAGATGTAAGGTGATCGCTGCAATGGCAGAGCGGGCGCAGCAGGCGGCGGTACGCATCGCGGACTACGTCGAGCACACGGAGTTGCGATGGTCGCGGGCGCTCAGCGAGCGACTCGGCGCCGAGGTCTGGTGCAAACTCGAGAATCGCCAGGCGACCGGGTCGTTCAAACTGCGTGGCGCGACCAATCGCCTGCTGACCCTGACGGGCGCGCAACTCGAACGGGGCTGTGTCGCGGCGTCCAGCGGCAATCATGGGGCCGCCGTCGCCTGCGCGCTGCAGAGGCTCGGCGCTGACGGCGTCATCTTCGTACCCGAGCACACCTCGCCGGCCAAGGTGGCGAAGATCAGGGCGTACGGCAGCCGCGTCGAGTTCGTCGGTACCGACGGGCTCGACACGGAACAGCACGCGCGCGCCGTCGCGGCCCGGCGCGGCCTGTTTTACGTGTCGCCCTACAATGACGAGGAGGTGATTGCCGGGCAGGGGACCGTCGGCATCGAGATCCTCGAGGCGCTGCCCGACCTCGACGCGGTCGTGATAGCAGTTGGCGGCGGCGGGCTGGTCGCGGGCGTCGGCAGCGTGCTCAAGCACCACGATCCGGGAATTCGCGTGATCGGTTGCCAGCCGTCGGCGTCTCCCGTGATGGCCCGCTCCGTCGCGGCCGGCGCGATCCTCGACCTGCCGAGCCAGCCGACGCTGTCGGACGGGACGGCGGGCGGCATCGAGCGGGATGCGATCACCTTGCCTTTCTGCCAGGCGGTCGTCGACGACTGGGTGCTCGTCGACGAGCCGCAAATCGCCGCGGCGATGCGCTGCTACACTGAGGACGAAGGCGATGTCATCGAAGGCGCCGCCGGGGTCGCTCTTGCCGGACTCGCGGTGCGGCGCGCAGGGCTCGAGGGCGCCAAAATCGCCGTTATCATCTGCGGCGGCAATGTCAGCGACGACGTGCTGGAATCGGTCGGGGCGCGGAACTCGACGACGGGACAGGGGTCCGTTTCACCATGACGCGAGGCAACGGGATAATGCAGCGCCTGCTGTTGTTGTGGCTGGTCGTGCCTGTGCTACCGGCACTGGGTGCCGACGCCACGGCATTCGTCAACGTCAATGTCCTGCCGATGACCTCCGAGCGGGTCATCGAGCAGCAGACCGTGGTGGTCGACGGCGGCAGCATCGTGGCGCTGGGGCCGGTCGATACGGTACCGATCCCCGAAGGTGCCCGCGTCGTGGACGGCACCGACCGGTATCTCATGCCCGGCCTCGCGGAAATGCACGCACACGTGCCGGCTGCCGACTCGCCGGACCTCGACCGTTATTTCGCCTTGTACGTCGCCAATGGCGTCACGACCATCCGGGGCATGCTCGGCCAGTCGTCGCACCTGGGGCTGCGCGACGCCCTGGCTGCCGGCAAGGCCTTCGGCCCGCGGCTCGTCACGTCCGGTCCCTCGCTCAACGGCCGCTCCGTCACCGGGCCCGAGCACGCGCGCGAGCTGGTCCGCGCGCAGCACGCGGCCGGCTACGACTTCATCAAGATCCACCCCGGGCTGACGCTCGAGGAATTCGAGGCGGCTGCGGCTACCGCGAATGAACTCGGCATCCCCTTTGCCGGCCATGTGCCGGTGGCGGCTGGCGTACGCCGCGCGCTGGCGCTGAAGATGGCGACCATCGATCACCTCGACGGCTACTTCGCGGCGCTGTTGCCTGCCGACAGTTTGGGCCGGGGCGGTTACGGCGGCTTTTTCGATGTGTTCCTGGCCGGCGAAATCGATGCGGGGCAGATCGCGCGTCTCGCGCGGGAAACGGCCGCGGCCGGAACCTGGAACGTGCCGACCGAGGTGCTGGTCGAGCAACTCATCGACGCAACGCCGGTTGCCGCGTTGCGCAATCGGCCCGAGATGCACTTCATGCCGCAGGCGACAGTGGACGGCTGGGTCAGTGCCAAGCAGGCGCAACTGGCGGATCGCGATTACGATCCCGAGGTCGCGGCACTCGCCGTGGAGCTGCGGCGGCGGCTGATTCGGGAACTGCACCGCGCCGGGGCCCGGTTGTTGCTGGGTGCCGATTCGCCGCAGATCTTCAACGTCCCCGGGTTCGCGACGCACCGCGAACTCGACGCGCTGGTTGCCGCGGGTCTGACGCCCTACGAGGCGCTGCACGCCGGTACCGCGGCCGCGGCCGAATTCCTGGGAGGCAACGCCGGTAGCGTCGCTGTCGGGCGGGACGCCGATCTCGTGCTGCTCGATGCGAACCCGCTCGACGACATCGGCAACAGCCGGCGCATACACGGTGTCATGTTGCGCGGCGCCTGGTACCCGGCCGCGCAGCTCGAGGCGCGGCTCTCCCCGTACCGTTCCGGCCACTAGGCATTACAACCAATGAGCGCCGGCAGGCGTCCAAAGGTCACCGACAAGAACGAAATCGAAGGGGAAGATCATGCGCTACCTCGTTGCAGTACTGGCCGCTCTCGCGAGCGTCGCGGCCGTCGCGGCCGACGATTACCGGGAATCAAGGGACCTGAGCCTGCCGGCCGGGGGGCTCGAACTTCTCGTCATCGATGTCGGAGCGGGCAGCCTCGATGTGCGCGGCGTTGCAGGGCAGGACACGATCGACGTCAGGGCGACGATCGTCGTCTACGAAGCCGACGAGGACGAGGGCAGGAAGTTCGCCAGCAAGCGCGTCGACATCAGCCTCGAACGAAAGGGCGATGCGGCGCACCTGGTAACCCGTATCAGGCAGCCCAGGATGGGCTGGGGGTCGGGCGGCTCAGTCGACGTCGAAGTGACGGCGCCGCCGACCCTGGCATTGCGTATCGACGACAGCTCGGGCTCGCTCGACGTGGCCGATTTCGCCGCGGATGTCGCGATCGAGGACGGTTCCGGATCGATCGATGTGCGCAACGTCGCGAACCTCTCGATCGACGATGGTTCGGGGTCGATCGATGTAGCCGGGGTCGCGGGCGACGTTTACGTCAATGACGGCTCGGGCAGCATCGAGATCGAGGCGGTCGACGGCAGCGTGACGATCGATGACGGCTCGGGCAGCATTCGCGTCAAGCACGTCGGGCAGGACCTCATCATCGTCGAGTCCGGCAGCGGCAGCGTCAGTTTCTCGGACATTCGCGGCACCGTGCAGCAGGACCGCTAGCCTGCATCTGCTAGACTTCCCCGTAACAACGTAGCCAACACCGGCCAAGGGGAGGCAGGATGAAGCTGGTCAAGCACTTGCTCGAGCGAAAGGGCGGGGACGTCATTTCGATCGGCCCGGGGGAATCCGTATTCGACGCCATCAAGCTCATGGCGGACCGGGCCGTCGGATCCCTGCTCGTCATGGAACAGGCCAAATTAGTCGGCATTGTCACGGAACGCGACTACGCCCGTAAGGTCATACTAAAAGGACGCTCGTCGGAGACGACACGGGTCGAGGAGATCATGACGACCGACGTCATCACGGCGACGACCGAGCAGACTGTCCGGGAGTGCATGACGCTGATGACCGAGAGACGCATCCGCCACTTGCCCGTTGTCGCGGGAACCGAGGTGATCGGGCTGATCTCGATCGGCGACCTGGTGCAGGCCATAATCTCCGAGCAGCAGCAAGAGATAAAGCAGCTGGAGAATTACATCAGCGGCTAGAGCCTGGCCGCGCGGAGGGGAGACCCGAAATGAAGATCAAGGTACTGGGTACATGTTTCATCATCGCCGCAGGGCTGTTGCTGGCGGCAGAAAACGCCGCAGCGGAACGCGCCGGCGGTAGTTCACTGGATGCACACAAGCACGTTATCGGTCCGCGCAACCCGTTTCTTGCGGACGGGGCCGATGCGCTGGTCAGCGGCGATGCCAAGCGCGGCGTCGAGCTGACCGAGAAAGGCCTGGCAATTGCCCAGGGATCGTTCGAACTCAAGGCGGCGCTGTCGAACCTGTGCGCCGGCTACCTGATGCTCGAGCAGCCGCAGAAGGCGCTGCAGGCCTGCAACCGGGTGCTCAAAGAGGACCCGAAGTTCTGGCGTGCCTACAACAACCGGGCGCTCGTATACCTCGAGCTCGGCCGGTACGAGGAATCCGAGGCGGACGTGGCGCGCGGGCAGGATCTGCGGCCCAAGTCGAAGAACCTGAAGCTTACGAAGGCAAAACTCCTGGACGCCACCGACCCCGTGGTCCCATCTGTCGAGATCGACGAGCGTCGCAGCGTTGACCAAGAGAATGCCGCGGGCAACACGACCCTCTAGACTGCTGGCGGCGGTGGCCGGCTGCGCCCTGGCGTTGCCGGTCATCGCGCAGGACAGTGTCGAGCCGATCGATTCGGACTACGATCGTATGCCCGCGAATACCGTGGTGCCCGAGTATCCCGGGAAGGCACGCCAGGAACGGATCGAGGGCGAGGTGCAGGTCTGTTTCGATATCTCGCGGGAGGGTTTTCCACGCCGCGTGACGGTGCGCCAGAGCACGCATCGCCTGTTCGAAAAACCCGCGCGTGATGCGGTGCGCCGCTCGACGTGGCGCCCGGTTCCGCTCGGCCAGAAAGTCCCCGCGATCAAGGCGTGCCGGACCTTTCGTTTCAAACTGATCCCGGTTCCCCCGGAAGATCGAGACTGAGCATCAGCCGGGCGGCGGCCTCCAGGGACGGGCCGAAACTGATCAGGCCTTCCTCGTGGCCCGCCATCACCGCAACGCCGGTCCTGGCAACGTCGTCCTGGGCAAACAGCCTCGCGAACTCCCGCGCCATGGCCGGTGTCCCGTAGCTTGCTGACGGCGCGGTCGTCGGCAACACATTCATGAAGCGGTGCCACAGGGACTTGCTGTGGACGTGGACGATCGCAGCGATGCACGCGTCGAGCGCATACAGCGCCGCGTGGGTCATTGCTTCCGACGATGCCTTGACGGGGCCGGTGCAGCTGACGCGGTTGGCCTCGATGTCGACCGCGGTGACGAGCGCGTAGTGCCGCTCATCGGTGTGTGCGAGGTGGCCGGTCTGCGTACCGCTGATCAGGAACTGCCCGGGCTCGCCGCAGCGCGCGCTGATATTGCCGAAGCCGATGCCGAGCGTTTCGTACTGGCCGATGAGCCCGGCCTCGTAAAGCGGTCGTCGCCACGCGTCGAGGCGCCGCGCGGCCGCGGCGTCGGGTGCCGGGCCCGGCGTCCAGTCGATGTCGTACTTGATATAGCCTTCGTCGAGCGTCACGGGCCCCGGTTCTCCGGAAACAGCCCGAGCAGGCCTGCTTCCGAGGCCTCGCAGATGCCGCGCTCCGTGATCAGTCCCGTCACGAGCCGCGCCGGCGTGACATCGAACGCGAAGTTGCTGATCGGGGTGTTCGCGGCGGTCGTCCTGACCCGCGCGGGCCGGCCCTCGCAGATGCCATAGACGTGGCTGACTTCCGCCGGATCCCGCTCCTCGATGGGGATCTCGCGCACGCCGTCGCGACTGTGCCAGTCGATCGTCGTCGACGGCAGCGCGACATAGAACGGCACGCCGTTGTCGTGCGCTGCCAAAGCCTTGAGGTAGGTGCCGATCTTGTTCGCCACGTCGCCGCAGCGCGTCGTGCGGTCGGTGCCGGTGATGACGATGTCGACCAGGCCGTGCTGCATCAGGTGACCGCCCGCGTTGTCGACGACGAGCGTGTGCGGCACGCCGCTCTCGGCCAGTTCCCAGGCCGTGAGCTGTGAGCCCTGGTTGCGGGGGCGTGTTTCATCGACCCAGACATGCACGTCGATGCCGCGCTGCTGTGCCGCGTAGATCGGCGCCGTCGCGGTGCCGAAGTTGATTGTCGCGAGCGAACCGGCATTGCAGTGCGTCAGGACGTTCACCGGTTTGCCGGGTTTGCGCTGCGCAATTTCCTCGAGCAGGGCCACGCCGTGTACGCCGATGCCACGACTGATTTCGACGTCTTCGTCGCAGATCGCCTGCGCATCGCTGCGGATGGCCGCAGCCAGCTCCGCGTCGTCCGTTGCCTCGACGATGCGCAGAATGCGCTCGACCGCCCAGCGCAGGTTGACGGCAGTCGGGCGCGCCTCGAGGAGGTGGCGTGCCGCCGCTTCGACGGCCGCGGCTCGGGGCGCCTCGCGCGCGGCCAGGTACAGCCCCCACGCCGCCGTGGCGCCGATCAGCGGCGCGCCGCGCACGTACATGTCGGCGATCGCGGTTTTCGCATCCTGCCAGGTCCGCAGCTCGTGGACGGCGTACTCGTGGGGCAGCCGCCGCTGATCGATGATGCAGACGACCGAGTCGTCGCCGGCTTTAGGCCAGATGGTCCTGAAATTCTCCGCCGTCAACGCGTGGCCGCCTGCGGATCAGGTTTCGAGGCCGGCCGCGAGACGGGCCGAGCGCAGCGTATTGAACATCAGCATCGTGATCGTCATCGGGCCGACGCCGCCGGGTACCGGCGTGATGGCGCCCGCGACTTCGGCGACCTCGTCGTAATCGACGTCGCCGGTGAGTTTCGCCTTGACCTCGCCATCGATCTCCTGCTCGACACGATTGATGCCGACGTCGATGACGACGGCCCCCGGCTTGATCCAGTCTCCCCTGACCATGTTCGGGCGGCCGACGGCAGCGATGACGATGTCGGAGTTGCGCACGACGCCGGGCAGGTCCCGCGTGCGGCTGTGCGTCATGGTAACCGTGGCATTGCGCTGCAGGAGGAGCGCCCCCATCGGCTTGCCGACGATGTTCGAGCGGCCGATGACCACGGCATTGAGCCCCGAAAAATCGGGGCCCAGTTCGTCCTCGATCATCAGGATACAGCCGGCCGGCGTACAGGGCACGAAGGCGTCCGCCGTATGGCCCGCGGTCAGCTTGCCGATGTTGACGAAATGGAAGCCGTCGACGTCCTTGTGCGGCGCGATCGACTGCGTGATCGTCTCCTCGTCGAGGTGCTTCGGGAGCGGCAGCTGCACGAGGATCCCGTGAATCGCATCGTCGTGATTGAGTCGATCGATCAGCCCGAGCACCTCCTCCTGCGCCACCTCGCCCGGCAGCGTGTGCTGCACGGAGTGAAATCCGCAGGCCTCTGCACGGCGTTTCTTGTTGCGCACATAGACCTGGCTGGCGGGGTCCTCGCCAATGATCACGACGGCGAGCCCGGGCTTGATGCCGTGCTCGCCGAGGAGCGTCGCCGTCTGTGCGGTAATCGAGGCAGCCAGTTGTTCGGCCTTGGCCTTGCCGTCAATGCGTTTCGCAGTCATCGCGATGATTCCGTCTTGGGGGAAAGCGACGCGCATGGTAGCGTCTGGGCCATGTCGTTGCTACTCGGGAAACTCCCTAATCACGATCGCTTCGGGCTAGAATCGCGGCTTTGCCAGGGGGCACGGTAACTTGAGTGTGATTCTCAGGCAGGTTCGCGGCGTACTCGTGTTCGCCGGCTTCACCGCGAACACGCTGTTCTGGTTCACGCCCTTGCTGGTGCTCGCCGTCGTGAAGTTGCTCCTGCCGATTGCGCCGGCCCGCGCGGCGCTGACGCGCATGCTGATGGCGATCGGCGAGAACTGGATCAGTGTCAACACGAGGCTGCTCAAAACCGCGGGATCGATCGACTGGCGCATCGTGGGGGCCGACGACCTGCGGCGAGACGACTGGTACCTCGTCATTGCCAATCACCAGACCTGGGTGGACATCCTGGTGCTGCAGGCGGTGTTCAATCGCCGCATCCCGTTTCTGAAGTTCTTCATCAAGCAGCAGCTCATCTGGTTTCCGGTGCTCGGATTCGCGTGGTGGGCCATGGACATGCCGTTCATGAAGCGCTATTCGGCGGCCTACCTCGCCCGCAAACCGCAGATGAAGGGCAGGGACTTTGCGACCACCCGCGAGGCGTGCGAGAAGTTTCGCAACACGCCGACGTCGGTGATCAATTTTGTCGAAGGCACGCGCTTCAGCATCGACAAGCGCGACCGCCACCAGGCGCCCTATCGCCACCTGCTGCGCCCGCGAGCCGGCGGCTTTGCCGTCGCCATGGCCTCGATGGGGGACATGTTCGGCGCGATCCTCGACGTGACGCTGGTCTACCCGGCCGGCCCTGCGAAATTCTGGGACATGTGCTGCGGTACGCATGTCGAGGCGCTGGTCGACGTCCGCCCGCGTGCTGTCGAGCGCTGGCTGACCGCCGGCGACTACGAGAACGACCGCGAGTGGCGACGCCGGGTGCAGGAATGGCTCGGGGAGATTTGGCAAGAGAAGGACGAGCTGATACAACAGACCCTGGAAAGCAGGAAGCCCAATGACTGACAGCCGCCAATACGACACGGTCGCATTCGATGTCCGCGACAACGCGACAATGCTGTTCTTCGCGACCACGACCGAGACGGGCGACATTCTCGACTACCTGCTCCTGATGCGCACGATCGAAGATGATTTCGACGAGTCGGTCTACATCGAGATCAATGAGAAGCAGTTCGGTGGTCACAACCTGATCCGCGAAGCGGCGCTGACCGGCAACCTTCTCACCTTGCGCCTGCACGAGCCCGCCGAGACGCTTGGCGGCGTGACCGAGATCGTGCTGACCTGGGCCGAGACCGAGGAGAATCTCGACGCAATCGAGAACGGGGCCTTTCGCGTCCTCGGGGATACGCTCGTCGGCGGCAACGCCTGAGGCCGCGAACGGCCATGCCGTTGTACAGCCTGTATATCGTGCGCTGTGCCGATGGCACGCTCTACACGGGCATCGCCACCGACGTCGATAAACGCGTCGCCGAACACGCGGGCGGGCCGAGGGGCGCGAGATTCCTGCGCGGCAAAGGTCCGATCGAACTCGTCTTTGCGGCCCCGGTTGGGGATCGCGCCGCCGCGTCGCGGCTGGAGTACCGGGTCAAGCGGCTGGCGCGCAGCCGCAAGCTGGAGCTGATCGCGGGCACGCTGGCGTTGGGTGACCTGCGCAGCGATCAGGTACTCGAGGGCGGCGGCTCGTAGACTGCAACGGGCCGTCCGAACTCGGGTTTATACAGCCTGATACCCACATCCCACCGGTCGCGGAACGCCTCGAACCAGCGCGCCGTGGTCTCGATATCGTCGAGTATCTTCGGGAACGGCACGACCTCGCCAAACGGTCGCGTGAAATCATCGAAGTGCATCGGCATGACGGCCTTCGCGCCGGTCGCGGTGATTGTCTCCTGCCAGTAGCGTTCCGCGTAGTCGCGGCCCAGCGAGGACAGGCCGTAGCTGCAGAGCAGGACGAGATCGGCGCGGACGCCCTCCAGCGCACCCTCGACGAATCCCGAGCTGCCCTGTACCAGTATCGTTCCGAGCGGATGCTCGACCACGACGCTCCAGGCGGTACCGACGCGCATGGCCTGTATCGGGGCCGGCAGCTCGAGCGGCGCGTCGATCGTACCGGGCAGCGGCACGCTGCCGCGCCACCCGATCGGGGCATGGCGGGATTCCAGCAGGCGCACGCGGAACTGGCCGAACTCGTAGCCTGAGCCGTTCTCGGCGACGACGACCTGGTCCTCGGGCACGCCCGCGCCGCGCGCGATGTTCGCCGTCGATTCGGAGCCGAGGACCGAGGCGTTCGTGCGCCTGGCGATTGCGCCGACGTCCATTGCGTGATCGAAATGGGAGTGCACGGGAATGATCGCGGCCAGTCGCCGCATGCCGAATTCGTGCACTGCGTAATTGATCATGGCGGCGTCGTTGGTCACGGGCCGCCGCAGCAGCCCGTCGGCCAGCGTCGGCCGCGAGAAGAAGCCGTCGACCAGGAGCTGGGTCTCGCCGTCGTCAATGAGCACGGTCGTAACGCCGAGCCAGGTGGCGCTCAGCGCCCCGTCATCGGGCTCGGGACCCGGCTTCCAGTTGACGTTGTCGAGGCTTGGACGGTCGCGCCACAACAGCACCAGGGCGACAATGCCGACGACCAGCATGACGGCCACCGCGCCCAGCAGCTGTTGCAAGCGCCGTTTCCACATGGCTACTGTCCCACCGCCATCCTGGCCAGGTGACCGGTCAAGGGTGCGAGGTAGTTACCGAGGGCGTAGCCGAGCAGTGCCAGCAGGATGGAAGCCGGCACGAGGTTGGGGCGATGATGCGCCGCGACGATCGGTGCCGAGGCGGCGGCACCGATGTTCGCGGCCGACGCGATCGCGACGCTGTGCACGTCCACCCGGAACAGCCAGGCGCCGGCCAGCATGAACAGGCCGTGGATGAAGATCCAGATGAACGCGCCGAGCACGAACAGCGGCGCGTCGCCGAGTCCGGCGAGCTCCGCACGGGCGCCCATGCCCGCCACGAATATGTACACGAGTGCCGTGCCCAGGGCAGTCGAATTCGGCAGCTCCGACACGCGCGTGGCCGACAGGCACAACGCGATCGTGGTGACGAGCAGGATGCGAGTCGTGGTTTCCGAGAACACGTCGGCGAGGCCCGGCGAGACGTCCGCGATCCACGCCGCAATCCCCGGGGACAGGGCATGACCGATCGCCGTCACGCCGACGATGACGGCCGCGAGGTACAGGTATTGCGGCATCGTCGGCGCACGGTCTTCCTCGACATGCATCTCGGCGGCCGCGTCCATCGCCTTGAGGCGCGCCTCCGGAACCCTCGCCCACTTGTTGAACTTGTCCGCGAAATCCCGTGACATCAGGAGCAGCGGCAGCCAGACGATGTAGATGACGTTGTCCGCGATGATCGCGAGGCCGAGCTGGGCCTTCGGCGCATCGAGCATCTCGGCGGTTGCGGCCATGTTGGCCGTGCCGCCGATCCAGCTGCCGGCCAGGGCGCCGAAGCCTTTCCAGGAGTCCTCGGGCAGGCCGCTGTGCACGATGACGTACGCCACGACGCCGCCCACCATGACGCCGGCCGTACCCATGAGCATTACCAGGACGCCCTTGCCCATGACCTTGACGACGGCAGGCACGTTGACCTTGATCAGCATCAGCACGATGAACACGGGCAGCGCGAACTGGCTGAGCCCGGTATAGATGATCGACGAGCTCGGGATCACGGTGGTGCCCCCGATCTTCAGGTTGCTGAGGAACACCGGCGTCGCGTAGATGAACAGCAGCGGCGGCAGGTAATGAAACAGCTTCGAGCCGGAAACCTGCGCCAGCAGGAAGAAGAACGCGGCCACCCCACACAAGACGGCGAGCACGCCAATCGGTGAGCTAATCAGGACATTTTCCATGCAGGACGCCTCGGACCGGTAACTGGCGCCCGAGTATAAAACAAGAAGCGGCTGCGAGGCGCGGATCGGTCAGCCGAAGCTGATCTGCGCGGCGAAGTCCTTGCGCGCTGCCTCGTCCTTGAGGACGGCAGCATTGACGGTGAGCCAGACCGCATCCCAGTCCTCGATCTTGCTGGGCCCGAATACATGCTTGGCGATGTAGCTGTCGAGACGACTGACGTGGATGACGTTGGCGGGAGGAGGCGCGGTAAATTCCACGGTCCCCGTGAAGACCACGAGGTTGTCGACGGGCACATCGGGCACGATTTGCCGCAGCGCGCGCGTGCGCCCCTCGTTCTGGATCAGGGGGTTGAGAAAACGGCGGCGGTGCACGCCGTCGACATTGGTCCACTGGGCCTCGTCCGCGTCGCCGAAGACGATGCCGTTACAGTGCTTGGTCTGGATACAGAGGATACCGCCGGCGGTCAGGATCGCGTGGTCGATCCGCGCCAGCCCGCCGTACGCGCCCGGGATGATGGCGTCGTGCAGCACATCGGGGCTGCGCTTGGCGAGCGCGGCCCGAATCCGGACCTGGCCCGTCTTGCGCGTGACGAAACCGACGACATGACTGGCGAGCGACCGGAACACCAGGGTCAGCATCAGGGCGCCCGCGAGCATGAACAGGAACAGCGCGGGCCGGGTATCCGAGATGCCGGTCTGCAGGCCGCCGTCGGCGGCCAGGGCCGGCATGGCGACCAGCAGCGCACCCGTGAGAATCCTGCGGACCGGTTTCAACATAAGTCGGAGAATAATAGCTCGTGCGGGGCCGATCGTGGCACCAGGTCACGTTTTGCGGAATCACCGGCGCGCGTTTCAGCCCGGGTAGGCCAGATAGTAGCCGGCGACTTCGGCGACCCGGACGGGTACGCCGTACACCCGGCTCAGGTGGGCCTCGGTCAGCACGTCCGCCTTGCAGCCGTCGGCCGCAATCGTGCCGGCCTGCAACAGGATGATGCGCTCGACCTCGGGCGGGATCTCGTTGAGATGATGGGTGACGATCACGATATTGTGTCCCGCCGCGGCGAGGCGCCGCACTCGCTGGAGGTAGTCGAAGCTCGCCGCGAAGTCGAGACCCGCGGTGGGTTCGTCGAGGATCAGCGTCTGTGGCTGGTGTACCAGTGCACGCGCGAGCAGGCAGCGCCGCTGCTGCCCGGTCGACATCGCGCGCAGCGGTGTGCGTGCGAACTCGCCAACGCCGAGTTCGTCGAGGGCGCGGCGCGCAGCCTCGACCTGCTGAGGGGTGACGCGGCTGGCGAGGATGCCGTGTACCCCGATACTCGAGTGAAAACCGGACACGACGACCTCAAGCGCGGTCGTCGTTGGCGTGTAGCGCTGCTGCAGGTCCTGCGAGACGATCCCGACTTGCCGGCGCAGTTCCCAGACGTTCCAGCGATCGCGGCCGAGAATGCGAAACACGGAATCCGGGCTCGCCACCGGGTAGAGCTCCCGGTTGATCGCCTTGAGCAGCGTCGTCTTGCCCGAGCCGTTGGGGCCGACGATCGCCACGCGCTCGTGCTGCCCGATCGTCAGGTCGAGATGCTCGAATACGCAGGTCGACCCGCGCCAGATCGTCGCGTTGCGAATCTCGACGAGCGGTGGATCAGGTGCCATGGGGTTGCCATTCTCCACGACCGTGCGCCGGTGCTATGCTACGCCAACGCTCATACCGGGATTGGCCTGCGATGCCAAAAGGTTTGCTCTTTCTGCTCGTCATGATCGCCGTGATCATCGTCTATACGATCGCCAAGGTCATCAGTTACAACCGCCTTAGTGAACAGCAATGGGAAGAGGTCGACAAGAGCAAGCTCAAGGAGTGGGACGAAGAGGATCCGTGGGACTGAGCGGCATGCGGTGCCGGAAATTCGATTACACTAGGCCTTTTTCAGGATAGTTCAGGTTCAGCGCATGTTGATACGCAGGTTTTCCTATTCCGCAGCTCTTGCCCTGCTGACGACCGTCAGCCTGTTGCTCGCCGCGTGCGGCGGCGACACGCCGCCCGACCCCGACGAGGTTGCGGCCGGTCGCGAGACCGCGGCCGGCATGTCCCGCGAACACGCCGGCGACACGACCGAGCCGAGCCCGGCCGCCGAGGTTCCGCCGGTGCGCGAAGTGATCTCCGACCCCCGCATGCCCTACACCGAAGCCGGCGACGAACTGGTCTACGGATACTTTGCGGCACCCGCCGATGTATTCGAACCGTTGCCGGCGATCATCGTCATTCACGAGTGGTGGGGTCTGAACGACAACGTCCGCGCGATGGCCGATCGCCTGGCGGCCGAGGGCTACATGGTGCTCGCGGTCGACCTGTATCGCGGCAGGGTCGCCGGCAACCCCGCAGAGGCGCGCCAGCTGATGCTCGAGGTAGTCGAGGACCCCGAGCCTGCAAGGGACAACCTCAAGGCCGCCTATGCGTTTCTCGAAACGGCGGGCGCGCCGCGGATCGCATCGCTCGGCTGGTGCTTCGGCGGCGGCTGGTCGCTGACTGCCGCGCAGCTGTTTCCGGGCGAGCTGGATGCGGCCGTCATCTTCTATGGCCAGGTGACGGCCGACGAAGACAAGTTGCGGCCTGTCGATGCGCCGATTCTCGGCCTGTTCGCGGGCGCGGACAGCGGCATCAAGGTCGAGTCGGTCGAGGCCTTTCGCGCAGCGCTCGAACGCCTGCGCAAGGAGCACGAAATCCACATCTACCCGGACGTGGGCCATGCTTTCGCCAACCCGACGGGACGCAACTACGATGCCGACGCGGCCGAGGATGCGTGGGCGAGGACCCTCGAGTTCCTGGCCCGTCACCTGTCGGAGGAGTCCGGCGCCTCCTGATCCGTCGACGTCTCGCGCACGCACACGAGCCGTACCTTGAGCGGTGCGCTCGCGAAATGGAACGACGGTCCGGCCCCCGTCTCGCAGCGCAGGGATACGTGCACCGTCGCGAGACCGGGAACCAGCATCTCGTTTGCGGTCTCCGGGTCGCCCGCAATACAAAAGTCCTTGCTGGCGGCGAGCGCCACCTGCTGCGGCGGAACGCTGAGCGCGGCCTCGGTGGCCCGCAGGCCCGCCAGGGCGTCGCCGTCCAGCGTCCGAAAGGTATCGGCGACGCTCAACGTCATCGATACCGGTTTGCCCTTGCACTTGAAGGCAGCGCGGAGTGCGAACTCCAGCGCCGGCAAATTGACTAACTGCATGGCGGCTTCGCGTGGCGCGACCGCAGCCTCCGTCTCGGGCGCCGCAACGACGATGTCGGCGCGGGCACCAGCGGGCGTGAGGCCGGCGAAGGCGATCATTGGCGCGGCAAAGAGCGTTAGAATGTGACGTGACGGATGCCTCATGGGCCACTAGGCTACGGCAAGGCACGGCGAAAACGAAGGGCAAGGTGTGATCAGACGAGCATTTCATGTCACCTACAAGGCGGCGCGCCGCATCGTCATCGGCATTGTCGGCGCCACCGTGGTCCTGATCGGTGTCGTGATGATCGTCACCCCGGGACCGGCCGTGGTCGTGATCCCGGTCGGGCTCGCGATCCTCAGCCTCGAATTCACCTGGGCGCGGCACTGGCTGAAGCGGCTGCGCGAGTCCATCTCGAACCGCAACTCCAACCCCCTCAAGCACCGTGCCGAGGCGCACCGCGAGCGCGTCACGCCGGACTGACCGGGACAAAAAAAAGGCGCCGGAGAACCGGCGCCTTGAAGGTTGCGGCAGGGGGAATGCCGCCGGACCATCCTGGTCCGTTTACACCGGACTCCGTCCGGCGTGGTTTCCGCTGCGACCCGCCAGGGAGTCAGGGGGGAGAGAGAACCCTGGCTGGTGCGCAACGGAGGGGGGTAATTGGCAGGCGTTACTGTTTGCCCGCCGTCATAACACTAGTGGTGGCGCCCATCGTGACTTCAAGGGCGGCCGGCGCATTTTCTGCGGCGAACACGTCCTCGGCGGCCATCGAGACGCCAAGCAATACGACCACTGCCGCGATTACGGCGAGGCGGTCTTCGATTTTCCCAAACTTCATCATCCCTTCCTCGATTCGGATTCAACTGTCCATCGGCCTGTCGGCCGTCACTGCTCCCCTTAATGCATGAGTCGTGCCAACTTCGTAATAGCTTTAAAAACAGCGACTTGTAGAATAGACAGGGGTTACGAAATTTCGTTAGTTACGAAAAATCGTAGGATTACTTACGGAATTTCGTATAAACTCCGGCCATGATTACGCAGCAGGATTACGAGTGGCTGTTTCGCAAGGCGCCGGTCATGACGACGTCGATCGCCGAGGATGGGTCCTACCTCGACGTCAACGACGCGATGCTGGCACGGCTTGGTTACCGCCTCGAGGACATGGTCGGGCGCAAACCCGAGGAATTCGCGACGCCGGAGTCGGCCGAGCGCATCGCCAACGAGCTGCGGCCGTCCCTGCGGCGCCGGGGCAAGCTCGAGAACAAGTACCTCAGCCTCGTGACCGCGTCCGGCGAAGTGGTCGACTGCAACACCAACGCGTTCGTCGAATACGATCGCGAGGGTGAGTTCCTGCGCACCGTCGCCATGTACTCGGAGATCGCGGACGAGGCACGCGCCGACTTCAAGTACCGCGAGCTGTATCGCTCGACGCCTGCCATGCTGCACACGGTCGACGGCGACGGGCTGCTGATCACGGTCACCGATCACTGGATTCACAAGCTCGGCTTTCGTCGCGAGGAGGTGCTCGGGCGACCGATAACCGATTTCATGAGCACCGCGGACCAGAAGAAATATGCGGACGGCCGCCTGCAGGCGCTGATCGCCGCCGGCGATTTCCAGAACCTGGAACGGCAGATGGTGACGAAGGACGGCCGCACGATCGATCTCGTCATGTCGGCTATCGCGCATCGCGATCCGTCCGGCAGGGTCGATCGCATGCTGGTCGCGTCCAAGGACGTTACCGAGCGCAACAAGGTCGAGCGGGAGTTGCGCGGCGCGCTGGCGGAAAACGCGCGGCTGCGCGAGGAACTCGAACGTGAGCGCGACTACCTGCGTGAGGAGGTGAACGTCGCTCTCAATTTCGGGCGTATCGTCGGCACGAGCCCGGCGTTGCGGCGCATGCTCAAGCGTATCGAGGCGGTTGCCAACACGCCGGCCAGCGTGCTCGTTCAGGGCGAGTCCGGCGTCGGCAAGGAACTGGTCGCGCGCGAGATCCACGCGCGCAGCCAGCGCGCCGACAAGCCGCTCGTCAAGGTCAACTGCGCCTCGATTCCCAAGGAATTGTTCGAGAGCGAGTTCTTCGGCCACGTAAAGGGTGCTTTCACGGGCGCGCACCGGGACCGGATCGGCCGGTTTCAGCTCGCAGACGGCGGCACGCTGTTTCTCGACGAGATCAGCGAGATCCCGCTCGAGCTTCAGGGCAAACTGCTGCGTGTCCTGCAGGAGAGCGAATTCGAACGGGTCGGCGACGATATTACGCGTTCCGTGAACGTCCGCCTCGTTGCCGCGACCAACCGCGATCTCGAGCAGCAGATCGTCGACGGGAAGTTCCGCGAGGACCTGTTCTACCGGCTCAGCGTATTCCCGGTGGACGTGCCGCCGCTCAGGGAGCGCGGCGAGGACATCGTGCAGCTGGCGCAGTACTTTCTCGAACAGACCTGCCAGGATTTCGGACGCGACATCCTGACGCTGACGCGTTCCCAGGCGGCGAATCTCAGGGCCTACGACTGGCCCGGCAACGTGCGTGAGCTCAAGAACGTCATCGAGCGGGCAGTCATCCTGTCGACAGGCAAGGTGTTGCGGCTCGATCTTTCGATGCCCGGCACCGCGGCGGCGGACGTCCCGGGGGATTCGGGCGACGTACCGGCCGAGCACGTGCTGACCGACAAGGACATGCGCGAATTGCAGAAGGCCAATATCCTGCGCGCTTTGCAGCTGGCCAACTGGAAAGTATCGGGCAAAGACGGTGCCGCCGAGTTCCTCGGCGTGAAGCCAACGACGCTCGCCGACCGGATCAGGAACTACGGCATCAAGAAGCCATCGCCGTGACAAGGAAATTGCTGACAACGATCCTGCTGGTACTCGTGTCGCTGCATGCGGCCGCGGCCGACGGGCTGCCCGAGCGCGTGCAGGACATCCTCGACCTGCGCAAGGTGCCGGCCGAGTCACTGAGTATCTACGTCGAAGACGTCGACACCGGCGACGTCGTCCTCGCATGGCATGCGGAGGAGCCGCGCAACCCGGCCTCGACCATGAAGTTGCTGACGACGCTGGTTGCGCTCGACGTCCTCGGCCCTGCCTACCGCTGGAAAACGGACCTGTATGCGCTTGGCGAGATCACGGACGGCCGCCTCGAAGGCGACCTGCTGCTCAAGGGTTACGGCGATCCGTACCTCGTCACCGAGCGCGTCTGGCAGCTGGTCCGCGAACTGCGGCTAGAGGGCATTCACGAGATCACGGGCGACCTGGTGCTGGACGACAGCTGGTTCGACGTCGGCGACTACGACCCGGGCGCTTTCGATGGCCAGCCGCTGCGGGCCTACAACGTCGCGCCCAATGCGCTCCTGATGAACTTCAAGGTCGTACGCTACTGGTTCCGGCCCGACGGCGACCGGGTAGCCATCCAGGCGGACCCGGCGCTCGACAACCTGAAAATCGACAACCGGCTGACCGTGAAGCAGGGCTACTGCGGCGGCTTCCAGCGAGGCATCGCCGTATCGTCAAACGCCGCGGGCGACAAGGTCACGTTCTCCGGGCGCTTCCCGAGCGGCTGCGAGCGATACACGCTGGCGCGCACGGCGCTGTCGCACAACGAGTTCGCCTTCGGCCTGTTCGGCTCGATGTGGCGCGGCGCGGGCGGCAAGTTCGACGGCGGCTGGAGAAACGCCGTCGCACCCGAGGACCTCGAGCCATTGCTCTCGTTCCGGTCCCGGCCGCTCATGGAGATGATCACGCGCGTCAACAAGCACAGCAACAACGTCATGGCGCGCCAGGTTCTGTATACGCTGGCGGCAGAAGTCAACGGCCCGCCCGGCACGGAGAAGGGCGGCCGCGACGTGATCGAAGCCTGGCTCAGGGAACGGGATCTCGAACCCTGCGCACTCGCACTCGAGAACGGCGCCGGGCTGTCGCGACATTCGCGTGTCTGCGCGTCGGCGCTGGGTGCAATGCTGCGCTACGCCTGGGAACAGCCGTACATGCCGGAGTTCCTCGCCTCGCTGTCACTGAGCGGTCTCGACGGCACCCTGCGACGGCGCTTCCATGACGGCGAACTGGTCGGCAAGGCGCACCTGAAAACGGGTTCCCTCGATCACGTGGCCGCCATCGCGGGCTACCTGCAGGCGCGCTCGGGGAGGCGCTTCGTCGTCGTCGCGCTGCACAATCACGACGACATTCACCGCGGTTACGGCGACGAAGTCCAGGAAGCGTTGCTGCGCTGGCTGTACGAGCAATAGGTCACGAGCTACGCGCGCCGCTTGTAGTACACTCGCCGCGACCACTGGAGATCGACTATGCGCCTGATACTCGGGATTCTCATCCTGTTGCCGGCCCTGGCAGCCGCCGAAACCGCCTACGTCACGGACAACCTCCGGCTGGGCCTGCACGCCGCCGAGGACACGAGCGACCGCGCATTTCGCTATCTCGAGAGCGGCCAGCCGATGGAGATCCTGATCCGCGACCGCAACTACGCCAACGTGCGTCTGCCCGACGGCACCGAGGGGTGGGTCAAGGCGGCCTATCTCGTCGATGAAAAACCGGCCAAGCTCATCGTGGCCGAGACCATCGCCGAGCGCGACCAGCTCGCCGCGGCGCTGGAGGAGGCGCGCACCGCATTTGCCGAGCCGGCCGCCGCGATCGAGCGGCTCGAGAGCGAGGCGGCTGACCTGCGGGCGCAGCTCGACAGTGCCCAGGCACAAATCGCCGAACTCGAAGAACAAAACGCCTCGATCCAGGGAATAGAGGAGCGCTACCGTGGCAGCGTACCGCTCACCTGGGTTGGCGGCGTCATCGCCGTGTGCGTCGTGGGCGGCTTCCTGGCCGGGCTCTGGTGGGTCGACCGCCGCAGCCGCAAGCGCCACGGCGGTATCCGCATCTACTGACGGCGCGCGCCCCGCGGCTCAGGCCGCCGCCGTGATGTTCTCGCCGCAGCCATCGCGCAGCGGCAGGCTGGCATTGGAAAACAGTGCGTCGATGGTTTCCTGCGAGTTCGCGCGCCGCAGCTCGCCCAGTTGTTGCGGCGTGATATGCGGCGCGAACAGCTGAATGAAGTCCACCATGTAGCGCCGCAGCAGCGCATCCTTGCGGTAGCCGATCCAGGTCGTGCTGCGCGGGAACAGGCCCTGGGCGTCGATAACCTGCAGGTCTTTGCGGTCCGCGCAGTCGGCCGCCATGCTGGCGACGATGCCGACTCCGAGCCCCATCTTGACGTAAGTCTTGATGACGTCGGCGTCACGCGCCGTGAAACCGACGTTCGGTTCGAGGCCCTGTTCCGCAAACGCGCGCTTGAGCGACGACTCGCCGCTGAAACTGAAGACGTAAGTCACGAGCGGGTACTCGGCGAGATCCTGCAGCGTGATCTTGCGCTCGAGCTGCGCCAGCGGGTGCCCTCGCGGCACGATGATGGACCGGTCCCAGCGATAGCTCGGCACCAGCAAAAGGTTTTCGAACAGCTGCTGCGAGCCGGTGGCGATCGCGAAGTCGATCTTGTTGCCCGCCACCATGTCGGCTATCTGCTCTGACGTGCCCTGGTGCAGGTTCAGGCTGATGTTCGGGAAGCGCTTGCGGAACTCGGCAATGATCTCGGGCAGCACGTAGCGGGCCTGGGTGTGGGTCGTGCCGATCGACAGCGAGCCGTGATCCTCATCGATGTACTCGGAGGCGAGGCTGCGGATGTTCTCGACCTCCTGCATGATGACACGGGCGCGCTCGATGACGCGCTCGCCGGCTGGCGTGACGCCCCCCAGGCTCTTGCCCTTGCGCGTGAACAGCTGCATGCCGAGTTCTTCCTCGAGCAGCTTCAGCTGCTTGCTCACACCGGGCTGCGACGTGTACAGGCGCTCCGCCGCGGCCGTGATGTTGAGGCCGTTGTCGACGATGGCGATCAGGTACTTGAGCTGCTGCAGTTTCATGGTGTCCGCGTCCGGGTGCCTCCTGAATGTGACCGCCGTGGGTCGTCCAATCATATAACGAATAGCTATAAACCCATAATTCAGTGATTTGCGTGCCCTGACGCAGCCGCTCCCGATTTGTGCTACACAGCAAGGGATGGATCACATAACAGGAAAGAAGCAATGATCTACAACAGTATTCTGGAGACGATAGGCGATACGCCCGTGGTGCGTCTCAACCGCATGGCTCCGGCGCATGTCGAGATGTACGTCAAGGTCGAATCGTTCAACCCGATGGCGTCGGTCAAGGACCGCCTCGCCTTTGCCATCATCAACGATGCGGAACAAAAAGGGACGCTGCAGCCGGGCCAGACCGTGATCGAGGCAACGTCCGGGAATACCGGCATAGCGCTCGCGATGGTCTGCGCGGCCAAGGGATATCCCTTCGTGGCCACGATGGCCGACTCCTTTTCCGTCGAGCGCCGCAAGATCATGCGCGGGCTCGGTGCCAAGGTCATCCTGACGCCGGCGGCCGAACGCGGCACGGGCATGGTCCGGAAAGCCGCCGAGCTGGCCGAGAAGCACGGCTGGTTCCTCGCGCGCCAGTTCGAGAATCCGGCCAACCCCGAGTATCACCGCCATACGACCGGGCCGGAGATCCTCAAGGACTTTGCCGGCCGCCGGCTCGACTACTGGGTCACGGGCTACGGCACCGGCGGCACGATGACGGGCGCCGGCAAGGTTCTCAAGGCGGCCCGGCCCGACATCACGATCGTGGCCACCGAGCCGGCCGGCGCGCCGCTGCTGGCCGGCAAGGACTGGCAGCCGCACAAGATCCAGGGCTGGACGCCGGATTTCATTCCCGACGTGCTGGATCGCAAGGTGTTCGACGAGCTGTACGCGGTCACCGATGAGCGGGCCATCGAGGTTTCGCGCGAGCTTGCGGCGAAGGAAGGGATCTTCACGGGTATCTCCTCGGGCGCCACGCTGGCGACGGCGCTCGACGTGGCCGAACAGGCCCCGCAGGGTTCCGTGATTCTCGCGATGCTGCCCGATACCGGCGAGCGCTACCTGAGCACGCCGCTGTTCGAGGGCGTGAACGAGGGTTCGGACGAGGAGTGGCTCGGCGGGCTGTAAGCGCCGGCCGCCGGCGAGCGGTCCGGAATCAGCCCGGGTTTGCCGCCGCGGCGGGGAAACAGGCGTGCACCTGAGACCTGAATCACAGTAAGGCACCACCAGCACTGGCATCGTGGGAAGCTACGAACAGGTAGCGTTCCCGGAGCCGCGGTGACAGCAGACGTATTCAGCTTCACGATGAAACACAATGTGGGCAAGGCAGAGAACCTGCTGCGCTCACTGGTGCCGCGAGCCCAGTGTTTCTGTTTCTACGACACGGCCCGTGATTGTGTCTGGAGCTCCGACGGCGCCGAGGACTACGAGGTCGACAGTTTCGTCGCGGACCTGCCGGAGGAGATCGTGGCAGAGCTCGGGAAAGGCGACGCGCCACTGCGCCGTACCCTGCCCTCGGGCCGCACCGTTGTCGCCCTGCCGGTATTCGGCGAGTCGCGCGAGCGCATCGGCCTCCTTGTCGTGCTGTTCTCGAAGAACGAAGGCAAGTCCTCGGCGTTCAATCCGAGCCTGCTGCAGAGCATTCTCGAGCCCGCGATCGAGGTGATCGGGGAAAGCATGTATGCCGGGCAGGCATTCCACGCGGCGCAACGTAAAGTCGAGGAAGCGCGCAAGGAGCTCGAATTCGTCTACGAGGTGGACGAGAAGATCCACGGTGCCAAGACGCGCCATTCGAGCCTGGCGGAACTGGTCGGCAAGAGCGGGCGCTTCCTGGGCATCAACTACAGCGTGCTGCTGATACCGTCGAAGCGCATTCGGATCAGTGCAACGCATTCGAGCTGGAAGAACGTCAATCGCAAGGTCCTCGATCGCTACCTCGTCGAGCAGTTGCTGCCGCGGCTCGAAGGCCAGCGCCAGCCCATGGTCTTCCAGATTCCTGCCGAGGAGGGTTCAGAGGACCCGGCGGCGCACGGCTACCAGGCCTTGCTGAGCCCCTTGCTCGACAGCCAGGGTAACGTCGAGGGCATCCTCGCGCAGCTCGGTCGCGTAGACCACCGGAAGTTCTCGGCGCGGGAGCGTCGCTTCATGGCCAACATCGTGCGCAAGATCGAGTACGTGATCGAACGCTCGTTCGATGCGATGACCGGGTTCATGAACCGCATGGGCTTCGAGGACCAGCTGCACGAGTCGTACAAGGCCCTGGCGTCGAAAACGGACATGCACCAGCTGATCTATTTCGACCTCGACAACCTGCAGCTCGTCAACGACACGTTCGGCCGCGAGGCCGGCGATACTGTAATCCGGCGTTTCGCGCGCCTGCTCGAGGATGACCTGCCGAAGAGCGGCGTCCTGTCGCGGCTGGCCGGTGACGAGTTCTGCATGCTGCTGACGCACGCCGATTCGGATACGGCATTCGATCTCGCGCAGACGATCCGCAAGCGGGGACGGGAACTGCGTTACCTGCAGGGCGACCGGTCGCTGCAGGTCACGATGAGTGTCGGCATAGCGGAGTTCAGCCTGGCCACGGGCGACGACGGGAGTGCGCTGACGACGGCCCGCATGGCCTGTGAGGCCGCCAAGGACCATGGCCGGGATCGCATCGAGATCTACAACGAGAACAACCAGAGCGTCATTCGCCGCTATGACGACATGCAGCTGGTCGCGGAGATCCAGCGGGCGCTCGACGGTGACGAGTTTCTGCTGCACGCGCAGCCGATCGTGGACCTCGCCAACAAGGACTCCAGCCCGCGTTTCGAAATCCTGTTGCGCATGGCCGACGCGGACGGGCAGCGGGTCTCGAGCAGCGCGCTGTTCTCGGCCGCTGAGCGCTATCGCCTGATGCCGCAGATCGATCGCTGGGTCGTGTCGAGGACCCTGACCGCACTGGCGGGCGCCGCCGACGTCGTTTCGAGCCAGGGGGGCACGTTCGCCATCAACCTCTCCGGCCAGTCGCTCAGCGACGACGAGTTCTTCAGTTTCATCGAGGAAGAGATCGGGCAAAGCGAGCTGCCCTCCTCGTGCCTGGCCTTCGAGGTGACCGAATCGGCAGCCATATCCAACCTGTCCAAGGCGCAGCAGTTCATCGATCGCCTGCGTGCACTCGGCTGCTCTGTCGCACTCGACGACTTCGGCGCCGGGCTCAGCTCGTTTGCCTACCTCAAGGATTTCAATGTCAACATGTTGAAGATCGACGGCAGTTTCATCCGCGACATTACTGACAACCGGATTTCCGAGTCGATGGTCGCGGCCATCACCCAGGTGGCCAAGGTCATGGAGCTGCAGACGGTTGCCGAGTATGTCGAGAACCAGGAAACGCGCAAGCTGCTCGAATCGCTCGGCGTCGATTTCGCGCAGGGCCACGTCTTCGGCAAGCCATTGCTGCTCGACACCGTCCTCGAGGGTCTCCCCGACCTGTTGCATTCGTCCTCGGGCTAGGCAGCAACCCCATCCGCGACGCGCGGCGCCGCATCAACGCGGGTTCGTCTTTCCGCTAGACTGGGCGCCATGGGAACGAAGCTCACCCCGCTGCCGGCCGCCCTCGAGGAACAGGTAAAGCGCTGGCTCGAGCGCCTCGGCGAAGTCCCGGTGCCGCGCGCCGACCTGGAGCGGGTCGCCGCCTGCAGCGAGTTCGCGGCCGCCACGATGCTGCGCGAGCAAGACTGGTTCGTCGAGCATGTCGGCGGTTTCACCGGACCGCCAGACCTGGCGCCGCTCGATTCGCTGGTCCCGGACAGCGCCTCGGTCGACGAAGCGAAGAAGCTGCTGCGGCGCTTTCGGAACCGCTACATGCTGCATGTCCTGTGGCGCGAGATCTTCGGCCTTGCCGACCTCGACGAAACGCTCGGATCGCTGTCGGATCTCGCGGACCGGATGCTCGCCGCCGCAACGGCGAGCGCGGCACGCGAACTCGCCCCGCGGTTCGGCAGCGTCCGCGACGCCGCCGGCAACACGGTGCCGATGGTGGTCCTCGGCATGGGCAAGCTCGGCGGCCGGGAGCTCAACTTCTCGTCGGATATCGACGTCATCTTTCTCTATCCCGAAGACGGCGAGACGGACGGCGCCAAGCGCATCAGCGCCCAGGAGTACTTCGGCCGCCTCGTGCGCCGGGTCGTGGCGTTGCTCGACGAGCGCACCGTCGACGGCTTCGTGTTCCGCGTCGATACGCGGTTGCGCCCCTTCGGCGACAGCGGCCCGCCGGTCGTCAGCTTCGCGGCGCTCGAGTCCTACCTGTTGCAGCACGGCCGCGACTGGGAGCGGTACGCTTACATCAAGGCTCGCGTCGTCGGCCCCGACCCGGGAGACGCGGTCGTTGCAGAGCTCCACGACGGGCTGGTCCGGCCTTTCGTCTTCCGCCGCTACATCGACTACGGCGTGTTCCAGTCGCTGCGCGAAATGCATGCCATGATCGCGGCCGAGGTCAAAAAGCGCGAGCTGCAGGACAACATCAAGCTCGGCCCGGGAGGAATTCGCGAGGCCGAGTTCATCGTGCAATCGCTGCAGCTGGTGCGCGGCGGCGGCGAGCCGGCCCTGCAGTCGCGGCAGTTGCAGAAGGTGCTGCCGCTGCTCGTCAACAAGCGTGGCCTGTCGCCCGACGGCGCGCAGCAGCTGCTGCAGGCCTATCGATTCCTGCGCCGACTCGAGAATTTTATCCAGGCAATGGCCGACCAGCAGACCCACGACCTGCCGACCGACGAGGTGGCACGCGGCCGCTTGTGCGTCGCACTGTGGTATCCGGGCTGGGAGGCGCTGGCGGTGGATATCGAGCGCCACCGCGGGGCCATTGCGCGCCAGTTCGAGCAGGTCGCGTTTCGCGGCCAGGCGGCGGACTCACCCTTCCTGGGCCGCGCGGAACGCGCCTGGGAGACAGGCGCAGACGAAGCAACCTGGGCGCAACTGCTCGATGCCGAGGGCATCGCCGGGGCCGCACAGCTCGCGGCGACCCTGGTCGGCTTCGCCAACGAGACGGGCACCAGGGAAATCGATGCGATCGCACGTGAGCGCCTGCAGCGCTTCATTCCCGGGCTGCTGGCCGAGGCCGGCAACACGGCCCGGCCCGACCTCGCGCTGGGGCGGGCGCTGGGGATCGTGGAACACGTCCTGCGGCGCAGCGCCTACCTGTCGCTCTTGAACGAGAATCGCGCCGCACTGGCGCGCCTCGTCGACCTGTGCAGCCGCAGCGATTACGTGGCCGGGCAGATCGCGCGCCACCCGGTGCTGCTCGATGAACTCCTCGATCCGCGCCTGTACACGGACGCTGTGTCGCGCGCCGAACTGGAGGCCCAGATGGAGGACAGGCTGGCCACCGAACCCGACGACAGCGAGGAACGGATGCGCGCGATCGCGGAATTTCAGCGCTCGACGATGTTTCGTATCGCGATCGCGGATTTCGGCGGCAAGCTGCCGATCATGAAGGTCAGCGACGGCCTGACCTGGCTCGCCGAAGCGGTACTCGAAGAGGCGCTGCGCGTCGCGTGGCGCGACCTCGCCGGGCGCCACGGCGCGCCGCACTACGTGCTCGACGGCCAATCTCATGCTGCCGGTTTCGGCATCATCGGGTACGGCAAACTCGGCGGGCTCGAGCTGTCCTATGGTTCCGACCTCGACATCGTGTTTCTGCACGATTCGCGCGGTACGGAACAGGTGACCGACGGTGACAAGCCCCTCGACAACGGGCTGTTCTTCAGCCGCCTGGTGCGCCGGCTCGTGCACTTCCTGACGATGCAGACCGGCTCCGGGCAGCTCTACGAAGTCGATACGCGCCTGCGGCCCGACGGGCACAAGGGACTGCTGGTCACCAGCACCGACGCATTCGAACGGTACCAGGAGGACAACGCCTGGACGTGGGAGCACCAGGCATTACTCCGGGCGCGGCCCGTCGCGGGGAGCACGGCGATCGGGGCCGAGTTCGAGCGGATACGTCGCGAGACGCTCGTCGGGCGGGTGCGGCGCGACCAGCTGCGGGACGACGTCATCTCGATGCGCCAGCGAATGCGTACCGAACTCGACCGCAGCGATGCCGACGTCTTCGACCTCAAGCACGGTCGCGGCGGGATCGGCGATATCGAGTTCCTCGTGCAGTACCTGGTGCTCGACCATGCGCATGCGGACCCCGCGGTGATCGTCTACTCGGACAACATCCGCCAGCTCGATGCCCTGGTTGCCGGCGGCCACCTCGCCGTCGCCGTCGGCGACGCGTTGCAGGATGCCTACCGCGAGTATCGGCTGCGGTTCCACCACCTCGTGCTCGACCGGCAGCCGCCGCTCGTGGGCCAGCAGGATTTCCTGCCCCAGCGGGAGTTCGTGGGCAAAACATGGGACGAGTGGCTGGGTTGAGCTTATAATTCGCGTCCGCCAACGACTAATTCACGAGGAGTCCGGTGTCCCCAAGAACAGGAACCGTCGACGAGAACCTGATTCCGGCCAACGCCCAGAACAAGTACGGCGTCCGGGTGTCGGACCTGCCCCTCAGTTGCCCGATGCCCGGCATGTTCCTGTGGAACTCGCATCCCAGGGTCTTCATCCCGGTGGCGGCAAGCGGCGAAGCCAAGTGCCCGTACTGCGGCGCGACCTACTACCTGCTGGACGACGCGGAGTGATGCCATGTTCATCGTGACCGGCGGCGCCGGGTTCATCGGCAGCAACCTCGTGCGCGCGCTCGCGGAGCGGGGCTGTGACGATATCGTCGTCGTCGACGACCTCGAGGACGGGCACAAGTTCGTCAACATTGCCGATCTGCCGGTCGCCGATTACATCGACAAGGACGATTTCCTGGACCGCCTTGCGCGCGATGCGGCATTCGCCCGCAACCTGCAGGCCGTATTTCACCAGGGTGCCTGCTCGGCGACTACCGAGTGGGACGGGCGCTACATGATGCGCAACAACTACGGCTACTCCCAGGTGCTGTTGCATCATTGCCTCGCCCACGGCACGCCGTTCATCTATGCGTCGTCGGCCGCTGTTTACGGCGGCTCGGAGAAGTTCGTCGAAGACCCCGCCTGCGAACAGCCGCTCAACGTGTACGGCTATTCGAAGCTGCAATTCGACCGGTACGTGCGGCGCACCGCGCTCGCTGCCGACAGCCAGGTCGTCGGTCTGCGCTACTTCAACGTGTACGGCCCGCGCGAGCAGCACAAGGGCGCGATGGCGAGCGTGGCGTTTCACGTCAACAACCAGGTGCTGGCCGACGGGGAGGCGCGCCTGTTCGCGGGCAACGACGGCTATGCGGACGGGGAGCAGCGGCGCGATTTCGTGTACGTCGAAGACGTCTGCGACGTCAACCTGTGGTTCCTCGACCATCCCTCCGTATCCGGTATTTTCAACACCGGCACGGGCCGGGCTCAGACCTTCAACGAGCTGGCCAGTGCGGTTATTGCGTGGCACGGCAAGGGCAGGATTCGCTACGTGCCGTTCCCGGACCACCTCAAGGGCGCCTACCAGAGCTATACGCAGGCAGACCTCGGCGCGCTGCGCGAATGCGGCTGCGATGTTGAATTCCGGCCCGTGGAGCAGGGCGTGCCGGCGTACCTGGACCAGCTTTGCGGAACGCAGCCACGCTAATCGTCGGACCTTCGTGGGTCGGTGACATGGTCATGGCCCAGTCGCTGTTCAAACTCCTCGCGGCACGCGAGCCAGGGCGGCCGCTCGACGTACTGGCCCCGGCGTGGTCGCTGCCGATCGTGGCCCGCATGCCCGAGATCCGCAACGGGATTGCCGCAGAGACCGGGCACGGTGAGCTGGGGTTCGGCACGCGCCGCCGCATCGCCGCCGGGCTCGCCGGACGCTACGACCGCGCCATCGTGATGCCGCGTTCGTTCAAGGCGGCGCTGATACCCTGGATCGCAGGCATTCCGCAGCGCACCGGCTTCCGCGGCGAGTCCCGGTTCGTGCTGATCAACGACGTGCGCAGCTTCGATAGCCGCGTGCTCGACCAGACCGTCAAGCGCTTTGTCGCGCTCGGGCTCGACGAGGGCGAAGCACTGCCCGGCGAATTGCCGCAGCCCGCGCTGACCGTCGATCCGGCCAACCAGGCGCGCGCCCTCGATGCGCTCGGTATCCGCGAGGACCGTCCGGCGATCGCGATGATGCCGGGCGCCGAGTACGGACCGGCCAAGTGCTGGCCGCTCGAGTACTTCACGGAGCTTGCGGCCCGCCTCGCGCAGGCCGGCTACGCGGTGCGGGTCCTCGGCTCGGACAAGGATGCGGCCGCCGGCGAGGTGATCGCGGCCGGCTCCGGCGCCGTGAACCTGTGCGGCCGCACCTCGCTCGAGGACGTCATCGACGTCCTCGCGAGCTGCGAGCAGGCCGTGTCGAACGATTCGGGTTTGCTGCACATCGCGGCGGCGGTCGGCATTCACGTGCACGGCATTTATGGCTCATCTTCGCCGAAATTTACGCCTCCGCTCACGAAAAGCTGCGATATTCACGAAATAGAGCTGGATTGCCGCCCCTGTTTCGAGCGCGAATGCCCGCTGGGCCATTTGCGGTGCCTGAAAGACCTCGGTCCGGACAGGCTCTTCGACAAAATAGTCCAAAAAAGGCGTTAACTGCCTCGATCGTCGAAGAAACGGTCGATAACCTCGATCACATCATCGACCTGGATGAGGTCCATCGCATGCGGGTCGCGAACCCGCTGCCCCCAACGCACATCGGCGACTTTCTTGCCAAGATAGCGATCGATGGCGTCAGGATAGCGGTTTATCGTGTACTTTTGCGACAGGTAGGGCCCCGTTCGAGCCGGGTTGGAGGTCGCATACAGGCCTGCGACGGGCGTCCCGAACGCCGTCGCGATGTGCGCGGGGCCGGAGTCCGGGCAGATGACGAGGTCGGCAGCGGCGATCAGCGCGGCGAGCTGCTTGAGGGTCGAGCCGCCGACGAGGTCCGTTGCCTGCGAACCGTCGGCCAGGTGCCGCCCGTACTCGCGCTCCAGCGCCGAGCTGCCCCCGGTCAGCACGACCTGCGCCCGGTGGCGCGACTCGAGGTGCGCGATGACGGCCGCGTAGTTCTCGATGCGCCAGTTGCGAAAATTGCGGGCCCGCTGGCTGCTGCACGGGCTGACCAGGACGAGCGGGCGATCGTCGCTCCTGACGGTGGCGGCGAACTGGCGGGCCGCGGCCGGCAGCGGTATGTCCCAGCGCAACGGACGCGGCGCCGCGCCGATGGCGGTGGCAAACGCCATCATGGCATCCAGCGCATGTTCTTCGTTCGCGGCCGCGATGCGCTGGTCGGTGAACAGCCACTGGAAATCGCGGGCGCGTGCCCGGTCGAAACCGAGCCGGACCGAGGCCGGCAACGAGCGCACGAGGAGGTTGGCCCGCAGCGAGGCGTGCATGCACAGCGCGACGTCGAACCGCCGTGCGCGCAACGCGTTGCGCACGTCTCGGTAAGCGGCGCGCCCGCGCGCCTTGTCGAAGACGAGGAAGTCGATGTCGGGGATATCCGCCAGCAGCGTGGCTTCGGTCTTGCCGATGATCCAGGTGATGTCCGCGTCGGGCCAGTTGTCCTGCAGGCGCCGGACAACGGCCAGTGCATGACAGGTGTCCCCGATTGCCGAGAGCCGCAGGACACAGATGCTGCGAGGCTTCGATTGCAGTTCCAATTCAGGCAATATCCGGGCTCTGGCAGCTTTTGGGGACCGGGTCCGTTGACCGAAACCGTCGAGAAGACCGCGAACGGCGCCATCCTATACGATAAGGCCATCATCAACCAGATTTCGGACGAGCGCTTCACGCCGGCCGGCTGGTTGCATGCCGAGATACTGACCGGCTCATTGCGGTCGGGTGGGCGCGGCAGCACGATGTACATCGGCAACGTGCCGCGCCAGTTCGTGCTGCGCCACTATCGGCGAGGCGGGCTGGTCGGCAAGTTCATCAGCGACATCTACATTTTCTCCGGTGCCGACAAGACGCGCTCGTTCCTCGAGTGGCGCCTGCTCGACAAGCTGGCCGCCAACAACATGCGCGTGCCGCGGCCGGCGGCGGCACGCTACGTGCAGCGCGGCACCTTTTACACCGCCGACCTCATTACCGTGCGCATCCCGGATATCGTGCCGCTGTCGCAATACATCGCACAGAACAAGCCCGACGAGGCGTTCTGGAACGCCTGCGGCGAGGCGATCTACGAGTTTCACGCGGCCGGCGTCTACCATGCCGACATGAACGCCTACAACGTGCAGATCGACAAGGACGGCCTGCTGTGGCTGCTCGATTTCGACAAGGGCAGGTTGCGACGGCCCGGGCCGTGGCAGCAGCAGACATTGAGCCGACTGCATCGCTCGCTCAGGAAGATCGTCGGGCTCGATCCTCGCCTCAACTTCCGTGCGGCAAACTGGGAGCAGCTGCTCGAGGGTTACTTCAACGCCTCGAGGTCCGCGTAGTAGTCCGGAAAACCGTCCGGCAGGTCCTTGAACTTGCGATGGATCCAGAAGTACTGCTCGGGCACCTTGCGAATGTGTGCTTCGAGCGCCGCGACGTAGCGCCGCGTGTCGGCAACCGCATCCTCGCTCGGGAAATCCTCGAGCGGCGGGAGCAGGGTCATCTCGTAGGTTCCGTCGGGCAGGCGTCGCGGGAAGAACAGTATGGTGACGGCATCGCCGAGGCGCGCGAGCGTCGAGGTGGCCGTCGTATGCATGCTGGGGACACCGAAGAACTCGACGACCTCTGCGCCTTTGCGGCTGTAGCTCTGGTCGGGCGCGTACCAGACCGCGCGGCCGGAGCGCAGGCTGCGCACCATCTTCTTGATGTCGCGCTTCTCGATCGTGTTGGCGGCCGACGCCTCCCGTCCGCTGCGCTGCAGTTCGGTCATGAACGCGCTGCGGTTCTTGCGAAAGACCGCGTCGAACGGGGGAATCCTGGTCGCCAGCACCCGCCCCATGATCTCCAGCGTCGTAAAATGGGCGCTCAGCAGGATCACGCCGCGTCCCGCATCGAGTGCCTGGCGAACGTGTTCGACACCCTCGAGCCGGGTAATCGTCTCGAGATGGCGATCGCTGGCCCAGCGGCCGAGGCCCATCTCGATGAGCGCCATGCCGAGGGCCTTGAAGTGCTCTTTCGCGAGCGCGTTTCTCGCCGCGGCATCGAGTTCGGGAAAGCACAGCTCGAGGTTGCGCCGTACGATGGCCCGGCGACTGCCGCTGACTGCATGGGCCAGCAGGCCGAGCACGCGGCCGATCGCGAGGGCGAAGCGGTGCGGCAACAGGCAGACGAGGCGCAACAGGCCCATACCGAACCAGACGGGCCAGGTCTGCGGGCCCCGGTATGCAGACAGGGGTTTGCGGTCGCTCATGCGGTCCTGTCGTAAACGTGGAAGCCGAATTCTACTCGGACATGCCGTCTACGTAACCACCGCGGGAGGATTTCTGCGCGAGATCGAGGGCTCCCTCGTCCTCGTCGATAACGTCGGCCTGGATGCCGACGTGAAACGTTGCGAAGCCCGGCATGACCACCTGGTTGCGTGCCATGCCGATGATGCGACCCGTGTAGGGCGACCGCAGTTCGCTGCGCGCGTTGCTCATGGGGTCGGTGATGGTGCCGAGGAGGTCCCCTTTCTGCACCGTGCTGCCCAGGCTGACATTGGCGAGCAGGATGCCGCCGTTGTCGGCGCGCACCCACGACGAGCGATAGTAGACCGGCTCGGGGTCGCCCCACAGCCGGACCTTCTTCACCATGCCGAGCGTTGCCAGCAAGGTCTCGATTCCCTTGACGCCGTGTTTGACCTCAACGAGCTCGAGCTGTGACGGCCCGCCGGCCTCGAGG
Organism: Woeseiaceae bacterium; assembly: GCA_041553075.1. Classification (GTDB taxonomy): domain Bacteria; phylum Pseudomonadota; class Gammaproteobacteria; order Steroidobacterales; family Woeseiaceae; genus UBA1847. Next base: position 29,005 of record JBFEJR010000001.1, on the reverse strand, counting down.
GTCACCGCCGGTATGCCGGCCATCGTCGCCGCATGGCGCAGGGTGCCGACCGTCGGTTCGCTGTGGAGTACGACCATCGAGCCGAAGCCCAGCGTCAGCGTCACGACGTCGGATTGGCGCAGGTCCGCGCGAATCTGCGGCAGGTTGGCGCGCTCGAACGAGCCCGTGTGCAGGTCGACCAGCGCATCGCAGTGAGCGACGATGTCGGTAAACAGCGAGTAGGCGATGCGCGCGGCGGCGCTGCCGTTGGGATTCCCGGGAAAGTACCGGTTCAGGTCGCGCCGGTCCGGCAGGTAGCGCGAACCGCGCCTGAAGCCCTGCACGTTGACGATCGGTACCCCGATCAGCGCGCCCGACAGCTTGTCCGGGTCGACGTCGTGCAGCACGCGCCGGACCATCTCGATGCCGTTCAGCTCGTCGCCATGGACGGCCGCGGTCAGGCACAGAACGGGCCCCGGCCTCGCGCCGTTGACGACCAGCACGGGGGTCGACACCGGGACGCCTTCGAATAACTCCGTCGCGGACCAGGCGAGGCGCTGCGCGGACGCGGGAGGGATTTCCTCGCCCAGCAGGAACAGGGGCGCGGCCAGGCCCTCCGCGTTCGTCACGGCATCGGCGAGCGGCACGTCGCTGGCGTGCGCCGGAACGGCGTCGACCATGTCCTCGGCCGCCGCCGAGGCTTCGCTGGAACGGTCGTCGCCGTCGTCGGTCGTATCCTGAATCAGGTCGATGCCGCTACCCGAGGGTTCGACCGCGGTCTCGCCGGCCACGGCGCTGCCGGCCACACCACCGCACCAGGCCAGTGCCAGGAGCACCAGCATTGTCGGGGACAGCACGGATTGTCGGGTGAAAGCACTCATATAAAGGTGAAACTACGGCAAAATGCCTAAACTTTCCGTGAACTATTCAAAGATTTGCGATTGAAACCTGAATTATTTCAAATGACAAGTCGTTATTGTCTCCGGCTGCTCGCGCTGGGCTTGCTTGCCGTGACCGCCCGGGCCGACGATTTGTTCCCGCAACCCGCCGAGCTGCAGCCCGACGTCGACTTCTGGATCGCGGTCTTCAGCGAGTACTCGACCGACGAGGGCGTGCTCCACGACAGCCGCGACCTGTCGATCGTCTATGACCGCCTCGAGGTCCCGGCCGACCTGTCCCGCCGCGAACGCAACCAGCGAGTGGAGCGCCGCCGCCGCGAGCTGCGCGCCGTACTGCAGGCACTGGCCGACGGCAAACGCGATGGCCTGAGCGCCGCGGAGCAGCGCGTCCTGTCCCTGTGGCCGGCGGACGTGACCGGCGAAACGCTGGCGGCAGCGGCCGGGCGCATCCGTTTTCAGCAGGGCCTGCGTGAGCGCTTCAGGCGGAGCCTCGAGCGTGCCGGGCGCTGGCGCGCCCACATTCATGCCGAATTCGCGGCACAGGGCGTGCCGCTCGAGATTGCGGCGCTGCCGCACGTCGAGTCGTCGTACAACCCGGAGGCCCGCTCCCACGTCGGGGCCTCGGGCATCTGGCAGTTCACGCGCAGCACCGGGCGGCGCTTCATGCGTGTCGATCACGTGGTCGACGAGCGCAATGATCCGTACGCCGCGACCCGGGCCGCTGCCAGGCTGCTGGCATACAACTATTCGCTCACGGGCAACTGGCCGATGGCCATCACGGCTTACAACCACGGGCTGGCCGGCGTGCGGCGGGCAATGCGGCAGTACGGGGACGATGCGCTGGTCGACATCCTGCGCCGTTACGACGGCCGCACGTTCGGCTTTGCATCGCGCAATTTCTACGTGGCTTTCCTCGCCGCGAAAACGATCGACCAGGATCCGCAGGCGTATTTTGCCGACGTCGTGCCGGAGCCGGCTACGGATTACGCGACCGTCGCACTCCCGGGCTACGTCCCGGCTGACGGACTGGCCGCGGCCCTCGGCGTGCCGCGGCAGCAGATCATCCGGCATAACCCGGCGCTGCAGGCGACGGTCTGGGAGGGCAGCAAGTACCTGCCGCGCGGCTACGAGCTGCGCTTGCCGGTCAGCGCCACGCGCGCGCCGCTGGCGGAGCTCGTCGCGAGCCTGCCCGGCGACGTGGTGTTCGCCGAGCAACTCCCCGACCTGTTCCACACGGTGGCCCGCGGCGACACGCTCTCGGAGATTGCGCAAGCCTACGGCACGCGCGTCTCGACCCTGGTCGCGTTGAACCAGCTCGGCAGCCGCCACCGCATCCGCGCCGGCCAGCGCCTGCGGCTGCCCGCCGCCGGCCCGCTGCCCGAGGCACCCGTGGTGGCCGCCGCCGTACTCGCGCCCGAGCCCGAGCCCGAGCCCGAGGCCGAGCCCGCCACCGTGATCCCCGAGGCAGTGGCCGCTGAGCAGGAGCTGTTGTCCGATCCGAGCGACTATGCGGTTGCCGCGGACCAGACGATCGAGGTGCAACCGCTCGAAACGCTCGGCCATTTCGGCGACTGGCTCGAGATCAGGACGCAGCGCCTGCGCGACCTCAACGGCCTCGCGTTTCGTACGCCGGTCGAGGTCGGCCAGCGGCTGCGGCTCGATCTCGGCACCGTTGACGCCCTGACGTTCGAGCAGCGCCGGGTCGCCTACCATCGCGCCCAGCAGGACAGCTTCTTTCGCAAACACATCATCGCGGACAGCATCGAGCACACGATCCAGCCGGGCGAATCGATCTGGATCGTCGCCTTGCGCCGCTACGAGGTGCCGCTCTGGCTGTTCCGTCAATACAACCCGGCACTCGACCTGCACAGCGTGCGGCCCGGCACCACGGTGCGGATTCCGGTCCTGGTCGACGCGGCGGAATAGGCGATGGATGCCGCTACTCGCTACCTGGTCGTGCGCCTGCTGCCGGTCCTGCTGCTGGCGCTGGCGGCCGCGCTGTGGTTTGCAAAGGTGCAGGCCAGCGGTCCGTGGGTCGCGCGCAATCTCGTGCCGCTCGCCGTGCTGGTCGCACTGTCGTTCGAGACGCTGCGGCGCGGCAACGGGCGCTGGTCGGGCGCCGGCATGCGGATGCCACTGGGCACGCTCGGCTTCGCCATCCCGGCGCTGGGGCTCGCGGCGTACCTGCACTACGCGTACGCGGTCAACCTCAACGACATGTTCAGCGACGCCCGGGACCCGGATCGGGTTTTCCGGTTCCTGCCCCTCTATACGCTGGTGGCCGGTGCGATCGGCTTCGCCATCGGCTGGATCGCGGGCAGGAATGTGTGAAGCAGAGCTTTTTTCCCGTGACCGAGTTTTGCTAGGCTTGGCCCATGAAATCCGTGGCGACCGTTCTGCTCCTGCTGCTGATGCCGGCATTTATCCAGGCCGGCGAGTTTCCCGTGGCCGATTTCGTGGTCATAGAAAAGGGGGCGCGCAAGCTGCATCTCCTGCAGAACGGCGAGATCCTGCGGACGTTCCGGGTGGCGCTCGGTATCCGGCCGGTTGGCGACAAGAAGAAGGAGGGTGACTTCAAGACGCCCGAAGGCCGCTACCTCCTCGACCGGCGCAACCCGAACAGCGACTACTTCCTGTCGATCGGTATTTCCTACCCCGACGCAACAGACCGCCGCGAGGCCGAGTCGATGGGGGTGGAGCCCGGCGGCGCCATCATGATTCACGGACAACCCAACGTCCCGACGCGTTCGGAAGCCTATTACCGGACCCAGGACTGGACCAACGGCTGCATTGCAGTTTCCAACTCCGACATGATCGATATCTGGCTGATGACCAGCGAGAACACGCCCATCGAAATTCGGCCCTAGATGTCGAAAGAATTCATCGATGCCGAGATCTGGCCGGAGGGCACCCTCGAGGTCCTGTCCCAGTTCGAGGTCGACCAGCTGAAGAGCAGCGGTTCGGGCGGCCTGTACCCGCTGCTGCGACGCTGCATGCTTGCCGTGCTGAACTCCGGCATCGAGATCGACGATGCGCGCCTGCTGCTCGATACCTACCGGGACTTCGAGGTCGGTTTCATTCGCAAGGACCGGGGCCTCAAGGTCACGCTGCACAATGCGCCGGGCGAGGCTTTCGTCGATGGCCGGATGATCCGCGGCACGCGCGAGCTGCTCTCGGCCGTGCTCCGGGACGTCGTGTTCACGCGCAACGACATCCTCGACAGCGGGCGCTTCGACCTCGCGACGTCCGACGGCATCACCAACGCCGTGTTTCATATCGTCAGGAACGCCCAGCTGCTGAAGCTGCCGGCGCGCGTCAACCTCGTCGTCTGCTGGGGTGGCCACGCAATCAGCCGCACGGAATACGACTACTCCAAGAAGGTCGGCTACGAACTCGGCCTGCGCGGACTCAACGTCTGTACCGGTTGCGGCCCGGGGGCGATGAAGGGCCCGATGAAGGGCGCGACGATCGGGCATGCCAAGCAGCGCTTCCGTCGCGGGCGCTACGTCGGCATCACGGAACCGGGCATCATCGCCGCCGAATCGCCGAACCCGATCGTCAACTCCCTGGTGATCATGCCCGACATGGAAAAGCGGCTCGAAGCGTTCGTGCGGGTCGGGCATGGCATCGTCGTGTTCCCGGGCGGCGTGGGGACGGCCGAGGAGATCCTGTACCTGCTGGGCGTCCTGCTGCACCCGGACAATGCCGGTATCCCGTTTCCGATGGTGATGACCGGGCCGCGCTCGGCGGAGCCGTATTTTCGCAAGATCGACGAGTTCATCGGGGCGACGCTGGGCGCCGAGGCGCAGAGCCGCTACCAGATCATCATCGACAAGCCGCGCGCGGTGGCGCGCGAGGTCAATCGCCAGCTCGAGGACGTACTCGCCTTTCGCAACCGGCACGGCGACGCCTATTACTTCAACTGGCGCCTGAAGGTCGCCGACGCTTTCCAGCAGCCGTTCACGGCAAACCACGAATCGATGGGTGCGCTGCGCATCGCCGACGACCAGCCGGGCCACGAGCTGGCGGCCAACCTGAGGCGCGCGTTCTCCGGGATCGTTTCGGGCAACGTGCGCGAGGACACGGCGGCCCTGATCGAGCAGCATGGGCCCTTCGAGATCAGCGGCTCGCGCCGCATCATGCGTCTCCTGGACGAACTGCTGGCCGAGTTCATTGCCCAGCATCGCATGAAGATTTCACGCAGCGAATACCACCCGTGCTACGTCATTAAGTAAAAACGGGAACTAACCCATTGTTTTTTAACTGAAAACAGCCATTCGGCACTGTGATGCAGTTCCTGTGAATCGGCCGGCATGCCTTTTAACATTTGTTGAAAGGATCGGATGGGCAAGGCAATGCCAGACAGCAAACACTTGAGGTGGGACGAGACGTTCGGAAAGGAAGCCGAATCCGAGCCCGGCGCGGCAGAGGCGCCGCTCGCTCCCGCCGAGCCCGCGGCGAACGATGCCGATGGCTGGCAGCAGTACCGGCGCTGGATTTCAAAAGCGCCTGCGCCCCGCGGACGCCGCAATGGCATCGACCCCGCGCTGTACTCGTGGAAGGGCTACCGCGAGTGGACCGACCAGGTGCGCCGCAACTGGTCAAAAGAATCCACCGACGACAAGGACTAGCAAGCGCTGGCCCGCTCTCGAAACGCCGGCTGATGCCGGCGTTTTTCGTGGCGCGCCACGTACCCGGCAGCTTGCATCGAAGACTGTGAATTGCTGCCCCGCGCAAACTGGAACTGCGTCTTGTTTTCGCACATTCGCGCCGCCATTCGACGCTTCGTGGGGCAAGCTGTGATCGGTCTCACAGCGCGAGACACGTCCCGAACCTATAGTCGAAATCAACAACCCAAAAGACGCACGAAGTATGTCAAACGAGCTCAAGAAAACGGACTCTCCGATTGACGGACTCAAGAACGAGTCGGCCCGGCAGCGCTGGGAGCTGTTTCACCGCGCCATCGCGCATGCCAAGGAATCCAATAACGCGGCGATGCACGACGGCGATGCGCAGGGTGGCGATCCGGAATGCGCGGGCCCGCTGCTGAGCATCGTCAAGTAGCCTGCCGACATGGAACGCCTGCTGCAATACCTTGACGACCTCGATGACCTGTACGGTGCATGCGGGTTGCTCTGGGAACGTGTCCGCAAGGCCGTCCTCGGCCTGTGCCGCGCCGTCCTGCTGCTGGCGGCTTCTGCCGGCGGGATCTGGCTCGCGTTGCTGAATCCGATGCTGGCTCTCGGCACGTCGACCGTGCTGGTCGCGGTCCTCCTGTACCGTGCCGTTACCTCCCCGACCTTGAAATCGTTCGCCTAAGCCCCATCGTCACTGCCTTTGGGCAGGAGATTGCGGGCGTGACCGATACCAAAGAAACCCTGGGGTTCCAGACCGAGGTTCGTCAGCTGCTCAAGCTGATGATCCATTCCCTGTACAGCAACAAGGAGATTTTTCTCCGCGAGCTGATTTCCAACGCCTCGGACGCGGCTGACAAGCTGCGCTTCGAGGCGCTGTCGCAGCCCGAACTGCGCGGCGACGACGAGCTCACGATACGCGTCGAACTCGACAAGGATCAGCGCCGGCTCGCCGTTGTCGACAATGGCATCGGTATGTCCCGCCAGGAACTCATCGACAATCTCGGCACCATCGCCCGCTCGGGCACGGCCGAGTTTCTCGGGAAGATGACGGGCGACCAGCAGCATGACGCACAGCTGATCGGCCAGTTCGGCGTCGGTTTCTACTCGTCGTTCATTGTCGCCGACAAGGTAACGGTCGAGACCCGGCGTGCCGGCGAAGAGCAGGGAGTGCGCTGGGAATCGGACGGCGAGGGCGAGTTCACGATCGAGGACATCGACCGCGAGGAGCGCGGCACCCGCGTCATTTTGCACCTGCGCGAAGACGCGACGGAATTCACCGAGGGATACCGCATCGAGACGCTGATCCGCAAGTATTCCGACCATATCGGCTTCCCGGTGACGCTGCGCGTCGCGGGTGAAGACGAGGATAAGGTCGTCAACTCGGCAACGGCCTTGTGGACGCGGCCCCGCACCGAGGTCAGCGACGACGAGTACCGGGAATTCTACAAGCATCTGTCGCACGACTTCGCGGATCCGCTGACCTGGAGCCACAACCGCGTGGAAGGCAAGCGCGAGTACACGAGCCTCTTGTATATCCCGGCGAACGCACCGTTCGACCTCTGGAATCGCGAGGCGCCGCGCGGCCTCAAGCTGTACGTGCAGCGCGTCTTCATCATGGACGACGCCGAGCAGTTCCTGCCCCTCTACCTGCGGTTCGTCAAGGGGGTCGTCGACGCCTCGGACCTGCCGCTCAACGTGTCCCGCGAACTCCTGCAGCAGAACCCGGACCTCGCGGCGATGCGCAGCGCCCTGACCAAGCGCGTCCTCGACATGTTGTCGAAGCTGGCCAGTGGCGACGACTACGGCAAGTTCTGGAGCGAGTTCGGCCAGGTACTCAAGGAAGGCGTGATCGAGGATCTCGCCAGCAAGGACAAGCTGGCGCGACTGTTGCGCTTCGCGACGACGCATACCGGCAATGACGCGCAGGACCAGTCCCTCGCGGACTACGTCGAGCGGATGCAGGAGGGCCAGGACAAGATCTACTACATCCTGGCCGAGAACCATGCGACGGCGCTGGCGAGTCCGCACCTCGAACAGCTGCGGGACCGGGGCATCGAGGTGTTGCTGCTGACCGACCGAATCGACCCGTGGTTCGTCGACGCCCTGCGCGAGTACGACGGCAAGGCGCTGGTCGACATTGCCCGCTCCGGGCTGGACCTGCCCGAGGGCGAAGGAGCGCTGACGCGCGAGGCGATGAACAAGGAGCATAAGCCGCTGCTCAAGAAGATCCGCAAGGTCCTGAAGGACAGGGTTGCAGAGGTCAGCGTCAGCCAGCGCCTCGTCGATTCGCCGGCCTGCGTGGTGTCGGGAGACGACGACCTGAGCCCGCAGTTGCGCCGCATGCTCGAGGCGGCCGGGCAGCAGCTGCCCGACACCCGGCCGATCCTGGAGATCAACGTCGAGCACGCCCTGGTCAGGCGGCTCGCCGGGGAGACCGACGAGCAGCGCTTCGACGAGTTGTCGCACATCCTGCTCGATCATGCCTTGCTGGCCGAGGGTTCCGAGCTCGACAACCCGGCGGCGTACGTGCATCGTATGAACAAGTTGCTGGTCGATATCGAGGCAGGCGGAGGCCATGGCTAAACCGGACGAGAAGGCGCTCAAGGCAAAGCTGAGCGAAGAGCAGTACCGCGTGACGCAGTGTTCGGCTACCGAGCGCCCGTTCACGGGCAAGTACGTGAACCACAAGGACGACGGGACCTACCGGTGCGTCTGTTGCAATGCACCGCTGTTCAGCTCCGAGCACAAGTACGATTCGGGCTCGGGCTGGCCGAGTTTCTGGCTGCCGCTCGCGGGCGAGGCCGTCCGCACCCGCACCGACGAATCCCACGGCATGACACGCACGGAAGTCGCGTGCGCGGCCTGCGGTGCGCACCTCGGCCACGTGTTCGACGATGGCCCCCGGCCGACGGGCCTGCGATACTGCATCAACTCCGCATCCCTGGATTTCGAGGAGACGTCCGCATGAAGCCGTACACACTCATCGCCGTGCTGGTGCCCGCACTCGGTCTCGCGGCCTGTGGCAAGCAGGCCGACGCACCGGACGCGGATGCGGCCGGCACCGCGGCGGCCGCCACCTGTCCGCAGCCGGATGACAACGGGATCGTCCAGATCCAGGACGGGCTCGTCGCGAAGGTCACGAAGAGCGGCTATGGCCGCGCCGCCCGGAGCAAGGACTACGCCGACGTCCATACGACGCTGTGGCTCTACGACGAGACTGCCGAGGGTGGCCGCGGTACCGAGATCTGGTCGTCGGGCGGGACGCAGCCGTTCCAGTTCCAGATCGACGCCGGGCAGGTGATTGCCGGCTGGGACCTCGGCGTTACGTGCATGCTGGTCGGCGAGAAACGCGAACTGCGCATCGCGCCCGAACTCGGCTACGGCGAGCGCGGCAAACCGCCCGTGCCGCCGAACGCGACCCTGCTATTCGAAATCGAGCTGGTCAAACTGACGTCGCCCGACGAGACCGGCTAGCCCGGTCACCAAGAACCGGCCGCGATGCGGCGCTAAGCGCGCACCGGACTGTCAGGCGCGCGCCGCTTCGTCGAGGAGGGTCCGTGCCTGGCCGATCCAGTCTTCACGGTGAATACGGCTGTGGAAACCTTTCAGCCGTCGCGCAACCCGGTCGATATCGTATTCGCTCATGTCGGCGATCTGCCGCAAGCTGAAAATACCGAGTTCGTTCAGGGTCTTCTCGATCGCGGGGCCGACGCCCTTGATCATCTTGAGGTCGTCGCGAGGCGCCGCCGGGTAAGCGCCGTCATCGTCGTCGACGAGCGGTGCACCGCCATTCCCCGGCGCGGCATCGACCCCGGTCGCGCTTGCGTCTGCGGCATCGTTGCAGGCGTCCCGTCCCGCGGTCAGCTCCCCGGGATGCTGCATCGCCTCGATATGGGTCCCGTCGGCCTCACGGGGACGCTCGAGTTCCAGGATGCGCTCGCGCGCGTCTGCGAGTTCCGCCTCCAGGCGCTCGGCTTCCTCGTTGCGGACGCGGAAGCGCTCGATCAGCGGCGGCAGCCGGTTCTGCCAGTTCTTGAGTTCCGTCGTCAGCTTCTCGATGCGCTGGTCCTTCTGGCGCAGCAGGTCCTCGTCGTCACTGCGTGCCTGCACGCTGACCGCCAGCTGGTCGCGTTCGCTGAGCACCGTTTCGAGGTTGCCGCGAATGTCCTTGATCTCGCGCTGCAGTTCGTCGCGCCGCTGGAAGGCTTCCTGGACTACGACGGACAGCTCCCTGGCGCGGTTCTTGGCGTCGGTGTGCTGTGCCTTGAACTGGCTTACCTGGTCCATCAGGCTCTTGTTCTGGTCGACGAGACGCTCGTGCTCGCGCCGTTGCGCGTCGATCTGCTCCTGCCACCCCGCGCTGACTGCGGCTTTTTCCCGGGCCGACCGGTTGCCGCGGAGCACCCATGCCGCGGTCGCGCCGACGGCCACGGCGGCGACCAGCATGGCAATGTGCAGGGCAGTCAGTTCAGGCATGTGGTCTTCCTTCCCGTCATTGCTGTCGCCTAGGAGGCCAGGCGCACCTCGTCGATTGCTGCGATGACCTCGCGAATCTGCTCGATCGCCCAGTCGATTTCGGCTTTACCGATGACCAGCGGCGGCGCCAGGCGCACGACCGTCTCGTGCGTCTCCTTGCTGAGGAGTCCGCGCGCCATCAGGGCCTCGCAGATCGCCCGGGCGTTCGCGTACTCCGGATCGATCTCGACGCCGATGAACAGTCCGCGGCCGCGAACCTCCCGGATCACCGGGCTCTCGATCTGCCGCAGCCGCTCGAGCAGGTATGCACCCATGGCGGCACTGTTTTGCGCGAGGTCGTCATCGATCAGAATGTTGAGCGCCTCGAGGCCCACGGCTGCGCCGAGGGGATTGCCGCCGAACGTGCTGCCGTGGTCGCCCGGCGTAAAGACCTCCATGACATCGCGGCGGGCAAGGAACATGGAAACCGGCAGGATGCCGCCGCCGAGCGCCTTGCCCAGGATCAGCCCGTCCGGCTCGACGTCCTCGTGCTGACAGGCGAGCAGCTTGCCGGTCCGTCCCAGGCCGGTCTGGATCTCGTCGGCAATAAACAGGACGTTGTGTCGGCGGCACAGCTCGGCCGCGGCGCGCAGGTAGCCCGCCGGCGGAATCACGATGCCGCCCTCGCCCTGGATCGGTTCGACGATGAATGCCGCCGTGTTTTCATTGATCGCCGCAGCGAGCGCGTCGATGTCGCCGTACTCGACATTGAGGAAACCGGGCGGGAACGGGCCGAATCCGCGCTGGTACTGCGGTTCGTCCGACATCGCCACCGCGGCGAGCGTGCGCCCGTGGAAATTGCCGTTGCAGGCGATAATCTCGGCCTTGTCGGCGGCGACGCCCTTGACCGTGTAGGCCCACTTGCGCGCTGCCTTGATCGCCGTTTCGACGGCTTCCGCACCCGTGTTCATCGGCAGCGCCATGTCCATGCCGGTCAGCTCGCACGCGCGCGCCAGGAACGGTCCGAGGCGGTCCGTATAGAACGCGCGCGACACGATGTTCAGCGTGGCAACCTGTTCGCGGACGAGTTTCACGAGCCGCGGATGGGCATGGCCGTGGCTCACCGCCGAGTAGGCGCTCATCATGTCCAGGTATTTCTTGCCGGCATCGTCCCAGACGAAAACGCCCGCGCCGCGGGCCAGAACGACGGGCAGGGGATGGTAATTGTGTGCACAATACTGTGCTTCGAGCTTCATGCTGTCGTTCATGACGCCACCACGATAAACATAAGGTCATAATTTTACAGCGAAAACCGCGATGTCGAAACACCCGGTCAATGAAAAGCTGTTTATCGACGGCCCCGCGGGCAGGCTCGAGGCCGTTCTCGAGCGTCCGGGCGAGGGTGCGCTGGCCGGTGCTGCCGTCGTCTGTCACCCGCATCCGCAGCACGGCGGGACGATGCACAACAAGGTGGCGCACACGCTGGCGCGCGCGTTTGTGCGCTCCGGTTTCGAGGTGTTGCGGTTCAACTTCCGCGGTACCGAACTCAGCGAAGGGCAATTCGACAACGGCGTCGGGGAACTCGACGACGCCCTGGCCGCGATCGAATTCATGCGCTCCCGGCACGGGGCCTTCCCGCTCTGGCTCGCGGGCTTCTCGTTCGGTGCCGCGATCGCGGTCAAGGCGGCGGTGGCGACCCACGTGGACGGGCTGATCAGCGTTGCACCGGCGATCAGCCGGTTCGCGAGCGGGCTCGAGTCGCAGCCCGACTGTCCGTGGCTCGTGGTGCAGGGCGATGAGGACGAACTGGTCGACGTCGAGGAAACCGTGGCCTGGGTCAACTCGCTCGAGCCGGGTCCCGAGTTGCTGGTCATCGACGGCGGCGAGCATTTCTTCCACGGCCGCCTGACCGAGTTGCGCCAGGCGATCATGGCGTTTATCGCCGAGCAGCAATAAAAAAAGCCGGGCGATGCCCGGCTTCTTTCAGCATCTGAGCGCGCTCGAGGCGCGCCGCCGAAGCGTCAGACCATGTCTTTCAGGCCTTTCAACGCCGATACCTTGACGACCTTCGTCGCGGGCTTGGCCTTGAACATCATTTCCTCGCCCGTGAACGGGTTGACGCCCTTGCGAGCTGGCCGCGCCGGTTTCTTCACGACGCGCATCTTGAGAAGCCCGGGGAGAGTGAACATGCCCGGCGCGCTACGACCGCCGAGGTTCTTCTTGATCTGCCCGTTGAGTGATTCGAAAACGGCCGCAACGTCCTTGCGGGTCAGCCCCGTGTCCGCGACGATCTTGGCAAAAATTTCGGACTTGGTTGGTGGCTTTTTGGTATTCGCTGCCATGAAAGACTAACTCCTGAGAAATAAAGAAACGGGCAATTGCCCGCCGTGAAAGCGCAGCGACGATAACACTTTTTACGCGGCGTGATAACCGCAAATAGGCCTTTTTTTCCGGGTAATTTTGCGGTATTGGCCAATCACCAAAAACGGGCACCCCGGTGCCCGTTACCAGCCGCTCGTGCGCTTCGCCCGCGTTACGAGCCGGTAAAGAACTCGCGCTTGAAACGCACCTCGGAAACCGTCGTTTCGCCTTCCGGGCGCACGCTGATATCGAATACCAGCGTCTCGCGGTTGGCCACCGGGGTCTCCCCGATATAGTAGATCGCGACCGACTCACCGGGCTCTTCGATCTTGCGCATCGTGACGTTCTTGAGCTGGCCGGTCAGGTTGGCGGTCCTGACCGTTACCGCGCCGGAAACCGGCGTGTTGTCGGCTTTCCTGATGATCGAAACGCTCAACATTGCACGGTTCTTGCTGCGCAGGATGTTGTACGCGCGCGCAATCTCCGGGGCCAGTTGATCGGTTGACTGGGCACTGAAGTGCACGACGTAATCGCCGATGTCGGCCGAAGTGGCGCCCGCCGGCTGCGCCCGCGGCACGGCCGCCGAATCGCCGGGGCCGCCACACGCGCCGAGCAGCGCGAGTACCAGGAGAGAGACAAGGGTTCTAACCGAGGTCATGGAACGACTCCTTGCTGAGTCAATCGACTATAGCCTATTTCTGCGGTTTCTGACGAGAAGCCGCCGGGTCCTGCCGCCTACGGGGGTGGGCCCGGCCGAGGCCCTGGCGGAGGCGCGTCACATCACCGCAAACGGCACCAGTCCCCGCACGATCCGGATCAAGGCGCCGACCAGGATGATCGCGAGGATGGGCGACAGGTCGAAGCCCCCGAGCGGCGGGATGATCCGCCGGAACGGCCGCAGCACCGGGTCGGTGAGCGTGCCGATCAGGGCGATCGCCGGGTTGTAGCCGCCCGGGGCGACCCAGCTCAGGATGACGCGCACGATGACGAGAAAGAAAAACAGCCGCAGGATGAGCAGCGGGATGTAAGCGGCACTCGAGATGGCAAGGTACGCCGCGCCTACCGCCAGCTGCATGATCAGCGCGATCAGGAACAGGGTCACGTAGAGCACGAAAAAGGCCACGAGCAGGGTTGCGGTATCGATGCGGCCCATCGCCGGGATGACCCGTCGCAGCGGAACGACAAGCGGCGAAGTGATTTTCAGAATCGCCTGCGCAATCGGGTTGTGGAAATCGGCCCCGCACCATGGCAGGAGCAGGCGCAGCAGCAGGACGTAAGCGTACAGCTGGCCTATCGATCCAACGATGAACGACAACGCGTCGGCAACATTGGACGGCATGGCTAATCCTTTCCTTTCGCGTGGGCCTGGTCGGCAAGTGCCACGGCGCGATCGCGCGCCGCGACCACGGCTGCCGTGAAGATAGCACGGAAATCCGTGCCATCGAGGTAGTCGAACGCGGCGGCCGTCGTGCCGCCGGGCGAGCGCACGCGCGCGATCAGCGAGTCCATGGTCTCGCCCGACTGCTCGGCCATCTCGCCGGCGCCGCGCGCCGTCTCGAGGACGAGTGCCAGCGCGTCGTCGTAGGAGAGGCCGAGTTCGACCGCCGCTTTCACGAGCATGTCGACCAGCAGGTAGAAATAGGCGGGCCCGGTACCCGATACCGCGGTAACCGTGTCGATGTCCTCCTCGCTGTCGACCGCGACGACCGGACCGGTCGTCGAGATGATGTTGGTGGCGGCGCGCAACTGGTGTTGCGACGTGTGCGCGTTGGCGTACAGGCCGGAAATGCCCAGGCGCAGGAGCGCAGGCTGGTTCGGCATGACACGTACGACGGGCAGGTTGCCGCCCAGCCATTCCTCGATGTCAACGGCCCGCACGCCGGCGGCTATCGAGATGACCAGCGGCCGCGTTCCCTGCACGATCGGCGCCAGCGGCTTGCAGACCGCGCTCAGGATCTGCGGCTTGGTGGCGAGCACGATGCACTCCGCGTCGCGCACGGCATCCTCGTTGCGCTCCAGGATTACGGTACCCGGCAGTTCCCGGGCGAGCACGTCGCGTTGCGCCTCCAGCGGTTCCGAAATCAGCAGGTGGCGAGGCTCGTAGCCCGCCGCGAGCATGCCGCCCGCGAGGGCCCGCGCCATGTTGCCGCCGCCGACATAAGCGACTTTGCCGTAATCCATACTGTATCTACCTTCGTTCGCCGAACAGCGCCGTACCGATCCTGACGATCGTCGCGCCTTCGAAAACCGCCGCACGGTAGTCGTCGGTCATACCCATCGATAGCGTATCCGTTTCGATCCCCAGTTGCCGCAGTTTCTGGGCCAGCCGGCGCAATGCTGCGAAGGGCTCGCGCTGCGCTTCGAACCCGTCGCGAATGGCGGGCAGGCACATCAGCCCGCGCAGCCGCAGCCGCGGCAGCTCCGTGCAGGCTGACGCCAGTTCGGGCAGGTCATCCGGGGCCACGCCCGACTTCGACGCCTCGTCGTCCACGTTCACCTGGATACACACCTGCAGGGGCGGCAGCCCGGGCGGGCGCTGCTCGCTCAGGCGCCGGGCCGTCTTCAGTTTGTCGATTGTGTGCACCCAGTCAAAGTTTTCTGCGACGGCGCGTGTTTTATTACTCTGCAGGTGGCCGATGAAGTGCCAGGTAATCCCGAGATCGGCCAGCGCGGCGATCTTCTCGAGGCCCTCCTGGACGAGGTTCTCGCCGAAATCGCGCTGCCCGGCGGCATAAGCCGCACGGATCTTCGCGAGGGGCTGTTTCTTGCTCACGGCCAGGAGCTGGACGGCGGCGGGGTCGCGTCCCGCCTCGACAGCCGCCTTGCTCAGCAAATCACTGAGCAAGCTTAAGTTTTCCGTGACTCCAATCACGTTTTAGTCCGGTTGCTTCGCTATACTAGGCTCAATATCGGTCCGGGTTATGGTAAGTCCGGCGTCCATCAACGAGGGAGAAACATGGCGGTCGACGTTGCCCAACTATTGTCGTTCACGGTGAAAAACAACGCCTCCGACCTGCACCTGTCGGGCGGTGTTCCGCCGATGATTCGCGTTGATGGCGACATCAAGCGAGTCAACATGCCCGCGCTGACGCACAAAGATGTCAATAGCATGGTTTACGACATCATGAATGACAAGCAGCGCAAGGACTACGAGGAGTTCCTCGAGACCGACTTCTCGTTCGAGATTCCGAAGCTGGCCCGGTTTCGTGTCAATGCCTTCAACCAGAATCGCGGTTCGGCGGCCGTCTTCCGGACCATTCCCTCGGAGATCCTGACGCTCGACGATCTCGGCGCGCCCCCGATCTTCAAGGACATCTCGATGCACCCCCGCGGGATCGTCCTCGTGACGGGCCCGACCGGCTCCGGTAAATCGACCACGCTGGCCGCGATGGTCGACTACATCAACGAGAACAAGCCCGACCATATCCTGACGATCGAGGACCCGATCGAGTTCGTGCACGAATCCAAGAAATCGCTGGTCAACCAGCGCGAGGTCCACCGCGATACGCTGGGCTTCAACGAAGCGCTGCGCTCGGCCCTGCGCGAAGACCCCGACATCATCCTCGTCGGCGAGCTGCGCGACCTCGAGACGATCCGCCTGGCCCTGACGGCGGCCGAAACCGGCCACCTGGTGTTCGGCACGCTGCATACGAGTTCTGCATCCAAGACGATCGACCGCATCGTCGACGTATTCCCGGCGGCGGAAAAGGAAATGGTACGGGCCATGCTGTCCGAGTCGCTGCGCGCAGTGATTTCACAGACATTGCTCAAGAAGATCGGTGGCGGGCGCATCGCCGCGCATGAAATCATGATCGGCACACCGGCCATCCGTAACCTGATTCGCGAGGGCAAGATCGCGCAGATGTACTCCGCGATCCAGACCGGCCAGGCGGCGGGCATGAAGACGCTTGACCAGAACCTGGCCGAGTTGATGACCAAGGGTCTCATCAACAAGGAAGAGGCGCGCTTCCGGGCGGCCAACAAAGAGAACTTCTAGGAGTCGACGAGATGGAACGCGAACAAGCCGTACGACTGACACAGAACCTGCTGCGCAAGATGGTGGAACGCGAGGGTTCGGATCTCTTTATCACGGCGGGATTTCCGCCTGCGATCAAGGTCGACGGCACGATTCACAAGGCAACGGATACGCCGCTCAACGGCGACCAGGCCGCGATGATGGTGCGTTCCATCATGAACGACAAGCAGATCAAGGAATTCGACGCGACCAAGGAATGCAATTTCGCGATCGCGCCGAAGGGCATCGGCCGGTTCCGCGTCAGTGCGTTCATCCAGCAGGGGATGTCCGGGGCCGTGCTGCGCACGATCACGACCGAGATCCCGACGCTCGAGGAACTCCAGCTGCCGCCGATCCTCAAGGACGTCGTGATGAACAAGCGCGGGCTGTGCATCGTCGTCGGTGGTACGGGCTCCGGTAAGTCGACGACGCTCGCAGCGATGATCGGGCATCGCAACGAGAATTCGCGCGGTCATATCGTCTCGATCGAGGACCCGGTCGAGTACGTGCATCCGCACAAAGGCTGCGTGATCACGCAGCGCGAGGTCGGTGTCGATACGGACTCCTGGCACATGGCGCTGAAGAACACGCTGCGCCAGGCGCCCGATGTGATCCTGATCGGCGAGATCCGTGACCGCGAGACCATGGAATACGGTATTCAATTTGCCGAGACCGGCCACCTTTGCCTCGCGACGCTCCATGCCAACAGCGCCAACCAGGCGCTCGACCGCATCATCAACTTCTTCCCCGAGGAGCGGCGCCAGCAGTTGCTGATGGACCTCTCGCTCAACACCAAGGCATTCGTCTCGCAGCGGCTGATTCCGCGCGAAGGCGGCATCGGCCGCATTGCCGCGATGGAGATCATGCTCAATACGCCACTGATCCAGGACCTGATATTCAAGGGCGAAGTCGGCCAGATCAAGGAGATCATGGCCAAGTCGACGCGCCTCGGCATGCAGACCTTCGACCAGGCGCTGTTCACGCTCTACGAAGAAGGCACCATCAGTTACGAAGAAGCCATGCGCAACGCCGACTCGAAGAACGAGCTCCGCCTGCGCGTCAAGCTCGAAAGCAAGCGCGATTCCTCGATCGCCGACCAGCAGTCGGAGAGCCTGCACATCATGGACGAAGACACTGCCCAGACTTTCTGACGGAAAGGGATGCCCGATAGATGAACGTCAAACCGCTGCTCAAACTGATGGTCGAGAAAAAGGCATCCGACCTTTTCTTTGCGCCGTTCGCACCGGCCAAGATCAAGATCGAAGGCAAGATCATGCCGGTCAACAAGCTCGAGATGTCACCGAAGATGGTGAAGCAGGCGGCGATGGAGCTGATGACCGAGGAGCAGATGGACGAGTTCAACAGGGAACTCGAGATCGACTTTGCGCTGTCGGAAGAGGGCCTCGGGCGTTTTCGCGTCAACGTGTTCAACCAGCGCGGCAACGTTGCGATGGTCCTGCGGTACATCACGTCGGATTTGCCGACGCTCGATGAACTCGGCATGCCCGTGCAGCTCAAGGAACTGGTCATGCTCAAGCGCGGCCTGATCCTGATGGTCGGCGCCACGGGCGCCGGTAAGTCGACGACCCTGGCCGCGATGGTCAATCACCGCAACGAGAAAACCTCGTCGCACATCATCACGATCGAGGACCCGATCGAGTTCCTGCACCCCAACAAGCAGTCGATCGTCAATCAGCGCGAGGTCGGGCTGGATACGCGGTCATATCATCGCGCGCTCAAGAGCGCGATGCGGGGTGCCCCGGACGTGATCCAGATTGGCGAGATTCGTGACACCGAGTCGATGCGTGCGGCACTCGACATGGCCGGGACGGGCCATCTCGTGCTTGCCACGGTGCACTCGAACAACGCGCCGGAAACGCTGGATCGCATCATCAACCTGTTTCCGCAGGAACAGCATGGCCAGGTCTACATGGACCTCGCGCATTACCTGCGAGCCATCCTGTCACAGCGCCTGGTGCGCGCCCGCAACGGCAAGCGGGTGGCCGCAGTCGAGCTGATGCTGAACACGCCGCATATCAAGGACCTGATCCTCAAGGGCGACATCTCCGCCGTCAAGGAAGCGCACAAGGAATCGGGCGAGCAGGGCATGCAGAACTTCGACGACGCGCTGCTGCAACTCTACAAGGACGGCACGATCACGCTCGAAGAGGCGATGTCACATGCCGATTCGCGCTCCAACCTCGAAGCGAAGATCAACTTCGGCGGCTGATTCGAGCCGCGATAGCCATTCAGCGCTTCCCACGCACCTCCCGGGCGAGGGTGGTGCGTGGTGCGTGGGCCGCGCCGGGTATCGGACGACGTTCTAGAGATACGGCATTTCGTCGATGTCGAACTCGGTTTCGAGGCTGGCGCTCTTGGGCAGCTTCGCCATGGCCTCGCGCAGCATCTCGACGTGTTCGGTTTCTTCGTCGCGCAGCTCGGTAAACAACTCCCGAACCTCTTCGTTGGTGATGCCTTCCAACGCCATGTCGTAGAAATCGTAGGCCTTCTTTTCCGAGGCGACGCCAACTTCGAACGCCTGCGCAATCGACATGCCACGATGCGGTGCGCCCATGTCCGGGGCTTCGACATCGTAAAGGTCGTCCAGCGTCACCTTGGCGGGCGTATCACCGAACAGTTTCTTGCGCCGTTCTTCCAGTTCCTGGCCGTGCTTGGCTTCGTTTTCGGCCATCGAGGCAAAGAAAGCGCCGGCATCGTAACCGCCGCTCTGACCGAGCTGCTGGGCGAACATCTGGTAGCGGTGGCACGCCTCCATCTCGATCAGCTTGGCGAGGTCGAGCGCATCCATGAGGCTGAGCTTGGACAGGTCAAGACGGGTAGACATTGAATCGACTCCTGGTATGGGCTGGACCTGACTAATCTGCCCCTCTTGGCAGGGCAGCGCCATAGGGACATATCGCTAGTCCCGCCGGCTGGCAGCTACCAGACGACCGTGGCGGCGTCGAACACCGGCCCGTCCACGCAGACGCGTTTCATGGCCTCGCCGTCAGGCGTAGTGATCTTCACGGCGCAGCCGGCACAGCCGCCGACGGCACAGGCCATGTACTCTTCCAGCGATACCTGGCACGGGAGGTCGTGGCGATCCGCGAGGTCGGCAACGGCGCGCAGCATGGGCGTCGGGCCGCAGGCGAAAATCTCCGTCTCGGCGAGTTCTGCCTGCGGGAGTTCGTGAAGCCAGGCATCGGCCAGCACGGTGACGTAGCCGTCGAAACAGCCCTCGTAGCCCTGCAGGCTGGTGAGGCGCGCGGGAATGCCCCAGTCCTCGAGCAGCGGCATCGTAGCCGCTACGTCGTCCGGCACGCCGGCGACCGGCAACGCCGAGCGCCGCATCTCGAACGGGAACGGGATCTCCGAGCCCAGGATGGCGAACGGCTTCCAGCTGCCGCGGTGCTGCCGGATCCAGTCGGCGATGTAGACCATCGGCGGGATGCCGACGCCGCCGCCGATCAGCAGGACGTTCGGGCGCTCCGGCGACAGGCGAAAAGGCTGGCCGATCGGTCCGAGCACGCTGATCGTGTCGCCGGGGCGCTTCTTCGACAGGAGGCGCAGCCCCTGGCCGACCGTCTTGTAAAGCACCTCGATCCAGTCGTCGCCGACGCGCATGATCGAGAGCGGCCGGCGCATCGGCAGGGATTCATCGCAGGTCAGGTGCACGAACGTGCCGGGCCGGGCGGCCGCGGCGCATTTCGGCGCGCGGATGCGTTGAATGAACTGGTCGCCGGCAAACGTCTCGACCCAGAGAACCTCGCCGTCCTCGACAAAAATCGTGTTGCGGTTTGCCTGCGCCTGTTCCTGTGCGGCCGTCAGCGCCATGTCACTGCCGCGCGGCGATGGTCCTGCTGATTCGATCGAGTACGGCCATGCGTACCGCCACGCCGTTACGGACCTGCCGGGTGATGACCGACTGCGGCCCGTCCGCGAGGACACCTTCGATCTCGATGCCGCGGTTCATCGGCCCCGGGTGCATGACGATCGCATCCGGCTTCGCGAACTTGATGCTCTCCCTGCTGATCCCGTAGTTCGCGTAGTACTCGTCGATGCCGGGAATGCCGTCGAGATTACCGATTCGCTCGCGCTGGATGCGTAGCGCCATGACGACGTCCGCGTCCTTGAGCCCGTTCCTGAGGTCGTCGAAAATGCGCGCTTCCGGCACATCGTCCGGGTTCGGTGCCAGTACCGGCGGGGAGATCAGGCGCAGCTCGCCGACGCCGAGGGTGGACAGGGCATGCGCCGCCGACATCGCAACGCGCGAATGCCGGATATCGCCGACGATGGCCACCACGAGATTCTCGAAACGCTTTTTGTGCTGCCTGATCGTGAGCATGTCCAGCAGGCCCTGGGTCGGATGCGAGACGTCCGATTCGCCGGCATTGAGAATGCTCACGTGCGGCTTCACGTGGCGCGCGATATAGGCCGGTACCCCGGCACTCGCGTCGCGCACGACCATGATGTCGACCTGCATGGCCTCGAGCGTGTAGATCATGTCGAGGATGCTCTCGCCCTTCTTGCGCGAGGAGGTATTGACGTCGAGGTTGAGGACGTCCGCACCGAGGCGCTTGCCGGCGAGATCGAAGGAGGCGCGCGTCCGCGTGCTCGGCTCGAAAAACAGATTGGCCACGCTGCGGCCGGCAAGCGACTGGCTGCGTGCCGGCACGCTCCCGGGGTTGGTAAGGAAGGTCTCGGCGTCGTCGAGGATGTCGACGAGCAGGGACTTGTCGAGGTCTTTCAGTGTCAGCAGGTGCCGCAGATTGCCGTTGCCGTCGATCTGGAGGTCGGCTTCGTCCTGGCGCACTTCTTTGGGTTCGGCGTTCATCGCGGCGGCATTTTACAACCTTGCCAGATATCTTTCAGCGATAAATACAGCCGCCGCGCTGTCGATGTCTTCCCTTTCGATGCGGCCGCGCGATCCGGCCGCGCGCGCGTCCTTGAGAACACGCTCGGCCTCGATCGAGGTATAGCGCTCGTCGACCGTCTCGACCGGCAGGCCGAAGCCGCCGAGTTCGTCGATGAAGGCACGTACCGGCTTCTGCATCTCGCCCGGCGTGCCGTCGGCATGGGACGGCATCCCGACGACCAGGGCGGCGGGTCGCCACTCGCGGATGAGCGCCGCGATCGCGTCGCGGTCGATGCCGGTGTCGCGGTTGGCGATCACGCCGAGGGGGCTTGCCGAGCCGGTTACGGACTGGCCGACCGCTACGCCGATGCGCCGCAGGCCGAAGTCGAAGGCGAGAATCGTCGCCGCCGGCGGCATTCAGGCGTGCCCGGCATCCGCCGGCATGGCCGAGATATCGATGCCGAGCGTGCGCGCCGCGGAACCCCAGCGTTCCGCAAACGGGGTTTCGAACACGATCTCGGGGTCGGCCGGGACGGTGAGCCAGGAATTGGCCAGCATCTCTTCCTCGAGCTGGCCGGCGTCCCAGCCGGCGTAGCCGAGCGCGACCAGCCGCTGTGCGGGACCGTCGCCGGCCGCCAGCGCGTCGATAATGTCCCGCGACAGTGTCAGGCGGATGTCTTCGGATACCGCCAGCGTGCTCTCGTATTCCTTGCCGGGGCCGTGCAGCACGAAACCGCGTTCGATGCCGACGGGGCCGCCGGCCATTACCGGGTCTTCGGCCGATTCGGGGCTGGCGTCCTCGACCGACAGCTGCTCGAACAGGCCGCCCAGCTTCAGCGTGGTCGGCCGGTTGATGACGATGCCGAGCGCGCCCTCGTCGTTATGTTCACAGATGAGCGTTACGGTCGTGCTGAAATTCGGGTCCAGCATGCCGGGCATCGCAATAAGTAGCTGATTTGTCAGTGAGCCGTCCGGATGCATACGGACAGTATCGGCGCATCAGTCGTCTTCTACAAGTTGCTCCGCAAACAGGAACTTGTACTCGAAAGCGACGGTATCGTATTGCTCGGCCATGGCGGTCGGGAATTCGTCGAACGGCGCCGCCCGTTGGATAATGTCGACCGAGGCGAGGTCCAGTATCGGGGAACCACTGCTGCGGCTGACGCGGGCCTCGAGGAGTTCGCCGTCCTCGCTGATCCTGACCAGCATCGTCGGGCTGCCCGTGAGCGCGCCGATGTCGCCGAGCTCCGGCAGGTAGGCGGCGCCGACGGCCTCGATGCGGCGCTTCCAGGCATCGAGGTAGGCGGCGGCGACCGACTCGCGGGTATCGGCGGAGATGATCAGCTGCTGGGGATCGTCATCCGTCAGCAGGAAGCTGGCTTCGTCCTCCTGCGGCAGCGGCAGGGTCGTCTCGGCGCCGGCTTCCATCGCGATGGCGACGGCGTCCTGCTGCTGGGGGTCGGTGCGTGGGTCGATGGCAACCTCGCGGTCGCTCGAGTTCTCGGTCGCCACCAGTTCATCCGCCGACCGCTCATGGGTTTTCGCATCGCTCACGGCCGTGCCGTCCTCGCGGCCCTGGTTGTCCGCGGGCATCGCGCTTTGCAGCGGCGCCGAGGGCCGGATCTGGTCGGTAATGTTGCCGCCGCCCTCCTGGCTGGCCTGGGCGAGATACGCGGCTTCGTCGGGCCGGTCGATCTGCTGGTCCGGGTCGGCGACGATCGTGACCTCGAGGGAGATCGCGTCGGCGAACGGATTGAGGAGTTCCGGGTTGAAGGTCACGCCGATGATCAGGATGCCGTGCAGCAGCGCCGCGAGAAACAGCATCGCGGGCAGGCGGTCGGGGGTGGCCGGCGCCATGAGGCGCAACTCGTCAAGCGGATCGACCGGGACGTGGATATTCGCCATGCGCGCGCGAGCGGTCAGCCGCCCAGCCGTTGTTCGATCGCATCGAACATCAGGCCGGCAATGTTGAGATCGAACTGCTTGTCGAGCTCGCGCATGCCGGTCGGGCTCGTGACGTTGACCTCGGTGAGGTAGTCGCCGATGACGTCGATGCCGGCGAAGATGACGCCGGCGTCCCGGAGCACCGGCCCGACTTGTTCGCAGATCTCGAAATCGCGCCTGGACATCGGCTGGCCGATCGCCGCCGCGCCGGCAACGATGTTGCCGCGGTTGTCCTCGTCACTCGGAATCCGCGCGAGCGCATGCGGTACGGGTTCGCCGTCGATCAACAGGATGCGCTTGTCGCCTGCCTTGATCTCCGGGATGTACACCTGGGCCATGGCGAAGCGCGTGCCGTACTCGGTCAGGGTTTCGAAGACCACGTTGGCATTCTTGTCCTGCTTCGTGACCACGAAGACCGAGCGTCCGCCCATGCCGTCGAGCGGCTTGGCGACGACGTGGCCGTGCTTCGCGAGGAACGCCTTCATCTCGCGCATCGAACGCGTGATCAGCGTCGTCGGCGTGATCTCCGGAAACCACGCGGTGTAGGCCTTTTCGTTCATGTTGCGCAGCGCCAGCGGGTCGTTGACGATCAGCGCGCCGTCGAGCTTTGCCCGGTCGAGGATGTAGGTCGTGTAAACGTACTCCATGTCGAACGGCGGGTCCTTGCGCATCAGGATCGCATCGAGCCGCCCGAGCTCGATCTCCCGGCGGTCCCCGAATTCGAACCAGTCATCAGGGTTGTCGCGCACCTGCAAAAGTGTGGACTGGCCCCACGCTTTTCCGGATAACAACCTGAGATCCTGCTGCTCGAAATAATGGATTTCGGCTCCCCGGCGCGCCGCCTCGAGCAGCATGGCCAAAGAGGAGTCCTTGTAGGGCGTGATGGACCCGATCGGGTCCATGACAATGCCGATTTTGAGGGGGGTCGATGCCATCGGTAACTGAGATACGGTCACTTGCTGCGAAGCGCCCAACTATACAGCGAATCCGGCCGCCAGCGCCCGAAATTCGGCGATCTTGCGGAACGTGGCGCGCGTCGTAGCGGGAGTTATGTCAATATGGTAAAAGTCGGTTTTCAACGTGGGGAAAAACGGTGTCGAGCAACGCGCCCAGGTCCTTGAGTGGACTCAAGATTCTTGTCATTGACGACAGCAAGACCATCCGCCGAACTGCCGAGACCTTGCTGACCAAGGAAGGCTGCCAGGTTTTTACCGCGATCGACGGCTTCGACGCGCTTTCCAAGATAGCGGATCACCAGCCCGACCTGATTTTCGTGGATATCATGATGCCGCGGCTGGACGGTTACGAGACCTGCTCGCTGATCAAGCACAACAAGACGTTCCGGGACACCCCCGTCATCATGCTGTCGTCGAAAGACGGCCTGTTCGACCGGGCCCGGGGGCGCATCGTCGGATCCGAGCAATACCTGACCAAGCCGTTTACCAAGGACGAACTGCTTGGCGCGATTTCCAACCAGATTAACTAGGGGCGACAGGATGGCAACAGTTCTCATCATTGATGACTCGCCGACCGAACTGCATCTCTTCCAGAGCATGCTCGAGAAAGCCGGCTTTGACACGCTGGTGGCCGACAGCGGTGAAGAGGGGATCCGGCAGGCGGCCACGGCGCGCCCGGATTGCATTCTCATGGACGTCGTGATGCCGGGTATGAACGGATTCCAGGCCACGCGCAAACTGACCCGGGATCCGGCCACGTCGAACATCCCGGTTATCATGATCACGACCAAGGACCAGGAAACCGACAAGATCTGGGGCATGCGGCAGGGCGCCGTCGAGTACCTCGTCAAGCCGGTGGCCGACCAGGAGCTCGTTGCCAAGATCAATTCGGTGGTGGCTGGCTGAAGTGGCTGAATCCGCCGATCTCGGGTCGCTCGTAGAGCAGCCCTTTGCATTGCTCCAGGAGATGGAGCGGCGCAGCCGTGCGGCGCACGCCGGCCAGGGCGCCGGCGGGTCCCAGGAAGAGTGGGTTGGCGTCGGTTTTCGCATCGGCGAGGAGCAATTCGTCGCGGCACGCGACCAGGTTCGCGAAGTGCTGATGCTGCCCGACGCGATGACCCGCGTCCCGGGCGCACAGCGCTGGCTGCTCGGCATCGCGAACCTGCGTGGCCACCTGCTGCCGCTGATCGACGTCAAGTTGCTGCTGGGCAGCGGGCGGACGACGTTGCGGCGCAACACGCGCGTGATCTCCGTGAACCACCGCGAAGTCCCGGCCGGCCTCGTAGTCGACGAGGTGCTCGGCTTCCGGCGCTTCAACGACCACGAGTTCTCGAAGAACGCGGCCGAAACGATCGTGCGCTGCGATCGCTATCTCAGCGGGGCCTACAAGCGTGGCGCCGATTCGTGGCCCGTATTCAACTTATTCGACCTCGTCGAAAGCAATCTTTTTCTGCAGGCAGCTGCGGAATAAAAGGTCCGAAAAATTATGGCCAATAAAACCGACAACGCATCCATGTTCAGGCTCGTCACCGGGGTCGTCGCGGCCCTGTTGATTATCGCGGCGGCACTCGTCTACCTGCAGGGGCGCGGCGGGGCGGGTTCGTCTTCGTCCGAACTGGCGGCCCTGTCGCAGGCGCTGCCCGCGCAGGTCGAGCGGGCGCTCGCCGGCGAAGATGCCGCGTTCGACCGGCTGGATACGAGCGTCAACAGGATCAATACCCTGAGGCGCGGCGGCGCTCCCGGCAGCGCGGCCGACTGGACGCAGCTCGAGTCGGGCGCGGCGGCCGTGCTGGCGAAGCGCGAGGCGGCCGAGACCGTCACGGCCGCCGCCCGCCGGCTGGGCAGCGGCGCACAGGCTTTGCTCGAAGGATCCAATGCGCTGCTCGATCGCACCGGTGCAACGGCCGCCGTCCAGGAATTCCAGCAGCGGGCCGATCGCGTGCGGCAGGCGGCCGCGGCGCTGCCGGCCGGCGGTTCGGCGGCCGCCACGGCAATCGCCGATGACGTCGCGTTCCTGCGCGCCGTGGTCAATGGCCTGAACGGGGAGCCGTCGGATCTCGACATTCGGCCGCTGGACGACGAAGGCCGCGAGGCAGCGGTCGTACCGCTGCTTGCCGTCGTCGCGAGCCTCGAGGAGCAGGCCGGCGCACTGGCGGCCAACATCGGCGAACTGGCCGACCTCGGTGCGGCCCGGGCGCAGGTGCAGGCAAGCGCCGCAAGCCTGCTCGATTCGGCGTTGCAGGCGGCGGACGGCGACGGCCTGTTGCCGGCAATGCTCAGGGCGCCGTGGATTCCACTCGGCTTGCTCGCCGCCGCGCTGCTCCTGGTCGTCTTCTTGCAGAGCCTGCATTCGAAGGTGTCGGTATTCGAGCGCATGGCCCGCGAGCAGGCCGAGCAAAACGAACGCAACCAGCAGGCGATCCTGCGCCTGCTCGACGAGATGGGCAGCCTGGCCGATGGCGACCTGACGGTCGAAGCCACCGTGACCGAGGACATCACCGGCACCATCGCCGATTCGTTCAACTTCGCGATCGAGGAACTGCGCAAGCTGGTGGCCACGGTGAACGAGACCGCGCTGATGGTGGATACCGCGACCAAGCAGACGGAGAATACGGCGGCGCACCTGGCCAAGGCGGCGGACAACCAGGCCCGGGAGATCAACGCAGCAACCGAGTCGATCGTGTCGATGGCGGCGTCCATCGAGGAAGTCTCGGGCAACGCCGAGCGCTCGTCCGACGTTGCGCGCCATTCGGTCGAGGTTGCGCACAAAGGCGGCGAGGCCGTGCGGCGCACGATCGACGGCATGAACGCGATTCGCGAGACGATCCAGGAAACCTCGAAGCGCATCAAGCGCCTCGGCGAGAGCTCGCAGGAAATCGGTAACATCGTCGAACTGATCAACGACATCGCCGAGCAGACCAACATCCTCGCGCTCAACGCCTCGATCCAGGCGTCCATGGCGGGCGAGGCCGGCCGCGGGTTCGCGGTCGTCGCCGACGAGGTGCAGCGGCTCGCCGAGCGGTCGACCAACGCCACCAAGCAGATCGAAGTCCTGGTGCGCACGATTCAGTCCGATACCAACGAGGCCGTCGTCTCGATGGAGCGCAGCACGACCGACGTGGTCGGCGGGGCGCTGCTCGCCGAGAATGCGGGCGCGGCGCTCGACGAGATCGAACAGGTCTCGAACCAGATTGCGAGCCTGGTACAGAACATCTCGGGTTCGGCGCGGCAGCAGGCCGGCGCCGCGGCCGACGTGACGCGACGCACGACACGCCTCAAGGAGATCGGTAGCCAGACCGGCAAGGCGACGAGCGCGACGGCCGCATCGATTTCCAAGCTGTCGCAACTCGCGACCGAGCTCAGAAAAACCGTTGAGGGATTTACGTTGCCGCCGGAGATGATGCAGGCCAGTGCGCTCAAACGCACGGGAGCGAACGTGACCCCGGCCGCGGCGCAACCCAAGCCGAATCCGCAGGCGAAGACGGGCTAGAGACGGGACACGGACGACCAGATGATGGGCGACACCGGATTACATGAGCAGATAATCGCCGACGACGGCGCGCAGGGCGCCGTCAGCGCGCTGGCGATCGTTGCCGACGAGCTCATGGAGACGCTTCGCAACGCGCACCTCGCCCTCGAGGACTGCGTCGACGGGCGTGGCGGCAATGCGGCGCTGGCACGCGCCGCCGAACTGCTGCACCAGGCCGGCGGTGCGCTGCGTATCACCGAGACCTACGGCGCGGCGCTGCTGGTCGAGGAAATGGAGAAGTGCTGCGACTATCTCGCACGGCTGCGCTCCGATACGGGGCGCGCGGACGGGCTCGACGCATTGACCCGCTCCATGGTGCAACTGCCCATCTATATCGAACGCATTCTCGGCGGCGGCCGTGACATCGCGCTCGTGCTGCTGCCGATGCTCAACGACCTGCGTGCGGCGCGCGGCGAACCCTTGCTCTCGGAAGGCACGCTGTTGCTGCTCAATCTCGCGCCGTCGCGGTCCGAGGACCGGCATGAGCGGCGCGAGGGGACCGGCGAAGACCCGGTGCTCGTTGCCAAGCGGCTGCGGCCCAAGTTCCAGCTCGCCCTGCTGGGCTGGATCAAGGGCGGCGACAACGAGCGCCATCTGGATACGCTGGCGCAGGTGGCGGCGGCCCTCGAGCATTCCGCCACGCGCGACGACATGTACCAGCTATGGATGGTCGTCGGCGGCGTGCTCGAATCGCTGCGCAACGAAGGCCTCGAGACGTCGGTGGCGGTGAAGCGCCTGCTGGGCCAGGCCGACCGGCAGCTCAAGTTCGTCATCGACGAGGGTCTCGGTGCCTATGACACGCATTCCGTCGAAGACCTGGTCAACAACCTGCTGTACTACGTAGCGCGATCCACCACGGCCGGCGAGCGCATCAGCCGGATTCGGGCCGCGTTCAACCTCGACGAGCTGATCCCGGGCGACGAACAGGTCGAACATGCGCGCGAAGCGCTGTCGGCGCCGAGCGCCCGGCTCATGGAAACCGTGGGCGCGGCGATCCGCGAGGACCTCGGCCGCGTCAAGGACGTTCTCGACATCTTCGTGCGTACCGGCATGAACAAGTCGTCGGATCTCGTGCCGCAGCTCGAGCTGCTGAAGAAGATCAGCGACACGCTGGGGGTCCTCGGCCTGGGCCAGCTGCGCGGCGACATCGACGGCGAAATCGAACGGCTGAAGCGGGTCGTCGAGCAGGGCGGTATCGCGAGCGAGGGCGTCATCCTCGAGATCGCCTCGACGTTGCTGCGTGTCGAGGACCGCCTCGAACAGCAGCTCCTGCGCCTGACCCAGGTACAGGAGCCCGCGCCGGAGTCCGGGGCCCGGGACGGCATGTCCGAGGAGCAGCACGAGGACTTTCGCAAGGTCGCCGAGTCGGTCATGC